>NZ_NFHH01000041.1 GCF_002161285.1 Blautia sp. An81 | reverse complement strand
TACTGCTGTCAGAAGGAGAGATAACCATACCACGGATGTATGAAAGAGTAAATATCAACTGTGCAGGAGTAAACTCTACACCCCATTAAGGGAGTGGAATTTAAAATTTCATTTTAGGTATGGGTGTTGACCGAGGAATTCCTGTAGATGATACATTGATTCTATGATAAAATGAGAGTGCGAATAAGAAGCAGACATAAATATGTCGGGGGATTCGCACCAAAAAATGCACACAAAATAAAGTGATTTTTGAATGCAGAAAAGAGAAAGGAAAAAAATTAATTTATAGGAAAGAAAAAAATGTTAATTTCAACTGAAAATACAGAGGATTTTTGGGCGAAATTGCTGTCGCTCCCCTCGTGGGAGCGTGGATTGAAACTGCCGCCTATTGTAGAGGGAATAACCGGACTGATTGTCGCTCCCCTCGTGGGAGCGTGGATTGAAACTGACTTGGGAAGCTATAAGATTGCCAAGTCCGGAGTCGCTCCCCTCGTGGGAGCGTGGATTGAAACTGTAAGTTCTTTATCCGTGTATGTCAGCAGCATTTTCGTCGCTCCCCTCGTGGGAGCGTGGATTGAAACCAGCCACAAGGACAATTATTATCCAGGGAGATACCGTCGCTCCCCTCGTGGGAGCGTGGATTGAAACCGGGAAGCGATTGCCGCCGTAAATGCTGCGGCAGGTCGCTCCCCTCGTGGGAGCGTGGATTGAAACACCTATGTGTATGGCAAATATTACAAAGAGGGAGGTCGCTCCCCTCGTGGGAGCGTGGATTGAAACATATGACATAAGACCTCCGACAAGAAAATTTATCGTCGCTCCCCTCGTGGGAGCGTGGATTGAAACTCCATTTCCTCCGGGGTGGGCTTCTTCCTCTTTGTCGCTCCCCTCGTGGGAGCGTGGATTGAAACATACTTACATTCCAAAGCGTCCCATCCGCCACTGTCGCTCCCCTCGTGGGAGCGTGGATTGAAACGTCTGCAAATGCTTTTTGCTTCGGTGTGAGTTTCGTCGCTCCCCTCGTGGGAGCGTGGATTGAAACAGTATCATATACCTGTTATACGTCTCTATCGTCTGTCGCTCCCCTCGTGGGAGCGTGGATTGAAACCCTTGGATGTGAAAATTCGCAAGACGCAACAACGGTCGCTCCCCTCGTGGGAGCGTGGATTGAAACACCTGCATGGAAATCTTATACTCCGTCTGTCCGGAGTCGCTCCCCTCGTGGGAGCGTGGATTGAAACGCTCTGCATCCTTGGCAGCTTCCCCGGCATAATACGTCGCTCCCCTCGTGGGAGCGTGGACTGAAACCAGTCATCAGAGTCCTCCAATTTGGAATCCGGGATAGTCGTCCCCCTTCGCGGACAGGTGGATTGAAACCTTCCGGCTGGGGAAAATGGGGTAGCTCCCTCACGATAATCTTGAAGGAAGAAGTGCGCTAAAAAAGCTGCAAGCGTAATTCGAGGATTACAAGGCACACTGTATCTGTACATTTACTCTGACTTTCTGGAAGCAAAGATGATGGGGAACTTTAGTGAGGTTGAATAGAGCATTATAGCGAACTTTCATCCGTACCGTATTCTTTATACGGAATGCTATAATTTGATGGAGAATTATGCAAAATTATCTGTTCAAACAGAAATTGCATTACATAGAAATCAACCTGCCATTTCGCATTAAATAGCCTAATATAGAATCGTATAAATGCAATGGTTTCGTTTGTTGACAATATCTGGACAGTTAACAATTTGTACGACAAACAGCTCAGAAGTCTGATAGATAAAAATAGTAATCTATATTTGGCAGATTAGTGATTAAAATGGATGTAGGGAGAAAATTTCTGACATAGTGGAGATAAGTTTTGCTGGAATTTGCTGCTTGGTAAGCACGAGTTGAAACCTGACTTTGGAGGAAGTGGTTCTCATGAATTAAATGATTTTCTCCTTAGTCATTGTTTAGATTGGAACACTAGGCCAGCATTAAAAAAGAGTTCAGCTCCTATATACAGAAATAGTATATAGGTCTGAACTCTTTGCATTTTCCCACAAAATAGGCACGCACTTCCACGTCTATTTCAGCTCTGCCCCATCACTGAATGCATTTCCTACTTTTTCTCCCAATGTCAGATAAGCATTGTTCACCGGGTCAAAGGTGATTGGCTGGAGAAGTGCGGGGGAGATTTTTCCGTTTTCATCCAGAATTTTTTCGTCAGCGCTGACATTGATGATTTCGCCGATGATATCTCCGTCTTCTGTGATTTTTATGAGCTTGCATTCCAGTGCCATGGGGAATTCCTCGATGAGAGGCGCGTCTACAAATTCGCCTTTTATCGGATGAAGACCTGCCTTCTCCAGTTTAGAAGGCTCTTTGTTTCCGGAAACAATGCCCACATAGTCTGCTTCTTTTACATGGGCGGCGTCTGCGAAGCTTACAGTGAAGGCCTGGCGGCTTTTGATGTTGGCCGTGGTCTTGTGACCTGCGCTGAGGCAGATACATACCTGATTGGTATCATAAATACCTCCCCAGGCAGCGTTCATGGCGTTAGCCGTTCCATCTTCGTTGTAGGTGCCGATGATCAGTACCGGAAGGGGATACATCCAGGACTGCTTTCCGAAATTTTTTCTCATATTGATAAGTCTCCTTTCATAGTTCGTATATATTTTTTATTATATAACGAAAAAAGAACTTAAGGAAGCATCAGAGACTTTACATTGCTAAAGAATTTATAAACAAGTATAAAATAAGTGATAAAGTCACTGACAAACTGTCAGAAGTCTGATACAATGCAACCAGTAGCTTGAAAACAGTGATTTCAGGAGGTCAGGACTATGATGAAAATGTTATTCTATATGTTTATAAATACCAGCACCGGAGAAAAGGTGAAAACAATTCTTAATGATCTGTTTCCGGGATTGATCAAGGAGCCAAAGAAAGTACCGGTACGTGTACCGGTGTCTTATCCCAGAGATCGCAGATATACACGAAGCAACTATTAAAAACCCAGGCCGCAGTATTTCGCATAAAATCGAGAAACTGCGGCCTGGATTTTTTTGAAGTGGAAAATAAAAAAATCATCAGCACAATCTATGTACTGATGAAAATAAAAAAAGCGCGAGACGGGACTCGAACCCGCGGCCTCGACCTTGGCAAGGTCGCGCTCCACCAACTGAGCCACTCGCGCATAAGCGGGTGATGGGAATCGAACCCACATATCCAGCTTGGAAGGCTGGTGTTCTACCACTGAACTACACCCGCAGGTTATTTATGACAATAGCTGATTTGTTAAGCGTAAGAGCTATTGTGTTTTGCCTCCTGTCGAAGACAAGAGATATAATACTACATGATATTTGAATTGTCAACAGTTTTTTGAAAAAAATTGTAAAAATGAAATTTGAAGTATTTTCATACATTTCTTCAGAGGATTTTGGAGATCTCTGGTGAATTCCGGATAGATACAAGGGAACAAAAAACAGTTTCGAGAAACAGAAGAATCCTGTTTCCGAAACTGCTTTAGAGGACTAATCCTGTTTTACAAAACGATGGTAGATATACTGGTTGGCTTCTTTTTCCTGAGAATCGTCCAGCGGCGCCAGGCTGCCGTCGCCGTACTTCCGCTTCAATGCGTTGGAAAGTAGATAGTCGCAGATATGGGGATTCTTGGGAAGGAGAGGACCGTGGAGATAAGTTCCCACTACATTTTTGTACAGAACTCCTTCAGTTTTGTCTTCACCGTTATTTCCGTGTCCATAGAGAACCTTTCCAAAAGGCCGGTTTTCTCCAATATAGGTCCTTCCTCCGTGGTTTTCAAAACCTACGATGGGGAGGGAAAAGTCTTTATTTTCCAGAACAATGTTGTCAATCAGTCTGGGACTGCCCTGCTCTGTATATAAATCTACCAGGGAAAGTCCATCTATAGTACCTTCTTCTGTTTTGTAATAGTGGCCAAGAAGCTGATATCCTCCGCAGACTGCAAGAACTGTGCCCCCGTCTTCTACATATTCTTTAAAATCTTTTTGGATGCTTCTTAACTGAGAGCAGACGATCATCTGCTCCCTGTCGGAACCGCCTCCCAGGAGGACGATATCCAGATTTGAAAAATCAATGGTGTCTTCCAGAGTGAACTCAATGGTCTCTGCCTCAATCCCCCTCCACTGGCTCCGCTTCATCATGCACTGGATGTTGCCCCGGTCACCGTAGAGGTTCAGCAGATCCGGATATAAATGTCCGATTGTCAATTTCATGATTTTCTGCCCTCCATTCTTTTCAGGATATTGTGGGTGGTGTAAAGGCCGGTGTAGTTTACCAGCACATAGAGATTTTTGACTCCATTATTGATTTTTGAGGTAATAGCTTTCTCAATATCCGGTTCCAGGTCACAGGGGATATCCACATACTTCAGCCGCAGACGCATATCCTGACAGCGGATGCCGCAGACTGTGATAGATGCGGCATTTGTATCAGCCAGACGGTCAAAGTCTACGTCCCACAGCCAGGATACGTCAGTACCGTCCTGACTGTTGTCATTAATGAGAATGATAACATCCTTTGGGGAAGTATCTGTCATTACTGCAGAAATGTTCTGATTGAATCCGGCAGGGTTTTTGGCCAGGTTCAGCATAACCTTGGTATCCGCAATCTGGAACAGTTCATTCCGGCCAAACTGAGGAGTGTAGTCTCCCAGGATTTTGTTAAAGTTTTCCAGAGGTACCTTTGCCAGGGAAGCTGCTCCGTAGACGGCTAAAATATTATAAACATTGTAAAAGCCTCTGTAATTGGCTTTTACATGGAAATCTTCTACATCAAAGGCGATTCCCTCAGCAAGGGAAACATTGCTGCCGTTAAAGTCCAGTTTGGGGCGTTTAAAGCCGCACCGGGGACAGTAGTAATCTCCCAGCTGGCTGTAGTGGTAAAAATGATACTCCATTTTTTCGCCGCACCGTTTGCAGAACCGTCCTTCCCGGATTTCCCTGGTATCTTCTTCCCGGAATACCTGTTCTCCAATACCAAAAGTATAATGGGGATTTTCATTTTCAAGGGCCAGGTAAGTTGAAAGAGAATCATCGCCGTTTACCAGCACTTTCATTTCAGGAGCCATTTTCATAGCCCGGGAAAGAAGGTCCATAGTAATATCGATTTCTCCGTATCGGTCCAGCTGATCCCGGAAGAGGTTTGTCAGCACCATG
This sequence comes from Blautia sp. An81, assembly GCF_002161285.1. Taxonomy (GTDB): domain Bacteria; phylum Bacillota; class Clostridia; order Lachnospirales; family Lachnospiraceae; genus Blautia; species Blautia ornithocaccae. Next base: position 16,084 of record NZ_NFHH01000041.1, on the reverse strand, counting down.
TAATCGGGACGGAAATGAGGAAATACCCGGACAGTAGAAGCCTCGTCTATTTCGATACATGCATAATCTGCTTTCAGGTGTCCAGACAGTCCGGCTGACAGGACAAAGGCAGAGGCTACGCCGTTGAGCATGTTGGAACCGGTACGGTTACAGACTACTTTATAACCATTGCCTTCCAGCACAGAGGCTAGCAGATTGTTCGTGGTGGTTTTGCCGTTGGTGCCGCAGACTACAAAAATGTCTTTTTTTACTTCACCTGCCAGTTCTTTCAAAATGGGAGGATAAATAGACAGGGCAATTTTTCCTGCCAGGGTTACGCCCTGTTTTCCTGTCAGCTGACAGGCAGTTTTTATCAGCCGGGCACTCCACACGGCTAAAAGTCTTCTGATATTCATAATCGTTTCATCCTTTATCAATGATACAGCAGTTTTCTTTAGTATCTGCAGGAAGCTGCAGAATTAACAACCGTTATTCAATTAATCATTATACATAAATAAAAGAAAGAGTACAACCAAAAGAAACAAGAGGGCATCTGAATTGTTGCTGCAAATTATAGAAAATCAGGAAAATTATATGGAAAACTTTTGAGCGTTATGCTACTATTAAACAAAAGCATCTTGTGATGCTAAGTGTGAAATAAATTGCTGCCGGGACAGCAAGAGGAGGGCAGAGCATGAAATTACTTACTTATAAACTTCAGGGAGATGACAAAGAGCGGTTGGGCGTGATGTGTGCCAATGCTTTTCAGAGGTTTTATCCGCTGGAAACTTTTCAGCTGCATTTTCAGGATATGAATGATCTGATCGAACATATTAAGCCGGAAGAAATGGAGATGCTCAGAAACTCTTTGGCTTCTGTGGAAGGAGAAACTTTGAATTATGACGAGGTTATCCACTGTGCTCCGATTCCTCATCCCCGTCAGGACATTATCTGCCTGGGAATGAATTTCAGGGACCATGGAGAAGAATCTGCCCGTTATAAAAAAGAAGCTTTTGAAAGAGATCAGAATTATCCGGTATATTTTTCAAAAAGAGTAAATGAAGCAACCCCTGACGGCGGTACGATTCCGTCATATCCCGGACTGGTAGACAGCCTGGATTATGAGGCAGAGCTGGGAGTTATTATTGGAAAGGATGCTTTGCATGTTAAGAGAGAGGATGCCTTTGACTATGTTTTCGGATATACGGTGATTAATGATGTCAGCGCAAGAAATGTACAGACCAGGCATAAACAGTGGTATTTTGGAAAAAGCATGGATGGCTTTACCCCTATGGGACCCTTTATTGTTACAGAAGACGTGGTAAAGAGACCGCCGGTCCTTTCGATTAAGAGTCAGGTTAACGGGGTTTTAAGACAGCATAGCAGTACAGACCGCTTTATCTTTGATATCCCTCATGTGATCAGTGAACTTTCCAGCGGCATGATGCTGAAGGCAGGGACAATTATTTCCATGGGAACGCCTGCCGGCGTGGGAATGGGAATGATTCCGCCGAGATTTCTTATGCCGGGAGATGTGGTGAAATGTGATGTAGAAGGAATCGGCATGATCACAAATGTAGTTGTATAACAGAAAAACGAAAAAAACGGTTGAAAAACAGATACAAATATGGTAAGATTGCTGTGTTGTGTAGGACAGCAGTCTTACCATATTTTGTGTAAGCCCAGATAGCTCAGTTGGTAGAGCAGAGGACTGAAAATCCTCGTGTCGCTGGTTCGATTCCGGCTCTGGGCACTTTTTTATCCCTTAAATGTCTTTGGGAGAAAAACAAATATCTTTATCAGAAAGAAAGGCGGTATAAAGAAAAATGTATTCATGGGAAGAAATCAATCAGGTGGATCCGGAAATCGCTCAGTGTATTAATGATGAGGTGGAACGCCAGAATTCACATATTGAGCTGATCGCGTCAGAAAACTGGGTAAGCAAGGCAGTCATGGCTGCCATGGGAAGCCCTCTTACGAATAAATATGCAGAAGGATATCCGGGGAAAAGATACTATGGAGGCTGCGAGTGCGTGGATGATGTGGAACGTCTGGCTATTGAAAGAGCCAAAGAACTGTTCCAGTGTGAGTATGTAAATGTCCAGCCTCACTCAGGGGCACAGGCTAATATGGCAGTATTTTTTGCTATGCTGAAGCCAGGAGATACGGTTATGGGGATGAATCTGGCCCATGGCGGACATCTTTCCCATGGAAGCCCGGCCAATTTCTCCGGGGCATATTTTAATATTGTTCCTTACGGTGTAAATGATGAGGGAGTTATCGACTACGAAGAAGTGAGAAAGATTGCTCTGGAGTCAAGACCAAAACTTATTGTGGCAGGAGCCAGTGCATACTGCAGGATCATTGATTTCAAGAAATTCCGGGAGATTGCCGACGAGGTAGGCGCATATCTGATGGTAGATATCGCTCATATCGCAGGTCTGGTGGCAGCAGGAGTACATCCAAGTCCCATTCCCTATGCCCATGTGACGACCACTACCACCCATAAGACACTGAGAGGCCCGAGAGGCGGTATGATCATGAGCAGTGCCGAGATTGCCAAAAAATTTAATTTCAATAAAGCAGTATTTCCGGGAATCCAGGGCGGTCCTCTTATGCATGTGATTGCAGCTAAAGCGGTATGCTTTAAAGAGGCTCTTTCTCCTGAGTATAAGGTTTACCAGGAAAATATCGTAAAGAACGCCAAAGCCCTCTGCGACGGTCTTCTGAAAAGAGGAATCAACATTGTTTCAGGAACTACAGAGAACCATCTTATGCTGGTGGACCTGAGAGGAACCGGGATCACAGGAAAAGAGATGGAGCATCTCCTTGATGAAGCGAATATTACCTGTAATAAAAACGCAATTCCCAATGATCCGGAATCTCCTTTTGTAACCAGTGGCGTTCGCCTGGGAACAGCCGCTGTAACTTCAAGGGGAATGAACCAGGAGGATATGGACCTGATCGCCGAGGCTATTGCCCTTATGGTAAAGGACAGAAACAATAAGGAAAAGGCTATGGCTATTGTAAAATCTCTTACAGATAAATATCCGTTAAACGCGTAAATTGTTGCGTTTTACCAGACCCGGTACTGAATATTTTCGTAAAAAATTGCCTTTGAAATTTATGTATTTTTTTTGATACAATATATATAGTTGGGGATTGTGGAAGCACCCAGTGCATAGCAGTCCAGCATTGCGGGGGCAAAAAAATTTTGCCCCCAACATCTGTATATGGAAAAATGTTGTATGGATTTTAAAGAAAAGAGGGAAATAATGTTCAGGATCGGGTCTTATGTTATGTATGGAAAACGTGGAGTGTGCAAAGTAGAGGATATTGGAAAGTTTTTTGAAGAGTCAATGCAGGACAGCAGGGAGTACTATAAGTTGTCACCTATTTTCATAAAAGGAGACCAGGTTTATATCCCTGTAGAAAATCATATGTTTATGAGAGAGCTCATCAGCTCTGACACAGCTAAAAAATATCTGGAAGCAGTGCCAAAGATTCCGGCAGATACCTTTACTACCAGGCAGCAGACCCGACTGGCGGACCATTACCGGGAGATGATGGACACTTATGATATGAATGTACTTCTTTCCTTGATAAAAGGCATTTATATGAAACAATATCAGGCTGGCCGGAATAACAAAAAATTGTGCCAGATTGACCAGCGGTATTTGAAATCTGCGGAGGACATTGCCTATGGAGAGTTTGCCATAGCCCTTGAGTCCACACCGGAGAAAATCAAAGCTTTTGTAAAGGACAAGGTTTTCTGCCAGATTCAGGCATAATCTTCCGAAAACCTTGAATACAGCCAGGCTGGCTGATACAATGAAACCGTATTCTTCTCGAACAGAGCGTTGTAAAAATAAATCAGATAATAATACCATAAAGCTGAAAGGGGAATGTTAGAGACAGAAAGGAGACGACATGCAGTTAAAGTTGACAACAGATTATGCGATCCGTACGGTTGTATATCTGGCTACACAGAGTGGAATTACCTCTGTGGCAGAAATTGGAAGCAAAATGGGAATATCTGAAAATTATCTTATGAAGGTATTAAAGGCTCTGAAGGATGCCGGGCTGGTTGCCGGGTATCAGGGAAAAAGAGGCGGATATGCCATTTCAAAAAAACCGGAAGAAATTTCTCTGTGGGATATAGTTGAGGTAATGGAAGGTACTACAAAAATCAACAGGTGCCTGGAAGCAGATGAATTCTGCAGCAGACATGGAACACAATTCTGTGCCATGAGAAAATATTACCAGGGACTACAGAAACAAATGGAAGAATATTTATCCGGTATCACTATTGACAAGGTTTTAGAAAAAGAGGCAGTGGGTTAACAGGCCCCCTGTATAGACAAAGGATGAAATTATCGGATTTACATATGCGAAGACCACTGTATAAAGAGAAGAAAAGAGGGGGAAGCCGAAGCTTTTATTATATCCGCAAAGGATAGAAAAAGCCCGGCTTTTTCTTTGCTGCTTTATAGGGGAGATATCTGGATTTTTTTGGAAAAACATGATACTGTTCATTGACAAGAACAGGAAAAAGGTGATAAACTCAAGAAATTAAGAGGTTTTTATTTTTTATAGATAAGTTAGATGAATCTAACTTTACCTCTTAAAGTAAAATGAAAGGAGAGGTACTATGAAACAGCACAGATTCTGGGCATGGGCAATGCTTTTCTGCCTTGGGATGACATTTTACACAGGATACAAACACAAATAAAAGAAACGAGTAGGAGGTACGAAAATGATACATACTGAACTGATTAAGAAAGCAGCCCTTTTTGCCGGAGGCGTACTCTTTGGGACTGCAGGAGTAAAAATCTTAGGAAGTAAAGATGCAAAGAAAGCTTATGTACAGGCTACAGCAGCCGTTTTAAGAGCAAAAGACTGTGTTATGGATACGGTAACTGCTGTACAGGAAAACGCTGAGGACGTTTTGGCTGAAGCAAAAGAAATCAACGAAAGACGGCAGGAAGAGGAAATTTATTCAGAAGAGGACCAGGAACAGGAAGATGAGAAATGCGAATAAAAATTCAGCATGAGATCAGAGGACGCATCCGTTTCTCTACCCAGAAGAAAAAGATGACTGCCCGGGAAGCGGATATGTTTTTGTTCTATATAAATTCTCTGAAAAATGTGACTGCCGCAAAGGTATATGAACGGACCGGCCATGGTGTTGTCTGTTATACTGGCAGCCGCCGGAAGCTGATTGAAAGCCTGGTAGCCTTCTCTTTTGAAGACAAGGAGCTTATGGCAAAAGTTCCGGACAATACAAGCAGAGAGCTGATGAACAAATATAAGGAGAAACTTGTTTCCAAATTGGTACTCCACTTTTTGTGCAAGGTTTTTCTGCCGGCTCCGGTGGCAAAAGCCAAGGCAGTGATCCAGTCTTTTCACTTTATAAAGGAAGGACTGAAATGCATATGCCGGAGAAAATTAGAAGTGCCGGTGCTTGATGCAACGGCGATTACAGTTTCCCTTATGCGGGGGGATGTAAGCACCGCCAGCTCTATCATGCTCCTGCTGGGAGTGGGAGAGATCCTGGAGGAGTGGACACATAAGAAGTCTGTGGCAGACCTGGCGAGAAGCATGTCCTTAAATGTGGAAAAAGTATGGTTAAAGCAGGGCGAAAGTGAAATCCTGACAGAAATAAACCATGTAAAGGAACAGGATTTCATATGCATTCATATGGGAAATATGATTCCACTGGATGGGATTGTGGCCCAGGGAGAGGCTATGGTAAACCAGGCATCTCTTACCGGAGAGGGAATTCCTGTAAAGAAGGAAGAAGGGGCCTATGTGTATGCTGGTACTGTGGTAGAAGAAGGAGAACTTACAGTACAGGTAAAACAGTCTGTGGGCTCTACCAGATATGAAAAAATCGTGTCTATGATCGAAGAATCTGAAAGGCTGAAATCTTCTCTGGAAGGTAAAGCAGTTCATCTTGCGGACAGCCTTGTGCCCTTTAGCTTTCTGGGAACAGTGCTTACCTATGCACTTACCAGAAATATGAGCAGAGCTCTGTCTATCCTTATGGTGGATTTTTCCTGCGCTCTGAAGCTGTCTATGCCCATTGCGGTGCTGGCGGCTATGCGTGAATGTCAGGACCATCAAATTACAGTAAAGGGAGGCAAATTCCTGGAAGCTGCAGCGGAGGCAGAGACTGTGGTCTTTGATAAGACAGGAACTTTTACAAAAGCACAGCCCACAGTAGCCCAGGTGCTTACTTTCGGAGAAAAAGACCGGGACAGCATGCTCCGGCTGGCAGCCTGTCTTGAAGAGCATTTTCCCCATTCTATTGCAAATGCAGTAGTGGCTCAGGCTAAGAAAGAAGGCCTGGCCCATGAGGAAATGCACAGCAAAGTAGAGTATGTGGTGGCCCATGGCATCTCTTCTCAGGTAAACGGGGAAAAGGTAATCATTGGAAGCTATCATTTTGTCTTTGAAGATGAAAAATGCCGGATTCCTGCCGGAGAGGAAGAAAAATTTGAAGAACTTCCGGCAGAATACTCCCATCTGTATCTTGCTGTATCCGGAGAACTTGCAGCAGTAATCTGCATAGAAGATCCTTTGAGAGAAGAGGCCAAAGATATTGTTCCTGCTTTGAAGAAGGCAGGAATCCGAAAAGTTGTCATGATGACGGGAGACAGCGAAAGGACTGCCAGGACAATTGCCCGAAAGACCGGGGTGGACCAATTCTATGCAGAGGTCCTTCCAGAGGACAAAGCTTCTTATATTGAGAAAGAAAAAGCAAAGGGCAGAAAAGTTATTATGGTTGGAGATGGGATTAATGATTCACCTGCTCTTTCTGCGGCAAATGCAGGTGTGGCTGTAAATGGCGGGGCGCAGATTGCCAGAGAGATTGCAGACATTACGATTTCTGGAGAGAATCTCCACCAGCTTGTGACGCTGAAAAGGGCAGGAAACTGTCTGATGAAGCGGATTCACAGAAACTACCGGTTTGTTATAGGTTTTAATACAGGACTTATTATTCTGGGATTTGCCGGAATCCTGGCGCCGGGAACTTCTGCCTTCCTTCACAATATGTCCACTTTAGGGATTACTCTGGAGAGCATGACGAATATGCTGGACAAAGAAGAGAAGAAAATATGCAGACAAAAAGAACAGAGAAAGTAAAAGAATTTTAGGAAAAAAGGAGAGGCGGACAGGATTGAACGGTATCAGAACCTGATCATTAGCGACACCCTGCCATGCCTGTTCCAGTATATCCGCAGTCGGAGACATGGGCAGACTGCCCAGTGTCCCCGGCTGGAACGGAAGCATTCCTGCTTTGACTTATAGCTTTATAAGAGGGCTAAAGACCGGAGCTTCTGGAATGCGGACTGAGCGGCTATGGCTCCATCACTTGCAGCAGTTACTACCTGTCTCAGGCCTTTCTGGCAGACATCCCCGGCTCCATAGAGAAGAGAAACGACGGTTTCCATCTCACTGTTGACCAGCATATAGCCTTGTTTGTCTAATACAGGAAGCTCTTTCAGGAATCCGGTGACAGGATCTGCGCCGATATAGGGGAAGATGCCAGTGACAGGCAGGAGTTTCTTTTCTCCGGACTGAGCATGAGCAATTTCCAGGCCTCCGACTTTTCCTTCTTTATCCATAACCTGAACAGGACGGTAGTTCTGAAGAATTTCTATTTTAGGATTAGAACGGGCAGCCTCGATTACCGCTTGTTCTGCCCGGAAAACATCTCTCCGCATGACGATATAAACCTTGGAGGCGAACTGAGTAAGGTAGACACTTTCTTCAAGAGCAGAGTTTCCTCCGCCTATAACAGCTACGTCCTGATTTCGGGAAAATGCTCCGTCGCAGACTGCACAGTAAGAAATTCCCCTGCCGATATGCTCCTCTTCTCCGGGAATGCCAAGGAGCCGCTCTTTTGTGCCAGTGGCAACCAGAACGGCAGGAGCCGTAAAGACAGTGCCGTCCTGACAGATGACCTGCTTTCTTTCACCGTCACGTATTTCTGTTACATTGCCGTATTCATACACAGCACCGAAACTGGTGGAATGTTCAAACATATCCATGGCCAGCTGGGAGCCAGGTTCTTCTTTGATGCCTGGCCAGTTGCTGATCTTATTTGTCTTTAAAAGTTTTCCGCCGGGAGCCCCGGCTTCCAGGAGGGCTGTTCTCATACCTGCCCTGGAAGCGTAGACCGCGGCAGTCATACCTGCTGGTCCGGCTCCTATGATGATAAAATCATAATCTTTTGTCATAGCTGTTTCCACCTTTCGTTAAAGGCCTTTCATCTTCTGAACAAGTACCGGCTTAGGAAGAAAGCCTACAGCAGAGTCTTTGACCTGCCCTTCCTTAATAAAGAAGAGAGAAGGAACGCTGCTTACCTGCCACTGGGATGCAAGGGAAGGATTTTCGTCAATATCTACTTTTACGATACGAAAGTCTTCCTGTTCTTTATCCAGTTCTTCCAGTACCTGTCCAAGCATTTTGCAGGGACCGCACCAGGTAGCAAAGAAATCTAACAGTACCGGTTTCTGGGATTCTAATACTTCTTTCTGAAATTCACTTTCATTTACATGTAAAATTGCCATATCTTTATCTCCTTTATCGATAGTTTATAATTCGTTTCTTATGTGCAGCTCTTTTCTTTGAGCTTGATTTGAGTATAACCTTTTTTCTCTTGTTAGTCTGTGACGAAGTCACATAATTATGTATAAAAACGTTTACGAACCAGAGGAAAATTGGTATAATAAACAAGGTACAGCGTTTGTCCGCCAATGGCGAAAGAGGAGTGTTTATGAGAGAAATAGAAGAGTTATCCCAGTATCTGGAAGGTGAGAAAGTGAGAGGCCTGCGGAAAGAGGCTGGCAGGGATATTCAGGAAAAACTAAGCAAAAGCGGGATTTATTTTCATATTTTTTCCAGACTGAAATCTGCAGGTTCTATTTGGCATAAACTGGAATGGAAGAAAGAGGAATATCTTGAGAAGGATAAGAAGCTTCAGGACCTGATCGGTATCCGGATCGTTCTTTATTATATGGATGATGTTCCTATTTGCAAAGAGCTTTTAAAAGAGACCTATTCTATTATCGAAAAGGACTCCCATGAGGACATACCTAAGGTAAACGAATTTAACCCTATCCGGATGAACTATGTATGCCGGATGCCAGAGAAGATTTCTTCAGCATTCCCTCCAGAACTGTGGGAAAAATACAGAATTGACAAGACTTTTGAAGTACAGGTCCGCACAACCTTCTCTGAAGGCTGGCATGAGGTGGACCATGATGTGCGGTATAAGCATAAAGAAGAGTGGGAAGAGCACTATGAATTTTCCAGGGAGCTGAATGGAATCTATGCTACCCTGGAAATCTGCGACAGAAGCATGGTGAATCTTCTGGAGCGGCTGGCCTATAAGAATTATAAGAATATGCAGATTGAAGCCATGCTTCGTAATAAATTCCGTCTCCGCTTTGAAAATCCGGTGCTTTCTGTGCCTCTGATGGAGTTTCTCCAGAAGGACCAGGATCTGGTGAAGAAACTGTACAGAGCAGACAGAGAGGAGCCTATCCTGTTCTTTGCCAGCAGCCTGTCAGATGGAATTCCCCTGACAGTGGACAATCTGGTGCTGGTGTGCAATGAGCTTCTTCTGGGAAGAAAAGATCTGGAAGAGAGAACGCCTATGCTGATCCGGGAGAGAACCGGGCAGTGGAAGGAAAAAAATGCTGAGAATGTGCAGAAAATTGTTGACACAGGATTTTACTTATAATATAATATGTCAATGTGACGTACTGCGAAACTACCTAGCCAAAAGCCCCGGTATGGTGGTGGAAGGAGCGTCTTTGAAAGCCGAAACATAGATGAACGGCTTGATTTACTTGATTTTTTAATGACGAATTTAACGTATATGATTGATAATTAGGAGGGAAAACCATGAACAGTTATATGGCTAATCCAGATAAGGTTGAAAGAAAATGGTATGTTGTAGACGCTGATGGACAGACATTAGGCCGTCTTGCATCTGAAGTTGCAAAAGTTTTAAGAGGAAAAAATAAACCGATCTACACACCGCATATTGATACAGGCGACTATGTGATCGTTGTTAATGCTGATAAGATCAAAGTTACAGGTAAGAAACTGGATCAGAAGATCTACTACAGACACTCTGACTATGTTGGAGGAATGAAAGAGACCACATTAAGAGAAATGATGGACAAGAAACCTGAAAGAGTAATTGAACTGGCTGTTAAGGGTATGCTTCCAAAAGGACCTTTAGGAAGGGCCATGATTAAAAAATTACATGTATACGCTGGACCAGAGCACAATCACGCAGCTCAGAAGCCAGAAGTATTAACATTTTAATAGGAGGTAAATGACAGTGGCTAGTACAAAATTCTATGGAACAGGAAGAAGAAAATCATCTGTAGCACGTGTATATCTGGTACCAGGTACAGGTAAGATTACAATTAACAAAAGAGATATCGACGAATATTTTGGATTAGAGACATTAAAGGTAGTTGTTCGTCAGCCGTTAGTTCTGACAGAAACAGCTGATAAATTTGATGTTTTAGTAAACGTTCATGGCGGTGGTTTTACAGGACAGGCTGGTGCTATCCGTCACGGAATCTCCAGAGCTCTTCTGGAGGCTGACAGCGATTACAGACCAGCTCTGAAAGCTGCAGGTTACTTAACTCGTGACCCAAGAATGAAAGAGAGAAAGAAATACGGCCTCAAGGCTGCCCGTCGCGCTCCGCAGTTCAGCAAGCGCTAAACTTTATCAAAAGTGGTCAAAAACCCCGGAACTACGCGGTTTCCGGGGTTTTTCCTTTTCAAATGGTTTGACGCAATTTGACAGAACGAAGCCTCTTTTAACCCGTTTTCTATGGGTTAAATGGTGGACAACCACCCCAAAAAGAGGGCTTATGGGTTAAAAAATAGGACAACCGAGACGCGATTTTGGGATGCCAAGGGGATGTTTATTTATACATCTCCAAGAGACCTTTTTCGTGAAAACGGTTTGTCTGAATTTGACCTAATTTGAACAAAAGAGAATAAATCTAATCGCCAAGCGCTCAGTATTTTCTACTGGGCGCTTTTTGCGTTTCCGGGGAATTTCATTCCGGGATAAGAAAAGGCCGTCACTTTCAATTTTTGAAGTGGCGGCTTTTTCTATTTCCAGAAGCCATAGAACAATTCAGAAATGAGGTGAAGTCATTGAACACGCAAATCATCGCCATCGCCAACCAGAAAGGCGGCGTTGGCAAGACAACCACCTGCGCGAACCTGGGGATTGGGCTGGCGCAGGCCGGAAAGAAAGTGCTGCTGATCGACGGGGACCCGCAAGGCAGCCTGACCATCAGCCTGGGCCACCCCCAGCCGGACAAGCTGCCCTTTACCCTGTCCGACGCGATGGGCCGTATCCTGATGGACGAGCCGCTGCGCCCCGGCGAGGGTATCCTGCACCACCCGGAGGGCGTTGACCTGATGCCCGCAGACATCCAGCTCTCCGGCATGGAGGTCTCCCTGGTGAACGCCATGAGCCGAGAGACCATCCTGCGGCAGTATCTGGACACGCTCAAGGGACAGTATTCCCATATCCTGATTGACTGCCAGCCATCCCTGGGTATGCTCACGGTCAACGCCCTGGCCGCCGCCAACAGGGTCATAATCCCCGTTCAGGCGGAGTACCTGCCCGCCAAGGGCCTGGAACAGCTGCTCCAGACCGTAAACAAGGTGAAGCGGCAGATCAACCCCAAGCTCCAGATCGACGGCATATTGCTGACGATGGTGGACAACCGCACCAACTTCGCCAAGGAGATTGCCGCCCTGCTGCGGGAGACCTATGGCAGCAAAATCAAGGTGTTCGGCACCGAGATTCCCCATTCTGTCCGGGCAAAGGAGATCAGCGCCGAGGGCAAAAGCATTTTTGCCCATGACCCTAATGGCAAGGTGGCCGAGGGCTATAAGAATCTGACCAAGGAGGTGATAAAACTTGAAAAGCAGCGCGAAAAAAGTAGAGCTGGCTCCATACGATGATTTGTTTTCCACCGAGGAAAGCCGCCAGGATGCCAAGCTGGAGAAGATACAGGAAATTCCGCTGTCTGAGCTGCACCCATTTAAGGGGCATCCCTTCAAAGTCAAGGATGACGAGGCCATGATGGAGACCGCCGACAGCGTTCGGCAGTATGGTGTTCTGGTTCCGGCGATCGCCCGCCCGGACCCGGAGGGCGGCTATGAGCTGGTTGCCGGTCACAGGCGGCACCGGGCCAGTGAGCTGGCCGAGAAAGAAACCATGCCTGTCATTGTCCGAGACCTGGACGATGATGCTGCCACTATCATCATGGTGGACAGCAACTTACAACGTGAAAGCCTGCTCCCCAGCGAAAGGGCCTTTGCTTACAAGATGAAGCTGGAGGCTATGAAACACCAAGGCGCACGGGGGGACTTAACTTCGTCCCAACTTGGGACGAAGTTGCGTGCAGATGAATTGTTGGCGCAGCAGGCTGGTTCGAGTAGGAACCAGGTGCAGCGCTATATCCGCCTGACGGAGCTGATTCCCGAACTGCTGGATATGGTCGATGAAAAGAAAATCGCCCTCAATCCGGCTTATGAGCTGTCCTTTCTCAAAAAAGAAGAACAGCGGGATTTGCTGGACGCGATGGACAGCGAACAGGCTACCCCCTCTCTCTCCCAGGCTCAGCGACTCAAGAAATACAGCCAGGAGGGACATCTGACCCTCGATATGATGCGCGTCATCATGGGTGAGGAAAAGAAAAGTGATCTCGACAAAGTGACTTTCACCTCCGACACCCTGCGGAAGTATTTCCCCAAAAGCTATACGCCCCAGCGGATGCAGGAAACCATTATCAAACTGCTGGAGGCGTGGCAGAAGAAGCGCCAGAGAGACCAGGAACGATGAAAGGAGCCGCCTATGAGGGATATTTCAGCCCGTGAGCTGAAAGGACACAATATCTTGGCCGTAGAGCGTTTTCAGGACAGCACCCGCTGGATGATCGAGTTTTCCGTTCAGCGCCCTTGTTCCTACGGCTGCCCCGGCGATGATATGCGGCTGTTTCTTACGGAGGACGGGTATCAGGCCGCCCTCGTAAGCCAGAAGCGTCGGGAAATCAAAATCAAGCGGTATGCCCGTGTGATCGAGGGCCATGTGCTCGACTTCAAACCGGACAAGCGCCGCCGCCACCCGTAAACTCATTATCACTACGAAAGGAAAGGAATGAATATGTGTACTGTCCAGAGCATCAAAGATGCCATCCGGGAAAGTTGCCAGTCCCAGTATGATATGGAATCCACCGACATTGACCGGGTTTTGCAGACCCTCCCGTTTTCGGAGCATGAGCCGATGTTCAGTCATCCGCCGAAGTACAAGCGTCCTTACCGGCCCTGGCAGAACAACAAAAACAGCTGAAAGCCACAGTCTTTTTCACGAAGGATTGTGGCTTTTTTCATGCCCTAAAATTAGAAAGGAGTGAAGTCAATGGCCGTTTTTCGCATTGAACGGACCAAAGATTATACCGTGATGAGCAATCATCACCTGCGGAACCACGAACTATCCCTCAAGGCAAAGGGGCTTCTTTCCATGATGTTATCCCTGCCTGATGACTGGAACTATACTACCCGTGGACTTGCGAAAATCTGCAAGGAGGGCGTTGATGCCATCGGCAGTGCGCTGCGGGAGTTGGAAACCGCCGGTTACATCGTGCGGAACCAGCTGCGGGACCAACAAGGCCGGATCAGCGACACCGAGTATGTGATTTATGAGAAACCCCAGCCCAGGCAGCCAGAAACGCCAAGGCCGGATACGGCTGTACCAGATACGGCTTCACCAGATACGGAAAACCCGTATCTGGATAAACCGGATACGGAAAAGCCCGCAGAATTAAATATAGAGAAACCAAATACTCAAAAACAAAATACTCATGGAGCAAGTACCGATTCCATTCCCTTCCGGGAAACAGCGGCAGCACAGCTGCCGGAACGGAAAGGAAGGGATGCGATGTCTGTCTCAGAGATAGAAAATTATCGGGAATTGATTCTGGAGAACATCGAGTATGACTATCTGTGCAGAGAGTTTTCGACCTACCGTGAGGACCTGGACGAGATTGTGGAGCTGATGGTGGAGACCGTTTGTGCCAAACGTAAAACCACTCGGATCGCTGGCAGCGACTTTCCCCATGAAGTCGTGCGCTCCCGGTTCTTGAAGCTGGATAGCGAGCATATCCGATTTGTCATGGACGGTATGCAGAAAAACACCACGGAGGTCCGCAATATGAAACAGTATTTGCTTGCAGTGCTGTTCAACGCGCCCACCACGATCAGCAATCACTACACCGTACAAGTCAATCACGATATGAACACAGGCGGCTGGTAAACAGCCGCTTTTCTGTTGCCCGGCAATACCGGGAGAAAGGATTTTGCCATGAAACGACCTCTTGCCTACATTACGGCTCCCTGGAGCAACAACCAGTATGAGAACGCCGAGAACGCTGCCACCTACTGCCGCCAGGTGTACGACGCCGGGTATTCGCCCATCTGCCCGGTTCTGTTCTTGTCCACCTTCCTCAAGGACGAGATTCCCCAGGAACACAAGGACGGGCTGGATATGGTGCGAGACTATCTGCGCCGGTCCCATGTGCTGGTGGTCTGCGGCCACGGCATCGACGAGACCGTGAAGAATGACATCGCCACCGCTGAGCGCCTGCGGATCACCGCTACCACCCTGGACGGTATCCTGACTGTGAAAGGCCAGGGACGCGGGAAAGGAGGTGCGCGCCATGCCTGAGCGTAAGACCGTGGGCCAGCTGATGGAGGAAATGCGGCTCAAGGCCGGGGCGCAGAACTACCACGGCCATGAGTACATGGATTTGGAGCGGTTTGCCGAGGACACCCGGCACATGATTATCTTCGATGTGCTGACCCACGATTCGCCGGTGGGCTGGAAAGGCGAACGGACCCGCCTGTTTCTGACGGAGGCCGGATACCAGAAAAGCCTGGAGAACCAGGAAAAGGGCCACATCAAGATTCTCAGCCATGCCAAGGTGCGCCAGGGACATCTGTACTATGACCGCTCCGATCAGCTGCGTTGAAAGGAGCCTGCCATGATGAAATACCTGCTGCGGCGGCTGGTGGTCCCGCCTTAGTATCAAGCGCCACCCCTGCAAAATCCGTGGAAAGGAGGCGATGACCTATGCAGGAGGAAGTGGAAAACAGGACTTTGACGCTGGTAGTCAGCGGAACAAAGTTTACCGGGCGGCTGTTTAAGGCCGCCATCACCAAGTACCTTGCCCACCGCAAGGAAAAGAAGCTGCAAAAGCAGAAAAGCCGGGATACCCCCGTGATTCCCCACGGCAAACAGACGGTGAAGCAGCTGATCGGCCAGAATCAGGGCGTTTCCAACATCGAGATCACCGACCCCTCCATCAAGGAGTTTGAAAAGATCGCCCGGAAATACGGCGTTGACTATGCGGTGAAGAAGGACCGCAGCAGCTCCCCGCCCAAGTACCTGATCTTTTTCAAAGGCCGCGATGCGGATGCCCTGACCGCTGCCTTTACCGAGTACACCGGCAAGAAGGTCAGAAAGGCGCAGAAAACAGAGCGTCCGTCCGTGCTGGCAAAGCTGAGCCAGTTCAAAGAGCTGGTGAAACACGCCGTTGTGGACCGGAACAAGCGGAAGGAGCTGGAACGATGAAGATGAAAAAGCAACTTGACATCAAAAAGCTCCTTTTGCTGAATATGCCCTATATCCTGATGGGGCTGTTCGCAACCAACTTCGGTGAAGGATGGCGGATGGCCGTGGGTGCGGACGCTTCGGCAAAAATGCTTTCGTTCTTCTCCACGCTGCCGGTGGCGCTGGCCAGCTGGTGGCCCAGCCTGCACCCTTTGGACCTGCTGGTGGGGCTGTGCTGCGGCGCTGGCCTGCGATTGGCCGTGTATCTCAAAAGCAAGAACGCCAAGAAGTACCGGCACGGTATGGAGTATGGCAGCGCCCGCTGGAGTGCATAATCTTAAGTGTAAAGAACTCTACATGGACGCACAGGAGGATATGCACATGAATGATTACAACAAAATCACAGCCCTTTACTCCCGCCTTTCCGTAGGCGAC
>NZ_NFHH01000040.1 GCF_002161285.1 Blautia sp. An81 | reverse complement strand
TATAAACAGATAAGTAATTCGACAGCAAAAAAAGCAGAAGTTCCGACAAGACAATTATACATATCTGTTTCTTATCAAAGAAGAATTTTTCCCATAGACACAGAAAATTTTACGCCCTCGTCTGTAAAGAAGAAATACAGATCACTGCTTATTTTTCATTTCTGACACCTAAAAGATATTCACAAGATACATGGAAAAATTCAGCAAGGGCAACCACTTCATAATCCGGTACAAAGCGTGTCCCTTGTTCTATTCGTAATACGGTCAAATCGCTAAATTCATATCCGGCAAGCTGGAGCTGTTCTGCCAGTGCTTTTTGCGATAGCTGCCTTTCTGTACGCAATTCTTTTACTCTCTGACCTATCAGATTTTTGGAATTGTTTTCTTTATTCCAGTAAATTTTCAAATCATCACCAACTTTCTAAAGATGAAGTACCATATGATTGATTTTACGGAATAATCTTGATAATTTACTTCTAAAGATGAAGTGCGAAAAAATATTGTTGTAAGAAATTTTTGGATTGATAATACTGCCTGTAAAATGCAATACTTATTTAGAGAAAGGTGGACACAAAATGAATGAAGTATTTGAAAAGCTATCTGATGTTTTTGAGGAGCTTCGCAGTGAAGCAGATGAACGGGAGTATTCCATACAGACGGAGGAAGCAAAGAAGGCGGATAAGGAATTGAAAAAAGAAAACTGGGAATATGAAAAATTCTTATCTGACCTTTCTACAGAGCAGAGAAATTTTTTAGAAAACTATATGGATATTGTAGAACATGCACACTTTCAGGAACAACAGAGAGCCTATTATCAGGGTATAGTAGATGCAGTACAGATACTTGCTGGACTTGGGATTGTTAAAGAGAGTGTTAAGGTAAAAGAGTTATTGAATACAATAATGAAATAAGTAAGCAGGGTGGAGCGTCCGATCATGGAACTTCCACCCTGTTTTTCTCCAGAATAATTCAGAAACAATCAAGTTAAAATCAAAATCTTTCTGCTATTCTAATTTGTGGGTTTGTTATATGTCCGAAGATAGGCTTCCACAATGGCAAGAATCGTTGTTATCTGTTCTTCTGTACATTGTGAGAGATAGACCAGCAGCCTTTGATAATCCAAATTGTCGGTTGGAGCTGCCGGATAAAAGAAAGGATCAGCGGAGATATGTAATGCACGAATCAGTTGCCCCAATTTCTCAAGGCTTGGAATATTGCCATGATTTTCAATTTCCTTGATATACCTTGAGGAAACACCGGACATTTCTGATAACTCATCGTATGTCAGCTTTTGATCCAGTCTAGCCTTTTTAAGACGAAAACCCATGTCTTTATCAATTTTCTTAGATTTAGCCATATATGCACCTCCATGTATAGTGTATAGTGCACGTTTTGGTTTGAAAATGCACTAATAATACACTTTAACAGAGGGAAATAATGCACTAATAAAATATAGGAACTTTGGATATTGCATATAAAAAAACGCAGTATTCAAAGGTTTTTTCACGTTGTTTTATCCTTTGAATGTGTTTGGGAGAGTTATGTGTTCTGAACAGTTTAGAGGATATTTTTATGTTTTTAGGAACCTGTCCGGCTTTTTGCGTGGAAAGGTAATTTTATAGGTCGCATCTCAGCAGATGCGGCAAAGTATATCATTAAAAGTGCACTATACGCACTTGTACTGTGTGGTAAAAATTCAATATCAGATATAGGAAGCGTCCTGTGGGTATGTACCTGCAAGGGCGTTTTTTATATACATAAAATTTTTTTCAAAAAGTTGTCGATTTTTCGACGCTGCTCATATTTCCATTCGTGCTACGGAGTGAAAGGGAGATATTTCACTCTGTTCCAAATGGGTGCGGAAGGAGGTGAACTCTTATGGAGCAATCTTCTTCCGAAAAGCAGTTAAGAATAAGGAAACAGTTTGACAGCTTTTGTAAAACCCTGTTAAAGAATGAAATGATTGACTATGAACGGGCAAGAAGCTATCGGCAGAAGCATGAGGTTTCTTTCTCGGAACTAACGCAGGAGGAGTTGAGTCGGTTGAATACTGAGGATGATTACATAGCAGAATCAGAGGTGTTTCGTGTCCTTGATTATGATATTGAGGTAAAGGACGAGCTGATCAGTGAAGCATTGAAGTATCTGCCGGAAAAGAAGCGGAATGTTATCTTGTTGTCTTTTTTTCTGGATATGACAGATACGGAGATCGCAAAGCACATGAACCTTGTCAGAAGTACCATTCATCATCACCGGGTAAGCTCACTTCAGGCATTAAAAAAGATTATGGAGGGAATCAGGAATGGAGAAATCAAGTAAATGTTCAAAGTTGCTGCCTTACCATATCATTGCGGCAGCAGCTTCCGGCGATGTGGAAGCAATCAATGAGGTTTTGAAACATTACGAGGGGTATATTGCAGCTCTGTCTACAAGAAGGCTCTATGATGAGTGTGGGAATCCGCATTACTGTGTTGATGAAACTTTACGTCGCAGATTAGAAACAAAGCTGATTACGAAAATATTGGCTTTTGAAGTTGCATAGCAGGCGGTCAGCGGTGTCCCTTTCCATTCGCTGATCGGTGCGTATGCACCATGTACCTTGACAATTGAATATTGATTGCATACAGGACGTGAGGATATGCGGAGCCACTAAGCAGGTTCGCCAAGAGATACCTGCTCTTTTTGAGTGAACGTGAGGAAATGTTGAAACACTACATTGAAGCAAAGGTATGGAGCGAGAAGAATTTGGCAAAATGTGTAGCAGTTACACAGGGCGATGAAGTATATCTGTGATAATGATACTTCCGGAGAAATCCGGTCAATTTGAATGACGGTGCAAGACCGATGTGGGCAGAGTAATGACCTGCCACCTGTAATGCAGTTTTTATCTGCTTATAAATAAGTAGAAGCACATTCTGTTTGTTTATAAGCAGATAAAACTGTGTGCTTAATTTAAGGAGGACTTATTGATGCAAAGAATACCAAAGGCAATTAACAAGAAAAGATTAGTCAGATATAAGGAAGGAGCAGAAATGTATAGCATGGGAATGAATAAGTTTCAGACTCTTGCGAAAGACGCAGGTGCTATTTTGAAAATAGACAGAATGGTACTGGTTGACCTTGATGTGTTTGACCAATATCTGGAGTCATTTCGTGTGAAATAGGTAGTTGGAGTTTTGAGAAAGATTTTTCGTATAACCAAAAATGTGTTGACTTTTGGTTTAACTGAAAGTATAATGAATATGAAATGGATGGAGGTGTATGTTGTGGCGAGAACAGGTAGACCGAAGTCGGAAAATCCGAAAAAGACTTTAATAGGATTGAAATTGACAGAGGAAGAAGCCGCAAAACTTAGAGAATATGCGTCCAAACATGACATGACCATAACGCAGGTGCTACAAAAAGGTATTGATTTGCAATATGCAATGGAAAAACCTTTGAGTAGTTAGTACGAAATCTCTTTCCTTGGAGAAAGGAGACGAGATGGCGAAATCAAGAAAGGATAACAAAGGAAGGGTTTTAAGAAAAGGCGAAACGCAACGTAGCTGTGATGGTAAGTATGTTTATACATACACTGATCCGGAGGGAAAACGCCGGAGCATCTATTCTAAGGACATCATGGAGCTGCGGCAGAGGGAAGAAAAGTTGATTAAAGATCAACTGGACGGATTGGATGCGTATGCGGCGGGTAATTCGACAGTCAACTTTGTTTTTGACAGGTATATTTCTACGAAGTCAGAGCTTAGGGGAACGACTATGAGAAATTACAAGTATATGTATGACCGCTTTATCAGAGATGGATTTGGAAAGAAGAAAATCGCTTCTGTGAAGTATTCAGATGTGTTGCAGTTTTACCAGCACTTACTGAAGGAAAAGGAAATGCAGATAAATACGCTGGAAACAATTCATACAGTCCTGCACCCGACATTTCAGCTCGCAGTGCGTGATAACATTATTCGAGTTAATCCGAGCGATGGAGTTATGGCACAGATCAAGAAGCAGCCGGGCAAAAATCATGGTGTAAGACACGCTTTGACGGTAGAACAGCAGAGAGCTTTTATCAACTATGTAGAAAACAGTCTTACATTTTACCATTGGGCACCGTTTTTTAAGTTCCTGTTGGGAACAGGGTGTCGAATTGGAGAAGCAATTGGAATCAGGTGGGAAGATGTGGACTTTGATAAGCGAATGATCAATATCAATCACAGCTTAGTCTATTACAGCAGAGAATATAAAGACCACCCTATGTGTTCGTTTGCGGTATCCCTTCCAAAGACAGAAGCAGGTATACGCATTATTCCGATGATGGATACTGTTTATGATGCGCTCCAGACGGAGTGGGAAGATCAAAAGGAGAATGGGTTTAATGAAACCGAAATTGATGGAATGAAAGGATTTATCTTCATGAATCGTTTTGGGAATGTCCATAATCCGCAAGCAGTCAATCGGGCAATCAAGCGTATATATGAAGCGTACAATGCAGAAGAAGTGGTGAAGGCTTCCAAAGAACATCGTGAGCCTGTGATAATACCACATTTCTCATGTCATCATTTGCGACATACCTTTTGCTCAAGGTTTTGCGAGAATGAAACAAACTTAAAGGTAATTCAGTCCATTATGGGACACGCAAATATCGAAACAACGATGGATATTTATGCGGAAGTTACCGATACCAAAAAGCAAGAAGCAATTCAAAATTTAGCACACAAGTTAGATGTATTTTAGGAAAGAGTCCTACTGGGACTGACTGAGTACGACAAAATGTGTGCCATACGACAAAAGTACGACAAATTTTAGTGGCGTAATCAACAAAGAAGTGTTATTATGATAATGTTGATATGCTGAAAAGGGCTTTATTAAAGGAAAAAGCGTCAATGTAAATTAAATTGATGTGAAATCCCGACAATGAAGTCACAGGGAGCGGCAAAGAACGAGGCAAACAATGCGGCACAGTCTGAGAAAACAACTGAGACAAAAACAGTTGAAAAAGTCATCGAAGAAGTGAAAGAAACCATTGATTTCTCTAAGGTAGAGGTAGAACCATTATTTGAAGATATGGTTGACTTTGACACCTTCAGCAAGTCTGACTTCCGTGCCGTAAAAGTAAAAGAGTGTGAAGCAGTACCTAAGAGCAAAAAACTTCTGAAATTCGTACTGGATGACGGAAGCGGAGAAGACCGTGTGATCCTAAGCGGTATTCATGATTACTATGAGCCGGAAGAGCTGGTAGGAAAGACACTGATTGCTATCGTAAATCTGCCGCCAAGAAAGATGATGGGAATCGATTCCTGCGGTATGATCATTTCAGCCACACACATTGTGGAAGGAAGAGAAGGACTGAATGTGCTGATTGTGGATGATAAGATTCCGGCAGGGGCGAAGCTGTACTAAGAAACAGATAATTGTGCTGTCATATTGCAGCATGGTATAAGTGAATAAAGTTTAGGGAAGATAGGCCTGTAGGTGTCTGATGTGATATCGGATGTCTGCAGGTCTTTTTTTGCAGACAGTGGAATGGAAAAACAGATTGATCAGATGAAGAGATTTGAGTGATAGAAAATATTTTTACAAAGACATATATTTGTCCATAAGGGTTGTTATTTTATAGATACAAGGTACCTGCACGACATGGCAATATTACCCTAAGGAGGATGAAAGTATGACAGTTAAAAATATAGAAATACCTGTTATTTCTGAAGATGATTTAAAGAAAATAGTTGAAGAAAGTGCTGCTAAGTCTGTTTGTGGTGAAGATACACATAAAAATGATGCTGTAGACTCTGAAGCAGTAAATGAAAAAGAAAAGTCACATACAAGAAAAGATGAGCGTGTAAGCATCTATGACTTGTTGGAAGAGGAAATAATGAAAGCTGATATGCCGGAGGCAGATAAAACAAAAAGACTGTCCAGATTGCTTAAAATTAGAGGAAGAAAAGTTAATATAATGCTTGCTGGCGCTACCGGAAGCGGCAAAAGTTCCACGATTAATGCATTGTTTAACATGGAGGTAGCTAAAGTTGGTGTCGGTGTCGATCCTGAGACGGATTGCATCGCAAAGTATGAACTTGATAATCTGACAATCTGGGATACTCCGGGCTTGGGGGATGGTGTTGAAAATGATGAACGCATCACGAGAGACATTATAAGAAAACTGAATGAACTCGGAGAGGACCTAAATCCTTTGATTGATATGGTAGTGGTTATTCTTGATGCCTCTTCGAAGGATCTTGGAACCTCTTATGATTTGATCAACAAGGTTTTAATTCCATGTTTGGGGGAAGAAGCGGCAAAAACACGTATTTTAATAGCATTGAATCAGTCAGATATTGCTATGAAGGGTAATCATTGGGATAGTGAAAAGAATGAGCCTGATAAGGTTCTGAAAGACTTTTTAAAGAAAAAAGCTGATTCTGTACAAAAGCGAATTAAAGAAGGGACAGGATTGGATATCAAGCCAATCTGCTACTGTGCGGGATATAAAGAGGAAGGCGGAGAGCAGAGGAAACCGTATAATCTGACTAAGCTTCTATATTACATTGTCAAGTCTATACCGAAGGACAAGAGGTTGGCGCTTGCTGACAACATCAATGATGATAAAGACAATTGGCTATATGATGATAAAGAAGAGGATTATCGTGGCGGTACCAGAACTGGGTTTTGTGACACGGTATGGGACTGTTTATCAGATGGAGCCTCAGCAGGTTGTGAAATCGGTGGAGAAATCCTGGGAATACCTGGCAAAATTGTGGGAGGCGTAATTGGCGGAGCAGTTGGTGCGATTAAAGGTGTTTTTTGCGGGATTTTCGGCTGATTGGATAAGTTGAATAATGACGAAGGGCAGGCAGAAAATACCTGCCCTATTTTAAGTGGGACATACGTTTGTCTATATGCTATATTATAATAAGCAAAAATAGCGAAAGGAGCTAAAACGTATGAGTAGTACTGGAACTAAAAAGAATAGAATGCTAGAAATCTTTTTTCGGGCAATGAAGGGTGAAAACATATCAGTGAAGCATTTGGCAGAAGAATATGGTGTCTCTGGAAAAAGCATTTCCAGAGATTTGGGGGAAATTAAGAATTTTTTATGTGAAAATAGAGAACTAGTAGGAAATACTGAATTAAAATATACGTCAAACTCTAAGACATATCATTTAGAGTTTGATAATTTCCTCTTGAGTAAAGAACTGCTTGCTATAATTAAAATGATGATTGGCTGCCGAGCTTTTCGCAAAATGGAAATATTAGATATTATTGCCAAGCTTAAAAATTTTACTTCTTTTAATGACCGCAACATACTGGAAAAAATTATTATGAAGGAAATGTATCACTATAATGAAGTAAATCATGATTGCAAAAGCGTTATCGACAATTTGTGGCAGCTGACGTGCTGCATACATAAGCATATCGAAATAACTGTGACATATTATAAAACTTCCAGAGATATGGTTGAAAGACGTTTGATGCCTGTGGCCGTTATGTTTTCTGAGTATTACTTTTATTTGATTGCCTATCGGTGTGATGAAGATGATTGGAAACCTTTATATTATCGTGTTGACAGGATCGTAAATGTTGTGGAGCACAGAAAACATTTTGTCCTTAATAAGGAACATGATTTTGACGAAGGGGAGTTACGCAGCAAAATTCAGTTTATGTTTCCTGGCGAATACAGAAAGATAAGGTTTGAGTATACTGGAGCATCCGTTCAGGCAATTTTAGATAAGATTCCTACCGCTAGAGTAATTAACAAGAATGGAAACACTGCGGTGATAGAAGCAGAGACCTTTGGCACTGGAGTTAATATGTTCCTATTGTCACAAGGAAATAGGGTAAAGGCAATATATCCTCCTGAATTTGTCGAAGAAATAAAAGATGAAGTAGAATCGATGTGCAGATTATACAAATAAAAACGAAAATTATATGTGATAGTTGTTGATAAATGCAGTAAAACATTGATAATCGGCGAATAATCGCTTACAATAATATTGTTGTATAATGTATTTTCAAAAGTTGAATGTAGGAGGACCAGAAGTCAATGGATGGATACATGAAAATACATAAAAATAAAAGGAGATATAAAACGTGGAAAAAGTAATGTCTGCACTTGAAGAACTCAAAAGAATAAATGATGTATATGGAATCAGTACGGATTCAATTGAAAATCTTCAGGCTGAAATGAATAGAGCAAAGGTGTGCACACCAATCATTGGTAAATTCAGTTCCGGAAAAAGCGCTTTAGTGAATACTATCCTGGGTTATAGCAATAAATTGTTAAAAGAAGATATTACTCCTGAAACGGCTGTGCCGACAGAAATTGTATATGCAGATATTGAAGATAAAATTACTGTTGTTCGAAATGATGGGGCTTATAAGTTTATATCCGTTGATGAGTACAGAGAATTTAAGGCCGATGCAACCACGGTGCGAAAAACCATACTACAGCTTCGCAATAGTTTCCTTAAAAAGATTCCGGATGTAATGTTAGTTGATATGCCTGGATTTGAATCCGGTTTTGAAGTACATAATAAGGCGATTGACAATTATCTGCCACAAAGCTTGGCTTATATAGTTGCATTTCCGGCAGACGACCTGATCGTAAGAAGCAGCGTTGGCAATATATTAAAGGAGTTATGTCTTTATGATATGCCATTGTGTATTGTGATTACCAAATATGATAAGAAAAATGATGATTTTGAATTGACATTTGAAAAAATGAAAGAAAGCCTTAAACGCTTTATTGGAGACAGAGAGGTAAAGTATTGCCGGACCAGCAGTTTCACTGGAGATGCAGAAGAACTGGAAGAATTTCTTGTGGAAATTCAGAAACAATCCCAGGAAATCCTTGCTTCAAAGTATAGAAAATTGGCGCTGCCTGTTGTAGAGAATACAGAAAGCTATCTTATAACTACATTGAATAGCAGTCAGCTATCAGAATCAGAACTTAATGAACAAGAAGAAAAGCTACATAAGCAGATGTCAACTCTGGAATCAAAATTTTCAAACGAACAGGAGGATTTTGAGCTTGAGGTAAGCGAATGTGTAGAGGAAATAAAAAATGATGTCCGGCAGGCGCTGGAAGGTGAAGAGACAACCTTCGTGGTCATGGCGTTAAACGGACAGGATATCAAGGAGAAGCTTAATACTGTAGTAAGAAATGCGGTCACTGTAAGTGTTAAGAAGCGGTTTATTCCAAAGGTAGAGAAGTACTTGAAGCGTGTTTCAAAAGTCCTCAGCAATGAGTCATTGGGTGATATTCAGATTTCGTTTACATTCGATGCTGACAAACTTGGAAAGGGTATAATATCCCCAATAGTAGCCGTTGTAGCCGGCCTTCTTTTGGGTACACCCATAATAGGAGTGATTGCCGGTATTTTCATAAAACTGCATAGCGATAAGAAGCGGGAGGAAGCTAAGCAGGAAATCCGGAGGAAACTGCAGATGGAAGTATATCCGCAGGTTCTGACACAGGTGGATAATGGTATAGAACAGACCATTACAAAACAAATCGGATTAATCAATACCTCTATTTCTGATGAACTCAAAAATCAGAAAGAAGTATTGGAGCAGGCTATGGCCGATGTACGCAGCAGGATGAATGATGAAAAAGTGCGTAAGGAGAATCTTGTCATAGACATTAAAAATGATCTTGAGAGGATAGGGGAAATCAAAAATGGCTTACGATGAAGACGTATATGATAAGTTAAAAGGCAATTTTGATTTGCTTTGCAATATTATCAGGCAAAATTCCATAGGAACTCAATTCAGGGTAGATCTGTCAAAGATAGATAAAATAATTAACAAAAAAATTCCGGATACGTTAAAAGAAAATGCGCCGGAAGACTTTTATGAGTTGTATACAGATTTTAAAGCTGAATATGAGAAATTCAGAGACTTTATCCTGTATGACAAACTTATAGGAAAAAATATCATCGCTCTTGGAGGCGGTTTTTCCAGCGGAAAGTCAAGCTTTCTTAATGCTCTAATGGGAAAGTCTGTACTCCCAGCGGATATTGATCCATCAACTTCTGTGCCGACCTATATAGTAAAGGGCGAAAAACATGAAGTGATGGGCATAAATGTTTTTGATGCAAAGGTCCAGATGCGGCCAAGAGATATTAAGAAAATTGCACATGGTTTTGGCGAGGTAGAAGACGATGATGATGAGAGGATAACGGATGCAGTTACGCTAGGCCATGTTCTGGACAACATCTTTTTCTCAACGCCGCTGCATAAGTACGAAAATATTGCTTTTTTAGATACACCGGGATATTCGAAACCAGATTCGGAAAAGTATTCAGCTAAAACTGATGAGCAGATTGCCAGAGGACAGCTTAATTCCAGCAACTATATCCTTTGGTTTGTTCAGGCTGATGCGGGAACCATTACCGAGGAGGATATCAAATTTATAAAGACTTTGCACCAAGACATCCCTAAACTGATTATTGTAAATAAGTCTGATAAGAAAAACCTTACAGATCTTAAAAATATCATCGAAAAGATTAAATCAACGCTTGATATAAAGGGCGTTAGATATGTAGATGTATATGCATTTACCAGCAGATTAGATCAGATCATCGATGATAAGCTCAAAGCATTTGTAGAACAAAGCATGGATAAAATACGTCAGCAGATTTCAGACTGGAATAGTCAGATATATGAATCTAATTTTGCACGTAATTTTAAGAAGATATTTGTCAGATGCAAGGAATTTTATGAGGACGAAATCGATGAGGAAAGCCGAAAGCTTACCAGACTTAATACATCCATAACCAAATTGGCAGCGGAAGACATTGACGGAGAAATACTTGAACCGCTTCAGGCGATGGTTAAGGACTCTCAGAAGAAAGTTTATGATCTTAAGGAAATCAGGAAAAAACTAAAGGAACTGCAGGATGAGTTCTTTACAGAAATTAAATTTATCTCTGATATTGTCGGCATCTCTATGCCTGAGCCTTCTGAAATAGATCTTCTTCAGGAAAAAGTGCAGAATCCTCTGCAGCTGATTGAGGAATATAAGAAAGAACATGACATTCAGACAGATGATTCCATTGTAGAAATGCTTCAAGACATGTTCGAAGGCATTGAACCGGTAATCAATAAGAGTGCCGGTGGAAGTGAATATAAAAACGAGATGGTTCATATTATTATGGAAAACTGCCGCGTGGCTCCGGAAGAAATTCATATTAATGATGTGTACAAGAATACGAAGGAATATGCAGCTCTGATAGCAAAAGGATAGGGGATGTTTACTTGGAAGAGAAAAATTTGAATAAGAACATAGCGGGCATAAGAAATGCAATGACAGAAATGAAGGCAGAAATGTATGCTATAAAAAATCCTGAACTCGCTGAATTAGATGAATATAGAAAGACGCTTTATCTGAAAGTACTTTGCACTGTGCTGCAATATGAAAATACTCCTTCTGATATGCAGATACTTTATCTGAAGAGACTTCTTAAAGGTCTTGGAACTGATGAACCGGTTGAAGAATATATGCGGAAGGCTCTGGATATTTCCGATGTTGATATCAGGGAGTTTGTCGGCTATATGAAGGACAGCAGGATAAAATATTATTTTGCGTTGGAAGGTATCCTTCTGATATCAATGGGAGATTATTCTGCCGACACTTATGAATACCTGGCAGAATTGATAGAGCTCACAGGAATTTCTAAAGATGAACTCAGAGGTGTTTCACTGGTGGCAAAATCTGTGCTGCAGCAGGATTCGGCTTATTATGACCAGGCGAAAGAACTCCTGACAGATGATCTGCAGCAGGTAAATTTTGCACCATACATCAAGAACTATTATGCAGGAGCCATCTTGGATACCCAGCATGAGAAGTATTATTCCGCCCCGAAGGGAGAGACACTGCAGCTTACCCTTTCAGGCGTACACAAAGCAGAGAAAATCACATATGATAATTTGGTTCTTTACGTTGATGCAGGCTGTAACTTTGATGGATGTGAATGCGTCACTATATCAAACTGTAAACTGATGCCGGCTAATAATGGATCAATACGATTCGAGTCGATAGGGAAACTGCAGATTGAGAATTGTGAATTTTTGGATTTTGAAAATCGTGTAGCTTTTTTTGCTAGGGTGAATTCAATTCAAATAAACGGTTGCAGGTTTGAAAATTGTGGTTTTACTTGTACTGGAGATAGAAGAGGCGGAGTATTTGGAACAGCATGTTTGAATAATGCTGTAAAATTTGAATTTAATGGCAATAAAGTACGGAAGTGCTATATTAAGGCAAAAGAGCGGCACCCCCTTTATGGAGTCTCCGGAGTACTGATTTGCCTTTCTGGTTCGTATAATGGGGGCCTGTTATTCGACTTCCTGGATAAGTCTAAAAAAGTAGAAGTTGCTATCTGTGACAATCAGTTTATAGATTGCCAATGTATAAACAATGGAAGATATACAGAAGCAATTATTTCAGGTATTTCTTCTGAAACGGACGGCGTAAAAATCCAAAATAATCAGTGTATAGGTTCGCTTACCAGACTTTTAGAGTAAGGAGATAAAGAATTTTGCTGCGAAGAATAAAATGAGGGGAAAGATGAATTTTGAAAACACTATTTGATCTGCAGAAAGATGTTCGTGATTTGGAAAAACATGTAAAGGATATAAGCGCAAATATAAAAACTTTAAATTCAGATATTGAGGAAATGCGGAACAAAGATCAGGACGTGGCAATCGATTACAGACGGATTGAAATCTTATCAAAACAAATCCCTTTTGGCACACATCCATTGAAAAGGCTGGAAGATGAGAGAGTGTGCAGGATTTATCTGGAGATGCTTCTGAATATTACAAGATTAGATTCAGAACTGGAGGCAACAATAAACCGGATGGTATATCTTCAATGGCTGAAAGGTCAGGCTTCAATAGCCTGGTCCTTCAGTGACTTATACAAGAATACACTTAGATCAGGAGCCACGTTTTATGATGAGCTGGCAGATGAAATTCCAGGTAAATACAGAGAGGGATTTATCGTAGATGCTATGATAACCGCCAATATTGCAGGAACTGCAAACCGGGAAATCCAGGAATACATTGCAAACATAGCTGTTATATTAGGAATTCAAAAAGAACGGATCAGAACGCTGGCATTGGTTGCCCGGACAGCTTTGTGTCAGAGTATGAGAATGCTGACGCAGGAAGAGATTCTAATTATCCAGGATGTTGCAAAGACATTTAGTTATTATATTCCTAAATGTATAAGAGATCAAGGCGTGAAGAGCTTGAGAAATGTTGCGGTGGAAATGCCTGACAGCGAAGTGTATAACTTTAAATGGAAAGCTAAGCAGAAGCAAAGAGTGAATGCGGGTGATGTTATTGCCATATATACAAAGAAGACGAAGGAAAATGGAAGGTATATAACAAAAGAGGTAACAGCGCCGGTTGATGGAGTATTGTTTCAATTTCGAGATAATAATACAAATTACGGAGTTATTGCGCACGAATCGGATAATAAGGACTCAATAAAGGCCTGGATAAAGGAGGGGAGACCGGTATGACACTAACGGAATTACAGGTGGAACTCCGAAAAATAGAAGATCACATTGACATGCTCCATCATGAGATTGAAAAAATGAAACCCAAAACGGAAGATGAAAAGAAAAAAGATTTTTCTGAAATAACAGAATTGGCAAAAATGTCTCCGGTTAAAATAGAATCGTTATACGATGCAGATGAAGGTTTAAAAAGTCAGTTTGTCGGCAGCCTGGCATATATTGTTTTGTCAGAAGAAACGGATCTTTATGACAGACTTTTATATCTGTGCAGATTATCAATAGGTATTGGGTTTGAGACCTCTGCAGAGAACATACACATACTTGGACTGGAGTTCGATAAGGACAAGTTATCAAATGCTATCCGGAATCTGTCATCATACAAATATCTGTATTTGGCAGAAGTATTTGTTCTGGCGAATGTTTCAGGCAGGGTATCTGAAACCATGTTGGAGGTGGCGGCAGATGTGGCGAGGATGATGGGATGCGATAATGAAGAGATTTATGTCCTTGCAGCTGTGGCTAAAGCAAAACTCATGCAGAATTGGGATACGCTGCTGACTTTGAATTTGCCTGTGTCATTAAAAAACAGATGGAGTGATAAATTCAAGGATTATATTCCGGATGAATGGATTATAAAACAGAGACAACATTGTGGAGAACTATGTACTAAGAAGACGGTATATAGATTCAAGCAGTCAGCTTCAGTGACAGATAGTTTGTATGAGATGCTAAGGCAAGCATTCGAATCCGTGAGTACTGAAAATGCGACAATAGATAAGTGTCCCACTATTGTCGCATCGCATCTCCAGGAGGGAAGCGTAGTAAAAAGAGGCGATACACTTATATCGTATAAAAAAGAAGGGGACACAAAAGCTACAGACATAATAGCTCCTTGCAACGGAATGCTCTTTTTTGTGAAGGACGAGAAAAACAGCGAGGTTGAAGGTGAGTCAGACACATATTTAAATATATATGTGGTGTCCTATTTTGATGAGTACGAAAAATTTTGCAAATGGCACAAGAGAAAGATACTGACAAATGTATTGAGGCAAGTGGAAGGTAAAGCATAATTCAGGAAGGAGGCATAATGATCAATGGAAATTTTTAAGGATAATGATCAGGAATTACAGGGTTTTATTACAGGCGTGGACAAAATCATTGACAATCTTTCCGGACATGCGGAAGAAAGAGATATGAAAGGTTTGAAAAAGCTGGCTGATAATTTCAAGCTGAAAACGGAAGACTTTTACCGTGAAAATCGAAAGCTTAATATCGGTGTTGTAGGCCAGGTCAAAGCAGGAAAATCATCTTTTCTAAATACATTACTGTTCAATGGACAGGAAATTTTACCGAAGGCGTCAACTCCTAAAACGGCCACCCTTACAAAAATGGAATACTCTGACAGGAATATTATTCAGATTGAATACTATTCGCCAGAGGAATGGGAGGTCCTTGAAGAAAATGCAGCGGTAGATCTGGATGATGAAATATATACCTCAGCCCGTGAGATAGTAGACATGGTGAGGAGAAATGGAGTGGAGCCTCTTTCCTATCTGACGAAGGGATATGATCAGATTGAATTCGGATCGTATAACGACCTGATCGCAAGTTTAAATGCTTATGTAGGTGAGGATGGCAAGTATACGCCTATTGTTAAGGCAGTTACGTTATATCTCAATAAAGAGGAGTTTAAAGGCTTGTCTATAGTAGACACACCGGGTCTTAATGATCCCATTGCGTCAAGAACTATCAGGACAAAGGAATTTATGGAAGTATGCGATGTTGTATTTTTCCTGAGCCAGTCCGGAAGTTTTCTCGATAAGAGCGACTGGATCTTACTTTCGAGTCAACTGCCACAAAAAGGTGTCAAAAAACTGGTGCTTATTGCCAGCAAGTATGACTCTGGAATTCGAGATATTTTGAGGGTACAGGATGAAGATGACATTTTCGGAGAAGATGAAAATACAGCAGATAATATCCCGAAAGCCTGCAAAATCATTCGTAAAAAATTGAAAAGGCGTGCAAGGAGCAAGGTTGAGGAATTTGTATCAGATCTTCAGGCAAGAGGAAGTTCTCCCGAGCTGATAGAGGTTATAAAGCAGTGTGCGGATCCGATTATGGTATCTTCTCTTGCATACAATATGATCGGAAAGCCAATCGCAGATTTCTCCTCTGAAGAACTTAACGTATACGCTGCCTTAAAGCAGTTTTCTGATGATATGGATTCAGATCTTAAACTTCTTGGTAATTTTGATGAAGTTAAGAGCCTTTTTAGTGATGTAGTGGCTGAAAAGGAAAATATCCTTGCTCAGAAGGCAAAAAGTTTTATTCCTACTGCACGGGAAGAACTGAAAGGAATTTTGCTTACGTATCTGGAGAAAACTCAAAAAAAGGTTCAAATTCTTGAAAAAAATGATCGGGAGCAGCTAGAAGAACAGAAGAAAGCAATAGAAAGTCAGATGGGAAGCATAAGGGCGGATATCGCTCATGTGTTTGGCGAGCTTACTGCAAAATTGGAATCTGAGAAAGCTGCCGGAATCAGAGAGCTTCGTGATACAGGCAAGGATTATCTGAGCATAAAGGACAGGACAGGCACCAAAGTGATTCATGATAGTTATCGAGTGTCTGATTCTAAATGGTATAAGCCGTGGACATGGGGCTCAAGTCATATTGAGCATTATACATATGAAGAGCATTATTCTTACTGTATAGCTGCAGATGCGATTGAAAATCTGCGTAAGTATTCCATTGAAGCCTGCAACCAGGTGGAGGAGGTCTTCAGCGAGGCAGTTCAGATAAAAGAAATAAAGAGAAAATTATTAAACGTTGTTGTTGATAATTTTGATATGGGTGACGCTGAATATGATTCATCGCTGTTTCGGATTATGATAGAAGAAACCGTCAGCACTATCACTTTCCCGGTATTTGAGATGGATATATCGGACGCAATGAATGGCATTGCAGGGAAATTTAATGGCGAACTTGTTTCAGCCAGAGAAAAGACAGAACTTTCAACAGCATTATCAAGAGCTATTTCACGAATTTATGATGAACTTTGTAATCAATTAGAGACCAGGGTAGCTGACTTTAAGAAGAAAATGAGCACAACTGGTCAAAAGGTTGAAGAAAGCCTTTTGACAAACATTATTTCAGAATTTGAAACTTTATCAGACCAATGCACAAATAAGGAGAAAGAGATAGCAGATTACAAAGCATATGCTGTTCTCTTACAGTCTGAACTGGATAAGATAAAATAAAAGAAATGGGGGCTGCCACATGCCGAATGAATTAGAAGTAACACAGAATAAGTTAAACAGCGCTTTAAATGGTGCATTGAATAATGCGGCATCAATTATTACGAAAGATTATCTTGGAAGGCTGGAGACCTATGAAATTCTGCCGCCTTCTGAAGAAGATATTGATATTGACATTGCAGAATGCGGAAAATTCTATAAACTTACCAAGTTTGTGATAAACAAAGAGGAGAATTTTCTAAATAAGCTTACAACGATTGTGAATGTGGCATCTTCTATTGATTGCAGTATTGCAACTATCATTAAAAGCAATGGATTTACGATTGATTATTATTTTGGGATAATATCCAAAAATGCAAGAAGCCAGAAGGAAAACGATGTGAAAAGAAGAATAGCAGCTGCTGCAGCATTTAAAGGCGCACTGGCGGGTAATCTTGTTGGATCTGAGTTGACTGAGGTCTCTAAGCAGGAAGTGTCAGCATTTAAAAAGAACATTTTGACAAGGAAAGGAAGTTCTTATTCTTCGGTATCTGGGATCGTAGCGCTTCGGGATGAAGATGAAAAAGACATAGAGGGCTATGTTCAGGGAATTGAAAATCTGGTGGATTCTTTAAAGGGACAGAAATACACGATAGTTATGCTGGCTGACCCGGTTGACACCAGTGAGATTCAGATAATAAAGCAAGGCTATGAAATGCTGCACACGCAGCTTTCTACATTTGCCCAAAGCTCTGTGACAATAAATGAGAGCGATACTTTGTCGTTATCAAAAGCTCGTACGGATGGTATTTCTGAAGGTATTTCTAAAGGCATAGCAATGACGCAAAGCAAAATGAAGTCAAAAGGAAATTCCTTTGGCGTTAGCACAAGTGCTGGAATTAACTTTATCCTTTCAGCAAATGTTGGATTTAATGCCGGTGTGAATAGAAGTACGGCTGATACCACCGGAAAAACAGATACAACAACAGAAATAAATCAGAGAAATAAGGCAGTGACCGAGACAACGGGAGCCTCAAAGACCGCCGGAAAGAGTCTGCAGCTGTCTTATGAAAACAGGTCAGTCAAGTCTTTGCTGGATAAAATCGACAAGCATTTGGAAAGGCTGGATGAGTGTGAAAGCTTCGGCGCTTTTGATTGTGCTGCGTATGTTATTGCAGATGACAGAAATACGGCGCTTACAGTAGCAAGCAATTATAATGCATTAATGCGAGGTAAAAATTCCAGTGTCCAGGCCTCACATATTAATTCCTGGTCTGATGCAAAAGAAACAAAGATATTAGGAAAGTATATTGGTTCGCTTGTTCATCCGAGATTTTTACAGAGTAAGACGGATGGAATTATTGTTACGCCGGCTTCTATTGTAAGCGGAGATGAACTGGCAATTCAAATTGGACTTCCAAAGAAATCAGTATCAGGTATTACGGTTATACCCATGGCTCCGTTTGGACGGAATGTAATTGCAAATACTGATGATACTATTGTTTTGGGTAATCTCTATCATATGGGACACGAGGAAGGAGAAAAGAATCACAAGCAGAAGGTATGTGTGGATATTGAAAGCTTATCAATGCACACATTTATTACGGGTTCAACAGGTAAAGGTAAGTCAACAACGATTTATTCTATTCTGGACAAGCTGATTTCCCATAAGGTAAAAGGCCAGGATGATACAATAAAGTTTATGGTGATCGAGCCTGCAAAAGGAGAATATAAGGAACGTTTCGGAAGCTATGATAATGTAAAGGTTTATGGAACAAATTATAAGAAGATGCCGCTTCTTAAAATCAATCCTTTTAGTTTCCCTGACGACATTCATGTACTGGAACATATTGATCGCCTGATTGAAATCTTTAATGTTTGCTGGCCTATGTATGCCGCAATGCCTGCTGCACTTAAAGACTCCATTGAAAGGGCGTATATTGCAGCAGGATGGAACCTTGAAACGTCAGAGTGCCGTTACAAAGATTCACAAGGAATTCCGTTATACCCTTCATTTATTGATGTCTTAAAACAGATAAATGAAGTAATGGAAGCTTCAGCCTATTCCGCTGACAGTAAAGGGGATTATAAGGGAGCCCTTTGTACAAGGGTTAAATCACTGACAAATGGTCTGTATGGACAGATATTTACGAATGACGAACTGCCAGCGGAAAAATTATTTGATGAAAATGTCATTGTGGATCTGAGCAGAACAGGATCAAGTGAGACGAAATCCCTGATAATGGGTCTCCTGGTCATGAAGCTCCAGGAATATCGTATGGCTAACGCTGATGCAGGCAATGCATCACTTAAGCATGTAACAGTGCTGGAGGAGGCACATAATATATTAAAGCGTACTTCTACAGAACAAACATCGGAAGGCGCCAATATGCTTGGAAAATCGGTGGAAATGCTGGCAAATTCCATAGCTGAAATGAGGACCTATGGAGAAGGGTTTATAATCGCTGATCAGGCTCCTGGCCTGATGGATATGTCGGTTATCAGAAACACAAACACCAAGATAATTCTAGGGCTTCCTGATTGGGAGGACAGACAGCTTGTAGGAAGAGCCGCAAGTCTTAACGATGATCAGATCCTTGAATTGTCCCGGCTAAAGACATTCGTTGCAGCTGTTTATCAGAATAATTGGCTGGAACCCGTGCTGTGCAATATTGATACAAACTTTAAGAATGTGCCTAAATATAGTTATAAGGCTGAAAAGAGAATTGAAGCAAATAAGATGAAATCTCTTGAGTATCTGCTTCTGCCAATAGACAAGCGAAATGAGTTGGATGATAAATATGTTAAAGGATTAATCGATGATATCTATCGGTTACCAATTCCAGCAGAAGCGAAGACGGCCTTTGTAAGTTATACAAAAGCGCAGGATGTAGATGAAATTCAGAAACTCAGAGGAATGGTGACTTATTACATCTTTAATTCAGAGATTGCGTTTGAACGTGCTAAAAGCAGAGAGAGCAATATCGGAGGTTGGTATGACTGTATACGGGAACTGTTGGAGCCTTCGATCACATTACTGACAGTAGAGGACCAGAGGAAAATTATTGCTTTATTGACAAGAGAAAAGGCGGAACTTGACGGTACTGTGAAATCAAAAGATTTATTTGCGAGCTTGATGAATTTTATGTAAAGGACTTAAAATGAAAAAGATACTTAAAATATGAATAGCCTGTGAAAGAAGTTACATGAAAGAGGTGAAGGTATGTGGCATGGTGAATTGGGCAAAATGTCTGATGTTACAGAAACGAAAGCAGAAAATAAACCGTCATTCAACAAGGAAGCACTAGAGAAATTTGACAAAATTATGGGCGACGATAAGCTTGAATCAATTTCAAAAAGTGATGAATCCAAACCTTCATTGACACCTGAGAAAATAGAATCCAAATTCAGAAAATTATTTGAAGAATGGGATTTCTTTGAGATGACCGATATTGACAATGTCGTTGCTGCGGAGGAATCTCCTGATCATCCGGAATATGACTCCACCGGTTTTGAGTCACAGGAAGAATCGGATTATTCTGAAAGAAGAGAACTAAATTCACAGTATGAACTTGATGGCAATAAATATGAAACAGACGATAACGGTCAGACATATAAAAAGAACGGAGAACTGCTTCCGAACGATGAATATAAAGTGAAAGGGAGTACATACCGTACCGATGAAAAGGGCAGGCCGATAAGCTGTGACGCAAAGCTTCAATATACAGAAGATGGTTCTCGCAATATGAAAGAACAAAGGGAGTCAGGTGGAGAAGAACGGCAGGAGGATGACGATGGGGGTCATATCGTTGCCAGAATTCTTGGTGGTGTTGAAGGGATTGAAAATCTTGTACCGATGAGGCGAACGATCAACCGAGGCGATTATAAGAAGATGGAAAATGAAATTTCCAAAGCGCTGCAGGAAGGAAAGGAGGTTACGCTGCATATAGATATTGAATATGACGGAGATTCCAGCCGTCCTTCCGAAATTTGTGCTGAATATACGATTGATGGGAAAAGAACAGTATGTGAATTTGATAATAACGAGAACTCTATAGAACTCCTTGACACAGTTAAAGACAAAATCAGCGATGAAGATTACAGTAGCCTAAAAGCAGAAATAGATGATATGAAAGAGGATGGTGTAGAGGCTTCTTTGACTTCAGTAAAGAGAGAATATGATGAGAATGATAATCCGACAAAGATAACGGTAGGGACACTCGATGAGTCAACAGGTAAGAAGACTTATAAAGTTTATGAGCCGAAACAGGAGGTGTGATTAATGAAACCAGAGACACTTATTTATGATCAAATCAGAAAAATAACTCCGGAAAAAAGCAGCAGGAATATATTTTTTGCAGCTATTACTCAGACAAGCTATGAAATATTCTTTTATTCCTATATAAATGGTGTAGCTGTGCAGTGCTATGAGCTTGCAGAACAAGGACTCATCGATGAAAATGATCTGGATAGAGTATTTGAGGCCATTGCATGGATAATACGTGATTCAAAGGTGTTTGATGCAGCTAAGATAAATATTGCAACGATCACCGTAGATAAATCAGGGATCAATATGGGAATGGAATATGTTGATAAAAATGCTCGTATGTATAAGATAAAGAAGGAATGGGAGCAAAATAATATAGAACTTAGTCATTGGACAGGAAGGAGGACCACTGGCTTAGCCTAACATCATAAAATTGAGAAAAGTGCGTTCTCAATTTCTTGATTTTTTGGATATTCCCAAATTAATCACTATGTGTATTACTAAAAAAGGGGCTGTAATCTTGCTGCTGCTCTGGGCAGTTCTGACAGGTAAAAATAATTCGCACTAAAACCTATTGAAAACACATGGATTCACTGCGAAAATAGAAGTATGACAAAAAACTTTTTCGCAGTGAGGTTGAAATGGGAAGAAAAGAACGAAGAATACAAAAGAAACTTGAAAAAAATCCAATTGGAGAACTGAATAAAATCCAAAACAGATTTTACAGCCAGCTCTTCTGGAAATTTTCCCAGACAAAAGATCCCCGGCATCCCAGCTATATCACATATTCCAATCGGATGATGCTGGGGACCTTATATTATAAGGGGAT
>NZ_NFHH01000004.1 GCF_002161285.1 Blautia sp. An81 | reverse complement strand
GGGTTTCCCCTTTTG
The DNA here is from genome assembly GCF_002161285.1 of Blautia sp. An81. Taxonomy (GTDB): domain Bacteria; phylum Bacillota; class Clostridia; order Lachnospirales; family Lachnospiraceae; genus Blautia; species Blautia ornithocaccae. The sequence goes on along the minus strand of NZ_NFHH01000004.1, from coordinate 249,484 downwards.
GATAAGTCGGGTGACGATAGGGTGCGGATTATTCCGCTTTGATACCTTGCCCTATTACTTGCTCAAGGTAAGATTATTACAGCCCCTTACGGGCGCACCACCATTGAATTAGAGATCGGCGTCCCTGTGGCAAAAATCACGCCCCGGTTGCCCGTTATCTCATCCAGATAGCGGCATTTCATAAAAAGGTCACTGGACTTCTGGGCTTCGGTCTGGGCAATCCCGCCGACATTTCGCATCTTGGTGTAGAGATACAGGTTCTTGTAAAAATGGCTCTCGTCGATAAAGAGACGGTCAACGCCAAGCTGTTCAAAGTCGATGACCGTATCCTTGCGCTTGGTGTCATTAAGCTTTTCGAGCTTTGTCATAATCGCCTTGCGGGTTTTCATGAGCTGTTTGACGGTAAACTGCTCCCCGTGGGACGACTGCACCTCATCAATACCACGCTCGATGTCGTCAAGCTGACGCATGAGCTGCTGTTCCTGCCTTTCAATGCTCATCGGTATCTTTTCAAACTGGCTGTGTCCGATGATGACCGCATCGTAATCCCCCGTGGCGATCCTGCCACAGAACTTTTTTCGATTTCCCGTTTCAAAATCCTGCTTGGTGGTCACAAGGATATTGGCACTCGGATAGAGCCGCAAATACTCCGACGCCCACTGCCCGACAAGATGATTTGGCACGACAAACATGGACTTCTGGCAAAGCCCAAGCCGCTTGCTTTCCTGTGCGGCGGCTACCATCTCAAAGGTTTTCCCTGCGCCTACCTTATGGGCAAGGAGCGTGTTCCCGCCATATAGGATATGGGCAATCGCATTGACCTGATGGGGACGCAGCGTGATTTCAGGGCTGATACCGCCAAACACGATGTGGCTTCCGTCATACTCACGGGGACGGGTATTGTTAAAGGTGTCATTGTAGTAACGGGTCAGGCGGCTCCTGCGCTCCGCATCTTTCCATATCCAGTCGGCAAACGCCTGCTTGATGACTTCCTGCTTTGCCTGCGCCGCTGTGGTTTCCTTTGCGTTGAGTACCGCCTTTTTGTTCCCGTGTTCGTCATAAATATAGTCAAAGATACGGGTGTCCTTTAAGTTTAAGGTGTCCTCAATGATACGGTAGGCGGATGCCCGTTTCGTACCGTAAGTGCTGTCCGCCTTGACATTTCCAACATCTGAGTTCTTATTTTCGATAAACCAATCGCCATTCATCGGGGTGTAACGCACTTTCAGCCTTTGCGCCGCATAGCTTGACGGGGTCAGAAGCTCCATCATAAACTGCTGAATATCCTCCTGCGGTATCCAAGTCGTCCCCAGACGGACAGCGATTTCACTGGCGGGCAGGTCTTTCGGGATGACCTTTTCCAGAGCTTCCACATTGATGGAAAGCTCCGGGTCTGCCTTTGCCGCTATCCTTGCGGCGGTCAGCTTGTACCTCACATTGCCGGAAAGATATTCGTCTGCGGTCACATAGCGGGCGGGCTCGGTGTTCGGCACTTTGAAGATGACGCCCCGCAAGTCCCCGATAAGTTCCTCCTGCGGTCTGCCCGTAAGCTGCTCCATATAGGGAAGGTCAACACGGGCTTTCTCCCCGATAGAGAGGGCAAGGGCTTCACTGGCAGTCTCCACGGACACCACCTCACGGTGGGGCTTAATCGTCCGCTTCGTAAACATATCTGCTTTCCGCTTGAAATTCCCTTCGTCATCCAATACCTCAAGGGAGCATAAGAGGAAGTAGCTCTCATCCGACGCAAAGGCAAGGTAGTTCCCCCGGTTATTGATAAGCCCGTACTTTTCCGTGTAAGCGTCGTACAGTCTGTTCAGGTTTTCCTGCTCGGTGCGGATCATTTCCTCTGGATAGTCCTCGGTCTGGTATTCGATAAGTCTGCGCACACAATCCCTGATTTCCACAAGCCCCCGGACACGGTTGCCTGCGGTCATGGAAAGATTGGCAGGGTGCATACGGTCATTTTCTCGGAAGTAGACCTTTCCGTCCACAAGGGCAAAGGAGAAATTGCGCACATTCGAGTCGGCGGGGATAGAAGCGTCCTGCTCATCTGAGATTTCGTCAATCCCGTTTTCTGGCTCTGTGATCTCCCCATTTATCCGCTGTACTGCTTCCGCAAGAAGCTCGGACAACGGTCTGTCGCTGTCCGCTTTGCAGACGGAGTCCATACCAAACCGGGAGCTTTCCATCCGCATCGTGCCAAGTACCATTTCCGGGTGCTGCACAAAATAGCTGTTCATCGTGATACCGTTCTCGTCCGTATCCAGATAAATCCAGTCCGGCTCCACATCCGCCACACGGTCACGCTTCTGCAGAAAGAGGATGTCACTCGTGACCTCCGTGCCTGCGTTTGCCTTAAAAGTGTTGTCCGGCAGTCTGACCGCCGCTAAAAGCTCGGCTCTCTGGGCAATATACTTCCGTACCTCCGGGCTTGCCTTGTCCATTGTTCCCTTAGAAGTGATAAACGCCACCACACCGCCGGAGCGTACCTTATCCAGAGCTTTTGCGAAAAAGTAATCATGGATAAGGAATTTCTGGGCGTTGTAGCGGCTGTCATTCACCCGGATTTCCCCAAAGGGAACATTGCCGATGACCACATCGAAGTGGTCATCAGGCAGGTTGGTCTTTTCAAAGCCCTCCACTGCGATACTCGCTCTCTGGTAGAGCTGCTTCGCAATTTCGCCCGTCAGCGGGTCAAGCTCCACACCATACAGCCTGCTTGCTCCCATACTTTCAGGAAGCAGACCAAAAAAATTGCCCGTCCCGCAGGAAGGCTCAAGGATCGTTCCTTTGTCGTATCCCAGACGGTCAAGGGCTTCATACATTCCTTTGATGACCACAGGCGGGGTGTAAAAGGCAGTCAGGGTAGACTCCATAGCGGCACGGTATTCCGCATCGGACAGTTCCGCTTTCAGCACCTGATATTCCGACGCCCATGCCGCATTATGCTCGTCAAATGCCATAGAAAGCCCACCCCAGCCTACATACTTTGAGAGGACTTCCTGCTCATCCGGCGTGGCAAGGCGGTTTTCAATCTGAAGCTCATGCAAAAGGCGGATAGCCGCCATATTATTGCGGAACTTTTCTTTTGCGCTGCCAACACCTAAAGCGTCGTCGGTAATGCGGTAATTCCTGCGCAGATTGGCAGGCGTCTCCGTTTTTTCTTTTTCGGGTGGTAACTGTGCCTGCGTTTCTTTTTGTTCCAACGCCTCTGCCAGAATTTCCGCATCGGCAACCATCTCGCTAAAGTCCAGATGGGGCAGACAATTTTTTACCATATCCTCAAGGCTTTGGTACTGCTTACTCGCAGACAGACGGTTGTCGATATAGGTGTCCAGTCTGAAATGAAGCAGGTCTGCGCTGATTTGTAGCTCATGCACATCGTCAGAAGAAGTGGTATAGGCAATATCCACACGGGACAGGTTATGGTAATCTGCCCCCACATCGCTGTCATATTCCTCACGGAGAAAAGCGTCAATCAGGTCTTTCGCCTGACGCATCCATTCTTCCTGCGGCTGCGCCTGCTCTAAAAGTCTGCGGATATAGCTGATTTTCTCCACCCGGTTGACGAGGAAGCCTGCCTCATTCTGGAATGTGATGTCACGCATGGACACATCTCCGCTGATTTCTCCCACGCTTTCAATGCGATAGCGGCGGTTGTCTATGGTAAGCTCCGTCCCGATCAGGTCGGCATTGGTCGGCTGTTCCGGCTGTGTCAGCTCAAGGTCGGTTTCCGTATCCTCCGGGACTCTGAACCATTCGCCCTCTGTCGCCATAATCTCAGCAAGCAGCTTTTCGTCCTCTTGGGATAACTCCGTATGCTGCTCCAAATAGGGGATGAACACATCCCGTCCCCACCGCAGGCTTTCCATATGCTCCCGGTAGTAATCCTCGCCCTGTCGTTTCCATTCTGGGATAAAGGGGCAGTCAGGGGAGAGGGAATATTCGTAAAAGTTTCGGATATGGGCGATCAGGTCGCCTTCGCCATCGCCAATGTCAAAGCGTCCATCATAGTTAAATTCCTCTCCATTAATGACTGCTTTGATTGCAAAGTCGGTCTTATGATACCAACCAACCTCCTTGCTTTCGTCCTGTCTTTCCCTGTGCTGCTTTTCGTCCAGAATACCGAGCAGACGGTTTCCGAGGGCAAAACTCAAATCCGTATAGCGGTCATTCAGTTCCCGGTCATAAAAAGCAGGGTGTTCGGAAAAACCAATGGAAAAGGTAAGGCTGTCCGGCTGCTTTTCGGCAGGTGTCTCTTTTTTCTGGCTCTCAGTCACGATGACTTTCAGATGGTCGTTGGCAGGGTTTTCCCTGAGCTTTTCCTCAAAATCCGTCCGGCTCATTTCCTTGCCAAACAGCGGGAACTCCACATTACGCAAAGAAACAGCGTCCTCGGAGAACGCCATGACCTCATACTCATCTGCGCCGAGGAATACCCGGTCGTCCTCGTGGAACACATAGCGGACAGGGTACAGCTCCGTCAGCTCCTGTGAAAACCGATACCCGTTGCTGCGGCTGTAAACACTGGCAGTCTTACGCTGCACCAGAGCAAGGAAGTCGATGAGGTTTTGCACAGTGGAAGGCTCTGAAAGAGCCTGCTCCATCTGCGCTTCGGTCATATCGGCAAGATCGGGGCGGCTCACTTCATCGAGCAGGTCTTTTTCGTATCGGTCAAGGTCACGGATAAAATCGGAAAGCCGCAGGGCAAGGCTGTCCCGCTTATCCGCAGGGGGCAGTTCCCGTTTGCTTTCAATAAAACGCTGCCTTGCCATTTTCCTCTGGCTGTCCACTTCATACTGCGGGGCTTCGATACGCTCCAGATAATCGGCATAGTGGTCTTTTTCTTTCGGGTTGAGGTAGCGGTCTGCCTTGATCAGCTCCCGCAGACGCTTTTCCACCTTAGACCAGCTCAGGGTAAGCTCTTGGTCACTGTCGTTTCGGTCAAGGGTAATTCCGTTGCCCCGGTATGTGATGTGACCGCCGACGCCATCAGGGAAGGTGTGACTGTGCCCACCGATACCATATATCTCCTTTAGTAGCGCAATGCTTTCTTTCTTATCCCCACTATGTGTCAGTTGACGATAGATGCAGTATTTGCTGTCTGTGCTGTTGCTTTGGAGAGCATCGTCTATGTCCTCCTGAGAAATGGAAAAGGCAGAGGATGTTTCGTCCTCTGCCTGCGCTATTGCGTCCATCTGTTCCTCTACGGTGGGGAGATTTGCCCTGACTTCTTCCTCATTGGCAATACTTTCCTGACTGTCCCCGGAAGGCTCAGCTTCCTGCGGTGTCAGGCGTAAATCAGTTCGCTCAAAATGACTTCCTCCGCCTGACTGCGGATGCTGTTCATCAGCCCGACCCACTGCATCGGTGCTTTCTCTTTCAGTTCCTCGGTCACGCCCTGCTCCCTGCAGAGCTGCTTCGTCAGAAGCTCCAGTCTCGCCAGTGCGGTCTGTTCCACTTCGTGCAGGTGGCTGTTCAGGCTGTTCGAGGTCAGCAGATTGAGATAAGTTACCCGTCTGTGCTGCTCCAGATAATCCCGGTGCATCATAGCGTATCTGCCAAGCGGAATTTCTGGCTCTGTCGGTAATGTGAGGTCGGGAATAAGATAATCGCCCTCCCTGCTGTAAGTGATTTCGTTCATTATCATCGCTCCTTTCGGGTTGTTTCCTGCTTCTATCATAGTGGCTCTGTCCGGGGTCTGCAAATGTGCGGTTTTGCTGTCTTTCCTCTAATTGCACAGTTCGGATGGTCAGGGAGATCTCCCGCAGTGCCATTTCCGCTATATCGCTCGTGGCAATGCCTATGGCATTGATGGTGGCGGGCGTATTGAAATTTACGATGTCCGCAAAGTCCTCCCGTTCAAAGAACAGCTCCGTATCCAGACCACAGCGGGTAAACAGCATAAAAGCAACGCTGTTTTCGGCAAGCCTTCTGTAACTGACCTCCAGATTGAGGTCGTCCAGTTCTTCTAAAAAGCTGTCCGTTCTCCAGTTCTTAAGTTCTTCCAGATAGTCAGGCAGGTGATCCTCCACAGCGTTCTTTGATGTCTCCATCAGGGCAGAAGCGAGGTCGCTTCCCTCAATATCCCCAAAGCGGTCAGAGAGCCTTTCGATAACAGCCTGCTCGTATCGCTCATCCATCTGCCAGATGGGAACGAGGCGGCTGCCATAATAGCCTTCGTGGGTATCGGAAATATCAAAATAGTATTTCAGCGTATTCCTGCGTCCCTTCGGGTCGAATACAGCGATGCCCTTGCTGTCCTTGTTGACCCACCGCTTAAACATGGTATTCCAAGTCTCCAGTTTTGCGACAGCAGTGGCGTCAGGGCGCTGCGCATAAATCAAAACCTGCTCGTCAAAGCGGCACTTATAATTGCGGCAGGCAGAGGCTAAAAAGCCCTGCCACGCCTGCGCATTTCTGGCAATACCTGCGCTTGTACGCTGATACAGCTCCGTGATGAGCTGATACTTCGCAGCCATTTATCTGCACCTCCTTATCGTTCTAAATTATTAATAGTTATACGGTCGATCAGCTCCGTACTCACTGTCCGCCACCTCCCAGAAAGGAGATGACCTTGTTCGCCTTAATGCTTTTCTGCAGCTCGTTGATGATACTGATGTCCGCAACCGTGACGCCCTGCATGTTCAAAATGTCGTCAATCGTCATGGCGGCAATGGCTTTTTCATCAGTAAATCCCGCATCCAAGACCTTATTCAAGACTTTAATGGCTTTCGGGTTGACTGCCATTTTTCCATCCTCCTTATCGTTCATAGTCCTTGTGTTTTGCTTCTTTCCGGGGCGGCGCATCCGCCTGCTTCGGCTCATAGGTCGCCCCGTTGTGTGCCATACGCTCGGCAAACTCGCAGATATGGTAGAGGTTGCCGCCGATTTCCGTATGGTACTCGTCAATAAAGCGGCAGGTACGCTCCATCTTTTCTCCCCATGAGGTCGTGATGACGATTTTCCCGCCATCAGGGATGCGAAACAGCTCCTTGTAATTAGGGTCGATAAAGCGGATACCCTGCTCGGCTTTCCCGATGTGTCTGTCAAGCCAGTCCTTCACATAGCAGAAGCAGTAAAAATTGTAATCGCCCTTTGAGGGGTTGCACCGCAAGAGGAAAGCATGTTTTTCCGTATCCACCCGGAAGCCATACTCCGTGCAGTAATTCCCCGGAAAGGCACTGTCTTTATGTTGCCTGCAAAAGTCAGTCAGATCATAGCGGTTGTGCAGGGGCATCTTATCCTCACGCAGCCCGTTAATAACCGCATCAAGCCCCGACTTAAACTCATCTGTTTTCCACTGTGCCCGGTTATCAAACCAAGTGGTATAAAAACCATAGCCGGAGTGGGCAAAGTCGCCACGGAGATGCCCGATATTTCCCGTCTGCCCGCTGATCTGCGTACTCTGGGCATAGGTGTATTTCTGTTCGGATAAGGTCAGGGGGCGTATCTCCATATCAGCGTTCCTCCCTGCTGTGGGGCTTTTTCGCCTTTTCCTGATTTTGTATGGCGTTCAGGGCTTCCTTCGCCCACTGCGGCATACGCTCCGGGCGGATTTCTCCGAGGACATCATACCGTTCCCATCGGCTGCGTTCGCCCGTGGCAAGGTAAGTCCCAAAGACCGCCTGACCTCTGCCGCCGGACGCACCGTTGCCGCCATCGGCAAGGACGAGCTGATAGGCGGCGTGTCGGTATTCATACCGTTTCGGCTCAGCGTCTATCACGACGACTTTCCCGATGATGCTCTCGCTTTTCTTATCCGGGATACAGTCAGCGGCGGTAAACGGTGTTTTATCAAACTTAAATTTCTCCTGCTCACTACGGGTCAGGACAATCTGAGCCTGCACCCGGTCACAGAAAAGCTCCATTGCTTCCAGATAATCATCTGTCCCGACTGCTTCCGTGTACCACGGGGCAGAGAGGGGATTGTTGTAATCGCAGTAGCAGACCATAAAAGGGTATTCCTCCTTTTTGCTGACGCCAAACAGCACTTCTTTTTCTCCGATAAAGATGCTTTGCTCCACCTCGTAAGAGCCGACCATCCGTTTTTCTTCACTCATCACGCTGCTCCTTTCCTTGCTTTTTTGCTTTCTGTTCGTCTAAAATCCTGCGCATACACACATCGCAAAAGATCACTGACCCGTCCTTGTATCGGGGATAAGGGCAGGTCGTACAGTCATATCGTTTCTTATCGCTCACGGTCATCCCCGCTTTTTTCTTTCTGGGACGGGGGATTGTTATAGGGCAGGCGGCACTCCCTCTGGTATCGCTCTATCAGCTTTTCCCTTGCTTCGGATAGCTGATTGCAGTAATATCCCCAGAAATAATCCGATCCGTCTTTGCAGTACCAACACACATACGGGTTGGGGGCTTTGGCGTTATGACCGATGACAAGCTCGTTGTTCCCGATTTTACAACTCTCCATGATTTCATAACCGCCATTTATGCGTTTTTCTTCGTCCATAGGCAGCCTCCTTATTCTTTGGCGTATCTGCGGTAATCGTGTTCGCCTGCGCTGCGTTTTTTGCGCACGGGGCGGCTCCCCGCAAGCTCTGGATACCGTGCCTGCAGCTTCCGCCTTGTCCTGCTGACACTCTCAAAGCTCGGAAGCCCCAGATATTTGTACTGCGTCATAATCTCCGCAAGGGGCAAAGCTCCCGCATCTTTCAGGCAGGCATTGCACAAAACGAGGTACAGCACCATATCGTCATTCCGGGCGTCCTCATTCTTCGCCAAAATCGTCCTGACTTTCCGTTCAATGGTTTTCAGGTATCTCATTTCTGACCTCCATATATGGGAAAGGGGCGGCATGAAAACGCCGCCCCCTTCGCACTTACTTCTTCTTTCTGTTACGGATATTGAGCCATATGGCTGCGCCTACGATAAACGCCACAAGCACGATGGCAATGATGGTCTTAGCGTCCATTCCTTAGTCCTCCTTTTTCTTTCTGTTCTTAAAGCCGACAAATCCTAAAACGCCTGCGCCAATCGCGGAAACAGCCGCCAGACCTGCCCAGAGCGCAGGGTTGAAGTCATCGCCCGTTTTCGGGGTTTCCCTCAGCTCATTGTGCATCTCCACGATGGTCGTGGCATCGGTCTTGACGGTTGCCTGCTTTTCGGCGGGCAGGATATAGCCTGCGGAAGCATCGTCGCTGACCTCGGACACGGTGTATTCGCCAATGCGCAAGCCTTCAATGAGGATTTCGCCATTGGCATCGGTTGTAAAGGTCTGGTCATAATCTTTTCCAGTTACCCGGAAAGAGAAGCCCTCCACCTTACCGTCAGAGGAAGTCTTGACGATCTTTAAAGAGCCTTTCTGGGCTGCATTGATAAAGCCGACGCCTGCCTCATTCTCAACTGTATAAATCTTCCCATCTTCCTCAATGGATACGGGATAGACATTGGTATCGAGCAGGAAGCCTTCGGGAGCTTTTGTCTCACGGACAAGGTACTTGCCATAGCGCAGGTCGCTCATCTGGTACACGCCATCGCCAAGCTCCGCCATTTCTCCTAAAAGCTCGTCGCCATCGTCCAGTTTCCCGTCCCCGTTCTTGTCAGCATAGACTTCAAAGACCGCACCCGTCAGCTTGTTGTCGGGATAGTCCTCGTCCACCTTGGTCAGTTCGATGCTGCCCGTGATGAACTCATTGACAAGCTCGACTTCCACAACTTCGTCCACGCTGCCAATGGTCACGGGGATTTCCTCATCGGAGAGTACAAAACCTGTCGGGCTTTCAATCTCACGGATAATCCAAGCCCCGTAAGGCACTTTTTCAAAAGAAAAACTACCGTCATCGGCTGATGTGGTCGTCTGGATCGCTGTTTCGGCTGTAAATTCTTCCGTACCCGTCTTAAAGATACCGATGAGCGCACCGCCTAAAGCGTTCCCGTCCTCATCGTACTTCTTACCGCTGACTGCGCCATAAATCAGGTCGTTTTCAATGGCTTCGCCCTCGTTGGCAGTGATGGACACCAGTGCGGTTTCCTGACCTGCGTACTCAAAGACAACGGGGTATTTGGTATCATCTTTCAGATAAGCGGAGTTCGTGCTGATTTCCTGCACATAGTAGCTGCCCATCGGCAGGTCGCTGATAGCTTTCCCGTGACCGTTCTCGTCGAGGGTAATGACCTCAATCAGACCGTCAGCGGGAATTGTAGTACCGTCGGCGGCTGTCAGTTCCTCCGCAGCGTACAGTCCAAAGGAAACATCAAAGATTTCCCCGTTATTGCCTACGCCATAGGCTTCGTCTACCTCAAGGCTCTTTATGAGGTCGATTTCCACCTTCTGTCTCTCATTGTAAAAGCTCGTGGAAGTTTCTGTGACCGCAACCTCCTGACCTGCGTACACAAGCTCCACGGTATGCGTTTCCCCGTTCAGCACCATGCCATACGGGGCTTTGGTTTCCCTGACTTCATATCTGCCAAGATACAGCTCCTTGCTCTTTGCTGTACCGTCCGCACCTGTGGTAATCGTGTCTACGACTTCACCTTTAGAAGCCCTGAGTGTCCCGTCCAGAGTATAGATGTCCTCGGCTGCGGTAATCTCATAGACAGCTCCCTCAAGCCCACTGGCGGAAAAGATTGGCTGATACAGCCCTTTGTCGCCTGCTACGGTTGAGAATATCTCGCCCGTCTTTTCCACGGTAATCGTGCCTTTCTGCGCTACATTTTCCCGTACCACTTCAATAACTGTGATGCCGCTTTCCTCAGCGGAGTCCTCCTGCACCACATCAAAATAGACTGGATCGGAGTTCAGCACATATCCATACGGAGCCTGCACCTCCACAAGAGAATATCCCTTTCCGTATTCCAGAGTCTGGGGCGTGATAAGGTCGCCGTCCGCTGTGGTATAGAAAGTGTCAATGGTCGTCACTTCGGGGTAGGTGTAGGTCATCGTTACAAGCTCGCCATTGGGGTCGTATATCTGGAAGCCTGCCCCGGCATAGGGGATGGTGTTGCCCGTTTCGGCGTCCTTTTTCACGATCTTGATATAACTCTCAAAGTTGGCGTTGTTGATCAGGTAGCGGTAGGTCTGACCGTCAGAATTGATAAACACATCAAATGGCTTCATCAGCTCACGACCTTCCCATCCAGAAGTCTGCTTCACGGTATAGATACCGTAAGGCAGGTCTTTTGTCTGGGCAAAACCGTTCTCGTCGCAGGTCAGGATGTCACGCTCGCTTTCCTTTGCGTCCCCATAGCTGCCTGCGGATTTCAAAAAGACTTCAAAAACTGCGCCTTCTTCGGGTGTCTCAATCTGGGTTTCCCCGTCATCCGTGTGCTTGATGATAGCAATATTTCCCTTGATGACCTGCTCATTCACATCGTTTTTCGTGGTGTTCCGTTCCACCGTGTAAAGCTCTGGCTCAGCGCCCACATGGTGGATCGTCTCATCGAGCAAATATCCCTCGGACGGGCTGATTTCACGGATGCTCCAGTCATCGCCGCACACATAATAGTCGGTGGTAAACTGCCCGTTTTCGTCCGTGGTATAAGTGTCAATCAGTTCCTCGCCTTTATAGATACCGTAAACTGCGCCCGCAAGGGAAGCGTCGCCCTGCGGCGTTCCCGTTTCCGCATCGGTCTTTGTCACGGTCACATTGAATTTCTTGAGGATGTTAGTAAAGCTGCGCTCCGTGACCTTGTTCCACTCAATGGGTGCGGTCTGGGATGCGGGAACGACATAGCGGACAGCGGTATCCACTTCCTCAAGGACATACGGGGTGTTGCCGCTGATGAGGACATTCTCAAACCTTGCCACTCCATCCGCATCGGTCACAGCGTACTCATCCACCGCAAGTCCGCTTAAGGAAGTTCCGTACAGATGGAAGGTCACGCCTTCCACAAGGCTGTCCTCGGAAGTCTTTACCACCTCAAGGCTGCCACGCTTCAAGGTGTTATTGAAGTTGACCGTGGTGGTCTTGCCGCCGATGAGCGTGATGGTCTGGGTTTCCTGCGGCTCATATTTGTCAATGGACTGCTCCGTCACGGTGTAAGTGCCGGGGAATAAGCCCTCCACAGTAATGTTGCCATTCTCGTCCGTGGTAACAGTCTTGTTAAAGTTCTTTTCGCCCTTGATGACAAAGGAAATGCCCGCAACCACGCCATCCTCGGAAGTCTTTTTCAGGGCAATCGTGCCAGTGGGCGTCTCCACATTCAAATATGCCCGCACAGCGTCGGCATTTTCCACGCCCGTGACTACATCCTGCAGGCTGGGGTCGCCATAGGCGATCATCTTTGCGCTGCTGCTGACGGTCGGCACATTGCTCCTTGTGGCAGTAATGCGTACCGTCCCGTCAAAGGCGGTTTCCGATGTGATAATGAGCTGATTGCCGGACTTCGCCACGCTTACCTTGCTGTCGGACGAAGCAAAGGAATACTCGGACAGTACACCGTTATTGTCGGTCAGGGTCAGCGTGTATTTCCCATCCTGATAGGAAAGCTCTTTTGTGATGTCATTTGCACCGCCCGACATAAAGCTCGGTATGGTGTTGTGCCTGCTCATCAGGGACACGATCTGGTTGTAGACCTCCACAGCACCGCTGTTAGGGTAGTTCGAGCCAAAGTGCAGGCTGTATGCTTTCTGGCTCGTCTGCTGATAAGAGCCGGTAGACTCCCTGCATCCCGTCACAAACTCCCAGATGAGGGTCTGGGTGGCAAGCCACTTTTCATCATCGCTGCCGGAAAGGTTGTTACGGTTGCCCTGATACCCATAGAGAAGGGCAAGCCCTACCGCTTTTTTCTGGTTGGCGGAGAGGGCGTTCCAAGTCTCGGATGAATTTTTCTTTAAGGTATTTCCCGTTCTTAACGGGACACCCGGCTGAATACAGAACGCATCATCGCCATCCACATACATACGGTATTTATAATTTCCAGTGCCGCCTGCGGTGTATCCGTCAAAGACTGCACTGGAATTGTACCGCATCGCATTTACGTTCCTGTCATAAGTGTGGGTAAAGGAAATCGTGCCTATATCTCCTGCAGCAAACGCCGTGGTCGCAGGCAGTACGGACAGCGTTGTGACCGCAGCCATCAGAACAGCCGCAGCCCTTTTGAATAATTTAGGGAATTTCATAGTTACCTCCTGATTTTGATTGAATATGCCTTACTGACCGAGAAAAAGCCGCCTTATGGCAGCTCAATAGTTTTCTTTCTTCGGACAGTAACTGGCAGTAGTTAAGGGGGAGAGGTGTGGAGAGGGGGAAGCGGAAAAAATGGCTATCCTCCAATGGACAGACCTCGCCCTCGGTGTGTGGCTATCGTTCACGGTCTTTGCTCCGCTGCAAGTGGCGGTTGTAGAACTCCAACGCCTTGACCACAAAATCGGTTTCCTGCCCTTTAGGGACAGTCTTAGGGATAAGCTTGGTGATCCGTTCATCACGGAAAGCGGGCTTTTCCCTCTGGTTTGGCTTTTCCTCCTGCATGATGGACTGGATAACCTCATCTGTGAGCTTTCCGTCCTGCATAAATTTCTTCATTTTGACAGCCTGCGCCAGTGACGGGGTAGCGTCGTTGTATTCCATCGCTTCGAGCAGAGTGTACTGCTGTTCCTCGGACAGATAGGAGATTTCCACCGCAGGGCGGAACGCAATCTGCCTTTCATCAACCATTTGCAGGATTTCAGGAACAAGCTCAGTTAGGCGGATATAGCGAAAAATTTGTCGTTCACTGTCGCCAACTTCTTTTGAAACCTCAGAAGCACTTGTCAACTTATTGCCCATTGGGCAGGAAGTTAAGTCGGTGCGCTGTCCCTGCCTATTCATCGCTTCAAGCCGCATTTTGTAGGCAAAGGCTTTCTCACTCGGCAGGATCGTGGAGCGTTGCAGGTTACTCTCTACCATAATGATGATTGCTTCATCACGGGTCAGCTCCTTGACCTCGCATTTTAAGGTTTCCAGTCCCGCAAGCTCACACGCCTTTTTGCGCCTGTGTCCGCTGATCAGCTCATACCGTCCGTCCTCCTTGAGCCGGACAGTCGCCGGGGTCATCACGCCATTGCGTTTGATACTCTCAACAAGCTGCTCCATATCTTCATCCATTAAGACCTTAAACGGATGGTCTGGGAACTCGTCAATCTCCGATATGGGGATTTCCCGTATCTTGCTTAAGGCAGCCTCCGCACGGCTTTCGTCTGTTTCAAAGAGGTCATCGTAAGCGGTCAGCCCGATTTTGTTTTCTCTGCTTCTCGCCAATCTCTACCACCTCCTTTGCGAATTGCTCATAGGCAGCGGCAACCTTGCCGCCTTTGTCATAGGCAAAAATACTCTTGCCTTCTGCGGTGGCTTCCACAGCACGGACGGAGTGGGGTATCTGGGTATCAAACACCCTGATTTTCTGTCCGTATGCACTCTTGACGGATGAGATGATGTCTTTGGAGATATTTGTCCGTGGCATGACCATCGTCATCAGGATACCGTCTATCCGCATTCTGGGGTTTATCTGCCGCCTGACCTTTGACACCGTGCGAAGCAACAGCTCCAGACCTTTTGCAGAAAGATAGTGGGGCTGCGTCGGGATAACCACGCTGTCAGCCGCCGCCAGAGAATTGATGGTTATCATTCCCAAACTCGGCATACAGTCGATCAGCACAAAGTCGTAATCCCTTTTGACCTCATTCACATAGGTTTTCAGGACACTCTCACGACTCAGGGCATTGATCAGCCTTACCTCCAGACCAGACAGCTCAATGTTGGACGGGATAAGGTCAACGCCTTCCTTGTGATGGATAATCCCCTGCGAGACATCAACTGTTTTATCGTCGATGATGTCCTGCATCACGGTGGAGAGGGTAAAGGGCAGGTCGTCAGGACGGTTATATCCCAACGCCATTGTAAGGTTTGCCTGCGCATCGGCGTCGATGAGCAGCACCTTTTTCCCCTGCTGTGCCAGTCCCACGCCCAGATTGACCGCTGTGGTGGTCTTGCCGACACCGCCTTTCTGGTTTGTCAGAGCAATCACTTTGCAGTTTGACATAGATGCGTCCTCCTTTCGCATAAATTTAGCCACTTTGTCAGGGTGGCTATGTAAAGTTCCGCAGAACGCAAAAAAGCCGACTGGCTTTGATACCAATCGGCTATGTAAAATCTTCAATATTCAGTTGTTGACCTTTGCTGCAAGCAGCTCCCGTATATCGTCTGTGTCCCACTTATCAGGGAACAGTACCGCCATTATGCGGAAAGCGTCATACAGCCCTGCGATATATGCGTGGGTAGCATACTCAATATCTTGTTT
This sequence comes from Blautia sp. An81, assembly GCF_002161285.1. Classification (GTDB taxonomy): domain Bacteria; phylum Bacillota; class Clostridia; order Lachnospirales; family Lachnospiraceae; genus Blautia; species Blautia ornithocaccae. The sequence continues at coordinate 234,247 of NZ_NFHH01000004.1, read as the reverse complement.
ATCCCGGCACTCAAGCAGGCGGTTACAGACTCTCCGTTGTTCCTCCGTCAAATCCAACTGGAGATAGTGCATTTCCGCAATCCCCTCATTATCAGAGTCCTCCTGATAGGTTGCATCTGCTTCCAACAGCGGAGTGATTGTCTTTTCCCTCAGTGTTTCCACAGCTACCTTGAACAGTTCTTTAAATTCTATGCCATCCATCATACCCTCCCGCAATCGTGTTGTACTTTGAGTTTTTTCAGCGGTGCGCCCGTAACCTTAAAAATCAGTTCGTCAACGCAGTCCGCATATCTGCCTTGCGCAAGGAGCTGATTTTTCAGTTCCACAAGGCTATGTAGCAGGATTGTCCTTTCGTGGCTATCCAGATAAATATGGAATTTCTGTTCTCTCATACGAGCCACCTCCGTTTCTTCACTTTCATTATATGTAGGAACGGAGAACAGCTCAAATGTGCAATCTTGGCAAAAAAATAAGCGTATCACTATCTCTAATGATACGCTTATCTTCATTTAATTTCTATTCAAGGTCTATCAACGCAGTAATGGTTGTTTCCCTCCATTGATTTTTACGAACATACTGCCCGTTAGCCTTTCGATAGGCTGCCGCTTGCTCAAAAGATAGCGGTAAATCAAAGGAAAGATTAAGCCTCCCTACTTTTGATAGCTGCCTGTGCGGCTGCCAGTCTTGCGATTGGCACACGGAATGGTGAGCAGGAAACATAATTCAGACCTACTTTGTGGCAGAACTCTACGGAAGAAGGATCTCCGCCGTGCTCTCCACAGATACCCATCTTCAGAGTTGGGTTTGTAGAACGTCCTTTTTCTGCTGCCATCTTAACCAGCTGGCCAACACCCTTCTGATCCAATTTTGCAAATGGGTCAGACTCGTAAATCTTGTTCTCATAGTAAGAACCTAAGAATTTACCAGCGTCGTCACGGGAGAAACCGAAGGTCATCTGTGTTAAGTCGTTTGTACCGAAGGAGAAGAATTCTGCTTCTTCAGCAATTTCATCTGCTGTCAGAGCTGCACGAGGAATCTCGATCATAGTACCAACATGATAGTTGATGTACTCGCCTTTTTCCTTCATAACTTCTTCTGCTGTAGCAACTACAACATCTTTTACATATTTCAGCTCTTTCTTCTCGCCTACTAATGGGATCATGATCTCAGGAACGATGTCATAGCCCATTTCATCTTTTACTTCGATAGCAGCTTCGATGACAGCTCTTGTCTGCATCTTAGCGATTTCCGGATATGTTACAGCCAGACGGCATCCACGATGTCCCATCATTGGGTTGAACTCATGGAGTTCATCGCAGCGAGCCTGTACTTCTTCTGCTGTAAGACCCATATCTTTTGCCAGAGCTGCAATATCATCAGGATCTGTAGGAACGAACTCATGCAGAGGCGGATCCAGATAACGAACGGTCATTGGACGACCCTTCAGAGCTTTGTACATAGCTTTGAAGTCTTCTTTCTGGAATGGAATCAGCTCGTTAAGAGCTTCTTCTCTCTGCTCTACTGTATCAGAAAGGATCATTTTACGGATCTTCGGAATACGGTCTTCGTTGAAGAACATATGCTCTGTACGGCAAAGTCCGATACCTTCAGCGCCTAATTTAACAGCGTTCTCTGTGTCAGCAGGTGTATCGGCATTTGTACGAACCTGTAATTTACGGAACTGGTCAGCCCATCTCATGATACGGCCAAAGTTTCCGCCTACAGAAGCTTCTACAGTCTTGATATCGCCTTTGTAGATCTTACCTGTTGTACCATCTAAGGAAATGTAATCTCCTTCATGGAAGGTATAGCCCCCTAATGTAAACCATTTCTCTTCTTCGTTGATCTTGATCTCGCCGCATCCGGATACACAGCAGGTTCCCATACCACGGGCAACAACAGCTGCGTGAGATGTCATACCGCCGCGGACTGTCAGGATACCTTCGGAAGCATGCATACCTTCGATATCTTCCGGAGATGTCTCAAGACGAACCAGAACAACTCTTTCTCCTGCTTCGTGAGCAGCTTTTGCTTCTTCAGCTGTAAAGTAAACTTTACCTGCAGCAGCACCTGGAGATGCCGGAAGAGCAGAACCGATCACTTCTCCTGCTTTCAGAGACTCAGCGTCAAAGGTTGGATGCAGTAACTGATCCAGAGATTTTGCTTCGATACGGCAAACAGCTTCTTCCGGTGTGATCATACCTTCGTCTACCAGGTCGCAGGCGATCTGGATAGCAGCCGGAGCTGTTCTCTTTCCGTTACGTGTCTGTAAGAAGTATAATTTACCTTCCTGGATGGTGAACTCCATATCCTGCATATCACGGTAGTGGTTCTCCAGCTTCATAGCCAGTTCCATGAACTGTTTGTAGCATTTTGGAAGGTCTTCAGCTAATTTGCTGATTGGCTGAGGTGTACGAACACCGGCAACTACGTCTTCACCCTGAGCGTTGATCAGGTATTCACCGTAGATACCTTTTTCACCGGTAGATGGGTTACGTGTAAATGCAACACCTGTACCTGATGTTTCGCCCATGTTACCGAATACCATAGCCTGTACGTTTACAGCAGTACCCCAGTCGCCTGGAATATCGTTCATACGACGGTATACGATAGCACGTGGGTTGTCCCAGGAACGGAATACAGCTTTTACTGCTCCCATTAACTGCTCCTTAGGATCCTGTGGGAATTCTTCGCCGTTCATCTCTTCAGAGTAAACAGCTTTGAATCTCTTAACTAACTCTTTTAAATCATCTACAGTTAATTCTGTATCGTAGTGAACGCCCTTAGCTTCTTTTACTTCGTCGATGATCTTCTCGAAGAAAGATTTAGGAACTTCCATTACTACGTCAGAATACATCTGGATAAAACGTCTGTAAGAATCATATGCGAATCTTGGATTGCCTGTCTTTTTAGCAAAGCCTTCAACTGCCACATCGTTCAGACCCAGGTTCAGGATAGTATCCATCATACCAGGCATGGAAGCTCTTGCTCCGGAACGAACAGAAACCAGCAACGGATCTTCTGTGTCACCGAATTTTTTGCCCTGGATTTCTTCCAGCTCTGCTAATGCATCGAAAATCTGTCCCTGAATCTCTTCAGAAATCTTCTTGCCGTTATTGTAGTAGTCTGTGCAAGCTTCTGTTGTTACTGTGAATCCCTGAGGAATGGGCATGCCTAAGTTGGTCATTTCTGCCAGGTTGGCTCCCTTTCCACCCAGGAGTTCTCTCATGTTGGCGTTTCCTTCACTAAATAAGTAAACCCATTTTGCCATTTGAACATTCCTCCTAAAAGTAGATACTAGAAAATATACTGTTCATAATATATTTTCCCCGGTGCAGGCAGAGTTTGCCTGCACAGTATTATTTTAACATAAGACCTCTGATAGTCAAGCAAGTTTTTTGAAGTTTTCCTTATTTTCTCTTCATTTTCAGCACCAAATGTCTTGGCAGGCCGTTAACCATGATAGGTGGGTAATCTCCCTGGATCAGAGGCTTGATATAATCCACAAAATCTTTTGTCACATTGTTAGCTTCTTTGTTCATCCAGGAACGGGGAACCAGCTTTTCCTCATTGGCAATTCTGTGCACGTCATAGATGCCTGTAGCACTCATATAAGGATCATCAGAAATACGGTCAATAACCACCATTTTTCCTGTGTCTCCTTCGTCAGCAGCCTTTACCGCTGCCCCTCCTACCATGAATGCCTCGTCAATGTCCACTCTGGAAGCCATATGAGAGGCACTGCGCTGAAGAGTAGAAAGTTCTACGGCTCTTGTTTTGCAGCCGCACTCTGCTGCCAGGAAATTTGCCAGATAGGTGGCAGTTCCCTGAAGCTGTTTATGGCCAAAGGCATCTACATAGTCTCCCGCATTGCCCAGTTCACACACGTATCTTCCGTCTGCCAGTTTGATTCCTTCGGAAACTGCGATGACAATAGAGGACTTTTTGTTCAGCAGTTCTTTCACTTTCTTCAGGAATTTATCGATATCAAAAGGAACTTCCGGCAGGTAGATCAGATCCGGTCCGTCACAGTCCTCTGATTTTGCCAGAGCTGTTGCTCCTGTAAGCCATCCTGCATTTCTTCCCATGACCTCCATAATGGTGATCATATTCTTTTTATAGGTCAGGCCCTGAGCGTCACGGATAACTTCCTTAGTAGATGCTCCGATATATTTTGCAGCGCTTCCAAATCCCGGGGTATGGTCTGTAAGAGCCAGGTCATTATCTATGGTCTTTGGCACTCCCAGGAATTTCTGGGGCTGTCCGGTGAGGATCGCATAATCTGACAGCTTTTTAATCGTATCCATAGAATCATTGCCGCCGATATAAATAAAGGTATCAATGTCCAGTTTATTTAAAATTCCAAAGATTTTCTCATAAATATCCTTATCTGCATGGATTTCCGGCAGTTTAAAACGGCAGGAGCCCAGGAATGCAGAGGGAGTCCTTTTCAAAAGCTCGATATCCAATTCTGAATGAATCTGGGTGGAAAGGTCTACATACTGCTCATCTAAAAGCCCCTGGATCCCATGAAGCATACCGTATACTTTATCAAATCCACGCTCTATGGCGTTTTTATATACTCCTGCAAGGCTTGAATTGATTACGGCGGTTGGTCCGCCGGACTGTCCTACGATAATATTTCTCTTTTTTGCCATGATGTCTTCTCCTCCTTTTGACTCAGCATACCACTGGCTGCGGTCTTATGGTGAATATTATAACAAATAAAATCCATGCCAGCAATAGCGACATGGATTTTTTGCATATAGTTTCTCTTAAAATTTATATTTGTTTGTGCATTTTATACAATTAAGAAAATTCAGATATCTTCATCATTTCCTTTTGCTTTTGTCTCCTCAAAAAGCTGCTGATAATATTCCAGGGAAAACTCTTCTGGATTTTCCTCATAGACAAAATGCTGCTGTATAAGTTCCTGAGGATAATCTTCCAGTTTGTAAATAGCTGCCTGAGGAATCTCCTTATTATAATACATGAGTAAAGGTATAAATTCATGTTCAGGTATTTCAATCTCTCCAGTCTCAATGTTTTTTCTCACGGTAATCTTTGCCATGGCTCCCATAAGGCTGGGAAGATCCGTCTGCGTGGAAGTGAAATTCCCCAGAGAATAGTACACCAGCATTTTATGTCCGTCCTCTCCCGTAAGAGTTTCCATAGTCCGGACCACATGGGGATGAGAACCGATCACAATGTCTACACCCTCTTCCAGGAAAATATCGGTCCATTCCTGAGTCTCCTGGTCTACATCCTGCTCATATTCGTTTCCCACATGCATGACTACAATTACCACATCTGCCAGTTCTTTTGCCTGGCGGATGTCTTCTCTCGCCTTTTCCTCGTCAAAAACGTCTACCATATATTCCTGATCTGAGGGGAGTTCCAGGCCATTCAGGCTATATGTATAATCCAGCATGGCAAGCTTCAGGTCTTTACAAGAAATAATCGGGATTTCTTCTGCTGCCTCCTCACTGTCATAAAGCCCCAGCACAGAAATGTCCGGATGGTTCTCCTCCCACCAGTTCAGAGTATATTCTATAGAATCCGTGCCTTTATCCAAAGCATGGTTGGTAGCACTGGCGATCACATCAAACCCTGTATTTACCAGGGCATCTCCAAACTCCGGCGGGGTGCCGAAGGAAGGATAGCCGGAAACATCCTCACGATCCTCCACAAAAATTGTTTCCTGGGTTACCAGAGCCAGGTCTGCTGCCTCTACATCTTCTTTTACATACTGGTAAACAGAATCATAATTCCAGGGGCCATATTCAGTCATCCCCACCTCACGTATAGTCTGGTGGGCAATATTGTCTCCTACTGCCAGCAGTTCTATCGTATTTTCTTCCTGTTCTTTTTCAAGGGCCAATCTTTCCTGTTCTGCTTTTTCTTTTGCAGCCTCCGCCTTTGCCCTCCTTGAAATGTTTATTCCCACAGTAATGCTGATGATCAGGACCACCACCAGAGCCACCAGAACGCCTGCACCCATCACCATCTGTTTTCTCAGCTCTTGTTCCCTCTCCAGCCTCCGCTGCTCCCGTCTCTTCTCTTTTTCCCGGTCTCTCTTTAAGAGCTCTTCTCTTTCGTCCATTTCCATTCTCCTCATAAAAAGAACCAGAGCTTCACACGCTCTGGTTCTGCTGTCTTTTTCTGTTCTGTCAGCCTGGTTCTGGCAGCTAACCTGCCCTTCCAGGCTCTGCTGCCGGAGTCAGATATTCTCCTGGGTCTTAAATCTGCCCCTGAGATTAAAAATCAAATTTCTCTTCGAAATAGGCTTTCAGATCTTCAATCTTTACTCTTTCCTGTTCCATAGTATCACGGGCTCTTACGGTAACTGCCCCGTCATTTTCAGAGTCAAAGTCATAGGTGATGCAGAAAGGAGTACCGATTTCGTCCTGGCGGCGATAACGTTTTCCAATGTTTCCTCTGTCGTCATATTCACAGTTATATTTCTTGGAAAGCTGCTGATAAACTTTCTGCGCTCCCTCTGCCAGCTTTTTAGAAAGTGGAAGCACACCTATTTTCACTGGCGCCAGAGCCGGGTGGAAATGAAGAACTGTCCGGACGTCATTCTTTTCTGCGTCCAGAACCTCTTCATCATAAGCGCTGCAAAGGAAAGCCAGAACCATACGGTCAGCTCCCAGTGAAGGCTCGATTACATAAGGAACATATTTTTCTTTTGTCTCATCATCAAAGTAAGTCAGGTCCTGTCCGGATACTTCCTGGTGACGGGACAGGTCATAGTCAGTCCTGTCAGCGATTCCCCACAGCTCGCCCCAGCCAAAGGGGAAGAGGAATTCTACGTCAGTGGTGGCCTTGCTGTAAAAGCTCAGCTCCTCTTTATCATGGTCACGATAGCGGACTTCTTCTTTCTTCAATCCCAGGCTGTATAACCAGTCCAGACAGAACTGTTTCCAGTAGGCAAACCACTCCAGGTCTGTGTCCGGTTTACAGAAGAACTCCAGTTCCATCTGTTCGAATTCACGGGTACGGAAAGTAAAGTTTCCGGGAGTGATCTCATTTCTGAAAGATTTTCCAATCTGAGCAATACCAAATGGAAGTTTCTTTCTGGAAGTTCTCTGGACATTTTTAAAGTTTACGAAAATTCCCTGAGCAGTCTCAGGTCTTAAATATACGGTATTTTTCGCGTCTTCTGTAACGCCCTGGAAAGTTTTGAACATCAGGTTAAACTGACGGATGTCTGTAAAGTTATGCTTTCCGCAGCTTGGGCAGGGGATATTGTGCTCTTCAATAAAGTTCTTCATCTCTTCCTGACTCCAGGCGTCTACACTGCCTTCCAGCTTGATGTGGTTTTCTGCACAGTAATCTTCAATGATCTTATCTGCACGGAATCTCTCATGACATTCTCTACAGTCCATAAGAGGATCAGAAAATCCTCCCAGATGACCAGATGCTACCCAGGTCTGAGGATTCATGAGGATGGCACAGTCAACCCCTACATTATAAGGGCTTTCCATAACAAACTTCTGCCACCAGGCCTTCTTTACATTATTCTTTAATTCCACACCCAGGTTTCCATAATCCCATGTATTTGCCAGGCCGCCGTAAATTTCGGAACCTGGATACACAAAACCTCTGGATTTTGCCAGGGCTACGATTTTTTCCATTGTCTTTTCCATTGTATGATCTCCTCTGTTACAATATTTCCTCAGAAACTCCGTGGGATTCCTGGGATTGTCTCACCGATAAGCCATATTATAACTGCTGCAAACATTCTTTTCAACTACTAAAAGGCTGTTTTTCCCTGTTAATCCATGATTTTCAGGATTTCCAGGCTCTTAAATTCCCGGTCTATGTACCTTTTCATATAAGCCCGCATCACCCTTCCCACTTCCTCCCGGACTTCTCTGGTCACAGTAAAGGAGTAAAGCTTCTCCAGCTTTGCGGCAATAATAAACTGAAGGGTATACAGAGCAGCGGGACTTACATGGATCAGGCCTTTCTGCACATTTCCACAGGAAGAGCAGTAGACGCAGGAATCTTCCACAGAAAACCATTCTATGTTTTCAGTTGTGCCGCAGCCTGCACAGGTAAATACCGAAGGATATTCTCCATTGATAGTCATGAGCTTCAGCTCAAAAATATACCGGATCAGCACATTGTCCACCTGTCCTTTGATCAGCGCCTTTAAGGTCACATACAGCAGATTCAGCATTTCCTTTCCATCTGCATTTTCCCTTGCATAATAGTCTGCCAGCTCCAGAAAGTAAAATCCATAATACACTCCCGGCTGGATTCCTGCCAGTTCAGAAAAATAATGGATAACTGAGGCAGAGCGCATCTGATAGGCAGTCCTTCCCTCGTATAAAAAGAAAGCGCCAAAAACAAAAGGATTGGCCGCTGCCAGAAGAGAACTGTTCTGCCGTCTGGCACCTTTTGCAAAAGCTGTGATCTTCCCTCTCTCTCTGGTAAGGAGCACAAGCCTTTTGTCATAATCTCCCACCGGCGTGGCAGACAACACCATGCCAGTGACTGTTATCAAATCGCTCATCAGATTTCCTTCTTGTCATATCCGAAGTTTTTTATAAGAAAATCACTGTCTCTCCAGTCTTTCTTCACTTTTACCCAAAGCTTCAGATTTACCTTTGTTTCCAACATATTTTCAATTTCTGTTCTGGCCTGACTGCCGATCTTCTTCAGCATAGCGCCCTGTTTGCCTATGATAATTCCTTTGTGGGAATCTCTTTCACAGATAATGGTGGCGTCAATATCTACCATATTCCCCTGAGGACGTTCTTTCATTCTCTCGATAGTTACTGCAATACCGTGGGGGATTTCCTCTTCCAGGCAGCGGAGGGCTTTCTCCCGTATCATTTCTGCCACGATCTGTCTCTGGGGCTGGTCGGTTACCGTATCCTCGTCATAAAACTGAGGGCCGTAAGGAAGATATTTAAATATACACTCTAAAAGGGTATCCAGATTTACGGAACGCAGGGCAGACACCGGCACGATCTCCGCAAAGTCATAAAGCTTTCTGTATGCCTCTATAAACCCTGCCACCTGTTTTTTCTCCACTTTGTCCACTTTATTCATGACCAGGATCACCGGCAGCTTTGTTTTCTGAAGCTGCTGGGCAATATGCTTCTCTCCTGCTCCGATATAATCAGAGGCTTCCACCAGCCAGAGGATCACATCTGCATCCTGGAAGGTCCTCTGGGCCACATTTACCATATATTCTCCCAGCTTATTTTTTGCCTTGTGTATTCCAGGGGTATCCAGAAACACAATCTGTCCTCTTTCACTGGTATATACCGTCTGGATCCTGTTTCTGGTAGTCTGAGGCTTTCGAGATGTTATGGCAATCTTCTGGCCGATCAGATGGTTCATCAGCGTGGATTTTCCTACATTAGGCCTGCCGATAATAGCCGCAAATCCTGATTTAAAATCTTCCTTCATATATTCTCCTCTTTTCTCTACAGCAGATGTTTGATTTCCTTAAATACTTCTTTATCCTGCTGAAGTTTCTCTTCACTTCCGATCACGCAGATCCTGTTCTGGCCTACAATAGTGTCTACGATTCCTGCCAGATTCCGGATATCCTCAGGCTGAGCGTCTAAGATTTCCTGTCGTTCTTTTTCCATATCCTCTCTGGTGATCCCTGAAAACCAGGCATTCAAAGACATAGAACCTTTGGCTGAAGGAGTCAGGGGCGCGTCTATCTCACTGATGGTTCCGATAATATATTTTGTCATCTCCCGCTCGTCTGCGTCAAAGGAACGGATAAAGTCTCCTGTCTTTTGGAACACCTCCAGGGTATTCTTCAGGTGAGGATCCCGGTAAGATACCAGAAATCCGTCTCCGGTCCTCCGGAATCCGCTCATACAGCCGTAAGCTCCGCCTTTTACCCGGATATTAGTCCACAGATACTCATAGCTAAGCATTACTTTTAAAATCCGGAGAGCTCCCGTATACTCATATCCTCCTTCGGCAAAGTTTCCTGCCACGGCCACATACTGAACCTGGCCTGAGGTCTGGAAGCCTTCGTTTTTATTTTCAAATGCTGGATTTAACTGGGCATCTTCCAGTTCTCCTTTCCAGAGAACTTCCTTCAGCCCTTCCACTTCTTTTTCCAGATAGCCGTATCCTTCCTGGTCCGCTGTATAGCTGACAACAAGATTTTCTCTGCGGAATACCAGTTCCATAAGTTCTTTCAGATTGTCTATGATCTCTGCTTTCCGCTCCTGGAAGTTTTTCTCCAGTTCATCAATGAGATTATAAAAATCAATTCCTGCAATCTTTTCCTGGAAATAAGAATTTTCAGAGAAATAAGACAGAGCTCTGTTCACCGCCGTAGAATGGCCTGCAGAAACCATACTCATCTGCATTCTGGATTTCATCTTGGCGATGATCTCATACAGCCGCTTTTCATCATCCAGTTTTGAAGTGCAGAGAATTTCCCTTATCATCCGGAAGACAAAAGGCAGGTCTTTATACAGGGCCTTAGCCTTTATCCCCATCATGTGGGTAGTGATCCGGTTGTCTTTGGCATTGCCAAACACCTGAATGCCAAAGAAAATCCCGCCAGTCTTAGCATTAATCTCATTAAACAGCTCTCCGTAGGTATAGTTCTCTGTACCTACATAGCCCAGCACAGACTTCAGGATTCCCAGATAAGGAACCAGTCTGGAAGGTACTTTCTTAGTATCGAACAGCAGGTTCAGATAGCCGATGCCATTTGTATACAGATCATGATGAAGGATCAGTGTTTCTCCGGAATGCTTTTCTGTATTATAAATCTTGCCGCTGGTTCTTCCAATATCTTCCCGCTTCAGAAGAGGAATGGTCTTAAGGGCCTCTTCTGTTTCCGGAGCATCCTGGTACTCTTTTAAATGAGCCGTATCTTTTACCAGTTTTTCCAGTTCCTCCTGGGAAAGAGATGCCTTGTAGTCTGCCAGCTTTTTCTCCAGCTCTCCCTCTCTCTGGGCAGCCAGTCCTCTCTTTGGATTTACCACTACCACAGAAGCATGGGTATTGTCCAGAAGAAATTCCTGAATTAATTTTTCAAAATATCCAGTCTCAGCCTTTTCCTTTAATTTTTCATAAATACCCAGACGTTTTAAATGGTCAAAGGGCTTACTGTCATCATAAAGCCAGCTGTCAAATACATCAATTCCATACATCAGTCCTTTAGGGAAGGAAGAATAGTCTGCTTCCCGGAACCGAAACTCCATATAATTGATACCGGCAGCCACGGCCTTCTGATCGATTCCTTCTTTCACAATCTTTTCCAGCGTCTCACGGATCAGGGAAATAAATTTCTCCTTATCCTCTGGTCTGGCATTTTTGGCCACAACGGAAAAGAACGGCTGATAAATTCCATCCTCATAAGAGCCCAGGATATCTTTACCGATGCCTGCATCCAGAAGCACCTGCTTCAGGGGGGCTCCCGGAGCGCTTAAAAGCACATAGTCCAGCACCTCAAAGGCAGTGCATCTCTCTACGTCCAGGCTGTCTCCGACCACCAGATTATAAGACAGATAGGAGTTTTCTTCCACAGGCTCACTTTCTGATATAGGGTACTCCATCTCGATTTCTTTTGCCTTGTCAAAGGACTTCTGTCTGGGTATGGCGGAGTCTACCGGTATAGCATCATATTTTGAAAGATATTCCTTGTCCATCCAGTTCAGCCTTTCTTCCATATCCATATCTCCATAGAGATAGATATAGCTGTTGGCCGGATGGTAATACCGGCTGTGGAAGGAAAGGAACTGGGAATATTTCAAATCCGGAATATACTGAGGATCTCCCCCTGATTCTACGCCGTAGGGGGTATCCGGGAACAGAGAATTGAAAATTTCCCTGTCCAGCACATCTTCCGGAGAAGAAAAAGCCCCTTTCATTTCATTGTATACTACGCCGTTTATAGTAACAGGACTGTTCAGGTCCTTCATTTCATAGTGCCAGCCTTCCTGGCGGAAAATCTCTTCCCTCTTGTAAATATTCGGAAAAAATACCGCATCCAGATATACATGCATTAAATTTTTAAAATCCTGGTCATTACAGCTTGCAACAGGATACATAGTCTTATCCGGATAAGTCATTGCGTTTAAAAAGGTATTCAGAGAGCCTTTCACCAGCTCTACAAAAGGATCCTTCAAAGGGAAATGTTCTGAGCCGCATAATACGCTGTGTTCCAGAATATGAGCCACTCCTGTGCTGTCCGCCGGAGGAGTCCGGAAGGCAATATTAAAGACTTTGTTGTTATCATCATTTTCCAGCACCATGACTCTGGCCCCGCTTTTTTTATGCTTCAGCAGATATCCCTGAGAATGAATATCGGGGATTTCCTGCTGCATTATCAGCTGGTATCCAGGTACTGCTTCCAATTTCATAATCATTCCTCCTGATGTATTTTATATCCGGCCCCTCTCTCAGGGCCTCTTTTTATACAATAATAGCCCGGACAGACAAATCTGTCCAGGCTATTAATATAGCACATTTTCCCTTAAGATGATAGGGGCATTTCAAATGTTTAGAGTTTTGAATACCCGTATCCATTAACGATGGCGTCGATTTTTTCTTTCTTTTTGCACATAGGGCACTGCTCAGCAGGATAAGACTCATAGTTTGGTATGTCCTGCTTATAAAATACAGAATTGATGTCCAGACCTGCTACTTTGGTCACTGCGCTGAATATTGCAGAAACCCCCTGAATAACGCCGCCATAGTATAATACGCTTTCCATACACTGACGGAGAGTGGCGCCCGTGGTGATAGAACCCATAAGGATTACCACATTCCGGTTCCGTACCATGTGCTGGATATTGTCACGGAAGATCATCTGGCCATTGGAATTAAACTCCGGAGTTACAATATAGATAGTCTTATGGGCATTCATGGATAATACCCCTGCTTTTGCCAGTTCCTCTGCCAGAAAGGCTCCGATCACTTCCAGACCGTCCATGCAGATAATAGAATCTACCGGCGTTGTGGTTTCATATCTGCTGGAAAGAAGTTTTGCAATCCTGGCAGCCTCTGCACATCTCGTCTTCATAGTTGTCATATCCAGATAGTGACTGATATGAGACTGGGACGTAACAAAGTGCCCCGGAATAATCTTTAACTGAATCCTTTCATCTCCTTTTGCATAGACTTTAAACATCCTTGCTTCTAATTCCATAACCATGCCTCCTCTCGAGATTTTCTGTTAATCTCTTTATTCCTGCGAGCAACGAGCCAAGGGGGCATGCTTGCATGTCCATTTGGCGACTGCCGCAAGGGTCTTTAGACTCACGAACAATTTTCTGATAATTATTATAGCACTCTTTTCCCATAAAAGAAAGAAAAACCTTGTACTTCTCCCTGCTGAAAAAGAGGTTTTTCTTGACAACTTCCGCCATATATGATAATTTTATTAGCAAATCAGAAAGGAAGTGAATATTTACATGGACGGAGATCCTGACACTTGTAGTTGCAAATATCGAAATTCTGCCAATCCATGTTTATTATTATGAATACATAACGGGGCAGTTACACAGGGAGTAAACAGAAGGTTTTTCTGTTCTTTTTTGTGTGACCGTCCCTTTTTGCGTTTCTTAATAATATAACATTGGAGGAAAATAATAAATTATGATTGGCTCGATTATTCTATTAATTGTATTGATTTTTTTAAATGCTATTTTTGCCAGTGCGGAAATTGCTGTAATTTCCATGAACGATGCAAAACTGAAAAAGCTCACAGAAGAGGGAAACAAAAAGGCTATTAAACTGACAAAGCTGACCGAACAGCCTGCAAGATTTCTGGCTACCATACAGGTTGTAATTACCTTAGCCGGATTTCTGAACAGTGCTTTTGCTGCAGACTATTTTGCAGATCCTCTTGTAGATCTGTTTGCAGGTCTGGGCGTACCCATTCCCAGAAGTGTTTTAAGTTCGGTTTCCGTTATTATTATCACCGTGATCCTTTCCTATTTTAACCTGGTCTTCGGTGAGCTGGTTCCCAAACGTATTGCCATGAAAAAGACAGAATCCCTTTCCCTGGCACTGGCTGGTCCTTTATACACGATTTCCAAGATCTTCACTCCCCTGGTATTTCTTCTTACAGTATCTACCAACGGTGTGCTGAGGCTTCTCGGCATCGATCCAAATGAAAGTGAAGAACAGGTTACAGAAGAAGAAATCCGTATGATGCTCTCCGAGGGAAGCCAGCAGGGCACCATTGATCAGAGTGAAACGGAAATGATCCAGAATGTATTTGATTTTAATGATATATCCGTGGAGCAGATCTGTACTCATCGTATTGATGTAACTTCTCTGGATATCAACGATAGTCTGGAAACCTGGCAGGGAATTATTTTTGAAAGCCGGCACACATTCTATCCTGTATACAAGGAAAACACAGATAATATCGTAGGAATCCTGAATACGAAGGATTACTTCCGCATGGAAAACAAGGCGAAAGAGGAAATTGTAAAGAATGCTATTGATAAACCCTGGTTTGTACCAGAAAACATGAAAGCAAATGTTCTCTTCCAGAATATGAAAACTTCCAGAAAATACATTGCCGTATTGATTGATGAATACGGCGGTATGTCCGGTCTGATCACACTTCATGACCTGATCGAGGCTCTGGTAGGCGATCTGTATGAATTAGAGGACGCCGTACAGTCTCCGGATATCCTGCAGATCGGAGAAAACACCTGGGAGATTCAGGGTTCCGCAGATCTGGAAGACGTAGCCGAGGCTCTGGACATTGAGCTTCCTACGGAAGATTTCGATACTTATAATGGTTATGTCTGCGATGTAATCGGACGTGTTCCTGCAAACGGAGAGACCTTCTCCTGTGAAACGGAAGATCTCAGCATTCAGGTACATAGTGTGGTAAACCACCGTATCGGAGACAGCACTGTGATCAAAAAGATAAAACCAGAGGAAGAAGACGAATAAAGTCCATTATACTGCTGTGTCTGTCTTTTCGCGTATAGGAAACAGAGTTCTCTATGCACAAAGAAGGCGTCTGTCCCGGAAAACCGGTACAGACGCCTTCTCTTCTGTTTGGACACATTTATAATTCTATTATTCTATGATAAAGCTTACTCTTCTGTTTTGCTGTACAGAGTAACCAGCTTCTGGAGATATGCATATCTCTCTTTTGCTTCTTCCTCGTTCTTAGCAAAGAGTCTTGCTGCCTTTTCAGGATTGGAGCGTTTCAGAGAATTGTAACGAACCTCTCCGTCAAGGAATGCCTGGTAATCATCAGCTGTTGGAGCTTTGGAATCCAGTGTGAACTTATTCTCAGCAGCAGGATTGAAGCGGAAGTTGTGCCAGTATCCGCACTTAACTGCCAGTTCTTCCTCAGTCTGAGCTTTGCTCATACCTTTCTTGATACCATGGTTGATACATGGAGCATAAGCGATGATCAGAGATGGTCCCGGATATGCTTCTGCTTCTGCAATTGCTTTAACAGTCTGGTTGAAGTCAGCACCCATAGCAATCTGTGCTACGTATACATAACCATAGCTCATAGCGATAGAAGCCATATCTTTCTTCTTAACCTCTTTACCGCCTGCAGCGAACTGTGCAACAGCACCTGTAGGTGTAGATTTAGAAGACTGTCCACCTGTGTTGGAGTAAACTTCTGTATCGAATACCATTACGTTGATATCCTGTCCGGAAGCCAGTACATGGTCAACACCGCCGAAGCCGATGTCGTATGCCCAGCCGTCACCGCCGAATACCCACTGAGATTTCTTAGCCAGGAAGTCTTTGTTCTTAACAATGTCTTTGCATACGTCACAGTCAACACCTTCCAGTGCAGCTACTAATTTATCTGTAGCAGCTCCGTTAGTGATTCCGCTGTTGAATGTATCCAGCCACTCTTTGCATGCAGCTTTTACTTCTTCAGAAGCATTTTCATTAGCCATTACAGACTCAACTTTTTCCTTTAATCCGCCACGGATTGCTTTCTGAGCCAGCAGCATACCATAACCAAACTCAGCATTATCTTCGAACAGAGAGTTGGACCATGCAGGACCCTGTCCTTTCGCATTTACTGTGTATGGTGTGGATGGTGAAGAGTTACCCCAGATAGAGGAGCATCCTGTAGCATTTGCGATGTACATTCTGTCACCGAACAGCTGTGTGATCAGTTTTGCGTAAGGTGTCTCACCACATCCTGCACAAGCTCCTGAGAACTCAAGGAGAGGCTGTTTGAACTGAGAACCTTTTACTGTATTCTCTTTGAATTTAGCGATAACATCTTCTTTTTCAGGTAATGTTACGCCGTAGTCAAAGTATTTCTGTACCCCTGCATTTGCTTCCATGTTTTCCATAGTAAGGGCTTTTGCACCTTTCTTACCTGGGCAGACATTTGCACAGGAACCGCATCCTGTACAGTCGTAAGCAGATACAGTCATAGTGAATTTGTATTCTTTCATACCTGTCAGAGGCAGTGTCTGCATTCCTTCTGGAGCTGCAGCAGCTTCTTCTTCTGTCAGGGCTACCGGACGGATAACTGCATGTGGGCAGACATATGCACAGCGGTTACACTGGATACAGTTGTCTGGATTCCATACAGGGATATCCACAGCGATACCACGTTTTTCATATGCAGAAGATCCGGATGGAGTTGTACCGTCTACATAATCTTTGAAAGCAGATACTGGCAGAGAGTTTCCTTCCTGAGCATTTACTTTTGCCTGAATTGTATTAACGAATTCAACAACGTCCTCACGTCCGCTTTCAGCATGTGCCATTACAAGACCTTCATCTGCACAGCTCTTCCAGCTTTCCGGAACCTGTACTTCAACAACCTGTTTTGCACCTGCATCGATAGCGTCATAGTTCATCTGAACGATAGCGTCACCTTTTCTTCCGTATGTTGCTTTTGCAGCAGCTTTCATTAATTCAATAGCATGCTCTTCCGGAATGATGTTAGCCAGTTTAAAGAATGCAGACTGAAGAACTGTATTGATACGTCCGCCAAGTCCGATCTCTTTACCGATCTTGATACCGTCGATCACATAGAACTTGATGTTGTGGTTAGCGATGAAGGATTTCACCTGTCCTGGCAGATGTTTTTCAAGGCCTTCCATATCCCATGGGCAGTTCAGCAGGAATGTACCGCCGTCAACCAGTTCCTGTACCATGTTGTATTTGTTGATATAGGAAGGATTGTGGCATGCTACAAAGTTTGCCTGTTTGATCAGGTATGTGGATTTGATCGGGCTCTTACCGAAACGCAGGTGAGACATTGTAACACCGCCGGATTTCTTAGAGTCGTAATCAAAATATGCCTGAGCGTACATATCTGTGTTGTCACCGATGATCTTGATGGAGTTCTTGTTTGCTCCAACAGTACCGTCAGCTCCTAATCCCCAGAACTTGCAGTTGATGGTTCCTTCCGGTGTAGTAACCAGAGGAGCGCCAACTTCCAGAGATAAGTTTGTAACGTCATCTACGATACCGATTGTGAATTTCTGTTTTGTTGTGTTTTCGTATACAGCAACGATCTGAGCAGGTGTTGTATCTTTGGAACCTAATCCGTAACGGCCTGTGAATACAGGTACATCATTGAATTTTGTTCCCTTCAGAGCTGCTACAACGTCTAAGTACAGAGGCTCGCCAAGAGAACCTGGCTCTTTTGTTCTGTCTAATACGGAAATCTGTTTTACAGAATCAGGAATCGCATTTACCAGTGCTTCAGCGCTGAATGGTCTGTACAGGCGAACAGTAACAAGACCAACCTTTTTGCCCTGAGCCATTAAGTAATCGATGGTTTCCTCGATTGTCTCACATGCAGAACCCATAGCGATGATCACATGCTCTGCGTCTTCTGCTCCGTAGTAGTTGAACAGTTTGTAGTTTGTTCCGATCTTAGCATTTACTTTGTCCATGTATTCCTGTACGATTGCCGGCAGAGCATCGTAGTATGGATTACATGCTTCTCTTGCCTGGAAGAAGATATCAGGGTTCTGAGCAGAACCTCTCTGGCATGGATGATTTGGATTTAATGCATGTTTACGGAATGCATCAACAGCATCCATATCTACTAAATCCTTTAAGTCTTCATAATCCCATGTCTCGATCTTCTGGATCTCGTGAGATGTACGGAATCCGTCGAAGAAGTTAATGAATGGAACTTTTCCTTTGATAGCTGCACAGTGTGCAACTGGTGTCAGGTCCATAACTTCCTGTACGGAAGATTCACACAGCATAGCGCAGCCTGTCTGACGACATGCATAAACATCGGAGTGATCACCGAAGATAGATAATGCATGGCTTGCCAGAGCACGAGCGGATACGTTAAATACGCCCGGAAGCTGCTCACCGGCGATTTTGTAAAGATTTGGGATCATCAGCAGAAGGCCCTGAGATGCAGTATATGTTGTAGTCAGGGCACCAGCTGCCAGAGAACCGTGAACTGCACCGGCTGCACCGGCTTCAGACTGCATTTCAGTAACCTGAACTTCCTGTCCGAAAATGTTCTTTCTTCCCTGTGTTGCCCATTCGTCTGTGGCTTCAGCCATTACAGATGACGGGGTAATTGGATAGATAGCTGCAACATCTGAATATGCGTAGGAAGCATGAGCTGCTGCATGATTACCATCCATGGTTTTCATCTTTCTAGCCATTTGATTTTTTCCTCCTTGAAAATTGTTTTGAACAATATTCCACTTCTAACCTGAAGTCTATGAGAATTATAGCACGATTTAACAGGCATGTCTATTTATAAAATCAGAGAAAATCCAATGTTTTTACAAAAAAACAAATACCGGCACCTGGGCTATGGACATTTTGCCGAGGTGCCGGTACCGGTATTTCTATAATAAAAAAGGCGTTATCTATTGTCATCCTATATCTATTCCATTATTTCTGCTATGGTATGAGCCCGCAGTTCATTCACCAATGTGTTTTGTATCCTGCATAATTCGCTGTGTACTTTGCAGCCGCAGTCTGACTGATTATGAACGCAGGCCTTATCCGGGTTCATGCACTCGATCATATAAAAATCCGGCTCCACAGCCAGATATACGTCCAGAAGCGTAAGTTCTTCCAGAGACTTTTTCAGGGCATATCCTCCATTGCTGCCCCTGAAACTTTTCACAATATCTTTTTTCTCCAGTTTTTTCAATATTTTATAGACAAATGCCGGTGTCAGATCTTCCTTTTCACAGATCTGGTTCACACAGAGCTTTTCTCCACCTGCCAGAGCCCGGACGATCCGCACTGCATAGTCGCACTCTCTTGTAATTAACATGAATACTTTCCTTCCCTGTGGTTTTCATTCAAGACTTCCCGAACTGGCATCCGGGACTTTTGTAAAATATTATACCAATCTGTACCGTAATTATCAAGATATTTTTGTTCTAAGTTTCTGCAAGAAAGGCTTGCAAAATCCCGTTTTTACGGTAAAATAGAAGAGATTACGCACTAACAATTCTTTAACAAGAGAAAAGTGAGGGAAATTAAAGAAATGATTGCAGCAAATAATGTTACATTACGTATTGGTAAGAAAGCACTGTTTGAGGATGTCAATATTAAATTTACAGAAGGAAACTGCTACGGCCTGATTGGAGCTAACGGAGCAGGAAAGTCTACTTTCCTGAAAATCCTCTCCGGGCAGCTAGAGACCACCAAAGGAGATATCTCCATCACTCCTGGTCAGCGTCTCTCATTCCTGCAGCAGAACCATTTTAAATATGACGCTTATCCGGTACTGGATACCGTGATCATGGGAAATCAGCGCCTCTATGATATCATGAAAGAAAAAGAGGCCATCTACGCCAAAGAAGACTTTACCGATGAAGATGGTATCCGTGCCAGCGAACTGGAAGGTGAATTTGCTGAGATGAACGGCTGGGAGGCAGAATCTGATGCAGCTATGCTTCTAAACGGGCTGGGCATCGAAACAGATCTTCACTATTCCCAGATGGCAGATTTAAACGGAAGCCAGAAGGTCAAAGTACTCCTTGCCCAGGCCCTTTTCGGAAATCCGGATATCCTGCTTTTGGACGAGCCTACCAACCACCTGGATCTGGACGCCATTGAATGGCTGGAAGAATTCCTCATCAATTTTGATAACACCGTGATCGTGGTATCCCATGACCGTTATTTCCTGAATAAGGTATGTACCCATATCGCAGATATTGACTATGGAAAAATCCAGCTCTATGCCGGAAACTATGATTTCTGGTATGAGTCCAGCCAGCTTCTGATCAAACAGATGAAGGAAGCCAACCGCAAAAAAGAGGAAAAGATCAAAGAACTCCAGGAATTTATCTCCCGGTTCTCTGCAAATGCTTCCAAGTCCAAGCAGGCTACTTCCAGAAAACGCGCTCTGGAAAAGATCCAGTTAGACGAGATCCGTCCTTCCAGCAGAAAATATCCTTACATCGATTTCCGCCCTAATCGTGAAATCGGAAATGAGGTACTGATGGTAGAGGGACTTTCCAAAACCATTGACGGCGTTAAGATTCTGGACAATATCTCCTTTACTCTCGGAAGAGAAGACAAAGTAGCTTTTGTAGGCGGCAATGAAAGAGCCAAAACTGTACTCTTCCAGATCCTCATGGGAGAAATGGAACCAGACGAAGGAACTTACAAATGGGGCGTTACCACATCCCAGTCTTACTTCCCCAAGGATAGCACCAAGGAATTTGACAATGATCTGACTATTGCAGACTGGCTTACAGGCTATTCTGAGATTAAAGACGCCACCTATGTCCGTGGATTCCTGGGACGTATGCTTTTCCCTGGAGAAGACGGTGTGAAAAAAGTACGGGTACTTTCAGGAGGAGAAAAGGTAAGATGTCTTCTCTCTAAGATGATGATCTCCGGTGCTAATGTGCTGATTTTTGATGAACCTACCAACCACCTGGATATGGAGTCTATCACAGCGCTGAACAACGGTATGATCAAATTCCCCGGCGTGATCCTTTTCGCTTCTCATGACCACCAGATTGTCCAGACTACTGCCAACCGTATCATGGAGATCCTGCCAACCGGCACTATGATCGACAAGATCACCACTTATGATGAATACCTGGCCAATGATGAAATGGCAAGGAAACGTACTGTATACACCATGACCCAGGAAGATAACTAAATTATTTATTGACCTGTCCTAAAAGAACCGCTGCATTGAGGAAATTCCACAAACACAGCGGTTCTCTTTTTTCTAGAAAATTCTAACAGGCTTTCAGGGAACGTTTTCCTTTTTCTGGGGACTTCGCTGCTGAAGCTGTATCTTCATATCCCGGTATTCTTTTGGAGAAATCCCATATTCCTTTTTAAATGCCCGGTAAAAACTGGAATAATCTTTAAAGCCAAACATAAGATAAGCCTTGGTTATACTGATGTTACTGAGTATGGCGTCCTGACAGGCAGCCAGTCTCTTTTTCATAATATACTGATGTATGGATATTCCTGTATTTTCCTTGAAAATATGGGCAATATGATACTTGCTGGCATAAAATTTTCCAGCCAGATACTCCAGGGATAAATCCTGGTCCAACTGGGTATCTATATACTGGATGATATTTTCATACAAGTTCTGATCCTCCTTCAGCCTTCTTGGATGCGTTCTCTCATAGGCCATTCGGCTGAGGTGGAGAAAAAGATCGCAGATACCGATAAAAATTTTTTCTTCTTTTCCAAACCTGTCCCAGTGTATCTCCTCAATCAAATGAAAGATTCTGGACTGGATACTGCTGAAGTCCACTGCATCATTATGAAAAACATATTGCGGTTTCTCCCTGGCAAGACGGATAATATAGAAATATTCTTCGGACATCTGACGGATTCTCTCATAATAGTCCATACTGATCCAAAAGACAAAACGGCTGTAGGGCTTCTCTGAGTCATGAATAACTGCTTTATGATAAATACCCGGAGGGATTACCACTACATCCCCTGCCTTTAGACTGTAAAGCTGTTCTTCAATAAGGTAGGAAACAGTTCCCTCCAGAAAAAAATAAAATTCATAGTAATCATGGGCATGACTGTCTACGTTTGCCATGTGGCTGTCACTGTAATAGTATAGTTCATAATCCCTTGAAAGCATATACTGTCGAGTCAAAAACTGAGTTTTCAGGTTTTTTTTCATAATTTTCTTTTTCTCCCTATGAATTTATATAGATTTCTGTATCTATTTTAGTACAAAACCGCAAGTTTTGCAATGTATACAACAAACTTATCAATTGGCTTTTTTTTCCCTCGTCCATTATAATAAAATCATAAATCGAAAGTGAGGTATTTATTATGGAAATGACAATGCGCTGGTACGGCAAAGACCACGACACTGTAACTCTGGAACAGATTCGTCAGAGCTGCTATGTAAAGGGAATCATCACCACTCTGTATGACAAAATGCCCGGTGAAGTATGGACTCTGGACGAGATCATGGCAATGAAGAAAGAAGTAGAAGACGCCGGTCTTCATCTTGCAGGTATCGAAAGCGTAAACGTAAGCGATGCTATTAAAACAGGAGCTCCGGAACGTGATAAAGATATCGAAGCTTACATTGAAACCCTGGAAAACCTGGGAAAAGCTGATGTTCATATGGTATGCTACAACTTCATGCCTGTTTTCGACTGGACAAGAACAGAGCTGGAGCGTAAGAGAGACGATGGTTCTACAGTTCTCGCTTACAGCCAGGATACCATTGACAGCATGGATCCGGAAAAGATGTTCGACAGCATCAAAAATGACATGAACGGTACTGTAATGCCAGGCTGGGAGCCGGAACGTATGGAGAAAGTAAAAGAACTCTTCGCTCTGTATAAAGACATTGATGAAGAAAAACTTTTTGACAATCTGGTATACTTCCTGAAAGCCATTATGCCGGTATGTGACAAATACGACATCAACATGGCTATTCATCCAGACGATCCTTCCTGGAGCGTATTCGGACTGCCCCGTATCATTTCTTCTCAGGAAAAACTGAAAAGAATGATGGACGCTGTTCCAAATAAACACAACGGTGTAACCTTCTGCATGGGCTCCTATGGAACCAACTTAAACAACGACCTGATCGCCACTATTAAAATGCTGAAAGGCAGAATCCACTTTGCTCATGTAAGAAACCTTCGTTTCAACGACGGCATGAGAGATTTCGAGGAAAGCGCTCACTTAAGCTCCGACGGAACTTTCGATATGTACGCAGTAGTAAAAGCTCTGTATGAATCAGGATTTGAAGGACCTATCCGTCCTGACCACGGACGTATGATCTGGGGCGAAAAGGCAATGCCAGGATATGGACTTTATGACCGTGCCCTTGGCGCCGCTTATATCTGCGGACTTTGGGAATCTGTAGAGAAACAGGCAAAAGAAGCAAAATAATAAAAAGAAAGGATCGTGTGTAGATTATGAAACTGACTTTAGAAGGTCTGAAAAACACAAAGGACTGGGAAGCAGCCGGTATCGCTCTTCCATCTTATGATGTTGCAAAAGTAGCTGAAAACACAAAGAAAGCTCCTGTATGGGTACACTTCGGAGCAGGAAATATCTTCCGTATCTTCATCGGCGGTCTGGCTGACACACTGATTTCCAATGGTGCAGCTGACAAAGGTATCACCTGTGTGGAAACTTTCGACTTCGACGTAGTAGATAAAATCTACGTGCCTTACGACAATCTGGTATTAGCTGTTACTTTAAAGGCTGACGGCTCCACAGACAAGAAGGTTCTGGGATCTCTTACAGAGGCCATCAAAGCTCAGTCCAATGTTCCGGAATACTGGAACCGCCTGAAAGAAATCTTTGTTGATCCGGGTCTTCAGATGATCTCTTTCACCATCACAGAAAAAGGCTATGCTTTAAAAGGCGCTGACGGAAATTATTTCCCATTTATTCAGGCCGACATCGACAACGGTCCGGAGAAACCGGGCGCTGCTATGGCAGTTGTATGTGCTCTTCTCTTTGAGCGTTACAAAGCCGGAAAATATCCTCTGGCAGTAGTTTCCATGGATAACTGCTCTCACAATGGCGAGAAACTCCAGAACTCTATCACCACCATGGCAAAAGAATGGCTGGCAAAAGGATTTGTAGATCAGGGATTCGTGGACTATATTTCTGATGAGAAACAGGTTTCCTTCCCATGGTCCATGATCGACAAAATCACACCAAGACCTGCAGATTCCGTATGTGCAGATCTGGAGAAAGCCGGAGTGGAAGACATTGCTCCTGTTATCACCTCCAAGAGAACCTATATCGCTCCTTTTGTAAATGCAGAAGGACCTCAGTATCTGGTTATCGAGGACAAGTTCCCCAACGGAAGACCTGCTCTCGAAAAAGCCGGCGTATATATGACGGACAGAGACACGGTTAATAAAGTAGAGAGAATGAAGGTTACCACCTGCCTGAATCCTCTCCACACAGCACTGGCTGTATACGGCTGTGTACTGGGTTACACACTGATTGCTGATGAGATGAAAGATTCTCAGTTAAATAAACTGGTTCATGAGATCGGTCCCGTAGAAGGCATGCCTGTTGTTACAGATCCTGGCATCCTCTCTCCTGCTGATTTCGTTGACGAAGTTATCAACGTAAGAATTCCAAATCCATTTATGCCTGACACACCACAGCGTATCGCAACAGATACTTCACAGAAGGTAGGCATCCGCTATGGCGAAACCATTAAATCCTATGTGGAAAAATACGGCGATGCCAAAAAGCTCACTGCAATTCCTCTGGCTATTGCAGGATGGTGCAGATATCTCCTGGGCGTAAATGACGAAGGCGAGAAATTCGAGCTTTCCGCTGACCCAATGCTTCCTGAACTGTCTAAAGTACTGGAAGGCATTGAGGTAGGCAAACCGGAAACTTACACCGGACAGTTAAAGTCTATTCTTTCCAACGCCAACATCTTTGGAATCGACCTGTATCAGGCAGGTATCGGCGATAAGATCGAGGAAATGTTCAAAGAAGAGATTGCCGGACCTGGTGCCGTAAGAGCTACTTTGAAAAAATACATGGATTAATCCAATCTTAAAGGGGCAGCCCCACGAGAAATAAAATTCTCGTGGGGCTGCCCCGCTTTTGACTGCCTTTGGTACGGTTATAAATCAACATTCTAAGTTTATATCCGTACTTCTTACTGAATTTCTACGGTTTAAATCCGACTTCTTGAATATAAAGCCGTATTCCTTGCCGAATCCTACGGTTTATATTCAATTTCTTAATCTTTCGACCTTATCCCTTGTCAGATTTGATTCAAATCTGACTTCCACCTTTCTGGAGTTCTATTCCTGCTGAACCTTTTCTATTATTGTATCCGGACACACTCGTCCCCATATTTATATCTCTCCGCCCGGCGGAGCACTGCCCGAATCCTGGCCATCATTTCCACTCTTCCCATAGTTCCAGACAGATAGTCATCTGCCCCATGGTCGAAGCACTGGGCTTTTCTGAATCCCTCATTTGTATCTGAAACCATGATAACGGGAATCTGGACATATTCAAAAGAATCTCTTAGCACATCCAGAATCTCCAGCCCTTTTTCCCCGGGCAGATCATAGTCCAGAAGAATCAGTTCCGGACGATGCTGTTTTAAAACTTCCAGCAGTTCCTTTCCTGAGGGGACTGCTTCTGACGCATAACCACAAGATTCCAGTATATGCATCAGAGATTTTCGGAATTCTCCCTTAGGCTCAATACAGTAAACCACGGCTTTCCTCTCCTATCCTTTCATAGTATTTCACAATTATGATTAGATCCTTAGCCGTTCTATCTATTGCCTGTCTCCCAATCTGCTCCATATTCCGGCTCTTATCTCATATCTACCATTCTAATGCTTTACTGTAAAGAAAAAAATCATGATTTTGTAAACTTTCTGAAAACATTCTGCATTTAAGATTATTCCCCCAAAGCCGGGTCTTTTATTCCATTTGCCTCAAAAGCTTTCTGCCGGTCAATGCAGGTACCGCACACTCCGCAGGGAAATTCCTTTCCCTCATAACAGCTCCATGTAAACTCATATGGGACCTTCAATCTCAGACCTTCCGCCACGATTTCAGCTTTATTTTTATCAATAAAGGGCGCCTCTATGTAAAGAGCTTTTCCGCTGCCTTCATAAACCGCCTGATTCATACTGTCGTAAAAAGCCCGGCTGCAGTCCGGATAGGCATTTCCTGCAGCGTCATCCCGATGAGCGCCATAATAGACCACGCTGCAGTCCAGGGAAAGAGCCAGACTGGCGGCACAGGACAAGAAAAGCCCGTTTCGAAAAGGTACATAGGTAGATACCGGCGCTCCGCCTGTCTGTGCCAGCTGCTCTCCGTAAGAAGACTCTGGTATCTCTTCCTGGGAATGGGCAAGAAGGGAACAGCTACTGTAGGCAAAAATTGAAGACAGGTCCATTTCCATGCCCTTGATTTCATAATATTCCAGAATTTTTCTGGCTGCCTCCACTTCTTTTTCATGTTTCTGTCCATAAAAAACAGAAAGAGGAATCACATTTTCTTTTCCGTATTTTTCTATAGCCAGGCCCAGGCAGGTAGTGCTGTCAATACCGCCGCTGAATAAAACCATTGCTTTATCTCCCATGTCTGCTCCTCCTATCGGTTATCCACTTTTTCCGGGTACAGGTCATGATGAGTCAGCCGTTCAAAGGCCACTTTCTCCCAGACTGTGCCTGATTTCCCATAATTACAATAGGGGTCAATGGAGATTCCCCCTCTGGGGGTAAATTTCCCCCATACTTCAATATATTTTGGATCCATCAGCCTTATCAGGTCTTTCATAATGATATTTACGCAGTCCTCATGAAAATCTCCATGGTTCCTGAAGCTGAAAAGATACAGCTTCAGAGACTTGCTTTCCACCATTTTCTCTCCAGGCACATAAGATATATAAATAGTGGCAAAGTCCGGCTGTCCTGTCATAGGACACAGGCTGGTAAACTCCGGACAGTTAAATTTCACAAAGTAATCATTTTCCGGATGCTTGTTTGGAAATGTTTCCAGCACCTCCGGGGCATAGTCCGATGGATAAGAGACTTTCTGATTTCCCAGAAGAGAAACTCCTTCCAGTTCTTTCTCTGTTCTTCCGCTCATTTCTCATTTACTCCTTTATAAAGAATCTTATAAACTTTCCAGCCGCAGAAGCCATGCTTCCCGGCTGGATTTTTCAGTGTTCTGTCCTCTGCTTTCCTGTTATACCGGCTGTTCTTCCCGGATATAGCACTTTCTCCAGAGCTTTAACCATGACCACTCCCACGATAGAGGGGATCAGCTGCCCTATGCAGAGATTCACCGCCATAAGAGGATATGGCATGGAAAGAAAATAAGACAGATAGGTAGCCACTCCCAGCCCAGGCACCAGTACAATGGGAACTGTGATCAGTACCTGGTTCCAGTTTTTCCTGCGGATCAATACAATGCAGGCTGCAGCGATCATTCCTACGATGCAGCCGCCCAGCATATCAATAATGCCGAATCCGCCGAATAACATGTTCGATATAAAATTGGCGAGACCAAGGGGTAAAACCAGGAACGGAAACAGATATGCAAGAGCATACAGAGCCGTAGCGATGCGGATCTGATATGCGCCAAAAGAGAAACTTTGGGTAAAATAGAGAATGACAATATACATTGCCATGACCATTGCAGAAAAAGTCATTTTCTGCACCCGGCTCATTTTTGCAGGATTATCCATATTCGTTCACCTCCAAACAGAAAAAGCAGAACCGCCACACAACAGAATCCAGGATATTTTTCTATATCTGGATTTCATATGTGACAGTCCTGCGTCAACAACTTCATAATTCTTTCTTGTTGTCCCTAGTTTTGTTTAATGACAGGATGGTCTCGAACTGTCAATTCCATATCTGGAAGTAACTTATGTCTGTATCTCAGACGAAAAACATTATACCGGATTTTTCTATCTGTTTCAAGCCTTTTGTAAATCCTTACTTCAGAAACAGATAAATCACATCTGCGCACAGCAGAATCGCCAGAATAGCAGACGCCGCCTGAATGACTTTCTCCGGCATTTTTCTGACTCCTTTTTCAAAAAGAGGCTGAAGGATATAGAGAAAAATCATTCCTCCGATCCCAAAGCGTATGCTGGGGTTAAGGGCCACTCTTCCCTGGAAGTTAAAAGCAAATCTGGTGTAATCCCACATCCATTCCCCTCTTGTAGCTTCCATGATGTAGCTGGCCGCCAACTCTACTACTGTAGTAATCACCACAATTCCCAGAAAAACCAGGATTGGGGTAATATTCAGTTTCCATACTCTGATTTTTTTCTTCATGAGCCAGCTCAGAGAAAAAATCAGGATCAGCGCCCCGAAACCATAAATAACACAGTATGGGCCGAAAAGTACACCTCTGTTAGAAAATCCCCATCTGTAAACTACTACCTCCAAAAACACCTCATAGCACCAGCCGATAATAGAATAAAACATAAAGTATAAAAAATATTCCTGTAACTTTTTCACTCTTTTTCTCCTTATTGCAAATCCTCTCTGGTAATTTCTATAGACGGATAGTGAGCCAGTTCCGTCAAATCAGTATCTAAAGGTACACTGTAAACCATATAATAATTCTCAGGACTTTCCTCCAATAACTCCTGAAGTTTCTCTCTTGCAAGCTCCTTCTCTTCTGTGGCAAAGACCACAGATACTACTCCTGTTTTTCCATCTTTTTCCTCTTCTACGCTGCCACATAAGATCAGTTTCAGTCTTCCTTCTCCTTCTAGTCCCATTTTCACATAATCTTGATAATCCATATATGCCCCTCCTGTATCATTTTCTTTCTTATATCTCGTAAATTAACTTCAGCAAGGCAATTTATTCTAAAAGCCTTCCCTCCCGATAAGACCATTCCAAATAGCTGGGATTTTGATAATACAAATCCGTACTGAAATCAGAAATTTCATCACTGATAAAAGAAGTAAAAATTTTTATCAATTCCTGAACTTCTTCTCCCGGTTTTGCACAGTCTTCTATCATAATACTATATAAACGTCCTATATCCAGAAAACTTGGAATCGAATATTGACTATCCGATATCGTGTCAAAATTTCCTGTCGGAATTTTATAACGGTCTATAATTTCATCACTGACCTGTTCAAAAGAAAGACAGTGGTTTACTTCTGCATCATACAGTTCTTTCTTCACACCTTCTTCGCCCATAGCACGGACGATGACTCCTCTTTTATTTCTGGTCTTTCTTGCCGTAAATTCTATGAGAGCACACACGTAAAAAAAGTCATTTTTTTCTTTTTCTGTCATAGATTATTTCACTCCTCTCAAAAGACAAACAATTTAAAGCCGATAAAGTATGAAAACTGATCTGATGTGTGGGATATTTAAACTCTGCCAAAACCCAAAATTGCTTTCTTGTAATCCTTCCTGCCAAAAAGTCATTTACATAGTTCCAAACAGTGTCATTAGCCATTGGTCCCTCTACAATATCATAAGAATGTATTTTCCCACTTCTACATTCTGCTATAAAATCCAGCCACTCATCGCACATCTTTTCAAATTTTAGAATAGAAAGAGATTCGTCTAAAGTATAATTATAATAATTAACAATCGGAGTCCCCTCTCCTCTGTTTGCCCACCTAATTGCCTGCTCTAAATTATTTGTACAATAAAATCCCCAAGAAAAATCTTTTGTGTATCTTGTCTTACGAATTTCTGGAAATTCTACAACTTCTTTACTGGCATGATACAAAATCATAATGAAGCTTCACTCCTTCCTCATTTTCACCGTACCACAGCCTGCCCACCAAACACTGTCAATATACCTAACACTACACTTAAGCTCACATACAGCAGCGCCGTTACTGTATTGCCACCCTTGAGCAAATCTCCTGTTTCCAGAGCAAAGGAAGAAAATGTGGTAAACCCTCCGCATATTCCAACCTTCAAAAACAGCACTGCTCTGGGATTCAGGCCATTATTCTTCAAAGCCAGCCCGGCGATCATGCCTATGATAAAAGAGCCCAGTATGTTTATGGCAAATGTCTTAACAGGGAAATCCAGGTTTTCATTTACCGGTATCAGTCCTATGAGATAACGGCAGACTGCCCCGATAAAGCCTCCGGCGCCTACTACGATACATTCGATCATCTTTCTCTCCTCTCTCAAGTTTGTCTATATCACCGATTATACCTTGAAACCCTTAAAAACTCAATTCAAAGCCTGTATTTATACCCTGTTATAGTTCACAAAGATTTTACTTAAAATTATTATAACAGCGATAGTTGGTATTTAGCTCTTTATGATATATTAAATCGCGCAAACACAAAACAACTCAGGAGGAAATTTATGAAGAGAAAAATTATTTGTCTGACTATGGCTTCTATGATGCTGGCAACAGGTCTTTTAGCCGGCTGCGGAAACACAGCAACAGAAGAAGTGAATGCAGAAACTCAGGAGACAGCTGCAGCAGAAGAAACCAGTGCGGCTGCTCAGACAGAAGGAAAAACGCCTAAATATGTCTTCTTGTTTATCGGAGACGGTATGAGCTATCCGCAGATTCAGCTGACAAATTATTTTAAGAGTGCAAATGCTTCAGCAGAAAATGCAGAGACAGTTACGGTAGAAGGGGAAGAGCAGACTGTACTGAGCAGCCAGAACAACCTGAATATGATGAACTTCCCGGTTGCAGGCTCTGCTCAGACTTATGACAGCACCTCTTTTGCTCCGGACTCTGCATCAACAGCAACTTCTATTGCAACTGGATACAAGACCTGGAGCGGAAGCATCAACGTAAGTGAAGATTTCTCACAGGAATATGAAACCATCGCAGAAAAACTGAAAGCCCAGAAAGATTACAAGATCGGCGTAATTTCCAGCGTAAACCTCAATCATGCCACTCCGGCAGCCTTCTATGCGCATCAGGCTTCCAGAAACGATTACTATGATATCGGTCTGGAACTTGTAGAAAGCGGATTTGATTATTTTGCCGGCGGAGCTCTTCTACAGCCTACAGGGGAAAATGAAGATCAGAAAGATCTTTACACAGCAGCAGAAGAAGCCGGATACAAAGTTGTCAGAACTCAGGCCGAGGCTGAAGCGCTGACTCCAGATGACGGAAAAACCATTGTCGTTGAAGAACACCTGGCTGACAGTGATGCTATGCCTTATGATATGGATCTCCAGGATGGACAGTGGGCCCTGGCAGACTATGTAGACAAGGGAATCGAAATGCTGGATAACGAAAATGGATTTTTCATGATGGTAGAAGGCGGAAAGATTGACTGGGCATGTCATGCAAACGACGCAGCAGCAACTATCAGCGATACCATTGCTCTGGATGATGCAGTTGCAGAGGCTGTGGACTTCTACAATGAGCATCCGGACGAAACTCTGATCCTGGTAACAGGTGACCATGAAACAGGTGGTCTTACCATTGGTTATGCCGGAACTGACTATGATACCTTCCTTCAGAATTTTAATAACCAGAAGATTTCCTATGCTAAATTTGATTCTGACTATGTGGCAGGATATAAAGAAAACAAAACCGATTTTGATACAGTTATGAAAGATGTAACAGAACTGTTCGGTCTTCAGGCTCCTGTTTCTGACGATACTGCTACCCAGCAGAAAGACAGTGCAGATATGCATCCGGAATCCACCAATGACGGAAGTCTTGTTATGACCCAGTATGAGTATGATAAGCTGAAAGAAGCATATGACACCACCATGAGCAGAACCGGAGAAGAGGAAGAATTCGGCCAGGATGAATATGTGAAATACGGAAGCTATGAGCCTCTTACCGTTACCATCACACATATCCTGAATAACAAGAGCGGTGTAAACTTTGGTTCCTACGCTCATACAGGTCTTCCGGTAGAAGTTTTCGCACAGGGTGTGGGACAGGAAGAATTTGACGGATATTACGATAATACAGATATCTATAAAAAAGTAGCATCTTTGACAGGAGTAGAGTAAACGAATGAAGCGTATTTTTTTCAATAAACAGAAAAATATGCTCCTGACGATCATCATAGGAATACTTATGATTGCTGTCCTCATAGCCATTCCAACTGGCTATGAGGATGCTTTGATTTATCAGGGGTCGGAACGTGCAGTGGGAATTGTAACAGAAGTGGATAATTCGGCGATTAAAAGTTCCGGACTGATCCAGTCCGGAGAGCAGACTTGTGTAATGGAAATCCAAAACGGTCCCTTTCAGGGCCAGGAAATCACAGGAGTGAATTTTCTGAGCGGTTCTCTGGAAAAGGATAAGATTTTTAAAGAGGGGGACAAGGCCTTTCTAACCATCAGTCTCAATGGAGATGAAATTTCTTCTGCGGTGATCACAGACCACTTCCGCCTGGATAAAGAATTGATCCTGCTGGCAGTCTTTGCCGTCTTTCTGATCGCAGTTACAGGAAAGAACGGATTTCAGGCAATCTTTTCTTTTGCCATTACCATTCTGACCATATGGAAAATTCTGGTCCCAGCTTATCTAAAGGGATATTCTCCCATCTGGGTGGGAATTGGGATTACCGTATTCCTTACCCTTATGATCATATTTTTTGTATACGGTGTGGACAAAAGAACAGTAACAGCGTCCCTGGGCTCTCTTCTGGGAATCCTGGCCACCTGTATTCTGGGAATGCTCTTTACCGATCTATTCCATATCAATGGAGCGGTAATGCCTGACTCAGAGTCTCTGCTTTACAGTGGATTTCAGCATCTGGATCTGACTGCTATCTTCATGAGCAGTATTTTCATCGGAGCTTCCGGCGCTATGATGGATCTGTCTGTGGATATCACCTCGGCAATTTATGAAGTGGTAGAGAAAAAGCCGGATATTTCCTGGAAAGAAGCAGCCAAATCCGGCATGAACGTAGGGCGCGCAGCCATGGGAACTATGACGACAACCCTGCTCCTGGCATACTCAGGAGGATATATTACCCTGCTTATGGTCTTTATGGCCCAGGGAACCCCGATTGACCATATCCTGAATTATAAATATGTGTCTGCAGAAATTCTGGATACCGTCGTGGGAAGCTTTGGTCTGGTAACAGTCGCCCCCTTTACAGCGCTGACTGCCGGAATCCTTCTTACCAGAAAAAAACATGAGGTTCAGGAACAGACCGAAGAAAGTATACAGCCTGAAAAAGCAATCGGCTCTTTAGAATAAATAATCTATTCTATTGAATCCTTTTTTAAACAGCCGCTGCCTCCCTTTGATGAAAGAAGATTTTCTTCATCAAAGGGAGGCAGCGGCTATACTTTTAATTATCGATTTTCAGATATCTTCTGACCTTTGCCATATATTCTTACTATCTTGTAAAATCAGGAGTTCCTGCCATATCATAGGGCGTTACCTGATATACATAGTAATTCAGCCAGTTGGTATACAGATTGTTGGCATGAGCTCTCCACAAAAGGAGGGGCTTATTTTCTGCGTTATCGTCGGGATAATAGGCTTTTGGCATATCGATAGGCAGCCCCTTGCCCAGATCTCTCTTATATTCCTGGTCCAGGGTTACCCTGTCGTATTCCGGATGTCCCATGACAAAAATCTGCCGTCCTTCCTGGGCCATAGCCAGGAACACGCCTGCCTCTTCTGACTCTGCCAGAACAGTAAGAGCTTTACAGTTATGGATATCCTCTGCAGGCACTTCTGTATGACGGGAATGAGGTGCCAAAAATACATCGTCAAATCCCCTTACCAGAGGGATCTTCCGGTTCATGACCTTATGAGGAAACAGTCCAAAAACTTTATGATCCATCATCTTTTTTTTCAGTCCATAGTGATAGTACAGACCTGCCTGGGCAGCCCAGCAAAGATATATGGTAGAGGTGACATTCTCTTTTGTCCACTCCATGATCTCTTTCATTTCTTCCCAGTAATCTACTTCCTCAAATTCCATCTGCTCCACCGGAGCTCCGGTGATGATCATTCCATCGTACTTCTGCTCTTTCACTTCATCAAAAGTCTGATAGAACTTATTCAGATGGCTGGTGGCTGTATTTTTGGAAGTGTGGCTTTTTACCATCATAAAAGAAACATCCACCTGGAGAGGGGTATTGGAAAGAGAACGGAGGAGCTGCAGCTCCGTCTCCTCTTTTAAAGGCATCAGATTCAGAATGAGAATCTGTATGGGACGGATATCCTGATGTACCGCCCGGTTTTCGTCCATTACAAATATATTTTCTTTTTCCAGGATTTCCTTTACCGGAAGATCGCTTTGTATTTTAATCGGCATCTTTTCTCCTCACCTTTCTGTATCCTTTTTCGAGTAATACTCCATATTATCTTATTCTACAACCAACAGGGCTTTCCTGCAAGATTTTTACATTAACGGTGCAAAAGGTCTTAAGGCCTTTCCCAGAACCCTTGTACCTAATTTCAGCTTTTTATAATCTGAAATCTGAATCTTTATACTCTTTTCCAATGTTTCCTGAAAGTCCTTCTTTATATAGGGGATCTGTGAGTTTCGGTACATCAGAAGCCCGCATTCAAAATGGTGGTAAAAACTTCGATAATCCAGATTCACCGTTCCCACCACTGCCTTTTCATCATCCGACACAAAAACTTTGGCATGAACAAATCCCGGCTCATATTCATAAATTTCCACACCGGCCTCCAGAAGCTCATTATAATAGGTCTTAGCCAGGGAGAATGCTGTCTTTTTATCCGGAATATGCGGCATGATGATCTGCACCTCTACCCCACGTTTTGCCGCGTAGACCAACGTCATAAGGAATTCGTGATCTAATATCAGATAGGGCGTCATAATATGAACATAGTCCCTGGCTGTGTTGAGAATATCCATATATATCTGTTTTCCCACTCGCTCACTGCCGTAAGGGCTGGAGCCATATGGGATCACATAGCCGTCATTTGCCATAGAAAATTCCCGGGGCGTTTTGTACCGCAGATAATCCTCCGGTCTTTTTTCCGAAACATTCCACATTTCCAGGAACATATAGGTAAAGCTTTCCACAGCCTTTCCCTTTATCATCACCGCTGTATCCTTCCAGTGTCCGAACCGAATCTTTCTGTTAATGTATTCATCTGCCAGATTGGTTCCGCCGGTAAACGCAGTTTTTCCATCAATGACCAGGATCTTCCGGTGATCCCGGTTATTATAATGGGTAGAAAATATAGGCTTAATAGGGGCAAACATTTTGCAGGAAATCCCCTCTTTTTCCAGAAGCTCCGGATAGAAATAAGGAAGAAGGGACAGTACGCAGGTACCGTCGTACATCACCCGGACCTCAACACCTTCTTTTGCTTTCTGTTTCAGGATGTCCAGGATACTTTCCCACATTTCTCCTTCTGCAACAATAAAGAATTCCAGGAAAATAAACTTTTCAGCCTTTTTCAGCTGGGAAAGGATATCTTTATACTGGTAATCTCCCAGAGAATAGTATTTCACAGAAGTATGGTCATACACCGGCGCATCTGCATACTCTGAGAGATAATCTGCCATATGGGCCATCTGCCGGTCTCTTTCCCGAAGCCTCTCTTTCACCTCCGGCTCCTGGACCACATATTTCCTGGTTTCTTCTGCCAGAACGTTCAGCCGCTTATAGATCAGTCTGGTGCCCGGCTGGCTGGTAAAATATACATAGAGAAGGGCCCCCACTACCGGGAGTACTGCAATGGGCAGCATCCAGACCAGCTTAAAGTCCGGATTTCCTCTGGCATTGTAGATATAGATCACCACGCTGGCGCTGATAATAAGAAAAAATCCATACAGCGCATAGCTGTAGTCACTGAGAAGTATAAATCCGCCTAACAGCAGAGCAAACTGTATGAGAAAGGCTGCCGCCACCACCAGAGTCCTGCCGTAGATAATTTTTCTTACCTTTTTTAGTCCCTCTTCTTTGATTTCTTTTCTCTGCATCTGTCTCCCGTCCTTTATATGAAAGTGGGAATGCTCCTGCTAAATTCCCCTTCTGTTATCTGCCTGCTTCTTTTGTATCCTTCTACTGCTCTTCTGCCATATGAAGGAAATCTTCCTCTGAAAGAATGGGGATTTCCAGTTCTCTGGCCTTTTTATTTTTAGAAGAATTGGAAGTCGCATCATTGTTAATGAGATAATCTGTCTTGGAAGTAACGCTTCCCGTTACCTTTCCTCCACGCTGCTCGATATATTCCTTCAATTCAGCCCTGTTGGCAAAGTGGTTCACACTGCCTGTGATCACAAACTGTTTGCCATCCAGGGTAAGACGGCTCTCCTGTTTTACCTCTTCCAGTTCCAGATGAGAAAGAAGATGGCGGAATTTTCTCATGTTTTCTTCATCAGAAAAATACTCTGTATAAGTCTTTGCGATAACTGGGCCGATTCCTTCTATACTGCTGATTTCTTCCGCCGTAGCCTGGACCATTTTTTCCAGATCATAGTGAAATTCTTTGCAGATCATTTTTGCATTGGCCAGTCCTATATTGGCGATCCCCAGACTATAAAGAAGTCTTGGCAGTGTGGTATGCCTTGCCTTCTCCAGGCTGGCCATCAGGTTATCAAAGGATTTTTCCCCGAATCCGTCCATTTCCACGATTTCTTCCCGGAACTTTCCGATTTCAAAAATGTCTCCAAAATCTTTGATAAATCCTTTCAGGATAAATTTCTCCAGGGTAGCCTCAGACAGACCGTCTATATTCATAGCATCCCTGCTGACGAAAAGGGTAAAAGATTTAATCTTCTTGGCCTGACAGTCCGGATTCATGCAGTAAAGAGATTCTACCTCGTTGGTTTTGACCACTCTGGCTTCCTTTCCGCACACCGGACAGGTATCCGGGATTTCCAGCTTTCCGCTGCGAGTAAGATTCTCCGCAATCTGAGGGATGATCATATTTGCCTTATAAACCTGGATTCTGTCTCCGATTCCCAGCTGCAGCTCTTTCATAATACTGATATTGTGGACACTGGCCCGGCTCACTGTAGTTCCCTCCAGCTCCACAGGCTCAAAGATTGCTACGGGATTGATCAGCCCTGTTCTTGAAGGACTCCATTCAATCTCTTTCAAAGTAGTTTCCCTTGTCTCATCCTTCCATTTAAAAGCATAGGAATTTCTGGGAAATTTCGCCGTACTTCCCAGGGAATCTCCGTATGCGATATCATCATACAGTGCAACCAGTCCATCTGAAGGAAAATCATTTTTTGCCACCTGCCCTGCAAAATAGTCCATGGCTTTATCTAAAGTATCTCTTGTTACCATCCGGTATTCCACCACATCAAATCCCTGGTCCCTCAGCCACTGAAACTGTTTTTCCCTGGAATTCTGAAAATCCACCCCCTGGGCTCTCACAAGAGAAAATGCATAAAAATGAAC
The DNA here is from genome assembly GCF_002161285.1 of Blautia sp. An81. Taxonomy (GTDB): domain Bacteria; phylum Bacillota; class Clostridia; order Lachnospirales; family Lachnospiraceae; genus Blautia; species Blautia ornithocaccae. The sequence goes on along the minus strand of NZ_NFHH01000004.1, from coordinate 197,025 downwards.
ATTTCTCCTGGCTGTGATCTCATTATTTAACTGCCGTACGGAACCGCTGCAGAGATTCCGGGGATTTTTATATCTGGCGTCTACATCTTCGATCTCTTCATTGATCTTTTCAAAATCTGAATAGGTGATGATCGCTTCTCCTCTGAGGACCAGCTCTCCTTTAAAAGAAATCTGAAGGGGAATATTTTTAAAAACCCGGGCGTTATTGGTAATAACCTCTCCCACTACGCCGTTTCCTCTGGTAACTGCTTTCTGGAGTTTTCCATCTCCGTAGGTAAGGACTATGGTAAGACCGTCCAGTTTCCAGGAAAGCAGGGTTTTCTGATCCCCCACAAAATCCCGGAGAGCTTCTACATCTTTTGTCTTGTCCAGAGAAAGCATAGGGGTTTCATGGGCCTCCTTTGGCAGCTCCTCCAGGGCTTCATAGCCTACCGATACTGTAGGACTTCCTGCCAGAGTCACCCCTGTCTCTGTTTCCAGGGCTTCCAGCTCATCATACAGTTTGTCATATTCAAAATTACTCATAATTTCCCTGTCTTCCTGATAATAGGCCTTGGCAGCCTTCTGAAGCACAGGTATCAATTCTTTCATTCTTTCAATCTTATCCATCAGGAATCTTTCCTCCAGCTTTTCTTTTTCTTACCGGGAGTTCGATATTTGCCCGGATTTTTTACAGGTTTTCCTCCCCGGAACACTTCCCGGACAGGAGGCTTCTCCTTCAGTTTTTTTTCAAGGAGCTCCAGTTCCTGGCCCTGGATCTCTCTTAAGGCTCCCACAGTCATGTCTCCCAGAGTGATATTCATGATTCGCACTCTTTTAAGATTGACCACCTGATATCCCAGATATTCGCACATTCTCCGTATCTGGCGGTTCAGTCCCTGGGTCAGTACGATAGAAAAGGATTTCTCTCCAGTCTTCCACACCCTGCATTCTCTGGTGATGGTTCCCAAAATCGGAACTCCCTGACTCATCTTTCGTATAAATCCCTCTGTAACTGGTTTATCTACCGTTACTTCATATTCTTTTTCGTGAAAGTTCCCTGCCTTCATCATCTCGTTGGCCAGGTCCCCCCGGTTTGTCAGAAGAAGGAGCCCCTGGGAATCTTTGTCCAGCCTTCCTGCATAATATACCCGGACAGGATAATTGATATAAGAAATCACATTATTTTTTACTCTTGTATCTGTGGTGCACTCCACGCCTTTCGGTTTATAAAAAGCCAGAAGGACTTTCTTTTCTGTGGGCTCGATCTTTTTACCGTCAATCCGTATCACACAGGTAGGGTCTGCCTGCATGCCGGGAACTGCTTTCTCCCCATTTACTTCCACTCTTCCGGCTTCTATGAGCCGGTCTGCCTCCCGCCGGGAACAGATTCCCCTGTCGCTGAGATATTTATTTAAACGCATACTTCTCTATCCTTCCGTCTTCTTCTGGTAAATTATCCTTACACCATAGAGCAGCAAGCCAGGCGAGCATTTATACTCATTTGGCGACTAGCCGCTATGGAGCTAGTATAACACATTTGTTCCCCCCTTGTACACTGACGGTATTCAATGTATAATAAAAAGACAAAAATATACAAAGAGGATAAAGCTATGAAATTCACAGTAAAAGGCGTATGTTTTACCCTGCTCGTTATCTTCTCAGGTTTTCTCCTGCTGCTCCTCCCTTCCTTTATTATGGGCACAGTTAAAAATTATCTCATTGCCCGGGAAAACAGAGAGGTCAGCCGTCAGGAAGATCACTGGGTATATAACAGCACAGGAAGACGTTTTGAATATCACGACGGTTCTTTTATCCAGAATACCAGTCAGGAAATAGATGGCGTAACTTATTACTTTGACGAACAGGGTTATGTCCGGACAGGCTGGGTTCAGGAAAAAGGCGTTCTTTATTACCGGGATTCTGATGGAACTCCTGAGACCGGCTGGTTTGAAGATGAAAGTGGGAAATATTATCTGGACGAAAATGGCTCTCCTAAGATTGGATGGGCCGATATTGATGGAAAAAAATATTATTTTTCTTCTACCGGTGTAATGGCAACAGGATTTACAGAAATTGACGGACAGCAGCATCTGTTCATGGATGATGGTTCTGTATCTCCAGGATGGACAGACAAAGACGGCAAGCGATACTACCTGGATGAAAATGGAACTGTTTCCACAGGTATGAAGGAAATCGACGGCAAGACATATTTCTTCCGGGAAGACGGCTCTATGGCTACAGGCTGGATCACTAATAATGGAAGCCGCCGTTATATGGGACAGGACGGCGCCATGGTAACCAACGCCTGGGTAGATGAAGGAAATCAGCGTCATTATGTAGGCGCAGACGGCAAAGAGCAGACCGGCTGGATCACAGTAAATGGAAAGCGTTATTTTCTTACGCCAGAAGGAATCCTGGCAGATCCTGGATGGATGAAGCAAAATGATAAATGGTATTTTATAGATACAGACGGAAGCGCAAAAACTGGTCTTTTCCAAAGCGAAGGAAAATGGTATTATCTCACTGCAGATGGAAAACTTCAGGAAGGCTGGGTAGAGAGCCAGGGAAAACGGTACTATCTGGCAAACGGCCAGCTGATGACCGGATGGCGAAAGATTGGAGATAAGCAGTATTACTTTAACGGCGACGGCTCCATGGCTACCGGATGGATCACCATAGAAGGAAAATCTTATTTTCTGAAAGAAGATGGAAGCCTGGATACTTCTGCAATGAAGGAAGATACAACAACGGAATCTGCAGCCACGACTCCGTAAAAATCCACTATTGAAATTTTTGAATCTGTATTCTTATTTAAAAGCTGCCCCATGAAGCAGAAACCCAGGATGTTCCTGGCATATGTTTCATGGGGCAGACTTTTTTATTCCATAAGGCAGTCCAAAGGACTCTCCTATAGAAAAAAAGAGTTACGGAATATTCCATAACCCTCTTTTTTCATAATTTTTACTGCAGCAGGTCACTGTGTATATAAGCTTCCTGTCCGTTATATTCTACTTTGATCCAGCTGTCTCCAGCATTCTCCAGCTTTTTCACCTGGTCTCCTGCCTGAAGTCTTCCTAATATCTGAGAAGAAGTATTGGCATCTGCCCGTACATTACAATCTTCTGCAGCTGTAAGCATATCTCCGTCGTCTGCCATAAGAGCTGTATTCGTCTCTTCCCCAAGCTGTTCCAGATAACTTTTCAATTCTTCATTGGACTCTACAGTCTGGTTGTAATTTTCTTCCACCTGAGAAATCAGTTCCTGAACATCATCTTCCTGTCTTGTCTTCTCAATGCACTCCTGAACTTCCTGGTCGGATTCGTCATTATGAATCAGCCAATTATTGCTCTCATCCTTCATTACATACAGCTCGGACAATCCCGGCGCCGGCGTATCTATTCCCTGAAATTTCAGATCATAAGCTGCAAATACCACATAACTGTTATCATCCAGACCTTTCTTGGTATAGACTTGAATGTTGTCATAGCTCTCTATATAGGTTGCATTGACAACTTTCGCTTCATCTGTAGAACTGAAATTATCTGTCAGTTCTCTCATGGCATCTACATTCTTCTGTCCCCACGCATCATAAAAGGACTCAATCAAGGTATTTACTTCAGGGTACGCATTTTCTTCAAGAGCGTTGGTATCTGTTTCTTCCACTTCTTCAGATCCTGTATCTTCCGAAGAATTTCTCTCTTGTTCTGTTTGTTGTTCTTCCTGTGCAGGCTCACTGCGTAAAACTCCAATCAGCGCACGGCCTCCGAAAAACAGGATAAGCAGAACCGCCAGAATCGCCAGACCCAGAAGAATATACCTCAGATTATCTGAGAGCCATTCTCTGAAATTGTCTAACATACCTGTCCTCCTTAATATTCCCTTATTCCATGCTCTCCCCAAAGCACAAAACACACCCGGAGGGATTCGAACCCCCGACACATGGTACCGGAAACCACTGCTCTATCCCCTGAGCTACGGGTGCTTAATCATTACATCTTGGATATCATATCACATTTTTTTCCACTTGTAAAGCACTAGCCCTATTTCCGTCATTTTAACGATTTTTTTGGGAAATACCACCTGTTTTCTCTCAAAAATCAGGCAGTATTCCCCACCTTTTACATCATAAGCTTCTCTTTCTGGCAGTCATAATAGTAGACCTGGTAGGAAAGTATCTCGTCTTCCTCTACCTGTGTCTGGTTCACTTCTCTGACCATTCTGGCCAGTTCAAAACGGGAATACTGTCCCTGATCCGGGACCAGGATACATTCATGGACACTGCTGGGCAGTACATAGAAATTACATCTTAGAATTTTAGAAATATGGCTTAAGACATGAGGATAAAGCAAAGCAGCGGCTCCGAAATATTTTTCCTGATTTGTAAGCACATACATAATCTCTTCTCCTGTGTATAGTCCCTCATCTTCACCGGAAAGTTCACGGATAAGTGCATCCATCCCCTGGAAAGTATAGGGAAGCTTTCTGCTGGTATTCATCACTGCATCCTCCAGAAGCTGCCTGGCGTTGATCTTCCATGCCTCCAGATTACAGTTATGTATCAGCATTGAGGCCCCCTGAAACTTCCCCCTCTCCAGCCGGTAATAGAAAACTATAGCAAGGTCCAGATATGCAATATAAGGCACTTTTGTCAGCAGGACTTTATTCATCTCATAATTGATCAGCTTAAAATACACCTGTCCTCTGGCCTTTTCATAATTATCAAAACAATCCAAAGAAAAATCCACCTCCTTTTCCTGATATGCGTTCTGCGCAAGAATTTCTCCGGCGATCTCCTCGGTACTTTCTCCCGCCTTCTCCCAGCTTTCAAAAAACTCTCTGAGATAAATAGCCGGTGCGATCCGTCCGCCTTTGCTGAGTATCATGACAGCTTCTTCCTCAATACCATTGTTCTTTTCCACTTTCCGGACCATGATCTTTTTCCCTTCTCCTGCTTTCTGCCGGAGGGTGTCCAGAAGTTCCTCTTTGAATGACTCATATCCCATAGGCATCCATCCTTTCTTAAAATTTATTTATATTTTGCAGAGCACAGATTCCCTGCAGAAATATCTCTTTCTATTCTGATTCAAATTTGCTTTTCCTGGATCTTTCCCCAGAATGGGGATATGAAATACTGGAAATGTATTAAGAAGAAAAAACTGCTGCAAAGTCATCTTTCTCTGCAGCAGTTCTCTTTCGTAAGATTTGGGGCATCTGCCCGGCGGGATTATACTCTGGACAGGTATTCTCCTGTTCTGGTATCAATCTTGATCACATCACCCTGGTTTACGAACAGCGGTACATATACCACTGCGCCAGTCTCTACAGTTGCAGGTTTTGTAGCACCCTGGGCTGTATTTCCAGCAAATCCAGGTTCTGTCTCTGTAATCTCCAGCTCTACAAACAGTGGTGGCTCAATAGCAAAAACACTTCCGTTATAGGAACATACTTTTACACTTTCATTCTCTTTCACAAATTTCAGAGAATCGCCAACTGTCTCTTTGTCAATAGCAATCTGGTCATAGGTTTCATTATTCATGAAGTTATACAGATCACCGTCGTTGTATAAATACTGCATATCTACACGATCAATACGAGCCTGTGGGAATTTTTCAGTTGGTCTGAAAGTTTTCTCCACAACGCCTCCACTGATCACATTTTTTAATTTTGTTCTAACGAATGCAGCACCTTTTCCCGGTTTAACGTGCTGGAATTCCATAATCTGTACTACATTACCATCAATTTCCAGTGTGAGACCATTTTTAAAATCTCCTGCTGATATCATAATGATATTCCTCCTTATTTCGTCCATTGGGGAAAAACCACAATTTTTCCGCTGTACTTTATTCTATAATACATCCGGGTATTTTTCAACTGTTTTTTCCCTTTCTCTTTTGTTTCCCATAAAAATAAAGGACGATTTTTTCCAGTTTTCTCTTCAGCACGATCTGAATCTCCTCTTTTGGATGAATGGGCTTTACCAGAATATTGCGTATTCCGGTCCTTTTGGCTCCATAGACATCTGTAAAAAGCTGGTCTCCGATAAAAATCGTATTCTCCAGGTTGGTCCCCATAAGTTCCATGGCTTTTAAGTAATTTTTTCTTCCTGGCTTATGGGCATCTTCAATAAAATGGACCTGGATATTTTTATTAAAGGAACTGACTCGTTCAAACTGGTTGTTAGAGAGCAGACAACAGGAAAAGCCCATTTCCTTCAGACGCTGGAACAGCCCTTCTGCTCTTTCATCTGCCGGCGCCCCGTGGGGTACCAGAGTATTGTCAATATCAAAAATAATCCCTCGGATTCCTTCCCTGTACAGCCTTTCAAAATCAATGCTGTAGGTAGAATCCAGATATTCGTCGGGAAAAAACTTTTCCAGCATATTACCTGGTTCCTTTCTGTCTGGTATTTAAAACCTATGGTAACAGTACCGGAGCATTTTGTCAAACTCAGCGTTCTTCCAAAGATACATAAGGCTGCTCTTCCAAAACATTCTTATATGCAGGACGGATGATCTTATCTGTGTTAATAAGCTCTTCCATCCGGTGAGCGCTCCAGCCTACGATACGGGCAATGGCAAACATCGGTGTATACAGCTCCAGAGGCAGACCCAGCATGCTGTACACAAAGCCGCTGTAGAAGTCCACATTAGCGCTTACACCTTTGTAAATGCGGCGTTCCTGAGCAATAACTTCCGGCGCCAGACGTTCAATCTTGGCATAGAGTTCATAGTCTCTCTTTCTTCCCTTCTCAATTGCCAGCTGTTTTACAAATTTTTTAAAAATCTGTGCCCTGGGATCAGAAATAGAATATACTGCGTGTCCCATACCATAGATCAGACCTCTCTTGTCAAATGCTTCTTTATGGAGCAGCTTGATCAGATAGTCTCTGATCTCATCTTCATCATTAGGGTCTTTAATATGTCTCTTCATGTCATGGAACATGCTTACCACTTTAATATTGGCGCCTCCGTGTTTCGGTCCCTTCAGGGAGCCTAAAGCTGCTGCAATAGTGGAATAGGTATCTGTTCCTGAAGAGGAAACCACATGTGTGGTAAAGGTGGAGTTATTACCGCCGCCGTGTTCCATATGGAGCACAAGAGCCAGGTCCAGTATGGTAGCTTCAAAAGGCGTGTATTTTTTATCCGGCCTGAGCATCAGCAGAATATTTTCTGCAGTGGAAAGATGTTTCTCCGGATTGTGAATGTACAGACTTTTCCCCAGATTGTAATGTCTGTGAGCCTGATAACCATATACGGATAACATTGGGAACACGCTGATAAGATTGATACACTGACGAAGTACATTGGATAACTCGATATTTTCCGGATCTGCGTCATAAGAATAAAGGGTAAGAACACTTCTGGATAGGGTATTCATCATATCTCTGCTGGGCGCCTTCATGATAACGTCCCTTACAAAATTTCTGGGAAGGCTTCTCTGGGCGGCCAGAATACCTTTAAATTCTTCCAGTTCCTGTTTATTGGGTAGTTTTCCGAAAAGGAGAAGATATGTAGTCTCTTCGAACCCAAATCGTTTATCTGATAAAAATCCCTGGGTAAGTTCCTCTATATTAATTCCCCGATAATATAATTCTCCTTCACAGGGAACGGTTTTTCCATCTACAACTTTGCTGGAAACAATGTTGGAAATCTGGGTCAGTCCTGCCAGAACGCCCTTTCCGTTTATATCTCTAAGTCCCCGTTTTACATCATATTTTCCATATAAATCAACATCAATCTTACTGTTCTCTTTACAGATATCTGTAAGAGCTTCTAACTGAGGTGTAACTTTCATATTAAATCCTGACATTTAAATTCCCCCTTTTCTTTCTTCAGCTTTCATCACTTTAGCACGATAATATCTTATCACACTCGCTTATATAGTGACAAGACAATTTTTTCTAAAGAATTTATGAACTCCAGATCAGCCAGATATAAAAAGAGCTGCCGCACTAAACAAAGATCCTAAATGTTTAATGCTGCAGCTCCGTCAGTTTTTTAGTCTTCTTTAAGATTTATCTTGGCCAGGGCCTGAGCAAATGCATTGTTAATAGGTTCCTGGGCCTCTTTACGCTGTTTGTTCAGATACCGCTGGACATCTTTTTTGCTGACTCCTACTCCCTCTTTTTCTCTTCTTGCCTGAAAGCTGGAGAGTTTTTCTTTATAGCCGCAGGCAGAGCAGATAAAGGTATCTTCTTTCCCTTTCAGGTACAGTTCCATTTTTCTATGGCAGTTAGGGCATCGGGCATTGGTAAGCCTGGATATGGTCTCTCTGTGTCCGCAGGCTCTGTCCTGACATACCAGCATTTTGCTGTTTTTTCCGTTTACTGCCAGCATCCTTTTTCCGCATACCGGGCATTTGGTATTTGTCAGATTATCATGGCGGAAGGTTCCCTCTCCGGCCCTGATCTCACCGATGATTTCTTCTGTGTAGTTTTTAATATCTTTCAAAAAGACATTTTTCTTTAATTTTCCCTGGGCAATCCTGGAAAGCCTCATTTCCCAGTCTGCCGTAAGTTCCGGTTTCTTCAGGTCTTCCGGCACCAGTTCCAGAAGCTGCTTTGCCTTGGATGTAATGAGAATGTCATTTCCTCTTTTCTCCATGAGAAAGGTATTGAATAATTTTTCAATAATATCTGCTCTGGTGGCTACTGTTCCCAGACCTCCTGTCTCACCCAGTGTTTTCACCGCCTTTGCATCCTTCGTCTGCATATATTTCACCGGATTTTCCATAGCAGAAAGGAGCGTAGCCTCATTAAAATGAGCTGGCGGCTGAGTCTTTCCTGCTGTCATATCTGTCCTGTCTATTTTCAGTCGCTGGCCTTTTTCCAGTTCTTTCAGAGTCTGAAACTCTTCTTCTTCCTCTTCTGTCCAGTCTCCTTCATAGGCCTCCTTCCAGCCCTGGCTTTTTACGATTTTTCCTTTCGCAGTGAAGATTTCTCCCCCTGCCTGGCCTTTAATCGTGGTCTGTTCATATTCAAAAGGAGGGTAAAGAACGCTGCAGAACCGCCTTACCACCAGATCGTAAATTTTTCTTTCTTCATTTGTCATATGGTCAAGCTGGACAAACTGCTCTGTAGGGATAATAGCATGGTGGTCGCTGACTTTTTTGTCATCTACAAAAGACTTATTTGCCTTTACCGGCTTCATGGACAGAGAACCGGCAATTTTTCTATAGGGCCCTACAGCACAGGCTTTCAGACGTTCTCTGATAGTCGGTACGATATCGCTGCCGATGTATCTGGAATCCGTTCTGGGATAAGTCAGTACCTTATGATTCTCATAGAGCCGCTGCATAATATTCAGGGTCTCTTTGGCAGAAAATCCGAATTTTTTATTGGCATCTCTCTGAAGTTCTGTCAGGTCATAGAGGCCGGGAGCATAAGTCTTTTTTCCGGATTTTTCCACTTCTGTAACCTCCAGCAGACCATTTCCAACTCTTGCCTTTATCTCTTCGATCCGTTCTTTTGAAAAGGAACGGCGGCTTCCGCTTTTTTCTTCCTGCCATGCAAAGCGGATTCCTCCGGCCAAAAGAGTCAGTCCATAGTATTCCCGGGGGGTAAACTGCCGGATTTCCTCTTCCCTTGCTGCGATCATCGCCAGAGTAGGGGTCTGGACCCGTCCGCAGGAAAGCTGGGCATTATATTTACAGGTGAGAGCTCTGGTAGCATTAATACCTACCAGCCAGTCAGCCTCGGCTCTGGACACAGCGGCGTCATATAAGGGCTCATAGTCCTTTCCGTCTCTCAGATGCGCGAATCCCTCCCGGATGGCCTTGTCTGTAACAGAAGAAATCCAGAGTCTTTTCACTGGCTTCGTACAGTGGGCTTTCTCCAAAATCCATCTGGCTACCAGCTCTCCTTCACGGCCTGCGTCAGTGGCAATAATGATCTCACTGACATCCTTTCGAAAAAGCTGGGTCTTGACAGCCTGGTACTGTTTTGCTGTCTGTTTGATCACCACCAGCTCCATTTTTTTCGGCATCATGGGCAGGTCTTCCATTTTCCATTCTTTATATTTCTTGTCATATTCTTCCGGGTCCGCCAAAGTCACCAGGTGACCCAGGGCCCAGGTTACCACATATTTTTCTCCTTCCAGGGCTCCGTTCAGCTTTTTTCCACATTTTAATACCCGGGCAATATCCCGGGCTACCGAAGGTTTTTCTGCTAAAACCAGAGATTTCATATATTTCTCTCCATTTCTCAAAAATTTCTTGTCGTCATAGCTGATTATAACATAGGTCTGCCTATACCGTGAACCTCTATATCAACCTTTTCGTAGTTTGAAGATTTTCACAAAAGGCTCAAAAAAGGGATTACGATTATTCACAGGACGAAAATTATACCGGGACTTACAGCGGCACCGAAGGGTCGGAATCCTACTATGTCAAGTACCTTGTAAATGAAGAAAAGGGTACCTACCAGCTCATAGAAAGGATTCCTGTAACATACTCCGGCTATGTCAGCTCTGTCCAGGAGCTGAACAATACTCTGCTCATAGACAGCGGGAGCGCCTTCACTGCCGTGGAGCTGGACCAAAATAACCAAATCATTCAGACTCTGAAGGGAACTGGAGATACCTGGTGGTACCGGGTATTCAAGTATGACTACATTGGTTTCTGGTTTACCGGCTGACAGACTGATTTTTACATAATCTTGCCAAAAAATCCCGCTGTCTTCTTTACCTTTTCCATCAGGTCAGTAAAGCTTTGTGGTGTCAGGGACTGTTTTCCGTCACAGAGGGCTTTTTCCGGATTGTTGTGTACTTCGATCATGACCCCGTCTGCTCCTGCGGCAATAGCTGCCATGGTAAGAGGCTCTACCATGAAACGGATGCCTGCCGCATGGCTGGGGTCTACGATCACCGGAAGGTGTGTCTTAGACTTCAGCATGGGAATGGCAGATATATCCAGGGTATTCCTCATAGAAGTCTCAAAGGTGCGGATACCCCTTTCGCAGAGGATCACCTGCTCATTTCCTCCTGCCATGATATATTCTGCACTCATGAGAAGCTCTTCCAGGGTATTTGCCATGCCTCTCTTTAGAAGAATGGGCTTACGGATTTTCCCCAGCTCTTTAAGAAGCTCAAAATTCTGCATATTCCTGGTTCCCACCTGGATCACGTCCACCTCTTCAAAAAGGGGCAGATGTTCTGCGCTCATGATCTCGGTCACAATGGGAAGTCCCGTAGTCTTCTTGGCCTCCAGAAGCATTTTCAGTCCTTCGCTGCCCAGGCCCTGAAAAGAATAGGGGGAAGTTCTTGGCTTAAAGGCGCCGCCTCTTAAGAGCCCTGCTCCAGCCTTCTGTACATCTAAGGCAACTTCTGTCATCTGTTCTCTGGTTTCCACAGAACAAGGCCCTGCAATTACCTGAAAATATCCTCCTCCTATTTTTTCCCCTCCAGCTTCTACCACAGTATCTTTAGGATGCATGGCTTTATTTGCCTTTTTATAAGGCTCATTGATTCTTTTTACAGATTCAACAACTTCTAAAGCTCCCAGCCACTCTTCATCTACCTCTGTGGTGTCTCCGATAAGCCCAATGAGCGATGTATTCATCCCCTCAGAAAGATGAAGTTTCAGTCCCATATCTGTCAGTTGTTTTTTCAGTTCCTCTACTTTTTTCTGGTCTGCGTTGTTTTTTAATACAAGAATCATATTTTTTCCTCCCTATAATTGAAAAAGCCGGTGTCTGCTGCAGACACCGGCTTATCTCTATGGACAGCACTTTTCCCTCAGGAAACTATTCTGCAGCAAAAAGAGCCTGCGCTATAAAAGCCCAGGAAGCAGTAATAAAAATAAAAATTTTTATTTCCACTGAGATTCTGCTGCGTCATTTCACTGTACCAGCCTTTCTGTTTTCTTTTAGGTTATGTTTATAATATCCTGAGAATCCTTTTTTGTCAACGATAAATTTTAGCAATTTAAAGTAAAGCAGTGAATTCTTAATCAAGATTAACAAAAAAAGAATTGTCAGTCTCTGACATGTCTTTTATAATAAATTTAGAATATGTATTGTCTTTTTATTTTAATTATAAAGGAGATCCCATCATGAACGGCCAAGAATCCCACAACCAACAGGCTCATCAGGTAATCCGTGAAGTACAGAAAGCAGTGTTTGGAAAGGACGAATGTATCCGGAAAGTGATGATGGCGATTTTAAGTTCCGGGCATATACTTCTGGAGGATATCCCAGGTGTTGGAAAAACAACCATGGCCCTGGCTTTTTCCAAAGCCCTGAACCTTAAAGAAAACCGCCTTACCTTTACCCCCGACGTCCTGCCTGCGGATCTTACAGGATTCACCATGTACAGAAAAGAAACTGGAAAGTTCTACTATCAGCCGGGAGCAGTTATGTGCAACCTTTTCCTGGGGGACGAGATCAACCGTACTTCCCCCAGAACTCAGTCTGCTCTTCTGGAAGTTATGGAAGAAGGACAAGTGAGTGTAGACGGTGTGACCCATCCGCTCCCAAAACCTTTTATTGTTATTGCTACTCAGAACCCTGCCGGCTCTGCCGGAACACAACTTCTCCCCCAGTCTCAGCTTGACCGTTTCACTGTCTGTCTCACCATGGGATATCCGGATATGGATGAGGAGATCGCTATCCTCAAAGGCCGCATTGCCCAAAATACCATTGAACAGGTCCGGTCTGCAGCAGACGGGCCCTGCCTGCTGCAGATGCAGGAAGAAGTCCGTGGAGTCTTTATCCATGACCGTATCTACCGGTATATTGGAAATCTGGTCCAGGCTACCAGGAGTCATCCTATGATAGAGCTGGGCGTCAGCCCCAGAGGCTCTCTGGCACTTGCCAGAATGGCTCAGGCCAGCTCCTATCTCCGCGGTAAAACCTATGTTACCCCTGATGATATTCGGGAGATATTCATGGATGTATGCGGCCACCGTATCCTTCTGAATGGAAAAGCCAGAATCAGCCATCTGACTCCTGCCGCTGTTTTAGAAGAAATCCTGAAAACAGTTCCCGGACCTTCTCTTCGCAGATCCTGAGGTGAGATTTATGATAAGTCCATTTTTTCTTTTACTCTTCCTTTTTCTGCTCTATATGTCCGTGCTGTATAAAAGCAGCTCATCCCTGGCTCTGTGCCTGCTTTTCCTTTTCTGGGCTGCTGCCTCGGTGTTCCAGCTTTTGTACAGCCGAAAAAAGGTTCAGGTGGATTTCCCTTTTTCTGCTCACACTGGTGCAAAAGAAAGTCAGGCTGTTTTTACCTTCACTATAAAAAATCAGGGAGTCCTCCCTGTATCTGGAATTCGGCTCCGGCTTTTGCTGCTGGATCAGAATGGCAATAAGGCAGAAGAGAAAAAGATTTTCCTCTCTCTTGGGCCCAAAAGCCGTCGAAAATATTCTCTGACTTTTTCTTCTCCCTATTGTGGAAGATTCCAGATACAATTAAAAAGTCTCCGGCTTTACAGCTTCTTATCTCTTGCATGGCTGCCTGTAAAAACCCGCCTGATGGGGGAAGCTGTCTTCTTTCCCCAGCCTTTTCCTGTTCCCCTTAAGATCAGTGAAAAGACCCGGTATTTCGCTCCAGAAGGAGAAGAGTCTCTGGAAACGCCTTTTTTGGCTGCTTCTGCTGCCGGAAGTCTCCAGGATGATATTCACAGCTATCAGCCGGGAGACCGTCTTGGGCTGGTGCACTGGAAGCTTAGCGCCAGAACTGACGAACTGTTGGTGCGTTTTCCCGCCTCCGGGGAAGGATTTTCTGTCCTGTTGTTTCTGGAATTAAAAACCCCCGGTCCTGCAGATTCTGTGGGACAGATCAGTGCATTTTTCCAATGGGCAGCTTCTCTCTCCTTTAGCATGCTGGAGCTGAAATGCGCCCATCTGATGATCTGGTTTGACTTGAAAGAGCAGTGTCTTCGGCGGTTTCCTGTCCGGAACGAAGAAGAGCTGAATTTTGCTCTGTACTGTCTTCTTCACGGAGCTTTTTATCCAGACTCTAAGGAGCTATTCTCTCTTTATTCTCGGGAATATCCTACGGATACCTGGGCTTCCCGGCTTTTACTGGACACCAGTCTCACGCTCTGGCAGGAGGACCGAAAGTTAGTTTCCTCCAGCCAGGATAAATGGAAAGAAGATATGGCGCTGACAGAACTCACTTTATAACTTTGGAGGATGAATATGAAAAAAGAACAGCATTTTCAGCTTACTATAAAGACTGGCCCCGCCATCCAGAACAGAAGGGCATATCTTTTTGGATTTTTCTGCTCTTTTCTTCTGTTCTTTTTTGCCTGCGGCAGTTTTCTTCTGAACTTTTGTCTCATTTTCTCTCCGGATTTCTCCTTTCCGTCCATGGCAGGGCTATGTACACTCTTTGGTCTTTCAGGAGCTCTCCTTTTCAGCCTTCGAAAGAACAGCTCTTTTGCCCTGCTCTTTCTGGCAGCATGGGGAATACTGCTGCTGGCGCTTTTTCTCCTCCGGGAAGATTTTTCCCGGCAGTTTTTCAGTGCCGCAGGGGCTGTAGAAAAACTGGTCAATGCTGTTTATGGTCTCCGCCTCTTTCCCGGATACCAGGATATAGTAAAGGATAAATGGATTCTCTGCTTCTTTTTTGCTGCATTTTATCTCCTTCTGCTCTTTCTGACAATGCTCTGGAAAAAACGTACACTTTTTGTTCTTCTTCTGGGAGTTCCCATTCTCTGTTCCTATCTTCTGGAAGTCAATATGCCCCTTATGCTTTTCGCCCTGCCCCTGGGCGCTTTTCTGCTCTGGAGAGGTGCGGTCTCTCCCCAGAGCGTATCCCGGCTGTGGCTTCTTACGGTTCCTCTGCAGGGTATTCTTTTCCTGGCAGCAGCCTGGCTCTTTACCCCTATGGTATCTCCCTGGCTTTTCCAGTCCAGCGAAGCTTTCTCTGACCGGATCAATGCAGTGGGAAACCAGCTTCTATTCGGAGAAGGATCCGCTCCCTCTGTATCCTCCGCACAGGGAAATGAAACAACCACCAGTGGATTTTCCTATGAACCTCAGACAGACAGCCAGTCTATTACCAGCAATCCTCCTGTCTATACTTCCCAGACAGTCCTGTCCATAGAGCTCAGCGAGACTGTTTCTCAGACTCTCTATTTGAGAGGATTCGTAGGTGCAGACTATGAAAGTTTTCAGTGGAATCCTCCTGGAGATGAAGAATGGTTTACCTATGCCCAATCCATGGGATTCTCTCGTCAACAGGCCCAGGACATATACAGCCTTCCTGTATTTGCTGTTTCTGCTGAAAACGTTCTGGAGCTTTCTATGGACTTTCCTTCAGCTCCGGCATTTACCTATCTGCCCCTGGCAGGCCAGGGAGATAGTATTTCTCTCTCCGAAAGCAACCGCCTGTCTGGCAGAAGTTCCCAGCGGGTCACTGGTCAAGTCTTTCCTCTTACTCTGGATACCATGGGTATGGTATCTCTGGAAAATTTTTCTCAGAGCAGCCGGGGACTGGTGAACGCCTATGAATCCTTCTGCCGCAGCCGCTATACCTCCTGGGACGAAAATGAAATGGGAAGTGTGCTGGAAGAGCTGAACCAGCTTCCTGTTTATTCTTCTATGCCGGAAGCTCCTACTGACCAGGATATTCAGAATGCCGCAGAAGAAATTCAGAATTTTCTCTGGAGCCATGCCACTTATAGCCTGGCGCTGGAGCCTTTTTCTTCAGACACGCCTCTGGCTCAGGAGATTCTATATGAACAAAGGGCTGGCTTTTGTATACATTTTGCTACTGTAGGCGCCCAGCTTTTCCGAATGTACGGAATTCCCGCCAGATATGTCAGCGGTTATGCAGTTCTCCCAGATAGCCTCTCAGAAAATAGTCAGGGGAATTTTATCGGAGAAGTTCGTGATTCCCGTGCCCACGCCTGGGTGGAGATCTATACGCAAAACGCCGGCTGGGTTCCTGTGGAGGTAACGCCGGGGGCCTCTTTCTCTGCACCGGAAACAACTCCAATGCCTGAGGAAACTCCGGAAGAAAGCCCTTCCCCCCAAAACAATCAGGAAGAACCGGCCTCTGATGCAGAAAACGGCAGTAAAAATGCCAGCCTTCTTGGCACTGCTGCAAAGATTATAAAGGGACTTCTTTTTTCAGCTTTATTCCTGGGTATTATTTTCCTGGTTCTGCTGTTTATCCACCGTCTGCTCTTCCGTTTCCGTCTGGGATATTACGCCGGAAATCCCACACAGGCCTACCTGACTGTTTTCAAAAACCTTATAAAACTGTGGGAGCTGGAATTCTCCATAAAAATTGAAAATCCCCTGGAACGTGAATATTTCCGGCTTCTTTCAGAAAAACTGCCTGAATCTCAGAAAAAAGATTTTACCAGCCTCTATGCCGAAGCTGAGGCTCTGGCCTATGGGCAGGAAAAAACCACCCCCAAAAAGCTCCGAAACCTCCGCCGTTTCTATCTGGCCCAGCGAAAAAACTACCTGTCCGGCAAAAAAGGCCCTGAAAAACTCCGCATACTCCTCATAAGCCTTTTCCTCTGACCTACCGCTGTTCATTTTATGCGAATTTGCCGAGCACGCTTTGAGACTTCAGGCTCAAAGCTGCGCAGGCTGAGCAATAAAATGAACAGCGATTCTCCCCTCATTCTTACTGCCGATATAAACTCTTCTGGCTCCAAAACACTAAAGGAATCGCCGTTTGTTTTATGCGAATTCGCCGAGCACGCTTTGAGACTTTTAGGCTCAAAGCTGCACAGGCTGAGCAATAAAACAAACGGCGATTCCTGAGAGCTTTTCCACCCCGGAAGAGGCTTATATCGCCTCCGCCTTTTCAAACTGGCTGTTATAGAGATTTGCATAGAACCCGCCGGCAGCCAGCAGTTCCTCATGGGTTCCCTGTTCAATAATATCTCCTTCATTCATTACCAGGATAAGGTCTGCATCCCGGATGGTAGACAGACGATGGGCGATAACAAAGCTGGTCCTTCCCTTCATCAGGTTATCCATAGCACTTTGTATCCGTTCCTCGGTCCTGGTATCTACAGAGGATGTTGCCTCATCCAGGATCAGGATCTTATTGTCTGCCAGAATTGCCCTGGCAATAGTCAGAAGCTGTTTCTGTCCCTGGGAAATATTATTAGTCTCTTCATTTAAGACCATCTGATAGCCTCCCGGCTGGGACATGATGAAGTGATGGACATGAGCCGCTTTAGCCGCAGCAATCACTTCCTCGTCAGTAGCATCCAGCCGTCCGTATCGGATATTTTCCATGATAGTTCCATGGAACAGCCAGGTATCCTGGAGCACCATTCCGAACATTTCTCTTAACTCGCTTCTGTTGAAGTCTTTCACATTGTGACCGTCAATAAGAATCTCTCCGGAATTTACGTCATAGAACCGCATCAGCAGTTTGATCATAGTAGTCTTTCCTGCACCAGTAGGTCCTACAATGGCTACTTTCTGTCCTTCCTTTACTTTGGTGTTAAAATCATGGATGATCATATGATCCGGATTATAACCGAAAGCTACATGACGAGCTTCTACATTTCCGCTGAGGGTATGGATATCCACAGGGTTCTCCACAGTCTGGTCTTCTTCTTCCTCATCCAGAAACTCGAAAATTCTCTCTGCGGCAGCCGCTGAGGACTGGAGCATGTTCGTTACCTGAGCGATCTGCTGGATAGGCTGAGTAAAGTTTCGGATATACTGAAAGAATGCCTGGATATCACCTACGGCAACATTTCCCTGTATAACCATATATCCTCCTAAAAGAGCCACCATCACATAGCCCAGATTTCCCACAAACTGCATAATAGGCATCATCATACCGGAGAAAAACTGGGATCTCCAGGCGGAAGTATAAAGCATGTCATTGGTCTTTTCAAATTCACGGACCACATCGTCTTCTTTGTTGAAAGCTTTTACTACATTATGGCCGCTGTAGATTTCTTCTACCTGACCATTTACCTCACCCAGATACTTCTGCTGGTCCCGGAAGTATTTCTGGGAATGTTTCATTACATTCCCAATGATGAACATAGAAACCGGCAGGATTAAAAGAGCCGCCAGAGTCATCCATACATTGATAGACAGCATCATCACAAAGACACCGATCAATGTGGTCACAGAGGTGATCAGCTGGGTAAAACTCTGGTTGATACTGGTCTGAAGAGTATCCACATCATTAGTGATACGGGAAAGGATTTCTCCATGGGTCTTGCTCTCATAATATTTCAGAGGAAGACGGTTCAGCTTTCCAGAGATATCTTTTCTCAGGTTATAAGTCACATTATTGGAGATTCCTGACATAATAAAGCCCTGGACAAAGGAGAACACAGCACTAGCCGCATACAGACACATGGCTCCGGCAAGGATCTGTGCAATCTTTTCAAAGTCAATTCCTGTCCCGCCTCCGATTTTTGACACAAGTCCGTTGAAAAGTTCCGTAGTGGCCTTACCCAAAATCTTCGGGCCGATAATGTTAAATACGGTACTTCCTATGGCAAAGAGCATCATCACAAAGAGCTGGATACGGTATCTCTCCATATAGATAAAAAGTCTTTTCATTGCCCCTTTAAAATTTTTGGCTTTTTCACCGGACATTCCTCTTCCATGTCCGCCCATGGGGCCTCTTGGTCTTCCATTACTCATTGGCTAATTCCTCCTCTGACAACTGTGACATGGCAATCTGGCGATATACGTCGCAGGATTTTAAAAGCTCTTTATGAGTTCCCTGACCAACCACACGTCCTTCATCCAGTACCAGTATCCTGTCTGCATGAAGAATGGTGCTGATACGCTGGGCAACGATCAGAGTCGTTGCATCCTTAGTTTCCTTTTTCAACGCTCTTCTTAAGACTACATCGGTCTTATAGTCAAGAGCTGAAAAGCTGTCATCAAAAATATAGATTTCCGGATTCTTGGCAATCGCTCTGGCTATGGACAGACGCTGCTTCTGTCCTCCGGACACATTCGTTCCGCCCTGAGCAATGGCATCTTCCAGTCCGTCTTCTTTTTCCTGGATAAACTCCCAGGCCTGAGCAATCTTAGCCGCTCTCTCCACTTCTTCAGGAGCTGCCTCATCATTTCCATAACGGATATTGGAATCTATCGTTCCAGAGAAAAGCACGCCTTTCTGAGGCACATAACCAATCCTCTCACGGAGGCTGTGCAGATCCATTTCCCGGATATCCACCCCGTCAACCAGGATCCGTCCTCTTGTCACATCAAAAAATCTGGGGATCAGGTTGACCAGCGTACTCTTACCGCTTCCGGTACTTCCGATGAAGGCTACCGTTTCGCCTTTTTTCGCTGTAAGGCTGATATCTGAAATCGTCTCTTCATCTGCTCCCGGATAGGCAAATCCCACGTTCTCGAAGACCACTTCACCCTTTCTGTCGGCAGAAGGCTCTGTATGACTTTCTCCATCCTGAATACTTACTTCTGTCTCCATAATTTCATTGATACGTTTTGCAGAAACACTGGCCCTTGGTATCATAATAGACATCATGGTGATCATCAGGAATGCCATGATAATCTGCATAGCATACTGCATAAAGGCCATCATATTCCCAACCTGCATGGTTCCGTCATTTACAGCATGAGAACCGTTCCAGACGATAAGTACGGTAATGCCATTCATGATCAGCATCATCACCGGCATCATAAAGGTCATACACCGGTTAACAAAGAGGTTCGTTTTCATCAGTTTTTTGTTGGCGTCCTCAAAACGCTCTTCCTCGTGTTTCTCCGTACTGAAGGCCCGAATTACATAAACGCCGGTAAGGATTTCCCTGGCAACCAGGTTCAGATTGTCAATGAGATACTGCAGCTTCGTAAATTTCGGCATGGCAATCTTAAACAGTAAGGCTACAAAAAGCATGATCACTACCACTGCCAGAGCCAGAATCCAGGTCATAGAAGCGTCCGTCTGGAAAACTTTATATACTCCGCCGATACCCAGAATTGGGGCATACAGCACAATACGGAAGATCATGGCAAAAAGAAGCTGGATCTGCTGTACGTCGTTGGTGCTCCTGGTGATCAGGGAGGCTGTGGAAAATTTATTCAGCTCTGCTCCGGAGAAAGTAATTACTTTCCGGTACACACTGTTCCTCAGATTTCTTCCCAGTGTAGCTGCAACCTGTGCGGAAAGGAAGGTAACGGTAATGGCCGCTGCCATTCCCAGAAAGGCCAGGCCCAGCATTTTTGCTCCGGTAAAAAGGATGTATTCCATCTGCATCTGATCCAGGTCTTTTCCCTGGGCACTGTACTCTTCCTGAACATAAAGTACCGCAGACTGGGTTACTATCGAGTCTGGCATTTCTTCAAACTGTTCTTTCATTCCAGAAAGCATTTGAGTGAGCTGTTCCTTTGGGAGCTGTTCCAGCACCTGAAAGATATCTGCTTCTGCAGGGATTCCCATCTGTTCTCTGAGCTGAGACACTTCCTGAGAAGATTGGTCTGAAAGCCCTGTTACGATCAGTTCGGGAATTCCCAGAATACTATTCAGCTCTTCCCTTTCTTCAGAATCCAGGTCTTTTAATTCATAAATCCCATCTGACAGATCATAGTTGTCTAAAACCTGCGTCTGGTCCTTTTCATCCATAAACAGGAAAAGTTTTTCCATGGATTCTTCACGGATCGTCTCAGGCACTCCGTCTTCCACGCCTTTCTGCTGGATTCCCACATTGATGATATCCGATGTGTAGTCCGGCAGAGACAGGTCACAGAAAGCCTGAACAAACAAAAGGAGCAGGATCATCATAAGATAATACCATCTCTCCTTCATGTAGCGAAACATTTTTAACATACTGTCACCCCTTATTTTGTCTTTCTATGTTATTTTCATTGCCGTCATCCTCCAGATTTTGGATCATCTGAAGGAAAAAACGTCGAAGGAGACAAAGTTCACTTTCAGAGAATCCCCGGAACACTGCTTCTTCTTTTTCTTTAATGCAGTCCTTCACTCTTCTGGTTACAGCTTTACCTTCTTCTGTAAGGTATATACGGCTTAGCCGCTGGTCCTTCTCATCATCTCTCCTCTCAATAATTCCGGATTTTTCCAGTCTTTTAATAGAGACAGCCACTGTAGGAGGACTGATCCTGAGAGTTTGAGAAATTTCTTTCTGACTGATTCCTTCCCGGCAGGACAAAAGTCCGATAAGAGGAGCCTGCTTCGGATGGATACCAGTGTCCTTTACCAGGGCAAAGGCTTTCTTAAAATAGAGATGGGTCAGTTTGATAAACAGACTCTGCATCCCTTCCTCTGCTTTCTCTGTTTCCATTTTTTCATCTCCTTCCATTAGTTAGTCGGCTAACTTATAATATGGCAATTTCCTTAATTTATCAACCCTTTTTGTGCCATTTTAAAATTATTTTATAAAAAACTCACAAAACTTTAATTAGTCAGCTAACTTTTGTGCAAAATAACAAAAGGCCGGTTGATACCGACCTATGCTGATTTTCTGTCAATAATTACAGTTTTTGTCAAATTTCAGCAGCTTCTTTACCAGTTCCTCACAGATTTCCAGTTCTGACTTTCCGTCTGTAGCCACAATAATGTCCGCTGCAGCCTTATATTTTTCCCGGCGTTCCTCCATCAGTCCGGCAATAAATTCTGTATTTTTATTATTTTCCAGAAGAGGGCGCTCATGACTGTTCTTTACTCTCTCCAGAATTGTCTCAGGACTGGCTGTGAGAAGGACAACCCTTCCGTTTTTCTTCATCTCCACTACGTTCTGCTCTCTCAGGGGAACGCCGCCGCCGCAGGAGATCACCACATTGGTCCGTTCCTGCATTTCTATAAGCAGGCTGGTCTCCAGGTTCCGGAAATATTCTTCTCCCCTTGTTTCAAAGATGTCAGAAATACTCATTCCCTCTCTCTTGGCGATCATCTGGTCCATTTCTATGATTTCCATGTCAAACAATGTATGAAGATACTCAGAAATCGTAGATTTTCCAGAACCCATAAATCCGATGAGCACAATATTGTAGGAAAACAGCTTTCTGGCCTGTATCTTCTTACTACTTTTCAGGATTGCCTGAAAAACATCCTCTACTTCTTGTTTGTGTCTGTGGCCTTCCAGCTTTCTCTCCAGCCAGACCCGCTGCCTCTCTTCCTGGTCAGGCTGAAGCATAGGCATTTTATTTTTCTCTTTATAGGCCATCAGCTCTTCCACAACCTGGTTTCTCTCCAGCAGTCCCTCCAGAATTTTCTCATTGCAGGCCATCAGTTCTTCTCTGTATTTTTCTAACTGGTCCATAATCTCTCCCTATCCAATCTGTTTTTTTCTTTTTATTTCCCGCTCTTTTTCCTCTGCCAAAGCAGGCCACATCACACAAAGCATGGTAACAAAGCAGGCGGTGCCTCCGATAAAATTAGAAATGGGTTCTGCAAGGAAAACTCCATTTACACCCAGCCCTGCCACATGGGGCAGCCACAGGGTAAGAGGAATCACGATGACCGCTTTTCTCAGCAGTGAGAAAAAAATTGCATGTTTGGCTTTTCCCAGCCCCGTAAATACGCTCTGCCCCGCAAACTGCAGGGACATAAAGCAGAATCCGAAAAAGTATATCCTCATGGAGGGAACTCCAATTTCCATCAGCTCCTCTCCTCCGTTAAACATAGCAATAAAGACTCCCGGTATCAGCATGGTAATGATCCAGGCCAGTGTGGTATACACAATGCCAATGGCCGCCATAACCTTGATTCCTGCTTTTACCCTCTTGTATTCTCCTGCTCCATAGTTAAATCCGATCACAGGCTGAGAACCCTGAGTCAGTCCGCTTACCGGAACGCTTAATACTTCTCTTACAGAATTTACAATGGTCATAACCGCCACATAAGCGTCTCCTCCAAAAGATTGAAGGGTCACATTGCAGACAATCTGGACGCCGCAGTTGGTAGCCGCCATGATAAATCCGGAAAGGCCAAGAGCCAGGATTTCTTTTACATATCTGAAATCCGGCTTCATTCTGGAAAACCGGATACGAAGGAGGGTATGTTTCCCTGTAAGGAACTTTACCACCCATATGGCGGAAACAGCCTGGGATATGACTGTGGCAACGGCAGCCCCTTTCACTCCCATGCCAAATACAAAAATAAAGACCGGGTCCAGCACAATATTGATCACAGCTCCGATCAGCACCGTAAGCATACCGGTCCTGGCAAATCCCTGGCAGTTGATAAAGCCGTTCATGCTCAGGCTGATCATAACAAAAACAGTGCCCAGAAGGTAAATGCTGATATAATCATCTGCATATCTAAAGGTAGCATCGCTGGCGCCCAGGGCGTAAAGAAGGGGATCCTTTACCGCCATTCCCACCAGTATCAGCAGTACCCCGGTAATCAGGGTAAGGGTAAAAGAAGTCCCCATGATTCCCTCTGCCCGGTCCTCGTCGCCTTTTCCCCTGGCGATGGAGCACAGAGGCGGACCACCGGTGCCTATCAAATTGGAAAAGGCCGTGATTGCCGTTATAATTGGAAAAGCAACCCCTACTCCTGTAAGGGCTGCCGAACTGGCTCCGGGAATCCTTCCGATATAAATTCTGTCTACGATATTATACAATACATTAATAAACTGAGCCACGATCAAGGGAAGAGCCAGACGGAGAATGGTCCCTGCCACACTTCCCTTGGAAAAATCATGTTCTTCTTCTCTGTCCTCATGATGATTTTTAAACAAATGCATGATCCAACTCCCTGTTTTCTTTTCTCTTACTGGCGATAGGTCTTAAGGAAATCTGCCAGCTTATCCGTGGCTTTTTTCAGCTCCTCTACCCTGGGCAGATATACGATCCGGAAGTGGTCCGGCGCTCCCCAGTTAAAGCCTCTTCCATGTGTGACCAGAACCTTCTTTTCTCTGAGGAAATCCAGGGCAAATTTCTCATCATCATAGATATTAAATTTTTTTACATCAATTTTCGGAAAAATATAAAAAGCTGCTTTAGGCTTTACTGCTGAAAGCCCCGGAATGTCATTAATGGCTTTATAAATAAATTCTCTTTGTTCGTAGATCCTGCCTCCCGGCACCAGATATTCGTTTACGCTCTGGTATCCTCCCAGCGCCGTCTGGACAATGGACTGAGCCGGTACATTCGAGCACAGACGCATATTAGAAAGCATATTCAGCCCTTCTATATAATCTTTCGCCTTCTCCTTGGCCCCGCTCAATACCATCCAGCCTACCCGGAATCCTGCAGCCATGTGGGACTTGGAAAGACCGTTCAGGGTAATGCAGAACAGATCCGGAGCCAGGGCTGCGATGGAAGTATGCTTGATTCCGTCCATCACCAGCCGGTCATAGATTTCATCTGAAAATATCATCAGTTCATGTTCCCTGGCAATATCTGCAATTTTCAGCAGAACATCTTCCGGATACACTGCACCGGTAGGATTATTGGGATTGATAATCACAATGGCTTTGGTCCGGTCTGTAATCTTACTTTTTATATCCTCTAGATCCGGATACCAGTCTGATTCCTCATCACAAATATAATGAACAGGTTTTCCTCCTGCCAGAGAAACGCAGCCGGTCCACAGCGGATAATCCGGTGAAGGCACCAGGATCTCATCTCCAGTATCCAAAAGGGCCTGGGTCACAATGCTGATCAGTTCACTGACTCCGTTTCCTGTATAAATATCGTTAATGGTCACATTTGGGATCTTTTTTAACTGGCAGTACTGCATAATTGCTTTTCTTGCGGAAAAAATCCCTTTAGAATCTGAATATCCCTGGGATTCCCGGAGATTATAGATCATATCCAGGATTACTTCCTCCGGAGCGTTAAAACCAAAAGGCGCAGGATTTCCCAGATTCAGTTTCAATACATCGATCCCTCTCTCCTGCATACGATTGGCCTCGTCCAGCACCGGTCCCCGGACGTCATAACATACATCCTCTAACTTTGACGATTTCTGAAAGGTTCTCATAGTTTTACCCCCATTCTTAACTACAGATTTTATCACTTTACTCTATTAACTTCAATCGGTTTCCCCATGGATTTTCCGAAAATATTCCTGTATGTTCTTTTCATATCCGTTCTCTGTAGGATGATAGAATTTCTTTCCCAAAAGCTCCGAAGGCATATACTGCTGCTCCACGTAATGATTTGGATAATCGTGGGCGTAGAGATATCCCACGCCATGGCCCATCTTCTTTGAGCCTTTATAATGAGCATCCTGAAGATGGGAAGGCACGGTAGTCTTGGTGCTCTTCACTGCTTCCATAGCATCAAAGACCGCCATACAGGCAGCATTGCTCTTTGGTGCGCTGGCCACATAAGTCACGGCCTGAGCCAGAGGGATCTGTGCTTCGGGCATTCCCAGCCGTTCTACTGCCTGAGCTGCCGCTACAGCCACTACCAGAGCCTGAGGGTCTGCATTTCCCACATCTTCTGCGGCGCAGATCATAATTCTTCTGGCAATAAACTTAATATCCTCTCCTGCATAGAGCATTTTTGCCAGGTAAAATACTGCGGCGTCAGGGTCAGAGCCTCTCATGCTCTTGATAAAGGCAGAGATGGTGTCATAATGGTTGTCCCCTGTCTTATCATAGCGGACTACCCGCTTCTGGATACACTGGGAAGCCGTTTCAAGGTCAATATGGATCTTTCCGTCTTCCCCTCTTTTTGTAGTCAGGATTCCCAGTTCCAGAGCATTCAGGGCTGCTCTGGCGTCTCCTCCGGAAATATCTGCCAGAAACTCTCTGGCGTCCATTTCCAAAACTGCATTGTAGCTGCCCATTCCCTTTTCCTTGTCCGTCACTGCCCGGTCCAGAAGGGTTTCGATATTCTCCTTTGTAAGAGGCTTCAGTTCAAAAATAATGGACCTGGAGATCAAAGCGCCGTTTACCTCAAAATAAGGATTTTCTGTAGTAGCCCCGATAAGTATCAGAGTACCGTCCTCCACAAAGGGCAGGAGATAATCCTGCTGCCCCTTATTGAACCGATGGATCTCATCAATAAAAAGAATGGTCTTCTTCCCATACATTCCCAGATAGTTCTGGGCTTCTTTTACTACTTCCTCCATATCCTTTTTCCCGGCTACTGTAGCGTTGATCTGCCGGAACCGGGAACTGGTAGTATTGGCGATCACTTTCGCCAGGGTGGTCTTTCCTGTTCCAGGAGGGCCGTAAAAAATAACGCTGCCTAATTTATCTGCCTTGATGGCTCTGTAAAGCAGCTTATCCTTTCCGATGATATGCTCCTGTCCCACCACTTCTTCCAGAGTGGAAGGGCGTATCCTGGAGGCCAGGGGGGCCTCCTGTTCCAGATTCTGTTCCTTCATATAATCAAATAAGTCCATAAATCTTACTCCTATTTTCTGCTATCACCTCTCTGCCTCTTATTATGTTCCGATTTCTTCCGTCACCCGTGTTTCCAGGATATTTATACCAGGACTCTTATTCGTTTTGTAGTCTCTCTTGTCTATATTATACTGTCATGCTATAATACTTACCCAGGCAGCCGGAGGGGCGTGCATATCATCCGCCTGAGTCTTGACAGGAGGATGATGCTTATGAATACATATGAGGAAATGCAGATTTTACTTACATTCGCATTACTTGTAGTTGCAATCCTGAATTTGAGGAATAAGTAAGCCGCCCTGTCCCTGGAAAAGATAGGCGGCTTACTAAGCTAGATATTTTTTGCCGGGCGGATAGGTGTGCTCTATCTTCCGGCTGTCTTGTTAAATATATTATATGTCAAAGCCATTCGTTTGTCAAACTCCATTCTTGACACACTTCCTCCATTTCCCGTAAAATAAGTCCCGTAAATACAAGTCAACAGAATCTTTTACTAAAGGAGCTTATATGAATACAAAAAGCAAGCGGGCAGTCCTGGCTGTCATTCTTCTGTTTTTAGTGCTTCTGGCTTTTGCCCTGGTATATCAAAATCGAGAGAGGGAAACAGAGCCCATAAGCAAAACCGATTACTTACTGAATACCATTGTTACAGTAACCCTTTATGACTCTCAGGACGAATCCATTCTGGACGGCGCCCTGGAATTATGCAGGAAATATGACAATCTTCTTAGCCCTACCACAGAAACCAGTGAGCTGTACCGACTGAATCACGGCGAACTTTCCCAGGATGAAGAGGGATTTTATGAATTGTCGGAAGAAACTGCCAATTTGATCTCCCGGGGACTTTCCTACTGCCAGCTGTCCCAGGGAGCCTTTGATATTGCCATAGAGCCTCTTTCCTCTCTGTGGGATTTCACCTCGGGAGAGGGAACCGTTCCCGATAGTTCAGCCATTAAGGCTGCTCTGCCTCTTATCAATTATGAGGATATTACTCTGGAAGGCAATCGTATCCGTTTTGAAAAAGAAGGAATGGGAATCAACCTTGGAGCCATTGCTAAAGGTTATATTGCTGACAAAATGAAAGATTATCTTCTGGAAGAGGGAGTAGAAAGCGCCATTATCGATCTGGGCGGAAATGTACTTTGCGTTGGACAGCGGCCAGACGGAAGCCCCTTCCGCATCGGCGTCCAGATGCCTTTCGCAGACCGAAGCGAAACAGCGGCTGTTATGGAAATTTCCGATAAGTCCGTGGTATCCTCTGGAATTTATGAGCGGTACTTTGAACAGGACGGGGTGCTGTATCACCACATTTTAAATCCCTCCACCGGATATCCTTATGAAAATAATCTGGTCTCAGTCACTATCATCTCTGATGAGTCTGTAGACGGAGACGGTCTGAGCACCACCTGTTTTGCTCTGGGTCTGGACAAGGGCATGGAGCTGATCAACAGTCTCCCTGATGTACATGCAGTCTTTATCACAGAGGATTACCAGCTCCACTACAGCGAAGATTTCGAAAAGGAGATCACTCTTGCAAAATAGTATGAGGGCTTTATATTCTATAGGACAGTCCTCCGGACTGTCCTATAGAATATAAAAGGACTCTTCTGGTCCCTTAGATGGCATCTATGCCAAAAGGTATCCAGAAGAGTCCTTTTTTAATAAATACTCAAAATCAAATAAATAAAGCTCATGGAAAGCATTTCCAGAGGAAGTCCTCTGAAATAAGGTCCCGGATTGGAAAACCGCAGAATCTTCTGTACGGAAATGTAAAGAAGTACAGAAACCCCTACTGTCCAGATAAAGGCAACGATCCCTCCGAAGGTAACCATCTCAAAAGGCCTTGCAAAAAGGATCACCGGAATCACCAGTAATAGGCTCTGAGTTCCCGAAGATTTTTTCTTCAGGATTCCATTAGCAAAGGCCAGGGCCAATCCTGCTGCCAGAAAGCCCAGGGCAGTTCCCTGAAAGCTCTGGGAAAAGAAAGGTGCTTCTTCTAAAAGAAGGTTTCCAAAGACTGTTCCCTGAGTCAGGAACTCCCTGAGGATTCCCAGCAGGATCCAGAATCCCCAGAGGATCCCGGACTCATAAAAGATATTTCCGTAATCTGCCTCCAGATTTCCGAAAAGAGCGGTTTTTCCGGCTAACAGCCCGATTACTGCGGTCATCAGCCATGTACCATTATCCACAGTGATCCCCAGGGCTGTAAAGCCCAGCAGGAAAGCACTGGCGGTAACAGCTCCTGTGCCCATCAGTACACACAGTCTGAGGCTCCAGACAGGTATCCAGTTTTCTAAAAGATTCTTCAGAAATTCAGCGAAAACCACAGCCAGGAGCACCAGTACTCCCCCTGCAAAGGCCTCCTTCATATTCCGGGAAAAAAGCACAATACCCAGAGCAAAGGCTTCTGCCGGATATTTTAATTTCATGTCTGTTCCCCCGTTTCTTTAATCTATGGTCTGTAAAAATTCATAAGCTGCATTGATGCCTTTCACAGCCGCTGTGGAGGAAATGGTGGCGCCGGATACTCCATCTACCTCTGTTCCTTCCTGTGGGCCTTCGGATCCTCCCTGGCTTTCCATTCCCCCAGCCTGGTCAATACACTGCTGAGCCAGTTTCACAAATCCGCCTACAGAAATGCTTACGCCAGACACCGCATCTGTCTTTCCCTGATTGTCTGTAGTCAGAAAATCCAGATTCTGATTTTCTACCAGTGCTGCCCCTAAAGCCTTGGACTGTTCTGCCCAGGTAGGTCCGTCTTCGGTCATCACATACTGGCCATTTTCAGAAAGCTCACTTTTCTTGTTTCCATCTGCATCTACAGATTCCCATACAGCTTCTGTAATCTTTCCGTCAGCAACTGTAATGGTCACCTGATCCGTGTATCCATTGCTGTCAGGAGTTTCTGTCTTAGCCTCATAGGTTCCATCCTGTAACACCAGGACTGCTTTTCCGGATGCCTGGTCGATACACTGCTGAGCCAGCTTGGCAAATCCCCCTACAGAAATGCTCACGCCGGATACTGCATCTGTTTTTCCCTGATTATCCATAGTCAGAAAGGCCAGGGACTGATTTTCAACCAGCGCTTCCCCTAAAGCCTTGGACTGTTCCGCCCAGGTAGGTCCGTCCTCGGTCATAACATACTGACCGTTTTCAGAAAGCTCGCTTTTCTTATTTCCGTCTCCGTCTACAGCATCCCATACAGCCTCTGTGATCTTTCCCTCAGACACAGTCATCGTCATCTGGTCAGTATAGCCATTATTGTCAGGAGCCTCTGCTTTTGCCTCATAGGTTCCGTCCTGAAGTTCCAGGTCTTCCGCCTGAACAGAGGCAGCATCTTCTTCCAGTGTCATACCTGGCAGATAAACCGGAGCCTTTGCCCCTGCAAACTGACTCAAAAATTCCTCTTCTGTAATCTTGGAGCCAACGCCTTCTGTCTCATTCTGTTCTGTCACTGCCACATTTGTCACAGTAGCCTTATCTTCCCCAAAGGATACCTCCAGAACAATATCGCCGCCGTATCCGGCTTCTGTCACAGTTACCAGATAGCCATCCTCTGTCCTGGCAGCTGACTGGATATTTTCGGTCTCTGTCACATCCAGTTCCTCTGTTATCTGGGCCTTGTCCTGTCCCTGGTCCGCACTCTGGTCTTTTGCCAAAGCTTTAGAGCCTGCGATCACTCCAAAGGACAGAGCAGTTACGATGATCAACGCAAGAATTCCTCTGACATTTTTATTTTTCATATTCGTCTCCTTTAAATCACCTTTTTCTTTGTTCCATATACCTGCTGCCGGTAAAGCAGGGCAAGAATTCCTGCCAGGCAGTTAGCCGTCAGGATCCCGAAGCAGATTCCCTCCGGATATGTGCTGAAAATACGGATGGCAGCCGTAATGATACCTGCTGCCAGAGCATACAGAAGTTTTCCTCTTCTGGATACAAAGACATAATCTGTCAGCATATAGCAGCCTCCCATGATCAGTCCGCCGCCAAAAAGGTTGGCCAGAATGTCTCCGGTAAAAAGACCGCTGGGACCGAAAATAAAGGTAAGGACTGTCACTGTAGCAATATAGGTAAGGGCAGCCTCTGCATTCACCACCCCCATGTAACACATATAGGCAAATCCTGCCAGGAGAAGAAGCTTGCTGGTCTCTCCCATAGCGCCGGGAACTTCTCCCAGAAACATCTGAAGATAGGAATATCCCGTCCCTCCTCCTGCTTTTACCGTACCAAGAACTGTAGCCTGGGAAACAGCGTCTGCTGCCAGTGTTCTGGGAGCTGTATATCCCATAACTGTCCCCGGCCATAAGACCATGACCATCAGTCTTCCCATAAGGGCCGGATTGGCAAAATTACTTCCAATGCCTCCGAACATCTGCTTTACGATCAGAATGCTGAAGACAGCAGCCGCTCCAAGTACCCAGACAGGCACTGTCACAGGCATATTAAAGGCCAGGAGCATTCCGGTAACTACCGCACTGAAGTCTCCTGCTGTTACCTGCTTTTTGGTTATCTTCTGCCACAGAAATTCCGTCAGTACACATACTGCTACAGAAAAAGCAGTCAGATAAAGGGCCCGGATTCCAAAATAATACACTGCTCCCAGAAGAGCAGGAACCAGGGAAATAGAAACATGGAGCATGATGTTCCTGGTGGTCTGGGCAGTCCTCAGATGAGGACCGTTTATCACTTTTGTGGGACTCATGATTTCTTCACCGCCTTTTCTCTCATTCGCTGCTTCACTAAATCTCGCGCCAGTCTGTTCCGAAGAGTCAGTTCTCTTTTGGCCGGACAGATGTAGGAACAGCAGCCGCAGGCGATACACTCGCTGGCATAGAGCTTCTGGCACAGATCATAGTCCTCCTTTAAAAAGGCAAAATCAATCTGGTAGGGAGTAAGCCCTGCAGGGCAGACATTTTTGCAGGCCTCGCAGCGGATACAGGGCTGCTCTTCGTAATGACTGTCCGGAAGGACCAGGATACCGGAAGTGCTCTTGGTAATGTAAAACAGCTCTTCTTCCCCCTTCCAGTCGGAAGCCACACAGGGACCTGTCATAGGGCCTCCCCCAATGATCCGATTCTTTTCTGTGGTGACTCCTCCGCATAGTTCCACCAGTTCTTTGGCGGAAGTGCCTATAGGAACCAGGAAATTCCCCGGATTTTTCACACAGCCTGTTACCGTAACGATCCTGGACGTCAGGGGTCTGTTCCCCAGAACCATATCTGCTGCGGCTTTGGCAGTTCCCACATTGGAAACAATCACTCCTGCATCGGCAGGCAGCCCTCCCATAGGAACTTCTCTCCCTAAAACACTCTGTATCAGCTGGCGCTCACCGCCCTGGGGATACTTTGTAGGAAGAGCTTTTATTTCCAGTTCTTCTCCCTGGTCTAAAATCCCCTGCTCTCTCATCTTTTCCAAAATCTTCCGAAGATTCTCAATGGCCTCCGGCTTATTATCTTCAATACATACATAAGCCTTGCCAGCGCCGGAAGCTTTCAGAAGAAGCCGGACACCGTTAAGCAGAGCAGGTCCCTGTTCAAGCATCAGACGATAATCACAGGTCAAAAAAGGCTCGCACTCCGCACCATTGATCAGCAAAGTATCTATCTGCTTATCCGTTTCGTATTTTCGGAATGCAGGAAAGCCTGCGCCTCCCATGCCGGTAAGTCCGCCTTCCCGAAGCCCTTCCAAAATCTTCTCCGAATCAACTTCAGACAGGGAGACGCCCTCTTTTTCATAAGACATGGTCTCTCTCTTTGGGTCTTCCAGCCGCCGGATCACACAGGCCGTCACAGCCCTCCCCTGATTCTCTGCCTCTTTGATCCCTATCACTTCTCCGGTGACGCTGGCATGAAGAGGGGCCGCCATAAAGGCTTCCGGATCCCCGATCCGCTCTCCTTCCTGCACATGGTCCAAAGGCCTGACCTTCAGGCCGCAGAGGGCGCGAAAAGACTGTTCTGCCAGAATCGTCACTGTTTCCGGCCAGTATTCCCGCACCGGAATGTCCATAGTCAGAGACTTATCGTAACCGTCTGTGGGATGAATCCCCCCCGGAAATCCTTTTGTCTCATTTCTGTGCATATTTTGTTTTCCTCCATTAAAGGTTTGTTAATAAATTGACATGCCCGAATAGCATAACATACTGGAGTTAATTTCGCAAGATTAACTTTCTAAAATCTGAACTGAATAGCTGCCAAAATTAGTATGCGGACATCTGCGGTTTTTACACGGGATTTTAAGTTTTTATGAAATTTAGGATAGATGGGAATAGATATTCTTCCTAGACGGTGTTATTGACTTGCTGGAAAAAGATATTTATACTGTATTCAAGATAAGATCGTATATTTACCCAGGGAGCTGGGGGACGTGCTCTCACCCAATCCGAGACCTTACGGAGGGTGGTGATTATTATGAGTACATATGAAGAATTGAGTCTAATCGTAAACGCTGCTTTATTGATTATCGCCATTCTTAATTATACCCATAAGAAATAGCCGTCCTGCTCTCGTCAAAGTTTAGGAACGGCTATCTCTTATAGCTAAATCTTAAATTACGCCGGGTCGGGTGAAGTGCAGTCACCTTCCGGCTCCCTTGTTAAGTATATTATAGTCAAAATGCCCTAATTTGTCAAATACGAAAAGGGGCTATCGCATTAGTCGAAATCGAAAATATGACTAATGCAACAACCCCTTGAAAAATCTATTAAGCTAATTTGCTCTTTGCCAGTTCTGCCAGAGTTGCGAATCCCTCTGCATCGTTGATAGCCATGTCAGCCAGAACTTTTCTGTTCAGGTCAACGTTCGCCAGCTTTAAGCCGTGCATGAATTTGCTGTAGGATAAACCGTTCATTCTTGCAGCAGCATTGATACGAGCGATCCAAAGCTGTCTGAACTGACGTTTTCTCTGTTTTCTTCCTGCATAGGAGCTTGCCAGAGCTCTCATTACAGACTGTTTTGCTACTCTATACTGTTTGGAACGGGCTCCTCTGTAGCCCTTAGCCATTTTTAATACTCTGTTATGTTTCTTCTTAGCGTTTAATCCGCCTTTAATTCTTGCCATTCTTAATTTCCTCCTATATTAAAGATAATCTTTTTTCAATGAAACTTTGCCGACTGTCCAGATTACATGTAAGGCAGGATTTTCTTCATGCTCTTTACATTTGTTGCATCTGTGATAGTTGCTTTTCTGAGATTTCTTTTTCTCTTCTGAGATTTCTTTGTTAAGATATGGCTCTTGTAAGCTTTATTTCTTTTTAATTTACCTGTTCCTGTTGTTTTGAAGCGCTTTGCAGCAGCTTTGGTAGTTTTCATTTTTGGCATGTTTATGTCCTCCTTAAACTCTTTTTCTTATTAACGTTTTTCTGTCAAAAACATAGTCATGCTTCTGCCTTCCACCTTAGGCGCCTTTTCGATCACCGCAATGTCGGACAGAATCTGCGCAAACTCATCTAAGATGTGCTTGCTGCTCTGCATATGTGCCATTTCCCTTCCCCGGAAACGCAGAGTCACCTTCACTTTGTTTCCTTTCTGCAGGAATTTTCTGGCGTTGTTGACCTTGGTCTTCAAATCGTTTTCCTCAATATTAGGGGATAAACGCACTTCTTTGATTTCTATGGTTTTCTGTTTCTTCTTAGCTTCCTTCTCTTTTCTGGCTAATTCGTACTTATACTTGCCATAGTCAATAATTTTACAAACCGGCGGCTTCGCTGTGGGAGCAATCTTTACCAGATCCAGTCCGGCTTCCACTGCATGTTTCTGGGCTTCTCTTGCGGACATGATTCCCAGCTGCTGTCCATCCGCTCCAATAAGACGTACTTCTTTGTCTCTGATTTGTTCGTTGATCATTAAATCGCTAATAGTCGTGCACCTCCATAATATTGATAAAACACTCTTGGGCCCCCTTGGCCATTTCCTTTAAGAAAAGAACACGTAAGCCTTCCGGCTTTCATGGTCATGAATAAGAATCTACAGAGCAAAAGAAAAGCGGATAGCAAAAGACACTATCCACCTGATATCTCCATATGAAAACGCTGTGCGCTTCACTGCATTCTATAAACCGTTAGTCACCCATTTGTGCTAAGGTGAGAGTGGATACTCTGCTTTCTTTTTCTTCTTCAGACTTTTGTAATATAGCATAGCTAAAACACAAAGTCAAGCTTTTTTGTATAAAAAATCCCTTGTTTTTTCTTATAAGAAATGGCATAATTATGCCTACATACCTTACACACAATACAAAGGAGAAAAATATGGAACAAAAAAGAGGATCTTTTACAAACAAGATGGGCTTTGTTCTGGCTGCTGCAGGTTCGGCTGTGGGCCTTGGAAACATCTGGCGTTTCCCTTACCTGGCTGCAAAATACGGAGGGGGTATTTTTCTGCTGGTCTACCTGATCCTGGCAGTGACCTTCGGCTTCACACTGATGGTCACAGAAATCGCCATCGGCAGAAAGACCAGACTCAGCGCCATCGGCGCTTTCCAGTCACTGGATAAGCGTTTCGGTTTCGTAGGCTATCTGGCCTGCGCCGTACCTTTTATCATCACCCCTTATTACTGTGTTATCGGAGGCTGGGTGATCAAATACTTTGTCACCTTCCTTACCGGAGACGGCGGACTTGCCTCCGGGGACGAATACTTTGCCGCTTTTACCAGCCAGACGGTTTCCCCGGTAGTATGGTTCTGCATTTATGTTCTTCTCACCGCCATTGTAGTGATCATGGGCGTTGAAAAAGGAATTGAGAAAGCCAGCCGCTTTATGATGCCCCTGCTGATCGTCATGATCGTAGGCATCAGCATTTACTGTGTTACACGGCCTGGCGCTATGGAAGGTGTAAAATATTACTTCTTCCCCGACTTTTCCAAATTTTCCGCTACCACTGTACTGGCGGCCATGGGGCAGCTATTCTATTCTATGTCTCTGGCTATGGGAATTATGATCACTTACGGCTCTTATATGAAAAAAGAAAGCAGTCTGGAAGCTTCTGTGCGGCAGATTGAAGTCTTTGACACTGTAGTTGCCTTCCTGGCAGGTCTGATGATCGTGCCTTCGGTCTTTGTTTTCTCAGGAGGAGATGAAGCTGCCCTCAGCAAAGGACCTTCCCTGATGTTTATTACTCTGCCGAAGGTCTTCAACGATATGGCCCTTGGGGGAGTGATCGGAGCAGTGTTCTTCCTGCTGGTGCTTTTCGCAGCCCTGACTTCTTCTATCTCCCTGATGGAGACTGCGGTTTCCATTCTGCGGGATAAGACCGGATGGGGCAGAAAAAAATCCACGATATTGATCACCATCTATGTCCTGATACTGGGAACCATCGTCTCTCTGGGCTTCGGACCTCTGAGCTTTATCCAGCTTCTGGGACTGGGACTGCTGGATTTCTTTGACTTCATCAGCAACAGTGTGCTCATGCCTATTGTGGCTATTCTCACCTGTATCTGCGTGGGGCATTTTATCGGACCCAAGGTTATTGAGGATGAAGTGGAACTTAACGGTCCCTTCAAGATTAAAAAGTTCTACCGGATCATGCTGAAATGGATCGCTCCCATTTTCCTGGCCCTGATCCTGATCTTTGCGATTTCTGAAACAATGGGCTGGATCGTTGTATAACATCCCCTGGCTCACCGCCTTAGGAAACTAAAAAGGACTCTTCTGGAGCTGTCGAAAATCAAAATCGAAAATATTTATACATTTTCTTGCTCAGTCTGCAACCCTTTGAGCCTATGGTCTCAAAGCTATGCTCGACAAATTCGCATAAAATGTATAAATATTTCTGACATATGTTTTACGACAGTTCCAAAAAGAGTCCTTTTTTCTGTGTTATCTATGGCCAGGAGATCTTCTCAGGCTTCTTTTTTCTCCCGAAATGGCTTCAGGAAGATAAACCATCCAAAGATTACCAGGTTCAGAATCAGAGAAGCCAGTACGTCCCCCCAGGCAATGGTCTGTCCCTGGAGTACATCTGCAGAATAATTTCCAACAAACATAGGGATCAGATTGTTATTCATATAGTGGACAGCCACGGCTACCCAGATGTTCCTGGTCTTCATATAGACATAAGCCAGGAAGATTCCTATAAAGACGCAGGTAACGATCTGGGACGCCACATAGATCACGCCCATATCCGGCGTGGTGTAATAGAAGAAATCCAGCGGCAGGTGCCACAGTCCCCATATCACCCCTAAAAGCAGTACGCCCTTTCTCAGTCCGAATCTTTTCTGCAGGAGAGGCTGGAGATAATACCGCCATCCGTATTCCTCTCCGAAGAAGGCCACTACTACCAGGAAGAAATTCAGGACCAATGTAACCAGATAGAACCAGGTAGAAGGCAAAGCCCACAGCTGGATAAATTCTCCCATCTGTCCTCCCAGAGCACTGGAAATCCCCATACGGAGGCTGTAAAGCAAAAAAAACAAAAGCATACACAAAACCGACTTTTTCCAGTTCCTCCACCGCAGACCGCAGGCTTCCCGCCTCTCTTTTCCCGAGACCAGAAGGGTGATCCAAAATACAATGCTTCCCAGGATCAATACCACCTGTACAAGCACCATCCATACTGACATTTCCATCTGTCCTGCCTGTATACTCTGAGGCAGAAATACAGAACCCAGGGCACACAGGATCATCAGGACTGTAATCACAAGGAAGGTCACATAAAAAATCCTGGGCACCTTCTGGTCTCCTTTCCTGGTAAGCAGATAAGCCATCATAACTCCCGCCGCCGGATAAAGCATCTGGGCGTTGGGAAATACACTCAGATCTGCTCCTGTGCTGTTTCCATACCACATCAGCAGTCCCAGGACATAAGTGATCCCATAGGCCAGTGCTGCAAAAATGATCAGTTGTCTCTTTTCTGTTTCTGAAAATCTCATCTCTTTTTCCTCTCTTTTTCAGCTTATTCTTTGTTAAGCCTTATATTTTCACCACAAAGATTATACTGAAAAATACATTTTTTGTATATAAAAAGATATGAATATTTTTCAAAAAATACCTATCCAAGCAAATATTCTTACTTTTCTATTTTTTCCACAACCTATCTCTGCTTTTCCCTGAAGATTCCCAGGATTTTTTCTCCCTTTCTCCTGGCTGCCTGGTAAACGGCCCACAGAAACAGAAAGATAAGAAGACTGATTCCCAGAACTATCATCAGACTCCGAAGCTCAGCAGCGGTTAGTCTTCCGTCATTCATATAGTTCATTCCTATGCTGAAAAGCAATCCTACCCCACAGCCCAGAACTGTCGGGTAAATAAAAATTTTCCTGAGCTGAGCTTTTAAAACTTTCTTCCGATACTCACTGTCTGCCCCCAGCCGCTCCAGACTTACAAAAACTTCCCGGTTGTCCGCAGCCACAGAGACACCTCTTACATAAGTCATAATAGCCACTGTGGAAAGGGTGATGATGAAAATGTACAGGCAGAGCATCACATAGACCCCAACAAACTGCATCCATTCCTGGCTGTTCAGAATCTGAAACTGCGGCCCGTATCTCCAGTTTACAAGAAGCTGGGTATCCTCCGGGTTCATCTCAACCTTATCCCCATACATATATTCTTCCCCATTGGCTTTGGCCTGAAGCTCTTCCCACCGGTCATAATTTCCCATATGAGCAGAAAGGTCTGTAGCCCGGCTCACATATTCCTCATACAAAGCTCTGGTAAAAGGATAAGAGGCTTCCGGGTCGGCAGCGTCAAAAAAGACCAGATGCTCCATCCACTCCTGTCCGATACCTTCTGTCAGAGTCTCATAATCTTTATCATTGAGCACATAAGCAAAAGGCTCAGACATATCTGACAGACTGTTATATTCCAGTGTTCCTCCAAAAGTCAGGCCAGTCTCTGTCCCTATGTCCGGATTGGAAACTTCTGACAGACCGTCTGTAAAATCCCAGATATTATCCTGATGCCCTGCCTCCGTTATGGTCTTATAGGTTCCGGGAGCCACCCCAGGGTCTTCTCCCGTAAGCTGCTGATAGGTTTTTCCGGAGAAAAAAAGAGCCGTTTTTCCTTTTTCTCTGGTAACCGTCACATATTCATTGTCCTCTGTATAATCTGTCATTTTATAGGTGATCACCAGATTGGCTCCTTCCCCCTCTGTGTAATCCTGGATTTCCACAGAATACTCTCCTGCCAGCTTCCGGATCTCCTCTTTCGTCACCTGTTTCTCCTGAGCCGGATAGTGGAGAACAAAGTCTCTGGTAGTCCCGTTAT
Source organism: Blautia sp. An81 (assembly GCF_002161285.1). Taxonomy (GTDB): domain Bacteria; phylum Bacillota; class Clostridia; order Lachnospirales; family Lachnospiraceae; genus Blautia; species Blautia ornithocaccae. The sequence continues at coordinate 158,603 of NZ_NFHH01000004.1, read as the reverse complement.
CAATATATCCGGCACTGTCGGAATACAGGAGCCCATAATAGACAGCAAAAATTCCTGCAAACAGCAGAAGGACGACCACGCACATATTCCGTGTGGTAGATTTGGCGGAAAACCGCATAAGGCTTACAGACACCAGATTTTTGTAATACTTCTTTCTATTTTTTCCTTTCCGGTTCTGCCCTACTATACTGAGCAGCACCAGATAGATGCCTGCCACTGCCAGAAAATAAAAAAGGTTCAGAACAGAAGGGGGACCTACATGAAAGACATGGACAAAGATCCTGGGCAGCCCCATAGCCAGAAGAAGCCCTCCCAGTATCATCCCCATGCCGGCCCCAAATGTCCAGGCAGGAATCTTCTTCACCATTTCCGGCTGGTGCTGGGTCCGCAGGATATCCATAACATTGGTCTTTTTTACAAATTTCCTTCCGGCAGCTCCTAAAAGAATAGCCAGTATAATGGCAAAGACCAGCCCCACCAGAAGTCCGCCTATTCCAAAGTGATATTCCATTTCCTCTGTAGAAACCAGAAAGGATTCAAAAAGCTTCCAGATCAGCCAGGACAGAGGTATGGCTCCCAGTAATCCCAGGGCTGCAGCCGCCCCTGTAAGCAGAGCCAGTTCTTTAAAGAGCATAGTCCCCAGGGTCTTCTTCTGCTCTCCCAGAGCCAGAAAAATACCGTATTCTCTGCTTTTATACCGAAAAAAGAGTATGGAAGCATAGAGGGTGAAAATAGCACATCCTACCGCCGTAGCTCCTAAAAGCAGAATAGCCAGTTTTCGTGTATCTCCGCCCTCAGGAAGAAATTCCTGTACCGTAGGTCCGAAATACATCAGGGCAAAGGCTGTAAGCAGCAGCACAGAGAGGAAGATGCAAAAGGCAAGGATCCCATACTGCCCTTTATTCTTTCTCCGGAGTTTGGCAAAAATCTTATTCCTGGTCATCCCTGTCACCTCCCAGTTCCCGGAGTACATCCAGCAGTTCATCCATAAATTCTCTTCTGGAACCCCGGCGGGTCAGTTCTGTATGTACGGCACCGTCCCGGAGCACGATGACACGGTCACAGAAAGAAGCTGCGTAGCTGTCATGAGTCACCATGAAAACAGTAGCCTCAAGCTGTTCTTTTGCCTGAAGAAAAGCATCAATGACTGCTTTGCAGGATCTGCTGTCCAGGTTTCCTGTAGGCTCGTCCGCCAGCAAAATATAAGGAGAATTCATCATAGATCTGGCCACTGCTGTACGCTGTTTCTCTCCTCCTGAAATCTCTGCGGGATATTTTTCCTGTATCTTCTCGATTCCAAAGGCCTTGCAGAACTTCCGGGCTTTCTCTTCCATCTTTCCCACCGGCTTTCCTGCTATGACCTGAGGAAGACAAATATTTTCAAAAACCGTCAGTCCGTCCAGGAGCATAAAATCCTGGAATACAAAACCCAGGTGCTGATTCCGGACTTTTGCAAGCTCTTTCTGTCCAAGGCCTGACAGATCCTTCCCATTTAACAGGATTTTTCCCTGGTCATGAGGGATAAAACAGGAAATACAATTTAAAAGAGTCGTCTTTCCCGAACCGCTTGGCCCCATAACCGCCACAAATTCTCCTTTCTTCACCTGAAAAGACAAATCTTTCAATACCAGGTAGGAATTGTTCCCTGTCTTATAGGTTTTTCTCAAATTTTCAACTTTTAACATCTGGTCTACCTCCCCATTTCTGTGTATAAATTTTAGGCAATCATTATTATAATTTTTCTCTCCTGAAAGGGATATTCAGGAAATAGGTAAGTTTGACAGAATTTTGGGAAAGTTCGGCAAAATCATCCCTCTTGCTGGCAAATTTTCAGAAAACCCTATATAATATTATTGATATCGGCTTTCAGGCCTGTCCGTCAGGAAGAAAGACGCTGTCACAGATCAAACTATCACAGTCAAAAGGAGCTGCAAAAATCATGGAAATCTGTATCTGTGATGACGAAAAAGAGCTGCGGAAGTCTCTTTCTAAAATAATAAAAACCGAACTGCAGCTGCAGGGAATCCCCTGCAGGATCCGGGAATTTGACTCCGGAAACGCTCTGCTGGAAGGATTAGAAGAGGAAGACGGGGATATCCTTTTTCTGGATATCAAAATGAAAGGTTTAAACGGCATAGATACGGCCACCCAGCTTCGGAAGATTTCTCCCCATATTGTAATTATCTTCATCACCGCTTATCCGGACTTTGTCTTTCAGGGCTATGAGGTCCGGGCCTTCCGCTATATACTGAAGCCTTACCGGGAAGACAAAATCCGGGAAATTCTGGGACTGGCCGTAGAGGAAAGCCGCAGGATGGAAGAGCAATTTTATTATATAAAGCAGAAAGGCCAGCTTCTTCGCCTTCCTTTAAAGGAAATCCTCTATTTTAAAAGTGACCGGAAAAAGGTAACTGCAGTCACCGTAAAAGGCCAGGAAGTATTTTATGCCAGGCTCTCAGATATTGAGGCAGAACTCCCAACAGGCTTTATCCGCATACATAACCGCTACCTGGTAAACCTGAGCCATGTTTCCAGGATCGGAAACACCTTCTGCCTGTGCGGCGAAGAGCAGCTTCCTGTAAGCAGGGCCTGCCGCCAGGAACTGGCCGCAGCCTTTGCCAGAAAACTTCTTCACTCTTAAATTGGAAAGCAGGGATCCTATGGAAAATCTCATCAGCCTTATCGGAACTTCCTGTAATTTTGTACAGGGATATTTCTTCTTTAAAACCGTATCCTGTCTTCTGAAGCCCAGAGAGCCCAGGTTTTTACAGATCCTAGCCTGGATGCTCTGTACCCTGGTGTCCTCTGTAGTTATTTTCGCCCAGGACCCGGTTAATATCCTGGTTGTATTATGCCTTTTCTTTGGGACTACCTTTTTCTTTGAAGGACCCTGGTATTTGAAGATTTCTGCTGTAATGATCCTCTATCCCATTGCCACAGCTCTGAATTTTCTCCTGAATAATATCGGGACCTGGATTTTCTTTACTTTTTGGGGCGGAATGGGATTTACCAATCTGCTGTTCTCCAATCTGGCGGAAATTGTACCCCTGCTCTTCTGGTTTGTTTTTTACCGGTCCATGAACCGAAGGCTTCTGAAAGCCCGCCAGCTTCTGGACCGGCGTTCCTGGCTGTTTCTCAGCCTGATCTGCCTGGCTTCTCTTACAGCAGTAGTCAGTCTGGTCTGCTTTACCCCCAACCTGGCCCCTGCGGCTTATCCCTGTATGCTGGCCTGTATCGCCACCAACTTTACCAGTATTTATCTGGCCTCTTATCTGGCAGATACCATCCAGGCAGACATGGAGCGGAAAAATCTCCGGCTTCAAAAAGACTATTACGAGGAGCTGGAGAAAAACCAGCTTCAGATACGACGGCTCCGCCATGATATGAACAGTCATTTTGCTGTAGTGGACAGTCTGTTAAAAGACAGAAATATAAAAGAAGCTCTGGAATACCTGGAAAAACTTATGGGATACATAGAGACGGGAAACCGTCCATTTTGTAAAAACAGTGTTGTAAACGCTCTTCTGAATGCAAAGTATAACCAGGCTTCTGAGCAAAACATTGACTGCTTTTTCAGCATCAGCATTGACGGTTTTACAAAACTGGATGATATTACCCTGTGTTCCGTCTTTGCTAACACTTTAGACAACGCCATAGAAGCCTGCAGCAAGATCCCCTCCGGACAACAGCGGAAGATTTCCGCTAAAGCCCGCTATACAAAAGAGGGATACTTCAGCTATGAGATTGTAAACACAAAGGAAAATGAGGTACAGAAAAGAAAAGGACGTTTCCTCACAGACAAAGAAGATCCCCACTCCCACGGCCTGGGAATCGCCTCCGTTCAGGAAATTATAGAAAAAAACGGCGGAACCCTGGACATCTCTTACACTGAGAAAGAGTTCCGCCTTACAATATTCCTCTGATAAAACAGTAAAAGACTGCCCTACCGGCCCAATACCGATAGGGCAGTCTCTCAATTTTTATTTTTTGTATTCAAAGTCCGGGATCTTATGCCATCTGTCTCTGAAGTAATGAGCCACTAATTTCGGCTTTCTGTCTCTGGTAAAGATTCCCTTCTTATTTCCCTGGACTCTCAGCAGGCTCTGGCTGGTAGCGAAGTCTGCAAAGTTCCATACCTGCTCGCCTACTACAAAATCATAGTCATCGAAAACTTTGTTGTTCATCTTGTAGTATTCTACCTGGAATTCCTCTGTATACATGACCGGTGTGGTATCATGCATACCCATAACTGTATCTGCACCGTACTCGGTAAATACCACTGGTTTTCCGATGGTCTTCCAGTAGTCTAATTCTTTTCTGAGGGCCTGTTCCGGCAGTTCCAGATCCGGGCCGCCAAAGTACCATCCATAGTAGCGGTTCAGGCAGATCACATCGCTGAGTTTTGCAGAGCAGTCTTTTTCAGGAGGCGCCATCTGTACACTGATCAATGTGCAGGGACGTTTCTGAGGATCCAGCTCTCTTGCCAGCTCATAAAGAGGTGCGAAGTAGTCATAAGCACCTTCACTGTAGGAATCTGGCTCATTGGCAATACTCCACATAACCACACAGGCATGGTTCTTATCTCTGGAGATCAGGTCACGGATCACGTCTTTGTGGTGTTCCTGGGTCTGTACACCATGTTCTTTATCAAAGGTGCTGACTTTCTGTCCGTTGAAGTTTGCGCCGCCGCCGAAATCCAGGTTTACGCCTACAGCCGTGGTCTCGTCAATGACTACAAAGCCTTCTTCGTCGCAGAGACGCATCATTTCCTCGCTGTATGGATAATGGCTGGTACGGAAGCTGTTGGCTCCCTGCCATTTCATCAAAGACATATCCTTGGTGTTCATCGGCAGGTTCATGCCTCTTCCGTTAGGGAAGGTATCTTCATGTCTTCCATAGCCTTTGAAATAGAACGGTCTCTCATTGATCAGGAACTTGGTCCCCTCTACTCTTACTGTTCTTACACCGTAAGGCAGTGTGTAAACGTCTTCCCCGAAGGTCACTTTCACATCATAGAGATATGCTTTCAGAGGCTGCCACAGATGCACATTTTCAATTTCCAGAACGCCCTGGGTTCCCTGACCCTGCGCTACCAGATTTCCTTCTTTATCAAAAACTTCTACTTTGCAGTCTCCTGTTCCCACAGTATCTACCTTGTAGGAAACTCTGGCAGTAGTTCCGCTCACCTCAGGAACCAGAGTAATATCTTCAATGTAGTCCTTTGGTGTCGTATAGATTTTTACAGGTCTTGTAATTCCACAGTAGTTGAAGAAGTCGAAGTTGGGATTGTTCTGTGGTTTTGCAGAGCTGGAAGAGCCGAAGCCTCCCATGCCGTTCATCATATTGGATTTTCCTCCGATAGGAAGGGTGGTATAGTCGATCACATTATTTACGGCAATGGTCAGAAGGTTGTCTCCGTCCTGAAGCTTTTCTGTAATCTCCACTTCAAAAGGAAGGAAGCCGCCCTTATGCTCGCAGATCAGTTCTCCGTTCAAATAAATTTTTGCATAGTGGGTAACTGCCGCACACCGGAGCATGACTCTCTGGGTCTTCACAAAGGAAGGCATGGAAATCTTCCTCTGATAGAATACCCAGCCGTAATGATCTCTGAAGTCAATGCCTTCCTTCAGGTCATTATAGGAAGCCGGCACCGGCATAGTCATAGGATCTTCCAGGGGAGCCTTGTACCACTCCTGGTCAAAGCCTTCTCCATTGTCCAGCTTGAAGTCCCATACGCCGCTTAAGTCGCTTAATAATCTGGATGGTGTTAAAATTGGGTATAACATAAAATTCCTCCTTTTTCTCAGAGCACAGCTCTGTAATTTTTATTCCCATTTCACCGCTTAATTAAGAAACAGTGCCGGTAAAGTTTCCCCTGCCGGCACTGTACACTTACTGCTTATTTAAATTATATTTTCTTATTTCTTTCCTTCTCTTTTTGCTTTCAGCACTGCGATATTGCTGTCAACTTTCTTCTTGCCCAGCGGATATACAAAGATCAGGGCAAGAGCCATCAGCAGGAAGCCTGCTGCAGGAACCAGACAAGAAATATCATAAATTCCGTTTAAAACATCTGGATCAAAGGCTGTTGCCTCTGTATATCCTACAATACCCAGAAGAGCTCCTGAAAGTCCTGAAGAAGCAGCCTGTCCCATTTTACGTGCAAAGGAATACACGGAATAGAAAGTACCGTCAGATCTTTCTCCCTCTCTCACCTCTGCATCATCAATTACGTCTGTGATCATAGCCCAGCAGTTTACATTGAAGAAACCGATTCCCAGATATCCAATGGTATAAAGGGCGATAAACAGATACAGGTTATCTGTATGGAGAATAAAAGCAATGAAAAATACCACTGCTCCTAAAATCCCGCCGAAAGCAGATAATTCTTTCTTACCAACTTTAGCTGCCAGAGTCGGTACAATAAAGGCCAGTACAATAACCAGGATGTTTGCACAGAAGCCAGAAATTGATACACCCTCTTTACTTCCAAAGTAGTTCGGGAAGATGTACTGTCCCATACTGCCTAATGTAAGCTGTGACAGAAGGAGAAGCAAAGCTGCCAGTACAATACCGATCAGAGCACGGCTGGAAATCAATGTTTTCAGCAGATGGATAAGGCTGAACTTTTCTTCTTTTTTCTCAATCTTTACACGCTCTGTAGTCAGATTATAGCAGATCAGATAGCAGATAACAGCACAAACAGAGCAGATTGCTCCTGCGATTGCCATATTTGTACCGGAAATCAAAGTATGTCCTTCTGCATCTTCATAGTAAACGATCATAGGAAGAACAACACCGATGAACATACTTGCTAAAGTTGCGCCAATAGTTCTCCAGCTGGACAACTCTGAACGATCTTTTGCTTCAGCGGAAATTGCAGATGCCATGGAACCGTAAGGAATGTTGATTCCTGTGTAGCAGATACTTCCCCATAGCAAGTAGGTTGCAAACATCCATACGATCTTGAACGCCATAGGCATATCCTTAAACCATACTGCATACATCAGGAAAGATGCCAAGGCCACAGGTCCGCACATTCTCTTGATCCAGGGAAGGAATTTTCCTTTTGCCGTAGGACGGCTGCGGTCAGCGATCTGTCCCATGGTTACATCGGTAAAGGCATCCACAAATCTGGCCACCATCATCATCATACCAACGATGACGGGGCTCACACCCATAACGTCTGTGTAAAATTTCATCAGAAACGTTGATGAGAGGATGAAGGTAAAGTCATTACCAAAATCACCGAACATGTAACCGAGTTTGTCCCTCATACCGAAAGGCTGGACTTTGTTCGTAGTGTTACTCATTAAAAATTACCTCCTTCTACATTACATATGTAAGTCGTTAGTATTCATTATATATTAATTTTCTATAAAAACGTTAAGACTTTTTTTATGTTTTTCGGTACAATTTTTGTGTGGGTTGAAATTGCATAAAAATTATACTATAATAAATAAAAATATTACCAGTGGAGATATGTTTATGGATAATGTTCTTATAGATTTTACGAGGAAACTGTTCAGCGAATTACGGATTCCTGCACATACGCTTACTCTTCCCTTCCAATGGGATGACCAGTTCGACCTGGGGCTGAGAAAAACTCTTGTGAAAGATCCCAGCAATATTTTAAAGGATACCTTTCTGGATTTCGATAATCTTTTTGGCGATAAAGTGGAGATCATCTTCGGCGAGGATTTATTTACCTGCTGTTATCTGATACTTCCCCTGAATCCCTCACAGCTTTTTCTGGCCGGTCCTTTTATCTTTGAGCCTTCTGTGGTGGGAGATCTCATGGAGCTTTGCGAAAAGCTGAAAATATCAGGGACGTATCACACTTATATCAAGCAGTATTTCTCTACCCTGCCCAAAGTTCCAAGCAAAAGCTTCCTGGGAAGCTATGTAAAATGTCTGGCTGACCAGGTCTATGGACCGGGGAAATATGAGATACGCCGTCTGAAAAATCAAAGTTCTTTTGATTTTCATTTTGACGAAGCTCTGGAACCGGAGCCAAGTCTGGATACCATCAAAAGCATGGAAAACCGCTATGAAAACGAAGAAGCCATCATGGAATGTATTGCCCGGGGAGATTATGAAACTGCAGAGACCTATATGTACCGCCCTTCCTATCTCTCAGATCTGGAGCAGCGGCTCTCAGACACTATCCGGGATCAGAAAAACTATCTGATCATCGGCAACACCCTTTTCCGCAAGGCTGCCCAGAGAGGAAAGGTACATCCTATCTATCTGGACGAGCTGTCCAGTAAAATGGCAGCAAAGATTGAGAATATTACCTCTGTATCCCAAGTAGATCCTCTCAGGCGGGAAATGGTCCGGAAGTACTGCTTTTTAGTAAAGACCTACTCCACCAAGGGGTTCTCTCCCATTATCCAGAAGGTATTAAATTATATTGCCTTAAATCTGGCTTCTGATCTCACACTGAAGAATCTATCTTCTATTTTTTCTCTGAACAGCAGCTATCTTTCCGCCATGTTCAAGAAAGAGACAGGGACCACCCTTACTTCCTATGTAAACAGCAAGAGGATCGACAGGGCAGTATATCTTTTGAATACTCAGGTAGATTCTATCCAGGATATCGCTATTCTCTGCGGAATTCCGGATCTTACCTATTTTACCAAGCTGTTTAAAAAGGCAAAGGGAATGACTCCCACCAAGTACCGGGAGCTGATCACCCGAAAAGCAGAAGATGTCGATGAACAGGTAAATGCAGGTTCTCAGACGCCGCCTCGTTAGAAAAGTGTAAAGTAGCCCCGGAAATTTTCTGGTCCGAAAGGGATCCGAATAATTTCCGGGGCTTGATCATTTACTTTTTGTAAAAGCTTCCGCACATAGTCTCATCACATCTGCAGGCATTTGTTCCTGCAATGGTGATTTTTGCAGCGTCACATTTTTCCTGATCGTTGTAGGTACACTCACAGGCTTTACAGGCCACCTGGATAGTCTGAGTGGCTGTACCTGTTTCCATACTGTTCATAGCGCCTTCTTTTTTCTCTACAAAACTTTTGCAGCAGGTTTCATCCGGTCTCTGAGCGTTTGGTCCGTCTACCTGGATATCCCCTTTAGAACAGTATTCATTCTTGTTATACAGACAGGTTCTTGCTGTACAGCTTAATAATGGCATACATATTACCTCCTAAAATAGATTTATCAGAGATAATATGTGCCATTTCTTTATTTCTTATACATGGAAAATTACTTTTCTTCCTGTTCAGCCTTGCGGATTTCTTTTGAAGCAATCTCTTCCTGGATGTCTTTTATAAATTCTTCCAGTCCTTTCTGGCCTTCATCGCCCTGGAAACGGCTTCTCACAGATACTTTTTCTTCCTCTTCCTCTTTTGCTCCCACTACCAGCATGTAAGGAATCTTTTTCATCTGAGCTTCCCGGATCTTATAACCGATCTTCTCTGCTCTTGTATCGATTTCAGCCCGAACTCCTGCCTCTTTCAGTTTTTCCAGTACTTTCTGTCCATACTCCAGATGTTTGTCGGAAATGGGCAGCACCTTCACCTGTACCGGAGCCAACCAGGTTGGGAAAGCTCCAGCGAAGTGCTCGATAAGGATACCGATAAATCTCTCGATAGAACCGAATACCACACGGTGGATCATGATGGGTCTGTGCTTCTCTCCATCTGCTCCTGTATATTCCAGTTCAAACCGCAGCGGCAGCTGGAAGTCAAGCTGGATAGTTCCGCACTGCCAGGTTCTTCCAATAGAATCTTCCAGGTGGAAATCGATCTTGGGTCCGTAGAAAGCTCCGTCTCCTTCATTTACAACATAGGGCAGCCCCAGGTCGTCTAATGCTCCCTGAAGAGCCTCTGTAGCCATCTCCCAGTCTTCATCACTTCCCATGCTGTCTTCCGGTCTGGTAGAAAGCTCTACATGATATTTAAAGCCAAACAGCTTATACACACTGTCGATCAGGTCTGCCACGCCTTTGATCTCATCTTTAATCTGTTCCGGTGTCATGAAAATATGGGCATCATCCTGGGTAAAGCAGCGCACACGCATAAGTCCGTGCATCTGTCCTGATTTTTCATGACGGTGTACGATTCCCAGTTCTCCCATACGGATAGGCAGGTCACGGTAGGAACGTGGCTCTGACTGATAAACCAGGATGCCTCCCGGACAGTTCATAGGCTTAATGGCAAAATCCTCATCATCGATAACTGTAGTATACATATTTTCTTTGTAGTGATCCCAGTGTCCGGAAGTCTCCCAGAGATGACGGCTTAACATGATTGGTGTAGAAATCTCTACATATCCTGCTTTCCGGTGTATTTCACGCCAGAAGTCCAGAAGCTGATTCTTCAGCACCATTCCATTAGGCAGGAAAAATGGGAATCCAGGACCTTCTTCTCTCATCATGAACAGTCCCAATTCTTTTCCAAGCTTTCTGTGGTCACGTTTTTTCGCTTCCTCCAGCATATGGATATATTCTTCCAGCTCTGCTTTCTTTGGAAAAGCAGTTCCGTAGATTCTCTGGAGCATTTTGTTCTTTTCATTTCCTCTCCAGTAAGCACCTGCCAGGCTGGTGAGCTTAAAAGCTTTTACATATTTTGTGCTCATCAGGTGAGGGCCTGCGCACAGATCTGTAAACTCTCCCTGGCTATAGAAGCTGATCACTGCATCTTCCGGCAGGTCTTCGATAAGCTCTACCTTATAGGGTTCGTCTTTTTCTTTAAAATATTCGATAGCTTCGTTTCTTGGCTTTTCAGATCTGGTAAGAGGAAGATTTTCCTTTACGATCTTTTTCATTTCTTTTTCAATTTTTTCCAGATCTTCTGCTGTAAATGGAGTCTCTCTGTCTACATCATAGTAAAAACCGTCTGCCACAGAAGGACCGATGGCCAGCTTTGTCTCCGGATACAGTCTCTTAATAGCCTGGGCCATGATATGGGAAGCTGTATGGCGGAAGGCGCCCTTTCCCTTATCGTCATTAAAGGTAAGGATATTTAACTGACAATCCTTTTCCACAGGAGTTCTCAGGTCTACGATCTCTCCGTCGATTTCTCCTGCTGTAGCAGCTCTGGCCAGTCCCTCACTGATATCTGCTGCAATTTCAATAACAGATTTTGCTTCTGCGTATTCTTTTACAGAGCCGTCTTTTAAAGTAATTTTCATAATTCTATTCCTCCTGTTAATTTTCTGATTTTCTTGCCTTTTTATTGCCGGGGAACGAAATTTCTATACAAAAAGAAAAACCCCGTTCCCTCCGCCTTTTGGCAAAAGGGACGAGGCATATATTCTCGCGGTTCCACCCTGATTGAACCGGCATTTCTGCCGGAACCACTTCATTTGATGATAACGGAATCACCGGACCGGATTAGGGCCACTCCGAGGTAGTTTTCAAATGCTTCTGCGACAGGAGACTTCCAGCATATGCCTCCCTCTCTGGGACCTTTCACATCCTACTCTTCTCTTCAACGTGTTGACTTTCTTGTTCCATATTATATCTTACCTCAGAGGTTTGTCAACTGTTTTTTAGCCGGTCCCCTGTCTGTTTCTATTCTTCAAACAAAGGCGTGGAGAAATATCTCTCTGCTGTATCCGGAAGAATGGTCACTACCGTTTTTCCTTCACCCAATTTTTTTGCCAGCTTCATAGCTGCCGCCACGTTGGTTCCAGATGAGATTCCACACATAATTCCTTCCTTTGATGCCAGGTCGCGGGATGTCTGGATAGCTTCCTCGTCTGTTACGATACAGATATTATCATAAATTTGCGTATTCAGGATTGCCGGAATCAGACCGTCCCCGATCCCCATCTGGAGATGTGTGCCAATGGAGCCCCCAGAAAGGATTGCCGCATGCTCTGGCTCTGCTGCCCAGATTTCTATATGAGGATTTTTCTCTTTAAGAACTTCACCGATTCCCGTAATGGTACCGCCAGTACCGATTCCAGAACAGAAGCCGTCAATGGGACAGTCCGCCTGCTCCAGGATTTCGATTCCGGTCTGGGCTCTGTGCACTGCAGGATTTGCAGGATTTTCAAACTGCTGAGGCACAAAAACCCGAGGATCTTCCTCTGCCATTTTCAGAGCTGTATTCAGACATTCTTCAATACACTCTCCGATATTGCCTGCATCGTGTACCAGAACTACTTCCGCACCATAATGCTTCATCAGTTTTCTCCGCTCTTCACTGACAGAATCAGGCATGATAATCCTGGTTTTATACCCACGGACTGCCCCTACCAGTGCCAGACCGATTCCCTGATTGCCGCTGGTAGGTTCCACAATAATCGTTTCTTCATTAATAAGTCCTTTTTCCTCTGCATCACGTATCATGTTATAGGCAGTCCTGGTCTTAATAGAGCCGCCTACATTAAGCCCTTCAAATTTCACAAGAATCTGTGCACTTCCTGCCTCTGTCATCCGCTCCAGACGGATCAGCGGCGTGTTTCCCATTGCCTCAAGAATATTATTATAAATCACTGTTATTTCCATACCTTTCCGAAAATCATTTCATTCAATTATTATATTACGATACCGGAAGAGCCTCAACTGATTTTTGCGAAATTTTCAGTGACAGAAGCAGATATCCTATGATAGACTTAAAAATATCATATTTTGAAACAGGTGATCTTATGTCGATTTTTTTCCGCAGCACACCAGTGCGGCAGCCTTTTGCTTTTGATTCTATAGGAAACCAGTGGATTCAGGACCCTATGTGCCGTCCGAAAGGATATCCGCTCTTTCACTATCTTCAGACAGAGACTGGAAAGGGGCAGATTAAAATCCAGGGAAAATCTTATATTTTAAATCCGGGAGAAGGCGTTCTGCTCTCTCCGTTTTTGGAGCATTCCTATGAAGGACTGGAAGGAATCTGGCAGACCTGCTTTGCCACCTTCACCGGTACTGCAGAAGACAGCATTACGAAAATGGTTGGGGGACGCCCCTTTGTCTTCACCGATACCTCTCAGGGAGAACGGATTGTCCATATTATCCAATCTGCGATCCTCCAATATCAAAATCCTCCTACAGACGAAAAGGCTCTGTCTGTGTGCTGCTATAACCTTCTTCTGGAATTTGTAGAAGGAGGCTACACCCATGATCTTGAAAAGGAGGAATTGTATAAGCGATATGTAGAGCCGGTAATGAAAGAAATAGAAAATCACTATAGTCTGGAACTTACTGTGGAAGAGCTCAGCAATCTGGTGTATATCACCCCTCAATATCTGTCCCGGCTTTTTGAACGTTTTTTAGGCTGCTCAACCTATGAGTATCTGACTTCTTTCCGAATAAACAAAGCAAAGGGCCTGCTCATCACAGACCCGCACTTAAAAATACAGGATATTGCCCGGCTGACTGGTTTCTCCAGCGTCAGTCATTTTATTACCATGTTCAAACGCACCGCTGGAGTTACTCCCCTGCAGTTTCGGAAGCTGAATTAAAAATCACAGATTTCCCACCAGTTTATCTTTTATCACGCAGAAAAATTCTCGAAAGAGATAATTGGGCAGAAGAAAAGCATTGCTTTTTGCTCCAATCCCATAGACCTGCCAGTCTGTTTTCTTTCTGGCAATGGCCATGCCCCGGAACAGGTGAAAACCATTGGTCACGATCCCCACCTTCAGGCGCCGTGCTCTCCCTTCTGTCCCCTCTTCTCTTTCTGTTTTTTCTTTCAAAAGATTCCGGGTAAATTCAATATTCTGGCTGGTGCTGGCAGACCGGTCCTCCAGGATCAGCTGCTCCCGGTCCACTCCCTGGCGGAGCATCTCCTCATACATGCACCTGGCCTCTGAGATCCCTTCGTCAGGTCCCTTTCCCCCGGAAAGCACTGCCCTGGTTCCGGGGTTTTCTTTCAGATATTCACAGGCACTGTCTATTCTGTACTGCAGGGACAGGCTGGGCCTAGTTCCCATTACCTGGGCCCCCAGAACCACCAGATAATCCAGGTCTGGCTCAACAGGCAGAAACATAACAGAAGCAATCACAGCCACTACCACCACCACGGAAACCAGAAGCAGGATTCCCATAGCACAGCAGAGCAGCTCTGCCTTTTTGGAAAGATTTTCTGTAAGGATCAAAATACCTGTCAACAGCAGTCCCGCTCCCAAACCAGCCCAGACTATAGGGAATTTGGAAGTCCAGCCCACGTATCTGGCAATTCCCACAAAATAGCCCAGGCACAGAAGTCCCAGCCATAGGAAGATGATTTCCGGCATAACTCTCCTTTCCGAAAAAAGAACCTTCTGCCCTCATCCGGCAAAAGGTTCCTTTGTTCTTTCCTATTTATTTCTGCCGCAGCAGTGTTTATATTTCTTGCCGCTTCCGCATGGACATGGATCATTCCGTCCGATTTTCGGTCCTTTTACAACAGTTCCGGATTTCTTCTGCTCCTTGTATAATTCTTTTCTCTTCTCTTCAGAGAAAATGTTATTCCACTGGGGCAGTTCGTACAGCCAGTCCGCCTTTGCGTCTACCATGTTCTTGTACAGAGTCTCCAGATCATAGCCCAGATTTACCTCTGTATCTTCTTCCATCTCTTCAATAGGATTTGGAACTTTCAGACTGTCGTTGATTCCGTCCAGGAAGCCCACCATTGTCATAACATCTACGTTATATTTTTCTGCAAGCTCTTTTACAGTACCTCTTACCACTTCGTCAGGATTGCTGAGAAGCTGTTCATAAATTCCCTTTTCAATCAAAAAATAATCTGTCCAGAATTTCTGCAGCTGGCCTCTGTCTGCCTGCTGGGAGTACGCTTTGTCTCTCCATTCCTGTAATAACGCCATATATCTTACCTGCCTTTTATCTTTTATATTTCTCTTGTTTTAATTTAACAGGTACAGTATATACGATATCTGATTATTTTTCAATCCTAACTTTCGGCAATTTGGCAAAGAGTCTCCCCGGACATAACATCGTTCCAGTAATAGAGGTCTTCCAGTTCCGTAACCCGGAACATGGGGAAAAGTTCCTCCATATCCGGACAGATCTGTGGGAAAAGATTTTCCTCTTCTGCAAAGAGTTCCGGATCATAAGACAGCTTTCTCCTATCTTCCCAAAGGGCACTGTAAAAGATCTCCGCCTCCACCATGTCCTGGAACATATGGCTTCCGTAGCTCAGTTCCGGCATATAGCCGGCCCGGCTGTCAGAGACCTCGCAGATCCCGGAGACAGCAGAAATATCCGCAAAGGTTACCGGAACCCCCAGCTCCGGAGAGGATGTTCCTACCCTGCCGGGAGTCATGAGAAGAAGATTTTTCCCCGATCCTTTATAATACCGGTTAATCCTTCCTACAGCTTCTGCCACCTGGTGCTTCTTTCCGTAAGGATATTCATAATATAATTTCGGCTCGATCTGTATAACCACATGGATCTGTTTTTTCAGGGAATTGCCTACCGAGGAATCCTTCAGATGGAAAAATGTCTTTCCCTCTGAAAGACTGGGAATTTCCACTTTTCCCCCTCTGCTTCCCGTAAATAGAGGCCGGCACTGAAGAAGGTTCACCACAAAGTCCCCCTCCTCATCTATATTTACTGTGTATTCAATATCCACCGGATTTCCATAGACCTGTTCCAGGGTCTTCAAAAGCTTCTGCATAAGTCCGGTAAACTCCCGGTTCTCCAAAAGCTTCTGGCAGGTAACAAACCACACCTGGCGCCACCGTCCCATACGGTTCAGGGCATCTTCTGCCTCATAGTCTCTCTCCATTACCGCCCTTTTATACCACAGGGGCAGGATTTCCATAAGAGAATCTGTGCTTTTGGTGAGAAGGTGGTTTTTCTTCGTGTCCAGCACATCCACATTTTTCTGGGAAAACCGGTGTTTATCCGCCACATTGGTCTGCATAGATACGGCGGGACGGTCCAGATTTACCAGCCTTGGATAATCGTTCTCCGTCCGGTCTACGGCCCTGGTCCCAAGGCCTGCCACCAGCCGGAGCATTCCGGCACTCTGATCCATGTCTTTGCTCCACTTATAGGCGCTGTAACTGTATCCCACTCCTGCCGCCGCAGGGAAGAAATAATCTCCCCAGTGAGAGCCGGAAACCCGCTGGACCAGCACAGCCATCTGTTCGTCCTGGTGCTCCAGACCTCTCTGCTTCCTGTACTCCAAGGCAGATATGTCCATAATACTGGCGTAAACTCTCCGCACTGCATCCTCAAAGACCTTCAGCCGCTCTTCCAGTGTTCCCTGATTTACACAGAACACAGACTCATATTTTCCCGCAAAGGCGTTGCCGAATCCGTCTTCCAGGAAGCTGGAAGAACGGACGATAATGGGACTCTGTCCGAAATATTCCAGTACCGAGCGGAATTTTTCCCGGATATTGGAAGGAAACTCTCCGGAGAGCAGGGCTTTCTGAAGCTGTCCGGCTTTCTCAAAATAGCCTTCTTCTGTCCGCTGGGCGATCCTGGTCTCCCAGCAGTTATTGGATACAATATAGGTATAAAATACATCCGAACCAATGTAATAGGAATCGTGGGCCTCCCTGTGGGCCCGGTATTCCGGCAGAAGGGTATTCACAATCTTCCTGGCCAGAAGCATACCGCAAGCCTTTCCTCCAATAGCGCCGCTGCCGATCATCCGATCCCGGAGTTTGAAATAATCTTTGGGTTTAAAATATTTCTTCAGCATTTCCTGAAGTCGCTTATCCTTGGTCATGGTACTTTCCAGAATCTGGTTTTCCGTCTCTTCCCGGAACCTTCCCTGCTGATACTCCAGCTTCGCCATGGAAAAGAACCGGTCATGGCTGTCAAAGTTCTGGTCCTGCTTCTGGGCCTCTTCCTCTTCCAGGATCTGATAGTACCGGCTTAAAGCCACGCCTCCGTCTACCGCCTTAAAATCTTCCAGATCCATACTGCAGGAATGAGGAAGGAACATTTTGGCAGAATACCGGTTCCACACCTTTAAGGGATGGACATAAAGCTTATCCCCTGTGTGGACGTCTAAAAGCAGCTGGGTGGTATCCCGGATCCTGGCCACAGCGTCAAAGGAATGCCTTCCTCTGAGAAGGGGAAAATAGGCTACTGTATCCAGCTTAAACAGATAAGGGCAGGTCACCCGGAAAAAGTTCCCCATCATCAGATCCGTATACCAGACAGACTGGAGAGAAGACAGGCTGTCAAAAACATAGAAAGCATCTTTTCCCTCTATAGTAATACGATTATAAATATCTACAGTAAAAGCCTCGAATCCTTTATCCGGATTAAACTCAAAGATCTTCAGCCCTTCTCTGGGGGAAAGAAGGGGCTCATGGTCTGCAAACCGCATATAGATCAGATTTCTCCTGTCACCAATGGCCTGCTCTACAAAAGGCTCCATAAAATACCGGAATTCCTCCAGATCTGTCACCTGCCACACTACGTTGTCTCCCATACGGATATAATCCAGCAGATCATCCAGACCTGGTATACCGCTTAAAACTCTGTCAAAGGCTCCCATAAATAACCTCCTGATAAAAATTGAAAGGCGCTGACAGAGTTCTCTCTCCGTCAGCGCCTTTGCTGAATCCCTGACTCCCGCTCTCAGCGGGATATTTTACTTTCTGAATATAAGTATAACAGATATTTTTTTCTATGGCTATATCTCTTTTCTATTTTTAAAAGACGCTTCCCTTTTCTTCCCGTATCCACCGAAACAGAAGCACTGCCGCCAGGATGGCAGTGAGGCAATCTGAAACTGCCTGAGAAGCCAGGACGCCATTGTAGCCAAAAGTTTTTGAAGCCAGGAAGATCACAATAGCGAAGATCACACCCTGTCTGCTCACAGACAGGAGGAAGGCCCCCAGAGCTTTTCCCGCAGACTGAAAAGTACTTGTGGTCACCAGCACCACGGCGATAAAGATCATTCCCGCCTGCTGGAAGCGGAGCATTGGAACCCCAAGCTCAATAATCCCTGGATCCTGCATAAAGATCCTGATCAGTGCCGGAGCCGCCACGGACAGAAGCAGCGCCAGGACCGCCGCCGTCCCGCATTCAAATCCATAGCTGAATTTCAGGATATCCCTCAGCCGACTGCTGTTTTTCGCTCCGTAATTGTAGCCAATGAGAGGCTGGACGCCAAAAGCCAGTCCCACCAGTACCAGCACTGCGATGAGGTTTACCTTCATCACGATCCCCATAGCCGCCACAGCGTCATTTCCATAGGGGAGGAGAAAACGGTTTGTAAGGGCCATTCCCAGGCTCTGCATTAAATTTGTAACAGAAGCCGGAATCCCAATGGCAAAGATCTGTCCCAGTTCTCCCTTTTGGATATGAAATCCTCTGGGATCCACAGACAGCCGCCTGCTTTTCTTCAGAAGGAACCACAGAAAAAACAGGTCTGTGCAAATATTGCCGATCACTGTGGCGATGGCCGCACCTGCAGCCCCCATCCCCAGGGTAAAGATAAAGACCGGGTCCAGAATCATGTTCACCACAGCTCCCAGGATACTTCCCACCATGGAAGCAGTAGCAAATCCCTCTGTCCGCAGAAGGTTCAGGGGTGTATAGGACACAATGATAAAGGGAGCGCCCAGGGCAATGTAGGTATAGTACTGGGAGGCATAGGTCATGGTATCCCTGTCCGCCCCTAAAAGAGTAAGTACAGGCCCTCTAAATAGCAGAAGAAGCACAGTCACCAGGATTCCGCAGGCAATAGCGCCGTAAAAGCAAAACACACTGAGACGCTTCCCGTCTTTATCCAACTTCTGCCCGAAAAGCCGGGAGATCACCGAGCTTCCCCCCAGTCCGAAAATATCCCCCAGAGCGATCATCAATGTAAAAACAGGAGCGCTTAAAGAAACTCCCGCCACCAGATCTGTATTTCCGGTCTGAGCGATAAAAAAGGTATCCACCATATTATAGACCAGGGAAACCACCATGCTGAACACCACCGGCAGGGCAAAAGTGAAATAGGCCCTGGGAATAGGCGCCTTCTCAAATAAGTCGTTTTTACTGTCTTCTTTCATTTTCAAAGTTCCTCCTGTTTTTCCTTGCTGCAGCATACTTTGCCAAAACTTTTGCAAAATCTGCATTCTGTATAAAAGTATAGCAAAAGATCCAGGACATGCCAAGCACGGAAAACTACAGGACCTACTCTTCCCTGATCCGCTCCACAACAGTCTCCCGGCACATTTTCCGGTAATGATATCTGGGAACTCCCCAGGCTATGAGGGCCAGAATGGGAATGGCCAGAAGGCTGACCGCTATGGAAGGGTGATAAGTAAAGAAGAAACTCCTGCCTGCGGTCTTTGCGATCACTGCTCGCATAAGAGGTATCCCTGCCGTATCCGCCAGCCCAAGGGCTGCCAGGAAATAGATCCCTCCTTCGGTACACAGCATTCTCAGAACCTGCTTTCTGGTCATTCCTACCGCTTCCAGCAAAGACAGCTCCTTTTTCCTGCTGATCACAGACACCGCCGAAGTATTGAAAAAGTTCAGTACGCCGATCACAAACAGCACCCCGCACAAAAGACCCAGGATCAACATATATTTTCCGGCAAACTGGCTGCACTGCTGCTCCAGTTCCATGCGGGAGTCCATGAGAAGCTGAGGCTTATCAGTCAGATAGTCTTCCAGCCATTTTCCCAGTGCTTTCTCCTCTCCTTCCTCTGCCTCGATCCCCACAGTCATAGCCCCCGGATTTCCTCCCATCTGAAGATAAGTCTCTTCCGGAAGGTAAAAAGAAACATCATAATAAGTACCTGCTCCAAAAGGATACTCCAGATCATAAGGCACGGCCCCCACCCCCAGGACCTGGAACTCTCTCTTCTGTCCTTCGATCTCAAGGGCGATCCTGTCCCCCGGTTCTGAATATCCCCCAAAGCCATCGGTACTGGCGGAAACGATCACATAGTCTCCCTGTGTAAATTCCTGCCAGGTACAGGAGCTGTCCAGAAATTCCATTTTCTCAAAGGCCGCCTGGTTGATTCCCAGTACATGGGAAGGTATCTGTCTGCTTTCCAGGCGCTTTCTCTCTTCCTGGGCCCAAGTACTGTCGTAAATTTCTTCTTTTTCTGCAAGATCCATCATATTTTCCAGAATCTTATACTCTTTCTCGCTCAGGAGATGGAGTTCCTCTGTGTCATAGACACAGGCCAGGCTTTCTATGCCTTCCTGACTCCGGATATCCCCCAATATCTCGGGAGTCAGTGCATTCAGATCGGCATACTGAGCCATAGTTCCGGATCCTGTGATTTTAAAGTCCGAAGAAATATAAGTATCTATATAAATGTCAAAATCAAACCCTTTCTGTATTGTATAGATACAGTTCAGAAGGAAGATGGGAAGGGTCAGGGAGAACACCACCAGTACAGATTTCTTCCAGGTCCTTTTCATATTTTCCAGGGCCATGATCCCCGGAGTGACCTTATGGCCTTTTCTCTCCCGGTTCCGGGCAGACCCTTCCGTCATCCGCACCGCTTCCACAGGAGACACTTTCGCTACAATATGGCAGGGACGCATACAGGCAATATAGACCGTAGCCAGGGAGAAAAGAACGGCAGTCAGAAAGATCCAGGGACTGGTGCTGACCAGAACTTCCGGGGATTCTGCCCCCAGATCCGATTCCAGAAGATAAGGCACCATGGCCCTGCCGGCCAGCCACCCAAGGAGCAGGCCAATGGGAATCCCTATTCCGGACAGGAGCAGTGCCTGCCTTCGAACAATCCCCTTTAACTGCCTTCCCGTAGTCCCGATATTCTTCAGAAGCCCATAGGCCCGGATATCGTTTTTTACCGAGATCTGAAACACGTTATAAATGATCAGATAACCGGACAGAAAGACCAGAAAAACCACTGCCCCTACCGTGGCAAAAGGAAAACCGTCTTCTCCGAAAAGCCTGTCATAAGCCGGGGGAATATCCATCCTGGCGGGAGTATCGGACACATGATAAAGTTCCTCAATCTCTTCCTTATACTGGTTCAGCTTAAAGATATTGTCAAACCACAGGCTCAGATTATAGTCCCCCTCAAAATCTCCCATTGCAATGGACTCCTCTGTGGCGGTTTTCATATGGGCCAGACAGTAATCTCTGGAAATCCACACCATCTGGCCCCTTGGCAGGGGATCTCCTTCCCAGAAACCGCTGAGCCGGAAATCCTCTGTAATCTGTTTTCCCGAAGCACTATAGGTAAGAGTCACGGTACTGCCGATCTCATGAGGTACACCCAGCAGATCCAGAACAATAGTGCTGACAGCCGCCTCCTTCTCCCCCTGGGGGAGTGTTCCTTGGGTAGGAAGGCACTGATAACTCCTGGCCCCGTTTTCATCTGCATAACGGATTTCTGTGGAGATGGTCTGCAGCTCTTCATTTTCCGCCACCGACAGAAAAATCGTGTAGCCCATCTCTTTGATCTTGTCATACTGGCTGATCTGGCGAAACTGTTCTTCTGTAAGGTCCTGAACAGAAATCTGGCTGGAATCCATACTGGTCCGCATCTCCTGATTCATAGTGGAGCGGAGCGCAGAAACTGCCGCCGTAAAAGAAGCGGTAAACATTACTGCAGTCATAATCACTGCCAGGACCGCTATGATATTTCTCCCCCGGTTAATCTTCAGAAAACGCCTGGTCAGAAGCCAGATGGTCTTTCTGCTATTCACCAATACCATAGTCATCACTTCCCTTCACCAGTTTTCCGTCTTCAATGCGCAAGATCCGGTCCGCTGTCTGAGCGATCTCTTCATTATGAGTGATCATCACCATGGTCTGGTGAAACTGCTGGCAGGTGATCCGCAGCAGACTCAGCACATCCTGGCTGGTCCGGCTGTCCAGGTTCCCTGTGGGCTCGTCAGCCAGCAAAATGGCCGGCTTTGCCGACAGAGCCCTGGCAATGGCCACCCTCTGCTGCTGCCCTCCGGAAAGCTGGCTGGGAAGACTGTTTTTCTTCTTTTCCAGGCCCAGCATGCGGATCACATTTTCCAGATACTCCCTGTCCGGCTTTTTGCCGTCCAGCCCCAGGGGCAGGGTGATATTCTCCATAACGTTCAGCATAGGGACCAGATTATAGCTCTGGAATACAAAGCCAATATTCCTCCTCCGAAAGATAGTCAGCTCTTCCTCCTTCATGGAAGACAGGTCTTTTCCATCAATCAGTACCTTTCCGCCGGT
Source organism: Blautia sp. An81 (assembly GCF_002161285.1). Classification (GTDB taxonomy): domain Bacteria; phylum Bacillota; class Clostridia; order Lachnospirales; family Lachnospiraceae; genus Blautia; species Blautia ornithocaccae. Next base: position 136,539 of record NZ_NFHH01000004.1, on the reverse strand, counting down.
AGGAATATCCAGCCCTCCCATCATATGGAGAAGGGTGGACTTTCCGCTGCCGCTGGTTCCCACCACTGCCAGAAATTCTCCTTTCTCCACAGAGAAGCTGACCCCGTCCAGGGCTTTCACCAGAGTCTCTCCCTTTCCGTATATTTTTCTCAGATCTTTTACTTCCAGTATTTTCATAATGCCTCCTTTTCCCCGGTATCCTGTTCAAACTCAAAGGCCCGGATTTCTTTAAGGACAGGATAGCAGAAAGAAATCTCCAGACCGTTTCTGAAATATCACAGTCTGGAGACATTTTCTCTTTTTTCACTGGGAAGAAATACGGAAAAGACACTTCCCTCCCCTTTCTTTGAAGAAACCTTGATATATCCTCCCTGGCTTCTGACAATTTCTCTTGCCAGATACAGGCCCAGTCCTACCCCTTCCTCTGAAAGGACGTCCCGGCTCCGGTAAAACCTTTGAAAGATCTCCGGCAGTTCTTCCTCTTCTATTCCGATCCCCGTATCCCGGACGTCGATCCTGGAAAACAGGCTGTAAGAAACCACTTCCAGGGTAACTTTTCCACCAGACGGCGTATATTTCACTGCGTTATCCACCAGATTCATCAGGGCTTCCCTGGTCCACTTCCGGTCAAACCAGGCATAGACTTTCTCTTTCCCTGGCTTTACCTCAAGGGATATCTGTTTCTCTCCGGCTTTCTGTTCCATAAGGCTTTTTACCTGGCAGGCCAGTTCACCCAGCTCCCCCTTTTGAGGGACTGTCTGTATGATCCCGTTTTCCAGCCTGGATATCTTCACCAGGGAATCCAGGAGAAACTGAAGCTTTTCTCCCTGCTGGCGGATCACCGTCCCGTATTCTCTCATCTGAGGATCTGTACAGTCCTCTTCCAGAAGCTGGCTGTATACCAGGATATTGGAAATAGGTATAGCCGTCTGATGAGATATATCCGATATCATAGTCTGTACTCGCTCTTTGCGCTGATTCATGTTTTCTTCTGCCAGTCTGCTGTCCTCCAGAAAACGGGCCATGGAATTTTCCACAGAGGATACCATAGTCTCGTCGATCTCTTCCTGGCGGAAGCTTCCGCTCCTGGCCTTTTCCAGCATAGACTCCAGCCGTTCCAGAAGCCGCCGCTCTTTCTGTCTTCCATAAAGGCAGACCCCTGCTGCCAAAACAAGCATTCCTGTTCCAAATATTATCATTTCCATATCACTGTGCCGCCCAGGTATATCCGATCCCGTATACCGTTTTGATGTATCTGGGATTTTTACTGTCTTCCTCGATCTTGTCCCTCAGCCGCTTGATAGCCACTGTCAGGGCATGTTCATCTACAAATTCTGTATCTCCGCTCCATACTTCATCAATAAGATAGGTCCTCTTTAAAGTAGCGCCTTTGTTCTCCAGCAATTTTCTCAGAAGCCGCTGTTCTGTCTTGCTGAACTCTACTTCCCTGCCTCTTACCTGAAAGACCAGCCGCTGAAAATCAAAGGAAAAAGGGCCTTCCTGATACAGGGTCTGCCCGGACATATCCTGCTGTCTTAACTGTACTCCTGCCCTGGCTCTTAAAACCATCAGGCTGAAAGGCTTGGTAATATAGTCATTGGCCCCCAGCTCCAGCCCCATAACAATATCCGTTTCCATGTTATTGGCGGTAATGATGATCACCGGCACGGCGCTCTTTGCCCGGATCTCCTGAAGAAAATCCAGTCCGTTTCCGTCCGGAAGGTTCAGATCCAGAAGAATCAGCCGGACTTTTTCTTTCTTCAGCAGTTCCCGGGCCTCTTCTATGGTCTGGCACTGGAGAAAAGTACAGTCTTCCCTTCTAAGAGCCAGCCGGATCCCGTCATTTAATTTTCTGTCATCTTCTAAAATCAGAATCTTGTTCATAATCTCCTTTTCCTCCAACTACTATTATGGGAGTTCTCATGGAAAAGGCAAGATATTTTTAAGGATAAATTTCTGTTCTACTCTCCCTGAGCCTGGACCTTGGATGTTTCGGATACCTTGTTCTTCCCGAAGTTCTGTACCAGATCGATAAGGAAAGAAGAGATCGTAACTGTAATCAGTGAAAAAGCAATCCGTAAAACCGGAATATAAGTCAGGGAAAGTCCCAGGACTACCAGGTCTGTAAAAAGATAGGACCGGGACAGCCGCCAGCGGGTCACTCTGGATATGGTCAGGGCCAGGGCGTCGTCACCGCCGCTGGAGCCTCCCTGACGGACAATGATCCCTACGCCGATCCCCACGAAAAGTCCTCCTGCCACAGCCGCCGCCAGGGGATATTCGGACAGATCCGGCAGCATAGGAGGAAACAACTCCCAGAATTTATAGAACAGGGATACACTTAACGTAGAGATCATGGAAATCTTGATAAACTGTCCTCCCAGATATTTAAAAGCCAGCAGATAACAGGAAATATCCAGAACCGAAGTGATAGCCGAAGGGGAGATCCCCAGCCACCGTTCTACCAGGAGCATCATACCGATAACCCCGCCTTCTGTGATCCCCGTGCGCTGGTGGATATTGTGTATGCCAAAGGTACAGATTCCTGCCCCAAGTATGATCAAAAGGATTTTTTTCCAGGTGAGTCCCTCTGTGAGCTTATTTCTTATAGTCAACAACCAGTTTGTCTTCACAAAAACGCCTCCTTGTGTTTTCTCTTCTGGAACTTTATAATAAAGGATATAGTAACTATAATGTCAAGAGATCCTGGATAAATTTTGCACAGTCAGTGTTTCCATCCTGGATTATTTTGTTCAAAGGAGGCAGCATGGAGAATTTATTTTCCATCGGCGAAGTAGCCAGATATCAGAAAATTTCAAAGCAGACCCTGATCTTCTATGACAAGATCGGCCTGTTCTGTCCCGATTATGTGGATCCCAACAACGGCTACCGGTACTACAGCGCCAAACAGCTTGACTACCTGGATACCATTCTCATTATGAAGAAAATCGGTTTTTCTCTCAGCGAAATCAAAGAGCATATGCAGCACTACACCATTGACAGCAGTCTGGCTGCCATGAAAAACCAGCTCTCTGTCATTGACAGCCGGATCCAGGAACTGTTCATGATCCGGAGCCGTCTGGTGAACCGCTGCCAGCAGATGGAAGAAACCAGGGGGCTCCGGGGAAAAGAAAGCTCTGTGTTTCTGGAAGATATCAGCTCCCAATACATCCTGGTCCAGTCTGTAGAAGAGCCTTACACTCTCCGGGAGATCAGCATTGCCACCAAACAGTGCTTTTCCGATTCTTTTCAGAAACAGCTTCCTGTATTTTTTCAATGCGGGGTAGTCGTCCCTTTGGAGCGTATCCTGGAAGGTCGTTATACAGAGGCTTCCCACGCTTTTCTTCCCATAGAGAAAACCGACAAAGCCGAAAATATCCGTAAGCTTCCCGCGGGGAAATGCGCAGGGATCTATCATGTGGGAGATTATCTGTCTATTGGACGCTCCTATGAAAAGATCCTGGAGTACTGCCGGAGCCATAACCTGAAGATCTGCTCAGATTCCTACGAATTCTGTATTAATGACTATATTACCTCTTATGACGAAAGTGAGTATATTACCAAGATCTTATTTTATGTAACTTCTGATAATTAGAAAAGGAACTCTGCCATTACCCAAAATCGCTATTTTTATCAAGGCGTTTTCCTACAGAATCGCTATTTTTAAATTCCGTTTTTCCTGCAAAATCGCTATTTTTATAACAGTCCACAAAATTTTTCTGAAATATGTATAGATTTTTCTCTCCCGGCAATACTAGAAATAGTCCACGGAGGGATGGCACAAAGAGGTGACGCTTTCCGCAGACGACCAAAGAAAAAGTAGAAATACTTTATCCTCCCCTTTTAACAAGGCTGTCACGGTAAGGGAGTACGGCAGTAAGATACCTTTACCGCAGCAGCCTTCGTACATAGCAGAAACCATTAAAACTCTTTTTACAGGGACAGCAGAGTCTCCTCCCAGACGCCCCGGTTCCTTCTGAGGATCTCCCGGAAGGCGGAAGGGGGCAGGGGAGACTCTGCTTTTCCTATTTCAATGGTGAGGCTGGGGATCTTCCTTTCTTTTACGGCCCAGTCCTTGTAGCCTGCCGGGTCCAGGTAATCCCAGCCTTCCGGCAGGCCGTATCCTGTGATCCGCTGTATCCGCTCTCCAAAGTTGCGGCATATTCTCCGGAATTCTCCTTTTTGTCCGAAATCCCAGTAAATGACTTCTCCAGAGGAATGATAGCTGACTGTCCTTTGAAACTTTTCCTGCCTGGTAAGCTCTGCCAGTGCTTTAGACTCTTCCTGATCCTCCGGGGCCTGACCTTTGTATCCTTCCCTGGAGGGCTGTCCCTTCAGATCATGGTATTCTTCCCAGAAAGCCTGAAAATTCCGGTTCAGATCCACGCCCCGGGCATTGGCCTTCCACTTTCTGTAATAGGGGCCGCAGGGCATTCTCCCCCCTTCTCTCTCCCCGATCTTCCATACCTGTTTCTGAAGTTCGGGATCTCTAATCCCTCTGGGGCCCTGCTGGCTGATGGTAACCCCGTCGGGGTTGGCCATGGGCACCACATAGACAGCCTTCCCCCTTAGCAGTTCTTTATAGGAATGGCCCTTATAAGTTTCTTCCCGGTACAGTTTTGTGAGAAATTCGGCAGTCTGTTCCATAAGAAGCTGGCTGGTCATGTATTCTCTTCCGTGAATAGCGCCGAATAAGAAAATCTTTTCCCCGGCGTCCGCCCGTCCCAGTATAAAGCAGTAAATTTCCCTTTTATCTGCCGTTTTTCCCAGAGTTTTCAACTTCATAGTTTCCGGAAAAGCCCTGGCGAATATTTCCAGGTCTTTTTCCATTTCCTGATAAGTATATCCCCAAAATCTGCGGCCAAGTTGTTTATACATTGACGGATACCTCAAAAATTATTATAATAATAGATATTCTAGACAAGGGAGATTAAGAAGTGAAGAACCTGAAACGACTTCTTGCACTCATAGGAGTTATCCTTCTGGCAGGCATGTATGTCCTTACATTGATCTTTGCCCTGACGGATAATTCTGCTGCAGGCAATATGCTGATGGCTTCTCTCTTCGGAACGGTGATCATACCAGTGTTGATCTACGCTATACTTCTGGTATACAAGTGGACCCGTCCGGAAGATGAAGTGATTCCAAAGATCCTGGCGGAAACTTCCGAAATCGATACGCTGATCTTTGACATTGGCAAAGTTCTTGTCCGCTATGACTGGAAGAAATTACTGCGGGATCTGAAATATGATGAAGAAACAGCCCAGGCTGTGGCAAAAGCTGTATTTCTCAGTAACACCTGGACAGAGGGTGACCGGGGAATCCTTTCAGAAGAAGAGCTTTTGCAGGCTTTCATAAATAATGATCCTGCTCATGAAAAACAGATCCGAGAGACATTTGAACGGATGGGAGAGACCATTCGTGTTTATTCTTACACAAAGAGCTGGCTGACATATTTTAAAAAGCGGGGATATAAGCTTTATATCCTGTCTAACTTCTCAAAGCCCCTCTTTGACCGGTGTCAGAAAGAAATGAAGTTCCTGGATTTTATGGATGGAGGCTATATGTCCTGGCAGATCCACTGCTTAAAGCCTGATCCAAAGATCTATCAGAAGCTGATAAAAGATTTTGATATTGAGCCTTCTAAGGCAGTCTTTATCGATGACCTTCTGGACAATGTGGCAGAGGCCAGAGCCCAGGGGCTCCACGCCGTACACTTCACCGGCAGAAAAAGCGCTATGCGCCAGTTAGCAGATTTCGGTGTCAAATAAGAGAGAAGAGACGCTCCCACAGAAATCCGGCATATAGAAAGCCCGGAATTTCTGTGAGACTGTCTCTTCTTTTTTTCTGTTTTCCATGATATGATATAGATACATGGGAACGTGAAATCTGGAAAATCCTGGATTATCAGGGAGAGGATATCAAGGTGGACATTCCTGAAGATGGCAACTACTGTTATATGGTCGCTGATGAAAATAAGGCCCTTTGGGATATTACAGAGCTGGTAGATATGGAAGTTATCGTAGATGCGGAAAACTGGATTATTCCTTTAGAGTAAATCATTTCTTTAAAGGAAAAAAGTCCCCCTGCCTTTCAGAAAAAACCTGAAGGCAGAGGGGCTTTTTTCTCTGTTAACTATTTCTTTACCTTCTGAAGTTCTGCATTTGCAAGTCTGAGAAGCCGTTCTCTCTTTTCTTTGTCACTGGCATACATCTCCGCCAGATCCTCTACCGGTACGCCCGACAGGATTCCCAGCATGGATCGTTTTGTCTTCATCGTTCCGTAGGTATTAATGGCGCTTACCAGGATTTCTGCGGCTTCTTCATTTGTCAGGATCTCACTGACAAAATCACGGACACTGTAGTAACCCTCGTTAAAGGTCATTTCCGGAAGTTCTCCGTTTTCGTCCACTCCTTCAAACCAGTTCTTCACTCCAGCGCCCTCATCTTCTTCATCTACCGGTCTTACGTATCCGGCATATGGCTGAGATACTTTAGTGAAGGTAACCGTATCTGCAGGGCAGCCCTCTGCTTTGGCAGTGATCACATTGATATCCTGATCCAGAGCAATGTTCTCGAACAGGAAAATCTTATTTCCTTCCTGTGTGCCTGCGTTCTTGCCGTTCACATACAGGGTTACCTGTTTCTGGTTGGAATATACTTTAACAGTCATATGATCATAAGGACGAAGGGCATATCTTCTTCCGGTAATATGAACGAAGGGTTCTTCAGACCAGTATGCCTTATAAATGTAGTAGGCGTCTTTTTTCACCTTTCTGTCCAGAGTTACCAGTCCCTTATTGTTTCTTCCTTTTACGCCGCCTTCATCTCTGGCATCGCAGCCGAAGTCAAACATGTTCCAGATGTGGGTAGCCCAAAGATATGGTCTCTCATCGATGATTTTTGCCATATGTTCATGGTACTCGGCCTGATATTCCTCTGTATAGTCCTTGCATTTTGGATCGTCTGTATGCCAGCTGATAATGCCCTCGCAGCCATATTCGGAAATACCCAGAGGTCTGTCCGGATACATCTGATGGAATTCATCCAGCCATTTTTCATTCTGGGTATAGTCCCCGCCGTACCAGCCAAAATAATGGTTATAGCTGAGCACATCTGTGATCTGGTTGTGTCTGGACTCTTTCGAAAGGGCAGATACCTGTGCCATAGTAGTCAGTCTGGTGGAATCCAGCTCTTTCACCAGTTTGTTCAGATCTTCCAGATTTTCCTGAAGTCCCGGACGGTCTCCGCCGATGGTAATCTCATTAGAGATTCCCCAGAAGCAGATACAGGGATGATTATAGTTCTGATAGATCAGTTCCTTCATCTGCTGGCGGCAGTTGTCATGACCTTTAGGATCTTTGCTCATAACCGAGATAAAAGGAATCTCCGCCCATACTACCAGACCCAGTGCGTCGCAGGCATCATAGAATGCCTGGTTATGCTGATAGTGGGCCAGCCGGACCGTGTTGGCTCCCAGCTCTGCGATCATATAAGCGTCTTCTAAATGATCTTCTTCGGTCAGCGCATTTCCCTGTCCCAGACGGTCCTGATGTCTGGATACACCTCTGAGAGGTGTTGGAATACCGTTTAGGAAGAATCCTTTTTCCGGATTCACATAAAACTCTCTTACACCAAGGCTTGCCTCTACCTGATCAAGGACTTCATTGTGGCGTACAATTCTGGCCGTCACAGTATACAGATAGGGATCCTTTACTCCCTGCCATAGATGAGCTTTTTCTATGCAGGCAGTAGCTTTTGTCTCCCAGGCAGCGGGAGCGAAAGCTTCTGCAACCACAGACTCATCTTCATCCATGATCTCAAACTGCACCATATCGCTTTCCTGAGCTTCTGTTACCCAGGCAGAAAGATTTACCAGAGCGTCTTCACTCTGAAGTTTGGTATCAAAAGCCACTCCCGCAGATCCGAAATAATCCAGACAGAAATGGGTCTGAGGCACACAGATCATGGTCACATTCCGGTAAATGCCTCCATAAAAGGTAAAGTCCGCCATCTGGGGATATACGTCTGTCCGGTTCTTATTGTCCGCCACTACAGCCAGATAAGCTTTTCCTTCTTTCAGAGCCTCTGTTGCGTCTACACGAAAGGCAGAATACCCGCCTTTGTGTTCGCAGACTTTTTCGTTGTTGAGATAAACCTCTGCGACAGAATTTACTCCTTCAAATTCCAGATAGATTTTATAATCTGCAGGTACGTCAGGTCTTTCAATGGTCTTTAAATAGATGCCTTTTCCTTTGTAGTAGTCGCCCCCGCCGTCCTGGCCGTCCCAGTTATTCCAGGTATGAGGCAGGTCTACCCACTCCCAGTCCTGGTCGTTTCCATGACAGGGCATTTTATCCGGCACCTGATCAGTCTTGGCAAATTTCCAGTCCTCATTTAATGATTCATAAAATCTCATAATCTTGATCTAACTCCTTTTCAGAATCTGGTTTCCCATCTTCCGCAGAATACATTCTCGTTATATCTTCCCTTGAATTCGCTCTTGCCCATCATCTTTTCCAGAGTGGCTGCAAAGCTTTCATGGTGATCCATGTAAGAGTTAATGTAGCATCTTGCCATAGGAACATCGATAAGATTGTTAGTATAGCTTAAGGATACCACAAAGGTCGGCAGTTCAGACATATACCATGGCTGCTTTGTAGGCTCGTCCCATTTTACTCTCATAGTATTGAACTGTGCAAATCCCTGTACGTTAAGGATCAGCAGCACACAATCATATTTCTTCTTGAAGTCTTCCATTTTGCCTTTAGCGGAAGGAACTTCTGCGTCAACCTCGAATCCTGCTTCCTCTAACTGGCTCACAATATCTTTGATAATATTTTCATCATTGGATTTAAACTTGGTTCCGGCAATTACCACTGCCTCAGAGCCGATGTACATCAGTTTGATCCTCTTATATCTTTCCGGGGTCATAGGCAGATAGTTCAGACGGTCTTTTACCAGAGTTACATATTTGTCTGCGAACTCTCTGGATGCTTTGTGATGCTCTTCGCAGCCTACTACGGCCAGATTTTCCTTAGGAGCTACCAGCTTTCCTTCTTTCTGAAGGATATGGAGGTTCAGAGCTGCCTTTACGCCCAGGATCCTGTGAAGGGCATCATTCAGACGTTCCTCTGTGATAGTTCCGTTTCTATAGCCTTCCATCATATAGCCAAAGTCTTCTTCTCTGTCATTAAAGAACAGATACATATCGCAGCCTGCAGCAATCGCCTGGGGAACCTGCTCTTTTCTCGGAATGGTAGCGCCGAACATACCGATCATATGGGAAGCGTCAGTAACTACCAGACCATTAAATCCTAACTGGCCTTTCAGCAGATCTGTAATCAGTTCCGGAGCCAGTGTTGCAGGGCGGATATCCTCATCTTTGATTCCTGGACGCAGTTTCTTGGAATAAGCAGGAAGGGCAATGTGGCCGGCCATAATAGTCATAACTCCTGCATCGATCAGTTCTTTATATACTTTTCCAAATGTAGCATCCCACTTATCACAGTCGTATTCATTGACGCCCATGATCAGATGCTGGTCATTTTCCTCTGTACCGTCTCCCGGGAAGTGTTTCATACAGGTGGCGATATTCTGTGTTTTCATTCCTTTGAAGAAGGCTTTTGCATAGCGGATAACATCCTCAGGATTGTCGTTAAAAGCTCTTAACTGGACAATGGTATTTCTCCAGTTGTAAGTCAGGTCTACGATAGGGGCGAAATTCCAGTTACAGCCTACCGCTGCAGCTTCTCTGGCAGAGATCGTGGCCATTTCCGTTACCGCCTCTTCTGAATCAATGGCTGCCATAGCTGCACCGTTGGCAATAGGTGTTCCCCCGCCGGTTCCGCCGTTTCCGCCGGCCTCACAGTTGGAAGCGATCAGCAGAGGGATCTTGGTAGTCTTCTGAAGGCAGTCTGCCATAGCCCAGATTTCTTCCTTTGGAGCATTATGATAACGGATAGCGCCGGGATGATAGGTATCCAGTACTTTCTTGATATTCTCCGGTTTTCTCTCCTCAGCGTTCCCTACCATGTTGACAAACAGCTGACCGATTTTCTCTTCGATGGTCATACCTGCAATGGTATCTTCCACCCACTGGATCTGCTCGTCGTTAAGGTAATAAGGTTTCTCTCTTAAATTCACCATTTTGCTTTCCTCCTGATATTCCTGTTATTTCGTAAGATTCTTTACAAATTTTTCTTTTAATGCATCCTGATATTCTCCTGCAAAAGTTCCTGCCTGGAGCCTGTCTTTTGCCTCTCCGATATTGGCCCAGCTTTCTTTTTCCTTTTTTACCAAAATAGGATAGAAAAATACTCCGTTTTTATCTGCTGCATCCATATCTCCCGGCGCATCTCCGGTCATCATTACTTTATTTTTATCATATCCGTATGTGAGAAGCTTCTCGATACAGCTCTTCTTTGAGCCTGCATTCTGAGCCAGAACCACATCCACATGATCGATCAATCCGAATCTGGTCCATTCTTCCTTAACCGCCTCATAATTTGCAGAAGATACAATGGCAATATCGCAACTCTCATGGAGCATTTCTATACCTTCCTTCACACCTTCAAAAGGCTTTACCTCTTCCTTTGGCAGCTCTTTAATGGAGGCATTTACCGCCTGAGACCAGGCCAGGGCTTTTTTCAGACAGATATTTCCGGTCTCTTCTACTGCTTTCTCCAAAGCCGGATTGGACAATTCATCGGATTCTTCCACCCATTTCACCAATGTTTCCAGTCCTTCTACCGACTGGTATTTTTCCTGTACTTCCGTGAGAGCCTTCACCAGTCCTTTAAAACGGTTGATCCCTCTTGTCATGGAATAGAGATTTACCTCATTCCAGCTTTCCAGAAGCTCCTTCTCATAAGCCTCCAGCCCCCACTCTTTTACCATGCAGGGACCAAAACACCTGAAGTGTTTAATATCCATACTGTCAATGGCACAGCCGTCTGAATCGATGCAGATCAGATAATCTCTTTTTTTCTCAAACCCGGAAAATGGGTCGCTCATAGTATCACGCTCCTTCCTGAAATTTGTGCAGAGCTACAGAGAACTATTTCTCTCTCCTCTGCCCCATACTTAAAATTTACCATTTTTTCAAAGAAAAACCAGAGTTAATTTATACTATTTTTCTGATAATATTTAGTTGCTCTATAGATTCCTCGTACAATGTTAATTTTCAGCAAATTCTCTTTCCGTTTTCCGGAAGAATCCTTTTACAGCAAGTCCAAAGCCTCCCAGAATGGTTCCGGTAAGGATGAGGATCCAGGCAACGCCTCCGGAAAAACTGTCAAAAAGAAATCCGTACAGGATCTGCCCCAGGGGCTGGATACACTGGGTAAAAGCGCTTGTATATGCGGAAACCTTTCCCATCATATTTCCCGGAGTCAGTCTCTGGATAAGAGAGGTGGCAAAAATGGAAAAACCACAGGCAGCCAGCTGGAGCAGCACAGAAAACAACACCAGGGTTCCATATCGGATATAAGGATTCCCTGATAGAAGGAATAAAATTCCCGGCGGGATAAGAAAGAATCCCAGGGCGCCTATGATCAGGTAAATATTTTCCCCGTGGATTTTTGAAGCCGCCAGACCGGCCAGGATTCCTCCTGCTATGGCTGCCAGGCCCACAGCGCTTTCCGAGAACCCATAGTAAATAGAACTCAATCCCAGGACATTACGGATAATATAGGGGAATCCCACTGCGCTTACCCCCTGGAGCAGACATGTGACCACACTGATCACCAACAGCATTTTCAGAATGGCCGGCCGCTCCCTGGTTATAAGCCGGAGACTGTCCAGAAAATCTTCTTTCACCAGCAGCAGAGGATTTTCCCGTCCTTGTTTTTCATATTTTGGACCGGGAATCTCTATAAAGCATTCAAAACATGCGGTAAAGAGAAAACAGACCACTCCGGCGTACAGCACCGGTTTCAGACCAAAAGCCGTGTAGACCAGGCTTCCCAGTATAGGAGAAAAGAAAGCCGACAAGGCATTGATCTGGATCACCACCGCATTTGCCCTGACCAGATTTTCTCCTTTCTGCATAAATGGGATACAGGACTGGACTGCAGGGGTCTCAAAGGCGCCAAGTACAGATTCAAAAAGTAAAAGGCCGCAGATCATGGCAAGACTGTTTTCTTCTCTCATAAATACCGCTGCTGTCAGTACGCCCAGACCGGCCAGAAAATCCAGGCCAGCCATAATATTCCGTTTGTTACCCCGGTCCGCCAGGATCCCTCCCAGAGGAGAAAATAAAATGGAGGGGATCATAGAAGCTGTGAGAAACCCTGCGTATACCGCCGCCGATCCGGTCTTCTCCAGGACATACATGGACATGGCAAAATCCAGGATCCCGTTTCCCAGAAGGGAACTGGCCTGTCCGGCTATGAGAAGAGAAAAATTTCTGTGGAAAAGTTTTGGTTTCATAATTTTATTCCTTTCTAATATGTTTTATATTTATCTAATTTATTAAGAATAAAAAACACACAAATCCGTAGGAACTTCCCCTTTGTATATTTTAGTCTGCAGGTTTGTGCGTATTCTTTCAATTAGATATTCATAAAATATATGATAGGACAAAATTAGATATATGTCAAATATTTTCCATGCCAGTATGCTGCCACGATTACGTTCAAATTCATAACACTGAATGAATTTTCCAGTCTGCAAGGCAGCAGAAGGAAACGTAGCGGTGGCTGCGCTGACTGACAACAATGTCACAGATGGAAATTCCGACAAGTCATTCGTTGAATTGTGGTCGTCAGCACGCCAACCTTCGCTTCTTCATAGGTCATAATAAATATCTGTGAACAAGCCTTTCTATGATTCTTGTATTCAATACGTTTTTTTCTGTTTCAAAAGTAAGAATCAGGCTCTCACCGGGATATATTCCGTTTTCCTCATATGCCAGGATTTTTCGGACTGCGTTTTGGGCATACACAGAATCATCCATTCTGCCGTCATGCTCCCAATAAATTTCCTGTTTTGTTTTTCTTGATAAAAATGTAAAATCCGGATAAACCATCCCATATCCTTTCAGATGAAGGGGACATTCATATTTATAGGCGATCTTGTTCCGGTAAAAATAGTCCGCCAGTATTTTTTCGGACTTAGAACGTACACGCTCGCCTTTCTCCGTCAGGATCACAGGCGTACCTTCCTGAAATTCTTTCCCTATGTAATCTTCAGATACCCACTTTTCTACCCGCTGTTCCCAGGTAGGCACAATGGGGCTGATCAGTTTTTTTCTTTCTATATGTTCATCTGAAAACAGCTTTTCAATCTCGTCTTCCTCATAATCTTTTGTTATTCTTCTGATCTGCGCCAGTCTTTTTCCTGCCAGTTTTGCCACCTTTTCATCATAAGATTTCTGATCAAGCCTTTGGATCAGTTGCTCTTCTGTTTTCGGAAGATACCTGCCATTTTTCTTTTCTCCCGGCATACAGTGATAATATTGAACCTGTTTCTTACTGCTGGACAGACGCATTGTCCCCTGAGGAGCATCTTTCAACTGTTTCTCCGCTTTTCTTAATATTTTCTCCAGTCTGTTCTGCTCTTTTAGTAAGCTCTCTTTAAGATTTGCCATATAAGTTCCCCTTTCTGCTAAAACACGTTTCATATTTAAAAAATTACGGTTGGAAAATACATTTTGACTATAGAACCGTACCTATTTATAATTGGGACGGTTAAGATTTGATTTTTTGTGTTGGAACCGTACTAATAAACATATTTGAACGGTTAAGATTGGATTTCTGGGATTTGAACCGTACTCTCGCTTTGAATGGTACAGCCGAGGTGCCTGCTGGCCCGACAAGACCTGCTGCAAGATATTATCTGCTGCTTTCCCCTGTCCATTTGTTACAAGAGGGCCCCGCCATTGCTTCTTTTGTCAGTTACGGGGCCTCTTCATCATATAGAAAAAATCTTCTCCAGTTCTCCCACCGCTTCTCTGAGCCTTTCTTTGGAAAGAGTATAATATACTTTTCCCTCTTTTTTCTCTACATCTACCAGTCCGTTTTCCAAAAGCACGCTCATATGATGGGACACAGTAGGGGGCGATAGTTTTAATTCCTCTGCGATCTCCAGATTGTATTTTGGAGATATGAGCAGAGACTGAAGGATTTCAAATTTGCTGCTGTCACTGAGAGCTTTCAGCACAGGGAGCAGGTGTTTTCTGTTGTTTCTGCTCTTTTCCAGCATTTTATAAATGTCCTTTACAAACAGGCCGATATAGGCCGTGGTGCTTTCCGGATTTGAACTGATGACCTCTGCTCCCGAGCATACCAAGGTTGGAAAAGCTGTAACATCCCCGGAAATTTTAGCGATCAGATACTCCTTTTCCATACCTTTCTGAAAATCTTCCATCAACTTTTCCAGCGGCTTTTGAACGGCTTCTTTTGCTTTTTCAAATGCAGAGAAGTTTGCCTTTAAGATCCGGGAAAGATTCTGCAGTTTTTTCACCGGCTCCTGGAGAAAAAGCAGAAACTTCCATCCCAGGCCGCCGCTGTAACCGGCCCTTTCCAGGATTCTTACCATTTTCTCAAAGGCCGGCGGCTCTGTGATCTGCTCTTCTTCTGAAAATTCCCGGAGGAAAGCCAGTTGGACTTCTCCTTTCTGCTCTTCTTTCAGCTCCCCTTCAAACCATTCCGGATGCTCTCCGCAGATACTCTGGAAAAAAAGGGCAAACTCCGGTTCCTCATGCATAAAGAAAAAGTCAAAGTCTTCCATCTCCCTGCCTGTCCTGTATTTTTGAAAAGCGGCATGGTATTTTCTTATAACAGGTCCTATCTTCCTGTTAAGCTCTTCCGGATTTAGTCCCCGGTTCCGGGCAGACTTTTTCCATGCTTCTTCTTCCGCAGATTCCGGACGGACGCTGTCATAGAGAAGGCCGATGATCTCAAAATATGGATTCAGTTTTTTTACCATAGTGACTGTCATAAGCTGATACGCTCCTTGTCTGATTCTTTATCATATCTCTCATATAGCCTTAAGTATAACACAAGTATCCTGCAGCGACTATTCATAAGATATATATTTCCCCCAAAAGAAAAAATGCCCTCATCCAGACTGGCCAAAATCTGTATGAGAGCATTCTGTATCATTTATTTAATATAATTTCCGTCCCTTTTCATCAGGAATCATGGACTTGCGGTAGAAAAAGCTGTTAATCACATCCCGCCATTCTCTGCTGTTCTTTTTCTGGCGGTCAAACCGCTCTTTCACTCTTTCATATATCTTTTGCGGGATCTTTCCTTCCAGAGAAATCCATTCCTGTTCCATCTTCTCTACGTCCTCATATCCTTCAAAATGGATATCATACACATGCTGGATCAGAGTTTTCCCCGAAGAGAGCCGATAGGTATAGGGCAGCCGATGGAAGAACAGGAGAAGATTCTCCGGGCAGGTTTCTTTGTTCCGATAAACACAGGCATTTTTCTCAAAATACTGCTCACTGTATCCGGTTCCTGTATCGCTTCTGTCCACACCGATAGCCAGATGATCCGCCCGGTGATAAGTTCCCCAGGGAGAATATTCATACCCTTCCGGATTTGGTCCATAGTGATAGGAGGGATTCACCATAAAACCGATTCCCAGAGGCGCTGTGTATTTTTCATACACTTCTCTGGACCGCAGAAGGATTCCTGTGATCAGTTCCACAGCCTGAGGATCTCTGGTGATCTGGAGTTTCGTCCATTCTCTGGCAATTTCTCCACTGTCAAGAGAAGAATTCCAGGCCAGACGGCCAAATCCGAAGAAATTGGCTCCAGCCAGGTCATGGCCTGTCCAGTTTGGATCCTTTCCTGTATTAGATACTGCCGACATGCCGCAGCGTACCTGTCCGAAAGTCCTGCCCGACACAATGTCTGCTACCGTATCCTGTTCCTTTCCACATCCGGTAGTAAAATCCAAAACTTCTTTCCACATAGGAACCAGGTAACACACATCGATCTGCTGTCCTGTATACTCCTGGGCTGCCTGAACTTCCAGAATCTGATTTGTCCTGGAAAGATGGCCGAAAAGAGGATGGACCGGTTCCCTTACCTGAAAATCAATAGGACCATTCTTGATCTGAAGGATCACATTATCTGCAAACATTCCGTCCAAAGGAGCAAAATTGTCATATCCCGCTTTTGCTCTGTCTGTCTTCTCGTCTCTCCAGTCCTGCTGGCAGTTGTATACAAAGCACCGCCAGATAATAGTTCCTCCATAAGGCTGTACGGCTTCTGCCAGCATATTGGCCCCATCTGCATGGTTTCTTCCATAGGCAAAAGGTCCGGGACGGCCTTCGGAATCTGCTTTCACCAGAAATCCCCCCAGATTGGGAATATCCTCAAACAGTTCTCTGGCTTTCTCTTTCCACCACTGTCTTACCTGGGAATCCAACGGATCACTGAGCGCCAGGCCATCTATAGTCATAGGCGCCGCAAAATCAATGGACAGATACATGGATACCCCATAGTCTCCCAGGATTTCAGCCAGGGCTTTTAATTTTTCTCTGTGGCGCTGGGTGATCAGCCACTCTGCCCCGTCTCTCACGTTTACATTATTGATAGCAATGGCATTGATTCCCACAGAGGCCATAAGCCGGGCAAAATCTCTGGTCCTGTCCGTGATCTGGATTTCTCCTTTTTCATAGAGAAAAGAGTTCCCTGCATAACCTCTCTCTATAGTACCGTCTATATTATCCCACATGTTCAGCATCCGAAAAGGATTTTCCGGCTTCTCTCTGATTTCCAGACCACGGATGCTTTCACCTGCAGAAGCCATGAAAAGAAGGCGGAAAGTCCCGTATAAAATTCCTTTTTCTCCTGCGCTTTGAATCACTGCCTGAGAATCTGATACCTGTATAAAATAGCCTTCCTCTCCCGTTGACAGCCCAGGATTTTTTTCCAGGACGATCCCTGCTTCTTCCTTTTCTGAAACTTTTTCTGATTCTGTACCAAAAAGAGCTTTTGAAGCGATACTTATCTCCTCTTCTGCTCTTTTGCAGCAGTTTCCGTACTCCTTTGTATAATAGGAACGGAAAATATTCTTATCTCTATAGTCTTCATTGGGCTGATAAGCCAGCCACGCCTGTTCCCAATTTCTCATAATATGATATTATCCTTTCAAGCCTGATGTAGCGATTCCGTCTGCCAGATATTTCTGGAAGAAAATAAAGATCAGTACAATGGGAATAATGGACAAAGTAGCCATAGCGAACATTGCTCCGTAATCGGAAGAAGAACCCGGATCACAGAACAGTTTCAGTGCAAGAGACACCGGATATTTGTACGGATCATCAATGTAAAGCAGAGCAGACATAAAGTCATCCCATCTCCACATAAAGGAGAAAATAGCGCCGGTAATAAGAGCCGGGGACATCAGCGGAAGAATGATCCTTCCGAAGATCCCATAATAAGAGCAGCCGTCGATCTTTGCCGCCTCGTCCAGCTCTCTCGGAATACCCTGAATAAAGTTCATCATCAGATAAACAAAGAATCCCTGAATCGCAAAACAGAAAGGAACGATCAGTGGAGCAAAGCTTCCTACCCAGCCCAGTTTCTCATACCAGAGATACTGGGGAACCATCAGGATCTGTCCCGGCAGCATCATAGAAGCCAGCATAGCGCCAAAGAGAAGTTTCTTCCCCCTGAACTGACATCTGGCAAAACCAAAGGCCACACAGGCAGAAGAAGCCAGCGTACCGATCGTGCCTAAAACTGCTACAAAAAGAGAATTTTTAAAGAAGGTAGCAAAAGATACCCCCGCAAATCCCTTCCATCCATTTGCATAGTTTTCCAGAGTAAAAGGATCCGGGATCAGACTTCTGGCTGTTGTAAAGATGGTATTGGTGTCTTTAAAAGAACTCATAAACATCCAAAACAGCGGATAAAGCATCAGCAGTCCGAAACCGCATACTAAAATATGATAAATAATCGTACCTGTTCTTTTTTTCGCTTTCACTTCTATCACTCCTGTTCATAAACCCAGAATCTTTTGGTCTTAAATAAAATAAAGGTGATCACTGCGATCAGCAGCAGCATTACCCATGCCATTGCAGATGCATATCCCGCCTGATTGAAATTAAAGGACTGCTGATACATATATACCGCATAGAAAAGTGTGGTATCCATAGGTTTTCCCTGGGTAATGATCAAACTCTGGGTAAAGGCCAGGAATCCGTTGATGATCTGCATAACCAGATTAAAGAAAATCGTCGGTGTCAGAAGAGGCAGGGTAACCTTGAAAAATTTTGTGAACTTATTTGCGCCATCTACATCAGCCGCTTCATATAATTCTTTGGGTATCTGCTTTAAAGCAGACAGAAAGATCAGCATAGAAGATCCGAACTGCCAGATAGCCAGAATGATCAGAGTCCAGATTGCTGTTCTTGTGTCACTGAGCCATGCAAAGTTTGTATCAATTCCGATCAGTCCTAAAAGGCTGTTGATCACGCCGTCCGGTGCAAACATTCTTTTCCACAGGATCGCCACAGCAACAGAACCCCCGATGATCGAAGGCAGATAATAGGCAGCTCTGTAAAATCCTGTTGCTTTCGTGGGCCGTACAAGGATCATGGCTACCAGCAGCGCAAAGATCAGACGAAGAGGCACAGATACCAGAGCAAAATAAAAGGTTGCTTTTACAGAGTGCCAGAATACTTCATCCTGGGTAAACATTTCTATGTAGTTCTTTAATCCCACAAATTCCGGCGGAGACAGTATGTCGTAATCGCAGAAGGAATAATACAATGAGATTCCCATAGGTACGATCAGAAATACCAGAAAGCCGACAATAAAGGGCAGGCAGAAGATCACGCCTACATTTTTTTCTTTATTTATAAACCGATAAAATTTACTGCTTTTATTCATGAAAAAACCATTTCTCCTTTCTCATCATCGGAGTTTTACCAGATGTCTGCTCGTGCAAGCACGGCAGCCGCTTGCCGGGCGTATCGCTGCCAGCTCACGGCAAAGCCGTTCGTTGTCCGTTGCCCTGCAAATGTCTGCTCGTGCAAGCACGGCAGCCGCTTGCCGGGCGTATCGCACAAAAAGAGCCGCTGCCGCCTTATGCAAAGGGCAGCGGCTCCAAGCCTGGTTTTCTTTATTCACCCTGAAGCATTTTATTCGCTTCTGTGAAGTATTCATCTGCAGCCTGCTGGGCTGTATATTCTCCGTATTTTACCTTTTCTTCCAGTTTTCTTAAAAGATCCTGGGCCTCTGTGCTTCCTTCTACAGGGAACGGAGGCATCGGGCTGGAATTCGGTGCGATCACATTATTTACAAAGTTTGCATTTTCCTGCTCTGCAGGACTTAATTTGTCCATGATCGCCTCAGAAATAGCTGTGGAAGCAGGTACGCCTCTTTCTGCAAGCAGAATATCATAGGCTGTCTCAGAGTTGGTCAGATAGTTCAGCAGTTTTACAGCTTCTTCCGGATTGGCTGTATCTG
Organism: Blautia sp. An81; assembly: GCF_002161285.1. Classification (GTDB taxonomy): domain Bacteria; phylum Bacillota; class Clostridia; order Lachnospirales; family Lachnospiraceae; genus Blautia; species Blautia ornithocaccae. Next base: position 117,101 of record NZ_NFHH01000004.1, on the reverse strand, counting down.
CACTTACAGAAAAGTACATAGCAGGTTTTACATAGTTAGATTTTTGAGGATCGGTTGTAGGAATAGTCGTCAGAGCAATCTCTGTTCCTTCCGGTGCTGCTGCCTGATATGCGGTAAGCTGTGCAGAACCGTTAATGGTGCACCAGGTCATGTTATCCGGATTTGACCCGTATACCATAGGATCTTCCTCTACACTGTCTGTATCTGCCGCCTGGCTTGGAGAGATCTGCCATCCCTCTTTAATGCCGGTCTCCAGTGTTTCAAAGTATGGCAGATAGTCATCTGCGCTGTCGCCCCCTAATTTGTCGCTGGCCTGGATATCGTTGGCTCTTGCATACATATCCATATACAGGCCATAGTGGTACAGGTTGGAACGATATCCGGTCTCCTCATATACCTGTTTAGAAATATCAATAAATTCGTCCAAAGTCATGTTGTCATTAATGGTGATTCCCAGCTCGTCTAAAAGGGTCTTATTATAAAACATACAGGAAGCACTGGTTCCGGCAGCAATGCCATAGATACCGTCTCCTACTTTACCCATATTCACAATGTCTTCTGAAATATTGGAGGTATCCAGGGTTCCGTCTTCAATATATGGTGTCAGATCAAGAAGCTGTCCTTTATCTACATACTGCTGAATGTAAGACATATCCATCTGGATCACATCCGGCATCTTCTTTCCTGCTGCAGAGGTTGCCATTTTGCTCCAATAATCGCCCCACTGATAGAACTGACCGCTTACTGTTATGCCGCTCTCTTCCTTGTATGCGTCCAGAGCCTGCTGGGTGCGCTCATTTCTTACCTGATTGCCCCACCATGCCATTGTGAGGGAATCAGAACTTCCTCCTTCGCTATCCTTTCCGCTGCCGGAGCCACCGCATGCTGCCAGGGATGTTACCGCCATAGCGCCTGCTATGGCAAGAACTGCTGCTTTCTTTAAAGATTTCTTTTTCACTTTACATTCCTCCATAATTTTTGTTCAAGATGCATCTTTGTTTTTGGATAACCCAATTATAAGCAAAAAAATGACGAAAAGAAATTTAGAAACATGACTTTCTTTCGCAATTTTTTTACTGCTGCCTGTAAGAAAATGACTTTTCCGGTAATTTCATTACTTTATTTATTCCCCGGAACTGAAAAGAATTGTGCTTTCTTTTTTCATAATCTATAATTTCAGTGGAGGAAAATACTGATGAACATACGCAAAAATCCCTTTAAAACTCTTGACAGGTGCTTCTATGACCTGAGTCTGAAATACAAAATACTGATTGTTATATTTTCCGGATTTTTTATTCTTTTTCTTTCCGGACTGGCGACTATGGCCTTTACATCCAGATCTTATGAAAAAAGGCTGTATCAGTCTATTGTTGCTTCCATGACCTATGCAGCCTCGGATATCTCCAGTCAGCTTCAGTCTGTGGATTCCATCATAGACTCGATTTTAGCCAGCCAGGTGATCCAGACCAATCTGGAAGAAATGAAAGAATTAGAGCAGGGATCACAGCGGCAGATATACAACACCAGGATCTATAATGAATTATCCGGCTATCTCTTTGCCTTTCAGAATGATTCTATTTCCTATATGTCCATTATCCAGGATCAGGAGATCATTTCCACTTCCCTGTCCTCTTTTATGGAAGTTCCCTACCAGCTCCGCTCCTCCCTGATCGCCAGAGCCCAGAGCCGGGAGGGAGCTACTACTGTGGTACCCGACTTCGGATCCCAGTATGGAATATTTATTGTAAAGGAACTGCGAAAAATCGACAAACTGAGCCTGGAGCCTTTAGGAGTTCTGATCATTTCTCTGAACCCCGCCGCTCTTACTGAGACGGCAGTCAGTTCCCACTCAGATTATGATGATATGTCCTGTCTCCTGTTTGACGGCGATGCTTTGATCTATAATGGAAGCACACTCTCCGACCGTCAGGCAGTGGAACTTTCCAAAGATCTGTCGGGAGATTACGGAATTGAAAAAGCCGGCAAAGAGACCTTATTCGCCGTCCGGGGAAAAATCCCTCTCTATGACTGGGATTATATTTCTACCGTATCGTACAGTTCTGTTTACAAAACCGTCACTTTATCAGGAAGGCTCTTCCTGCTTATTATGGTGGCTGCTCTGGCTGTGGTCAGCTATCTGGCTGTAAAAGTCATACTTGCCATCTTCTATCGCTTTGACCGGCTGATGGAAAATATGAAAAGTTTTGGAGAAGGAAACTATCAGGTGCCGGAGGCGCCCAGAAAATACCAGGAAGATGAAATCGGCCTTCTCTATAAAAATTTTGATTCTATGGTAGAAAAGATCCAGACTCTGATCCAGGAAAATTATGTAAACGAGATTTTAAAAAAGGAAGCCCAGCTAAAAGCTATGGAAAGCCAGATGGATCCTCATTTTCTCTACAATACTCTGGAATCCATTAACTGGAGAGCGAAAATGATCAAGTCCGAAGAAATTTCTCAGATCACCACAGCTCTGGGCAGTCTGCTGCGCTTCTCTCTTGGAAAAAATTCTGAAGATTTTACTCTGGATCAGGAAATGCAGATCGTAAACAACTATATTACCATACAGAAAATCCGCTATCAACGCCGGCTGGATTTTTCCGCAGATGTGCCTTCCGATCTCCTGGGAGTTTTCATACCCAAATTCACCATTCAGCCTCTGCTGGAAAACGCCATACGGTACGGCCTGGAAGAATCCTCAGAAACCTGCTATATTTCCATTGTCTGCAGGGAAGTCCTGGGGCTGCTGATCATCCGGATCACCAATACCGGATCTTCCTTTGAAGAAAATTGCATGGAGAAACTGCAGAGCGGCGAAATACAGCCTCACGGATTTGGTATCGGTATCCTGAATATCCACCGCAGGCTTCAGCTGACTTACGGAGAGCCCTACGGACTGCTGCTTTATAATATTGAAGATGAAGAAACCTATGAAGAATGTGCGGTAGCTGAGATCCGCATTCCCTGTAAAAAGAAGGAGTAAGAATATGTTAAAACTGCTGATTGTAGATGATGAAGAAATGATCTGCCAGGCTATTGCCAATATTATTGATTGGGAAAAATATGATATCCGGCTTATCGGCACCTGTACCGACGGAGTAGACGCCTATCATACCATTCTGGACGAGTGTCCGGATATTGTTATGACCGATATCCGGATGCCAGGCATTTCAGGACTGGAGCTGATTGAACGGATCAGCCGTACAGATCTTAATACCCAGTTTATCATCTTGTCCGGCTATGGAGAATTTGACTATGCAAAAAGAGCCATGAAATGCAGCGTTCGTCATTATCTGCTGAAGCCCTGCACGGAAGAGCAGATTATTGACTGTATCCAGGATGTAACCAGGGATTATTATCAGGCAGTCTCTGAGCGAGACAGTGAAAAAGGTCCAAACGGAGCTTTACTGAAAGATCTCCATAAAACACTGATCCAGAACATGATCCGGGAAGGCGTATCTTTAATCTCTCTGTCGGATTCTTTTTTTGAGTCCTACGAGCATTATCTGGATCTGACAAATGTCCCTTATCAGTTCTGCTGTGTCTATTACCTGGAAGAAAAAAATCTGGATCTCTGTCTGAAAGAATTCCATACTTTCCGCCAGGAAAGTATGCCGGATACAGAGGTTTACCTCATATATATCAAAAATATTCTTCTGTTTTTCTTTACTAACGGAGAATCCTCCTATGAGGAACTGGATGCTTATTTTCAGTCGGTATCCTTTCCCGGCGAGACCGTTTCCGTTGATTATCAGCGGCAGAAATACCCGGATCTGAAATCTCTGCTGACTATGCTGATCAAAAGAATAAAGCGCTATGACACCATGTATTTCATTGAAGGCACCGGAAAAGTTCCCACCTTTAACTACGGACAGATTGTGGAAAAGATAAACCATCTTGTTCCTCTGCTCTCTGCCGGAAATTCCGAGGAACGTGAAAGCAGTCTGCGGGAGCTGAAAAGCATTCTGACCTCCGTCTCCAACAAGGATTTTCTCCTGCAGCTTGCAGATAATATTATTATTTCCCTGGGAACCCATCTGCCCTCCGGGATCCTTCCTGAGATCACAGATTTCCTTTACAACCTGCACAAAGAAGAAAATATGGCACAAATCCCGGTTCTGGTCCTGGACTATATCCAGAAAGTCATATCCGTTTCTTCTTTCAGTTCCCGGCAGTACAGCCCTTTTATTACGAAACTCATAGACTATATCCAGGAGCATTACAAGAACCCGGATCTGACCTTGAAATGGATCTCGGAAAACTATCTTTACATGAATGTCAGTTATGTCAGCCGCTGCTTTACAAAAGAAACCGGCGAAAAATTTTCCGGTTTTCTTATGAATCTCCGTGTTCAGAAAGCAAAGGAAATCCTGGCTTCCAGCGGAGGCGAAAAAATACAGGATGTTGCCGAGCTGGTTGGCTGCGGAAACACCCCGTATTATTTCAGTAAAATCTTTAAAAAGTGTACGGGGCTTACCCCCTCTGCCTACGTGAAGAAAAACTTCCGCCCCTGACGATCTTATAATAGCTTTTTGACGTCAGCAGATACATCAGCACATACACCAGTCCGAATCCCAGGAAGCATCCTCCGGTGATTCCGATAAGAAGCCACATATTGTGAAGACTGAAAAGCTGCAGCAGCCGGTAGATCATCGGAAAAGCAAAGGCTGTGTGGATCCCCGCCCAGATCAGAGGCATGAAAAACACCGTAAGGACCTGAGAATTGACGCTTTTCCGGATTTCCCTTTCGGTCATGCCTACCTTCTGGAGGATCTCAAATCTGCTCTGGTCTTCATAGCCTTCTGACACCTGCTTATAATACATGATCAGCACCATCCCCAGAAGGAACACGATGCCCAGCAGGATCCCCAGGAAGAACAGTCCTGCATACGTAGAATAAAAATCCATCCGCTCTACCCCTACACACTCTACAGTAGTTCCGGAAAAAGCAGGATCCTGTTCTCCCAGGCTCTGAAGTCCTGCGCTGATCTCCTGGGCAATAAGGCTCTGGGTCTCATCGCTGCAGTCCAGATCTGTTCCATAGTAATTCCAGAATTCAAACGTTTCCCCGGCCTTAGGATAACTCTGATACATTTCCACCATCACACTTACATCCGATACAAAGAGATAGGTGGTAGGAATGATCTGCATGGCGTCTACTCCGTTGTCTACAAAATCTACCTGGTCTTTGATCTTCCAGGTCCCCAGTCCTTCCAGGGTCAGTTCCTGATAATCTTCCTTAAAGCCTGACTTTGTATTGCACACCAGGATTTCCTGTCTGTCCAGAGTCTCATCTGTTCCCATGATCCGGTTATAGTCTTCCACAGGCACCACAATAATTTGACGGACATTCTCATATTCTGTGTAAGAGAATTTCCCCTTATTTGCGTAGTCCAGGATCACCTGGTTTTCTTCTACCATACCGGACATTACAAGCTGTCGGTAGTGGAGAACATTTTCTTCCTGAACTCCATATTTTTTCAAAGCTCCTTCTACGATCTGGCTTACCTGACTTACAACCCCTTCTTCCAGAGACGGAGTATTTACCACCAGGTTTCTGGGATATCTGGAGCGAAGGCTGTCCTCTGTTCCCAGAAACAGGCTGACTGTACCGGACACCATGACCAGGACCATGGTAGACAGGATACAGATAGAGGCAAGACCGGCTCCGTTTCTTTTCATACGGAACATCATAGAAGACAGGGATACAAAATGGTTCGTCTTATAGTAATATTTCTTATTCTTTTTCAGTATTTTGCACAGGGTAACGGATCCTGCCATAAAGAGCAGGTAAGTGGCCCCGATTACCATGATCACCGCCACAAAGAAAAGCCAGACAATGGCTACAGGCTCTTTCACCGTTATGGACAGGAAGTAGGCCCCTGCCAGAAGAACAGTTCCCAGGATTGCAGTCAGCCAATTGGCTTTAGGAGGACGCTCTCCCAGGCTCTCACTTTTCAGAAGATCCAGAGGTTTGGTCCTGAATATCTGAAGGATTCCGTATACCAGAATCAGGAAAAAGATAGCTCCATAAACTTTCAGGGTAAGGAAAAGGATTTCTGTATTTACAGAAAAAGAAAAGTTCACCTCTCCTTCAAGGAGATAGATCATAGCAAGCTGTCCCACCTTAGAAAACAGAATTCCTCCAAGGAGTCCCGCTCCCAGAGAGATGCCTCCTGTCATAAGGTTTTCCCAGATCAGTACAATCCCGATATTCCTTCTTCCCATGCCCAAAACATGATACAGGCCCAGTTCCTTTTTTCTTCTCTTCATGAGAAAAGAATTGGTATAGAAGAGAAAGATAACAGAGAAGATTCCCATAACCACTGTTCCCAGTGAGAGAACAATCTGCATCTGTTCTCCTCCGTCCATTTCCCGGACCACCGGGTCGCTGGAGAGAAAGCCGATGAGATAAAAAACCATGACCACAAAAATGCCAGCTGCCAGATACGGAAAATAAATCTTTCCGTTTTTACAGATTCCCTGCCAGGCAAGCCGGGGATAAAGTCTCTTTTTCACAGTCTTTCACCTCCCGCCAGGGCAGTCAGTGTATTGGAAATTTTCTCATACATCTCCTGATTGGTACTGTTTCCCCGATATAACTGATGGAAGACCTCCCCGTCCTTTATAAAGAGCACACGGCCAGCCCGGCTGGCTGCTTTCACCGAATGGGTCACCATAAGAATGGTATGCCCTTCGGCATGTATGGCAGAGAACAGGTCCAAAAGTTCCTCTGTAGATCGGGAGTCCAGGGCTCCTGTAGGCTCATCCGCCAGGATCAGCCGGGGATTGGTGATCAGCGCTCTGGCCACTGCCGCCCGCTGTTTCTGTCCGCCGGAGATTTCATAGGGATATTTCTCCAGTATGTCTGCAATTCCCAGCTTCCGGGCTACAGGAAGGATCTTTGCTTCCATTTCCCGGTAGTGTTTTCCTTCCAGTACCAGAGGCAGATAAATATTGTCCCGGACAGAAAAGGTATCCAGAAGGTTAAAATCCTGGAATACAAATCCCAGATTATCTCTCCGGAAACCGGACAGCTCCTTATCCTTCAGCTTGGTAATATCCCGTCCGTCCAGGAGCACGGTACCGTAACTGGGCCGGTCCAGAGCCGCCAGGATATTCAGCAGAGTCGTCTTTCCGGAACCGGATTCGCCCATCACTGCTGCGTATTCTCCGTTTTCCACAGTAAAATTTACGTTTTTTAACGCCCGCACCTGACTGCCGCCGAAACGGGTGGTATAGGTTTTTTTTAGATTTATCACTTCTAATATCGCCATGTTGTTTCCTCCTTGTTTTTTACAAGGCCATTATAGCAATTAAGGGAAATGTGCCGCCATCGATTCAGCTTACATTTCCCTGTTATGGTCTTACATTTTTGTAAGACGCCTCTTAAGATCTATATAAATTGCAGTGCCCTCTCCCACAGAGGAAGAGGCCCAGATCCGGTACCCCAGATTGCTGCAGATCCGGCGGCAGAGATACAGGCCAAGGCCGCTGGCTTTTTTGTCGCTTCTGCCGTTATAGCCGGTATAGCCCTTTTCAAAGATCCTGGGAATATCCTCCGGGGCAATGCCGATACCGTTATCACGGATACAAAGAATCTGTTCTTTTTCTCTTTCTATAGAAACTTTTCCCTGGGACCTGGTATATTTTAAACTGTTTGAAAGTACCTGTTCAATAACAAAAAGAAGCCATTTCTCATCGGTAACTACCTTCCAGTCCATTGGCTCATATTCCAGCCGGATCTTCTTCTGGATAAAAGAAGAGGAAAACTTCCGCACTGCCTGGCGGAGGATCTGATCCATCTCACACTCTTCAAAAACGTAATCTGTTGTCTCAGAATCCAGCCGGAGATAGCACATGGCCATATCCACATACTGATCGATCCGGACTACCTCTCCCCGTACTTCTCTGGCCAGGGTACTGTCTTCATTTTCCAGGCTCAGCTTTAATGCGGCAATAGGGGTTTTCACCTGGTGGGCCCACATGGTATAGTAATCGCTCATATCCTGGTACCGGCGGTTTTGCCTGTCCTGGGTATCTTTCTCCTTTTCCCAAAGTCTGGCGATCAGATCCTGATAATCCTGTTCCAGAAGGCCTTCCGGTACCGGCAGGAGTTCTGCACCGGTTATCTCCTGCTGCTCTCCCATCTGTCTCAGTTCCCGGTGCTTTTTCCGGAATCTCAGGTAATCCGGCACTGCCAGGACCAGACCAAAAAACAAACAGAGCACTGCCCCGTAAGCCCAGGCTGCCGGCGGCAGCCTGTAGAAAAACAAAAGGACAAAAAACACTGCCATAGCTATAAAATAAAAGGCCGCAGTTCTTTTGTGCTGTTTTATATATGCAGTCAAAACTTTCATACCGCTCTCCTTATCCGATCAGATACCCCATGCCAATTTTGGTGGTAATAAAATCTGTCAGGCCTGCCTTCTCCAGCTTTTTCCGCAGACGGTTTACATTCACGCTTAAAGTATTTTCATCTACAAAACTGTCGCTTTCCCAGAGTTTCTCCATAAGCCGCTCCCGACTGATGATCTTTCCCTTGTTTTCCAGAAGGGTCTGAAGGATCCGGTACTCGTTTTTTGTCAGATCGATCTTTTCCCCTTCATAGGATAGAGAAGCGTCTGCCATATTTAAAACAGCGCCTTTATGTTCCAGAAAAGCCTGCTCTCCTCCGTAGTCATAAGTTCTCCTCAGCACAGCCTGGATCTTGGCGGTCATCACCATCTGGTCAAAAGGCTTGGCAATAAAGTCATCCCCGCCCATCTGCATGGCCATAACAATATTCATGTTATCTGAGGCGGAAGAGATAAAGATCACCGGCACCCGGGAAATCTTCCGGATCTCCTGGCACCAGTAATAGCCATTGTAAAAAGGCAGAGAAATATCCAGCAGGACCAGATGAGGGTGATAGTCAGAAAATTCCTCCATGATCTTTTCAAAATCTGAGGCACACCGGGCTTCCAGGTTCCAGGACTCCATCTGCTTCTGGATCCCCCGGGCGATCCCCGGATCATCTTCTATGATAAATATACGGTACATATGATTAGCCCCTTTTAATTTTTATCCAGATCCACAGTTATCTCATAATAGTCACAGGGATGAGCCTCCAGACCTGTGACCCCTTCTCCTGAAACAATAGACATCCGCAGATGGGAAGCAAAGATAAAAGCATTGTCGTCCAGAATCGTCTGAGTCATTTCCACAGCCAGAGAAGCTCTCTCTTCTGCGTCAAAAGTAGTGCTCATCTGGGCTTCCAGCTCTTCCAGTCTGTCACTGTGATATCCCCCTCTGTTGTGGGTGGAAGAATCCAGGCAGTGGGTGGTAAAGAAGTATTCCGGATCTCCTGTAGGTGCGCAGACAAAGGCACTGGCGTAGATGTCCCACTCGCCGGTTTCAATAACATCCAGATGATTTGCCGTACTGTTTACTTCAACGTCAATGCCAATCTCTCCCAGAGTTGCCTGAACGCTTTCTGCCAGAAGGGGCAGTTCCTGACGGCTGGGATAAGTAAGCCAGCGAATAGTCAGGTTCTCTCCGTCCTTGTCCACATAACCGTCTCCGTCCGTATCTGTCCATCCTGCTTCCGCCAGAAGTTCTTTAGCCCTGTCCGGATCATATTCCGGTGCGGTAACTGCATCGTCCCCAAAAGTAAAGTTTGACGGGAAAGGGCCTACAGCGGCGGAACCGTTGCCTTCCATCAGTACCTCTGTAAAGCTTTCTTTGTCAATGCCGCAGGCAATGGCTTCTCTTACTCTTTCGTCCTGGAGAGCCTCTGTGGCATAATTCATCTGTGCAAAGAAAGATCTGGAGGTTTCTACAGAAGAAATCGTATAGGGCTCTTCTGAGAACAGGGACAAACTGGAGTAAGGAAGACCGTAAGCCGCATCCAGCTCTCCTGACTGAAGAGCCATAGTAAGGGTATCTCCATCACTGATGGTCTGTACATATATGGTGTCCAGATTCGGCATCCCATCCCAGTAATTTTCATTTTTTACCAAAGTCAGTCCCTGATCTGTAACCACTTCTGTGGCAATATATGGACCGGTGCCCACTACGTTTCCGTCATCAGTAATGCCGGCTTCCATATCAATAATGCAGCCGTAGGGATCGGCCAGATAATTCATCAGGGCCGGTACCGGCTCCGTAGTCCTGATAGTCAGAGTCATCCCGTCTGCTGTGATCTCCTGGATCTTCAGATTCCCTTTAGCTCTCTCATGAACCTCCACCAGATGCTCCAGGCATTCCTTCACGGCCTGGGCATCCAGTTCCCTGCCGCTGGTGAAGGTTACCCCGTCTCTCAGGGTAATCCTCCAGGTATTTTCATCTACATTCTCATATTCTGTGGCCAGCCAGGGCTCCAGCTCCATGGTATCGGAATAGCGGAATAAGGTTTCCCCTATGCCATAGCGGATACAGGCCCAGCCTGAATATCCGTTGTGAGGGTTCACATCAGACTCGTCATTTTCCGCATTAAAAGTGGTGTCTCCGTAATAAAAAACTTTTTCTCCTGAAGAGGACTCAGACTGTGATCTATCCTGGCTGTCCTCCTCCCCGGAAGAACCGCAGCCTGCCAGCAGTCCGGCGCTCATAGTCAGCGCCAGAACAGCACCCCACGCCTTTTTCCATATGTTTTTTGGTTTCATTTTTTCTCCTTTCCTGATAATCCTTCCGCTGATTTTTGCAAAACTTTGGACTTTAAAATACAGAATCTATAAGGCTCTTTGTATATTCTTCCCTGGGATGCCGTATCACCTCATCTGTCATACCCGTTTCTATAATACTGCCTTTATACATCACCAGGACTCTCTGGCAGAGCTTCTGCACCAGAGCCAGGTCATGACAGATCAGAAGGATAGACAGTCCTCTATCTCTCTGAAGTCTGCTGAGCAGATCCATAATCTGGGCCTGTATGGTAACGTCCAAAGCGCTGGTAGCCTCATCACAGATCAGAATCCTGGGATCTACAGCCAGAGCTCTGGCTATGGCCGCTCTCTGACACTGCCCGCCGCTTACCTCATGGGGATATCTGGAAACAAAACTTTTGTCCAGTTCTGCCAGTTCCAGAAGCTCATACATCCTTTTTCTGGCGTCTTTCCGTTTCATGCCGTGATTGCGCATGCTCTCCATGATCCCGTCTCCCAAAGTACAGCGGGGATCAAAGGAATCCTGGGGAATCTGGAAAATCATCTGCATCTTTGTATACAGTTCTTTTTTCTTTTTCCCTTTCTGTCCCAGGATTTCCTCTCCGTCCAGACGGATACTGCCGCTGTCCGGCTCCAAAAGCCGGGTGATCATCTTTGCTGTAGTACTTTTTCCGCATCCGCTTTCTCCTACAAGCCCCAGACATTCGCCTCTGTTCAGAGTAAAGCTGATCTCATTTACTGCTGTAAAGGGCGTTTTATTCTTATAAAATGTTTTTTTCAGATTTGTTACTTCCAATATTTTTTCCATAGCTTTATCCTCTGTCCAGCCGGGGAACCGCACCGATAAGCTTCCTGGTATAGGGTTCCCGGGGATGGCGGATCACATCTTCTTTCCTGCCGTATTCTACCAGCTTTCCCTGATACATGACAGCCACTTTATCCGCCATATATTCTACAACGCCGATGTTATGGGTAACAATGGCAATGGCTGTCCCATAGAGCTCCCGCATTTTCATCATCTCTTTCACCACCTGGGCCTGGACAGTAACGTCCAGGGCACTGGTAGGCTCATCGGCCAACAGAAGCCGGGGATTTGGCACCATGGCCATCATGATCCCCACTCTCTGATTCATTCCTCCTGACAGTTCAAAGGGATAACTTTTCAGGATTCTTTCTCCGTCTGTAAGACGCATAGTCTCAAATAATTTCAGGGCCCTTTCTTTAATCTCTTTACGGCTGATCTTTTCATGTTCCAGAACACTTTCATAAAGCTGGTCCTCAATGGTCCGGATCGGGCACATGGAGGCCCCTGTGTTCTGAAAAATCATGCCCATTTCAGGTCCCCGGAGCTTTCGGAGTTCATTTTCTCTGCTGTCGGTGACATTCTGTCCTTTATAGTAAATATCGCCTCTGGTCACGGCTCCGGAGTTTTCCAGCAGCCCCATAGCCGCCTTGAGCACCGTGCTTTTTCCGCTGCCGGATTCTCCTACTATTCCAAGGATCTCTCCTGGTGCCATCTGAAGAGACAGATCCTGGACTACCGGCTTTCCTCCGTAACTGATGTCTACATGCTGCATATCTAATAATGGCTGTGTCATGATCTGTTCCTCCTGCTCTGTCTGGGATCTAATATATCCCTTACGGTATCTCCCAGAAGGTTAAAGACCATAACCGTAAGAAAAATAGCGCAGCCGGGAGCCAGGATCACCCATGGAGACGTCTGGAGCATACTTCTTCCATTGCTCATCATGGAACCCCACTCTGCAGTAGGCGGCGTAGCTCCCAGACCCAGAAACGACAGTCCGGCGATTTCCATCATCATGGTCCCGATATCCAGAACCGCCGTTACGATCACCGGACCGGCGATATTGGGGACAATATGTTTTAAGATGATCTTCCCTGTCCCGGAACCTGCCAGCCGGGCCGCCGAAATATAGGGCGCATTCTTTATAGTCAGCACCTGACTTCTGGCAATCCTTGCATATTTTGGCCAGGATATAAAGGCCAGGGCTGCTACGGCGTTCATGATGCCTCCGCTCATGACACTGGCTGCGGCAATGGCAAAGACCATTCCCGGAAAGGCCAGGAAAATATCTGAGAGACGCATGAGAAAGGAATCCAGCTTTCCCTGGCAGTAGCCGCAGAGAATCCCCACGATGCTTCCTGCAACTGTGATGATCACCACCAGAAGCACCGCTGAAGAAATAGAGGATCTGGCTCCCATGATCACCCTGGAGAGCATATCTCTTCCGTACCGGTCTGTCCCCAGCAGATATTCCCTGCATGGAGCCAGAAGGGCATTGCCAAGGTCCTGTTCATAAGGATCATAGGGCGTTATATAAGGCGCAAAGACTGCCACCAGAATGAGCAGAAGAGTCAATGCGCCGTAAACGGCCAGTTTTATCTTTGTATAGTCTTTTTTTATTTTCTGTTTTCTTACAGTAATCTTCTTTTCTTCCACTATGCTTCCTCCTGTCCCAGACGGATCCTTGGATCAAGATAATGATAGATCAGATCTGTGATCAGATTCACTACCACATAAATGACCGCCATCCAGATCACGTAGGCCTGTATGATGGGATAATCCCTCATGGTGATGGCGTCTACCGCCATTTTCCCCACCCCGTCCCACATAAAGATGGATTCTACAATGGCCGTTCCTCCCAGAAGGGATCCGATGGACAGGGCCAGCAGGGTAACGATAGTGAGCATGGAGGCTTTCAGCACACTGAAAGTCAATATCTTATTCTCACGGATCCCCCGTGCTCTGGCGCCCTGCACATAGTCCTTGTTCAATTCTTCCAGAACCGTGGCTCTTACCTGCCGGGTATATTTGGAGGACATGGCTATGGCAAGAGTCAGGGTTGGAAGGATAATGCTTTTCCATCCGCTGTTATTTCCCATTACAGGAAGGAGCTTCAACTTCAGGGAAAAGAAATAGATCAGCAGCAGAGACACAAAAAAGTTCGGCAGGGAATTCCCGATGAAACTCAAAAACCGTATCAGATAATCCAGAAATTTATTTTGTTTTACTGCTGACAGGATTCCCAGAGGTATAGAGATTAATACGGTCAGAAAGATGGACGTGACCGTCAGGTAGATCGTCGCCGGAAGTTTTGATATAAATGTGTCGAATACATCTTTCCCGGATACAAAAGATTCTCCCATATCTCCTCTCAGTACATTACCCAGCCAGATAACATACTGCTGAGCCAGAGGCTTGTCCAGGCCAATCTCCTGGCGGAGCTGATCTTTTTCTTCTTCTGACATGACCACGCCCTGATTGCTTTCCATGGTATCGATCACGTCTGTAGTACCTATATTCGTCAGAATGAAGGACAGCAGGGTAATGCCCAGGAGAATCGGGATTAATTGTATAAATCGTCTTATTGCGTATTTTTTCATTCTTTACCACCCTTATCAGCTTTGTAAATTCACTTTTTAAAGTATAAAACCTTCAAAAAATTCTCACAAGCCCCATGGGGGGTTGTTTTTTATTTAAGAGGGGGCCTGCCCACTTTGTTCTCCCTTTTCCTCTTCCAGAGGTATGATCCTGGTACATACCCGGTCCAGCAGTTCCGAATCGTGGCTGACTACGATCAGTCCGATTTTCCGCTTCTCTGCCTCTTTCAGCAAAAAGTGCCATATCTGACTCTGGGTGATCAGGTCCAGCATAGTCGTGATCTCATCCGCCAGCAAAAATCTGGTCCTCTTTCCCAGGGCCCTGGCAATACTGAACCGCTGCAGCTCTCCCCCGGACAATTCTGCAGGGAAACGATTCATCCAGTCTTCTTCTATCCCAAGTTCCCGAAGGATTCTTTCTTCTATCTGATCTCCCTCCCGGATGGCTTCTTTGACCCGCAGTCTGGGATTCAGGGCAAACTCCGGCTGCTGCCAGATCATCTGCACCGGACAGTAGCCTCCATAGGAGGATATAGGCTTTCCGTCCAGAAGGATTTCCCCCTGATCCGGCTCCAGGTATCCGGAAAGAAGCTTGCACAAAGTGGTTTTCCCATATCCGCTTGGTGCGGCCAGCCCTACCCGCTCTGTGTTTTCTACAGTCAGGCTGAAGTCCTTCAGGATTTTTCTCCCTTTCTTTGTATATTGATAAGAAAGATTCTTGACTTCCAGTTTCATCTTATTTCCACCTTTCCGCCTCTTACTTCCCGGTAGGGGATTTCTCCTCTGCAGGCCTCCTGGCACTGGCTGCACCTGGGGCTGAAGATACACCCTTTGGGAAGGTTTTTCACATAAGGCTGGCTTCCTTCAATATATTGAAATCCATGCCTGGGCATAGCCCTCCATAAGGCTTTCGTATAGGGGTGCCGAAGGTTCTCTTCTCTCTGGAAGTCTTCTGCCCTGGCCTCCTCAATAGTGGTTCCCCCGTAAAATACCGCAATCCGGTCCACGGTCTCCAGAGCCAGTTCCAGATCATGGGTGATCACCAGAACGGCAGCGCCCATGTCCGCCAGATTTCGGAAATGTTCCATGGCACGTTTTGCTGTTTTCTTATCCAGACCCGGAGTAGGTTCGTCAGCGATGACCAGTCTGGGTTCTTCCATCACTGCCGTAGAGATCAGCACTCTCCGGTTCATCCCTCCGGACAGCTCAAAAGGATAAAGCTCCTCTGTCTTTTCTTCCAGATCGTAACGTCTGAAAATAGCTTTCAGCTTCTCTTGGGACGCCGGATCTTTTTTCCCTTTCCGTATCTGAGGTCCGATCTTCATCAGGGGATTCAGGGAAGAAATGCTCTGGGGTACCATAACGATTTCCTTTCCTCTGAGTTTTTCTATCCTTTCTTTGGTAAGTTTCTCTCCCAGATACTGGATATCTCCTCCCATACGGGCGTTATAGGGCAGAACTCCCATTACCCCATGGGCCAGGAGACTTTTCCCGGATCCGCTGGAGCCTACCACCGCTACCACTTCTCCTCTTCGGACTTCTACGTCCAGGTTCCGGATGACCGGGAGTTCTGTCTGATGCATTCCTCTGTCATACTGGGTAAAAACAATATTCATATGTTCGATTTTCAGGACTGTCTCTTTTTCCATGCTTTTCTCCTCCTGGCTTCTTTACTGATGGATACTTCCGGGATCCAGCATTTTCCTCAGGCTCTCTCCCAGGATATAGAATAGTACCACGGTAAATACCAGCAAAAGCCCGGGAAATAAAGCCAGCCACCATTTTCCTGTGATCAGGTACTGCATGGCCTCTGAAAGTACGATACCAATGGCCGGCTGCTCCGTAGACAGGCCGAATCCCAGAAAAGTAATGCTGGACTCATGAAGGATCGCATGGGGAAACATCAGTGCCAGGCCTACGATAAACTGAGGCACAAGATGAGGCAGCATATGTTTCCTGGCAATATACCAGCTGCTCTTCCCCAGTTTGCGGGAAATCTGGATATAAGGGCTCTCCCTGAGCTGGATCACTTCCGCCCGTATCAGTCTGGCCAGGGAAGGCCAGTGTGTAAGGGCCACGCCTATGACCACGCCTTTCAGCGTCCTTGCCAGCATATCCCTTCCCAGCCAGTCGGTGCCGAAAATATATTCCAGGCAGGGGGCTATATTCTTCCTGGAAAAATCTGTCACCCTGGCTTCTTCTGTGCTCATGCTTCCCCATATGCAGATTACTGCCAGAAAAACAACAGAAAAGCCCAGTCCTATCAGAATTCTCTGTCTCCGGTTCCACATCTTCATTTTACCTTACCCCCTCTCCGGATCCTGGGATCAATAAGTCCGTAAAGTATATTGGCCGCCAGGTTTCCTCCAAAGACAAAAAGGGCGCTGACAATGGTAATCGCCATCAGCAGAGGCATATCGCTCCCAAGGCCGGCAGCTACCGCCGCCTGTCCCAGACCCGGATAGGAAAATACCTGTTCCACAAGCACAGAGCCTCCGAATATCTCACTGATGGAGGCAAACTGGAGGGTAATGGCAGGCAGGAGCACGTTCCGGAACCCGTAATATTTAAACAGGCGCCATCCTTTCTCCCCCCGCATCCTGGCAAACAAAACATAATCGCTTTCCATGATATCCGCCATTTTTTCCCGGGTGTGCAGGGCGATGTTGGAGACACCTGTAATGCTTAAGGTCAGCGCCGGGAGTATGGCATGATAGATCCGGTCTGCCAGGGTCACTCCGCTGGCTTCCACTCCGATAGGCACGCTGAGGCCAATGGGAAACAGACGAAGCCATACTCCGAAAACAAGCAGGAGCAGCAGCGCCAGCCAGAATGCCGGCGTACTGGAAATCACCAGACAGTATCCCTGGATTGCTTTATCTATCAGTTTCCCCCGGTTCATACCTGCCACTACACCCAGAAAAAGGCCCAGGATCCCGGAAATCACCCAGGGTATGGTAAATATTATAAAGTTCCATAGGCGTATGGGCTCCCCAGCCCCACATAAGAGGCTCTGATTCTGCCCGGTCATAAGCCACATCCCAGCCTGCTCCTTCGGTGGTCACTTCAATTCCCAGTTCCCGGAGCTGATTGGCCGTATCTTCCGCCAAAGCCTGGCGTACAGAATCTCCATTGCTGAACATCAGAGTGAATTCCGCCCTTACTCCATCCTTCTTGCGGATTCCGTCAGTACCTTTCTTCCAGCCGGCGTCCTCTAAGATCTTCTTTGCTTCTTCCGGGTCATATTCTACTTCGCTTTCCGGATTATACCAGGGCATCTTGTCGCATACACTATAGGCAGCGGTTCCATAGCCGTTTAATACATTGTCTATCATCTCCTGGCGGTCAATGCCGATATTGATGGCTCTTCTTACATTTACATCTGAGGTAAATTCATTTCCATAGGTAACGCCGTCTTTTTCCTGAGGCGTACTGCATGGCAGGTTAAAACCTCTGTTATCTACGGTCTGCACACTGAAAAGCTCATATCCCTCCACGCTCTGGTCGCTGTAAGAAGCCGCCGTATGGGCTACGTCTACCTCTCCGGCCATAGCCGCAGCCAGGGCTGCGTCTTCCTCCATAAAGAGAACTGTCAGCTTTTTGATCTTCGGCTCCTCTCCGTAATAATCTGGATTTTCCTCAAAAATCACCTGCTGTCCTTTGTCCCACTGCTTCATGATGTAACGGCCAGAACCTATGGGGTTCTGTCCATAATTTTCATCATAGGCATGTTCCGGAACGATTCCTACGATAGCCATGGTATAAGGCCAGATGGAATAGGGCCTGGTCATATGGAACTCTACTGTAGTATCGTCTACGGCCACAGCTTCTTCCAGCATGGTAAAGTCATTTACTGAACTTTTTTCTTTACAGTTATTGTAAGTAAAGGCTGCATCCCGGGCGGTAAGGGGCTCCCCGTCTGTAAATTTTACATCGTCCCGGATGGTCACTGTCCAGGTCATACCATCTTCGCTGACACTGTAATCTGTGGCCAGATCCTTATCCATCTGCAGATCCTGGGTAGTAACCGTCAGCGTACTCTGGATCAGAGGTTCGTGAACGTGTTCTCCGGCCCCCCAGCCAAAAGCCGGGTCAAAGCCGGATTCCGGTTCTGAAGTTGCGGGCATAGTAACCACTACTTCTTCCTTCTGTGTATTCTCCTCTGCTGCACCTCCGGCTGTTTCTTCCTGTGCAGATGTCTCCCTTCCAGCATCTGATTCAGCCCCCTGACTGCAGCCTGACAAAAGTCCGACACTTACAGCAAGGGTGCATAAAGCAGCAATGAGTTTCTTTTTCATACATTTTCTCCTCGCTTTCTTAAGTATGGAAGGAGTATAGCATCTGCTTTTTTTCGCCACAAGCCCGGGCAGGGGTTCCGTTTTTCAGTTTTTTGTGTCTGTCCGGTCCTGCCTGCAGATCCCTGAAATCCCGGCTTTTTTCTCTATTCTCTTTTCTTTCAGGCAAAAAAAATACGGGGAGATAACCCCATCCCCCCGTTAAGATGCTCAGTTTTTTCATTTATGCCTTTACTGCAAAAAGGGCAAACAGCGCATCCGGATTATAAAATTCATCTTTTACTGTATAGATTTTCCTGCTGACGCCGAAATCTACAGACAACTGCTCCACCCCCAGGTTTCCCAGGGTCTCCACATCCCAGGCAGGACGGACACGGCTGCTGATAGGAAGCTGGCGCTTAATCTCCTCACATTCTGCCATCATATCCAGTCCCAGTTTATTGTGGGTATGGTTTTTGGGAAGTTTAGAAGTATCTGCAAAATTTACCGCCCCGTAGTTAGCATCAAAGTTCAGCAGGATCCCGCCTTTTTTCAGCACCCGCAGCCAGTCTTTGTAAGCCCTGGCCGTATCCGGCAAAGTCCAGGTAAGGTTTCTGGATATCACAACGTCAAAAGTCTCGTCCTCAAAGTCGAGACTTTCCCCGTCCATGATCAGAAACTGACAGCCGGCATTTTCTTCTTCCGCCAGTTCTCTGGCATAGCGGATCATATCCGGAGTCAGGTCTGTTCCTGTAACCTCGTGTCCCATTTTCGACAAAAGAATCGTAAAGAATCCTGTGCCGCAGCCTACGTCCAGAATCCGCAGATTCCCCTGGGGAAGATACTTTTCAATCTCTTCCTGCCATCTTTCGGCAATGGGATCATGGAGCTCCGCCTTCCTCTGTTCCTTAAAGCCGCTGCTGCGTTTTGTCCAATAGTTGGTGATCCGCTCTTTCCGGTTATCCTTCTCCCGGGAAATCTTTCCATAGGCGATCATTGGGCCGGATTCTTCTACCTGAAGACTTCCTGTCTGGTAGAGGATCACCCCATCGTTTTCTCCATAAGCCACTTCCAGAATATGGCCCTGATAATCCTTGACCATTCCCAGGACCTCGCCTGCCCGGATCATATCTCCCGGCATTTTGTTTGGATACCACAGGCCGTTCTGGGAAGCAGACTGGTAAATAATGTCCCTTACTTCCAGAGGATAATAGATCCTATAGTCTTTCTGTCCCAGATAAACCCCCAGATGGCAGAGGATATTCCGCACGTCCCTCCGTGTAGAATGGGATTCCTCTCTGGTCCAGGCTCCCATGCCTCCTCTTTCAATGAGAATACTGGGGATCCCGTAGGCGTAAGCCGCATAGTTATAACAGCCTCCCTTGGCCACTGTAGAGCAGACCATGTAGGGTACGTCCACCTGCTGGGCCATCTCCCTGGAGATTTTTACCGTCTCTTCTGAAGCCTGTCCTGCATAATACACATAGGGGGCAAGCTGTTCATAGCTGTCTCCGCTGTGAAGGTCAATATAATAATCTGCTATAGGAAAAAGTTCCTTTTCGATTCCCCAGGCCAGCCGCTCCATCTGGGTTCCCTCCCTGTTTCCAGGGAATACCCGGTTGAGATTCTTCCCGTCCTCATATCCGAAACTGCCGCTTCTGTTTTCAAAAGCTTCCCGGTTGATAACCTTTACGATCACTACTGTTCCTGCAATTTTTTCTGTTTTCAGCCTGTCGGCCAGTTCTACAGCCGCCTGGATCCCTACATATTCTTCTGCATGGATCCCCGCAGTGATCAGTACCGTCTTTCCCGGCTCTTCTCCGTTTAAAATAGTAACAGGAAGCTGAAATTCTCCATCTGCCACAGACAGGAATCCACTGGCTTTTTCTCCTGGTCTTACACTGAAAGTTCCTAACTGAAAAATTCCGTTTTCGCTCATTTCTCCGTCCTTATCTCTGTTCTATCCTAAAGTAATACAAGTTTTTGGCAAGGGACTGTCCCCTCTTTTGTGTATAAAGGTTCAGACACTCCTCCTATACTGAGGGTTAGTTTATCAAAAAATTAACAGTCCTACAAGCCCGGCAGGGGGATATAAATTTCCGATCAATTATTTTTCTCTAATGGTAACGGAAAAGAAAAATATATAATTCGATATGAACATTGAAATCTTCTTAAGATACTTGTATAATAAAGAAAGATAGTACGCAAGATAATACGTAAGACTGTGGAGGTGTTTTTATGGGAGAATATAAGCCGCCTTTTACAATAACAAATGAAATACTGTCATATGTATCATCTATTTCTGAAAAAATAGGGCGCATAACAGCTACTAACAATCTGGAAGCAAAACCGCATTTGAGAAAGAATAATAAAATCAAATCGATTCATTCCTCTTTGAAGATCGAGGCCAGTTCTCTGACTTTGGGACAGGTCAGAGATGTAATCAACGGAAGGGCTGTACTGGGTGAGCAAAAAGAAATCCAAGAAGTAAAGAATGCCTATGCTGCGTATGAACGGCTTTCACAAATTGATCCCTATAATATTCGGCATTTGAAACAGTTCCACGGGATTATGACTAAGTACCTTGTAGAGGAGTCCGGTGATTTTCGTTCGGGCGAAGAAGGTGTTTTCAACGGCGATCAATGCATCTTCATGGCTCCTCCGGCACAGTTTGTTCCACAGCTTATGGAGAAATTGTTCTTCTGGATGAACGCTGCACGAAAGGATGTTCACCCATTGATTTTGAGCAGCGTATTTCACTATGAGTTTGTATTTATCCATCCATTTTCAGATGGTAATGGCAGAATGGCAAGGTTGTGGCACACGGCTATTCTTTCCAAATGGAAACCAATATTTGAATATATTCCCATTGAAAGCCAGGTTGAGAAGTTCCAGGACGAATACTACGAAGCCATTGCTAAGTGTCATGTTGCTGGAGAATCTACAATTTTTATCGAGTTTATGTTGTCTCAAATTGATGCGATTCTGGATGAAATTTCCGTGCAGATCAGTGAAGAAAACGAACATCTTTCAGAAGAGGTTAAAAAGCTGCTTGAAGTCATGGAATATGATATTCCTTATAAAAGTAAAGCTCTTATGGAAAAGTTGGGGCTAAAATCCAGAGAGGGCTTCCGCAGAAATTATCTGCATCCTGCTATTGAATTAAATCTCATCAGGATGACAATTCCTGATAAGCCGAACAGCAGAAATCAAAGATATATAAAGATTTAAGTCATTGTCCATCGAGGATAAAAGGAGCTGTCACATTAATCAAAGTCGAGAATAGTTATACATATTCCTGACATATGACTAATACGGCAGCTCCTCTCCTAAAGTCTTATAAAATTTTCTTTTTAAATTTTACTGTTTTATGACTATCCAGCTAAACTGCATTGCCTCTTCTCGGCATATGCTGTTATTTTCTATAGATAATATCCTCTCTGCTTGGTCCGTTGGAGATCATGGTGATGGGGAATCCCAGCTTCTCCTCTACGAACTCAATATATTTCCGGCAGTTCTCCGGAAGATCTTCATATTTCTTAATGCCTCTGATATCGCATTTCCATCCCGGCAGGACTTCCAGTACCGGTTTTGCCTTTTCCAGAAGATGTGTTGTAGGGAATTCTGTAGTCACTTCCCCGTCAATTTCATATCCCACACATACAGGGATCTCGTCCAAGTATCCCAGTACGTCCAGTACCGTAAAGGCCACGTCTGTGGTTCCCTGGATACGGCAGCCATATTTAGAAGCCACACAGTCAAACCATCCCATTCTTCTTGGGCGTCCGGTAGTTGCACCGTATTCTCCGCCGTCGCCGCCTCTGCGTCTCAGCTCATCTGCCTCTTCTCCGAAAATCTCAGATACGAAAGCTCCTGCTCCTACAGCACTGGAATATGCCTTGCATACAGTGATTACTTTTTTTATCTCATAGGGGGGAACTCCTGCTCCCACGGCGCCGTAAGCTGCCAGAGTAGAAGAAGAGGTTACCATTGGATAGATACCGTGGTCCGGATCTTTCAGAGAACCTAACTGTCCCTCTAAAAGGATTTCCTTACCCTCTTTCAGGGCGTTCCACAGATACAGAGAAACATCACATACGTAAGGCTCAATCATCTCTCTGTACTGACGCAGTTCTTCCATAATGTCGTCCGGATTCAGAGCAGGTTTGTGATATAAGTGCTCCAGTGTAACATTTTTCTTCTCGCAGACATTTTCTACTTTCTCCCGAAGCTCTGCCTCATCTTCAAAAAGTTCGCTGACCTGGAAGCCGATCTTTGCGTATTTATCTGAATAGAAAGGTGCGATTCCTGATTTTGTGGAGCCAAAAGAATGTTTTCCCAGACGTTCTTCCTCATATTCATCAAATTTAATATGATAGGACATCACCATCTGTGCCCTGTCAGACACCTTGATCTTTGGCATAGGAACGCCCTTCTCCACAATTGACTGAATCTCCTTAAACAGTACCGGGATATTCAACGCCACACCGTTTCCGATCACGCTGGTAGTATGGTCGTAAAACACACCGGAAGGAAGGGTATGAAGTGCGAATTTCCCGTAATTATTTACAATCGTATGACCTGCGTTGGCGCCACCCTGAAATCTGACAATGATGTCCGACTCCTGCGCAAGCATATCGGTAATCTTACCTTTTCCTTCGTCACCCCAGTTGGCCCCTACTACTGCTTTTACCATTTCTTAATTCCTCCTGCTTTCAAGACTTGATAAATCTTATCAATTACTACAGTATCATACTACATTTTCCGACAGAAATCAATAACTCGCTGCAAGCAGCCAGCTATTGATTCTTATATCTGGATTCTAAACTGCTGCTTCTGTTATTCCAACTCAGGGTATCCTGTATTTAAAAAATTATACATGGCTTTCCCCTTAATCCTGCTCTTCAAAATGTACTTCTTTTTTATACACTGCCCGTTCTTCCAGCAATTCCTGAAATCCCGGCTGGTCTGCCTGCCCCTTGAGCTCATCCATATATTCCACATAATCGCAGATATAAACAGTTACTGTAGAAATATCATGGCCATATATGGGGAGGGCTTCAGAGTTGCCCTCTGCCATCCGGATCATTTTGCCCTCTGCATCCAACAGAGCAGCGTAATAATCTGCCGGATCCGCTTCTCCTGTATAGAGTTCCTTTACCGAAATTTCAAAAGGTGTTACCATCACAGATTCCAGGCCGATCCCCTGTTCATTTGTCTCATTGATCTCTACAGTCTGTACCCTGGAATCGTCAGGGCTTACTTCTATCTGAAACTCCCAGTTGCCTTCTACAAACCACTGCTCATGAGTATTCGGCCAGGTATCCCAGCCTTCTTCTTGGGCGGCAGTCTCAATCTCTTTCATTGCTTTCTCCCACTGCTCATCCGACATAGCTTCCAGTTCCTCCTGGGTATATCCTATGTCAAGAGTATCCGGATTTTTCAAATCTCCTACCACCTGGCTGATCTTCAGGTCTACCTGGATATTTTCTCCTGCTTCTGCTCCTCTGCCTGGCAGATCCAAACGGACCACACCCTCATATGTGTAGTCATCCACATAGTCTCCTGTAGGATAGGCAAAAACATAGTCCGTCTCCGATTCAAAGCTGTACTCCGCCTGCCCTTCCAAAATCAATACAGGTCCTGTGCTTTCCTCTCGTGTCTCCTCAAAAGGTGTCTCCGACTCCATCACATAGGAAATGTACAACGCCTTTGGACTGCAGTAAGTTTCTGAAAGCGTCATAGTAATCCCGCTACTGCTGGCAGTAAGGGATCCCCCTGCTTCTCCTGCAGGCTTTACATAGTTTTCATAATCCCCTTTGTACTGAAGCTTTTCCGCCTGGGATTTAAAAATACTTCCCACAACAGGCAGATTCGATGCCCATACAGGATTTGCCGCACATACTCCGAAAAACAACGCTCCGCAGGCTGCCACTGTTCCGCCTATGGCTGCTCCTGTTTTTAAAAAATTTTTCTTCTTTACCGGCTCTGGTTTCTGTTCTATTTGTTCCAATATATCTTCAAATTTTCTGTGAAAAGCAGCGTCCGGATTTGGCCCACTCCATTTTTCCCGTTTCAGCATGTCACTTCCTCCTTATCTCCTAAAAGCTCTCTGAGTCTGGTTCTTGCCCTGTAAAGGCGGGTCTTCACTGTAGATTTTCTTGTTCCCGTGATCCTGGAAATTTCTTCAATAGAAAATCCATCAATATAAAACAGTGATACTGCTACTCTTTGTTCTCTTGGAAGAAGCAGGATTGCCTGATACAGCTCCGAATAAGAAGCCGCCTGCTCTGCCTCTTCCTGATCCATATACTCCTCATAAGCTAAGATCTTCTTCTGATGTCTCTGAATCCTGTAACATTCATTAAGAAGGATCCGCACAAGCCAGCTTCTGAAATACCGCTCTTCTCTGAGAGAAGGCAGATTTTCGTAGGCCTTCAGAAGAGCTTCCTGGACTGCATCCGCCGTATCCGTCTCATTGCGCAGAACAGAAAGAGCTGTGTGATACAGCATTTCTTCCACCGCCCTTACTTCTTCTATAAACTCCTCTTTCTTCATGGTCTCTCCTCTGTTATCTTTTTCCTTCATACCCGGCCAGGTAATTTTCAAACAGTTTTCCTGTTTACATAGATTAGATGGATAAGTAAGGAAAAAGGTTCCCTGAAAATTTTATCTTTATAGATTTTTAACCTGGCCCGCAGCAGGCATGGAAAAGCGGTCCATCCTACAAGATAGACCGCTTTCATATTCTCTTTATAAAATTTTCTCTATCACCACTACAGAAGGGATTAATTTTTCCTGCTCCTGAATAAAATAAACAGCACGGCGCTGACTCCCATTAAAATGGGGTAATAAAGATAAGGCATGATCTCCACAGGAGATATAGCCGCCATTCCTGCTGCTGTAAGAAGCTGAGCACCGTAAGGAATAACACCCTGTCCTACTGAAGCAAAAATATCCAGAAGAGAGGCGCTGCGCTTAGGGGAAATATGAAATTCGTCGCTGATTTCCTTTGCAATAGGCCCTGCCATAACAATGGCTACTGTATTATTCGCTGTACAGCAGTCTACTAAAAACACCAGGACAGATATGCCGAATTCTCCTCCCCGGGCTCCGCTGATTTTGCTTTTGATCACATTTAAAATAAACTGAATACCTCCGTATTCCCGGACCAGAGCCACAATAGCCGCCACGATAATAGAGATTACGGTAATATCATACATGCTGGTAACGCCCTCTCCCATTTTCTGGAACAGTTCTCCAAAGGCAAAGGCTCCCGTAGCCACTCCTACAATGGCAGACAAAATAGTTCCTGCAATAAGGATCACAAACACATTGACTCCAATAAGAGCCCCGATAAGCACTACCAGATAGGGGATTACCTTTATGATCTCATACTCATAGGAAGATTTATCCAGCACAAGATTTCCTGACTGGGCTCTCGCCACAAAGAAAAAGATTATAGCAGTAATAATTGCCGCCGGAAGGACAATGAGAAAGTTTTCTTTAAATTTATCCTTCATCTCACAGCCCTGGGTACGGACTGCCGCAATGGTGGTATCTGAGATCATAGACAGATTATCTCCGAACATGGCTCCGCAGACCACGGCTCCCAGGCAGAGAGGAGCTCCCAGACCTGTTTCCTGGGCAATTCCCACACCGATAGGGGCCATGGCCGTAATGGTCCCAACAGAGGTTCCCATAGACACGGAAATAAAGCAGCCGATAATAAACAGCCCCATTACCGCCACAGAAGGAGGCATCAGGGAAAGTCCCAGATTTACGGTACTCTCTACTCCTCCCGCTGCACTGATAGTTCCTGAAAAAGCACCTGCAGCCAGAAAAATCAGACACATGGTCACAATATTTTCTTCTCCGATACCTTTAGATATAATAGTCAGTTTATCTGCAAACCGCAGCCGCCGGTTCTGGCAGAAAGCTACGGTCAAGGCGATCAGGAATCCTACAATAGCAGGCATTGTATAGAAATCCCCGGACAAAATCCCTGCGCCTAAAAAGATTACCAGAAACACCCCGATGGGCAGCAGTGCCCGGGGATTCCCCTTGCTTTTATCTCTCATATTTCTCTCCTTTTCTGGAAGGAAAAAGGCCGCCCGAAAAGCCGGACAAGGAAATACCAGTTGCTTTCCTCTCCTGCTTTTCTTCAGGCAGCCTTATCCATTTTTCTTTATTTCATTGATGGTATTATTCAGTTATCCCGGTCACTGTTTTCCTGCTTATACATTAATCTCTGCTGTCATGCCAAGGACCTCTTTGTTAGCCTCAAGCACAGGATTTACCACGTTCTTCAGGAAAGCGTCTACCTGTACAGAAGCCCGTCCTGTATATTTTGCAGGATCCATGGTCTTCTCCAGGTCCTCCAAAGACATATTAAAAGCTGGATCAGCAGCGATCAGCTCCAGAAGATTATTCTCTTTTCCTTCTGCCTTTACATTTCTTGCTGCAACCATAGACAGCTCACGGATTTTTTCGTGAAGTTCCTGACGGTCCCCTCCTGCCTTTACAGCATCCATCATAATGTTCTCTGTAGCCATGAAAGGCAGCTCGCTTCTTAACCGTTTTTCAATAACCTTAGGATATACCACCAGTCCGTCCACTACGTTCAGGCACAGATCCAGGATACCGTCAACAGCCAGGAATCCTTCCGGAATGGAAAGACGTTTGTTAGCGGAATCGTCCAGGGTTCTCTCAAACCACTGGGTAGCAGAGGTGATCGCAGGATTTAATGCGTCTACCATTACAAATCTGGACAGAGAGGCAATACGCTCGCTGCGCATAGGATTTCTCTTATAAGCCATAGCAGAGGAACCGATCTGGCTCTTTTCAAAAGGCTCTTCCACTTCTTTCAGGTGCTGAAGAAGACGGATATCATTGGAGAATTTATGGGCGCTGGCAGCAATTCCTGCCAGAATATTCAGGACTCTGGTATCTACTTTTCTGGAATAAGTCTGTCCGGATACAGGATAGCAGGCTTTGAATCCCATTTTCTCAGCAATCATAGGATCGATCTTGTCAATAGTCTCCTGATCTCCGTCAAAAAGCTCCAGGAAGCTGGCCTGAGTTCCTGTAGTTCCTTTAGAGCCCAGAAGTTTCATAGTGCTGAGCACATAGTCCAGATCCTCTAAATCCATTAAAAATTCCTGCATCCACAAAGTAGCTCTTTTTCCAACTGTCGTAGGCTGTGCAGGCTGAAAATGAGTAAATGCCAGTGTAGGAAGGTCCTTATTTGCATCGGCAAATTTAGCCAGCTCGGCAATCACATTGAGCAGTTTTTTCCGAACCAGTTTTAATGCCTCTGTCATAACGATAATGTCTGTATTGTCTCCTACGTAGCAGCTTGTAGCGCCCAGATGAATGATTCCCTTCGCCTTGGGGCACTGTACGCCGTAAGCATATACATGAGACATTACGTCATGGCGCACTTCCTTTTCTCTGGCTTTGGCAACATCGTAATTAATGTCGTCTGCATGGGCTTTCAGCTCATCGATCTGTTCCTGGGTAATGTTCAGTCCCAGCTCTTTCTCTGTCTCTGCCAGAGCGATCCACAGTCTTCTCCAGGTGCGGAATTTCATATCCGGAGAAAAAATATACTGCATTTCTTTGCTGGCATAACGCTCGGACAATGGACTTACATATCTGTCTGTACTCATACTATCTACCTCTCTGCTTTCTTTTTTCAAAACTTCTTGCATTATATATCATCATCGAAAAAAACACAACACTAAAAGCCTGTGCTCCGGTGATAATCACGGATAAACTGTCCCAAAAGTTCCTGAGGCTCTCCCTGGGGAGGCGGCGCCTGTTCTCCCGCCTCTTTCAGACTGTTCCTTACCTCTTCTTCCAGCTCCCCGGAGGCTTCCATTTCCCGGCAGATGCTGGAAAAAGAACTTTCATCCATCAGACAGCAGGCCGTAAGATAATGTTTCAGAGCCTGCCGGGTGTTCAGAAGCCTGTAGGCCTTCAGGAAACATTCAGAAGCCTCTTTAAACTGGAAAAGATACATATAGGCACAGCCCATATTGTGGTAGATCCCTCCGTTGAACTGCTGTCCCAGGCCTTCTTTATCCTCTTTTCTCAGCGCATTTTCGTAAATCCGCAGGGCATTTACATACATTTTATTCTCTACCAGATAGTCTCCTTTTTTCTTCTCTCTCTGGACTGCCGGCTGCTGCTGAAGCAGGTTCAGATTTTCATTGAGCTTCTTAAACTCCTGGTGGGACAGATAATTGATTTCTTTAAACACCGCCAGAATAAATTCTGAGGTTCCTTCCTCGTCTTCCAGCACCTTATACAACCTCCGGTAAAGTCTTTCCAGTCCCAGTTCCTTCCGTATCCAGTCACACAGGTGCTCATTTAAGATTGTTTCATCTAAAAGATAAATATTGTGGTAAAAATAATAACACAGCTCTTCAATGCTGTAGATGTTTGTACTGATGTTCTCAATGTAATAGGGCATAGAGGCCCGTTTCACCTGACATAAAATATAACTTCCCATTGTGCGCCTCCTTTACCACGATACCTTTTCTGTCCAGACCATTCCTGAAGAAGGATAAAGGTCTCCAAATCCCATATCTTCAGCCCGGACCACGCACATCTCTTCTGATTCATAATAGATCGTCAGGCCAATCCTGGTGGTCTTGTTGGGGCGTTTTGGAAGTCCCGGCAGCTTCATGGAAAATCTGGTCCTGGCGCCGCCTTCCATGGGGATCACCGTAAATTCCAAGTCTTCCTTATCATCTAAGATTATCTCCAGATAGGTATGGATCTCATACCAGTTCTTCCCTGCTTCCACCAGCAGATATGATTTCAGAGAGCCCCCTGTAATCACATCCATGCTCACATTTTTTCTTACCAGAGAAGGGCTGAGATAAAGATATCCCTTGAGATTTTCCTCTCCGCATTTCTCCTTGCCGCCGTAGCAGGCCCCTTTTACATAAAGGTTATTGCCGTAAAATACATGGCGCTGATTCCGGCAGAGATAAGGGGTAGAGCGTTTTGCCCACTCCTGGTCAAACCCATCTCCCACCATATAAATGCTGGAATAAGTATCGTTTCCGCAGGACTGAGAAATCAGACGGAAAAAATTCTCATCTCTTTCCTGAGGGTCCTGGGCAAGCTCTGCGCTCTTTCCATGCTCGATCCATGCCGTTGCCGGTCTCCGCTGGTTATCCACCACCAGTCTGGCAAAAGACACCTTATCTTTTTCAAAAAGAAACCAGCCAATCTTCCTGGTCCAGTTGTCCTTCCTGTGATTCATTACATAATAATAAAAGCTCTCATCATAATCCTGGACCCAGATCTGACTTCTGGAAAATCCCATCTGAGCTCCTGCCTGATAAACCGCCTGGATAACAGCAGGAGAAAGCCTGGGAACAGTAACCATCACTGCCTTGATCTGCCGTACCGGCTCTCCGATCCCCAGAAGCGAGATGCATCCTCTGAGATAAATTTCCATCAGTTTTCCCGGTGTATATTTTTCACCGTCTATTTCCACTTCCTGGTCCTGATTCCAGATTCCCAGCAGGCCTGTTACTGGAAGTTCCATTTCCTGTCTGGAAAAATATTCCGCTTCTATCCCATAATGCCAGATTTCTTTTCCCTGCCTCTTGGACAGCAGAGTCGGAAAGAGATACTGATTGCTGCCTGCCTTTACGGAAACAGAGATAGGCTCCCGCTCTTTCCGGTCAAAATAGCAGAGCTGAGACTGTTCTTTTCCGATTTCCAGTCCTGCAATGATGTTTCTTGTCTCATTCATATTCTCTCGCCTCCTTTAGTCCATAAGGGGAAACAGGGCAGAAGCCTGATATTCCTTCTTTACGTATTCTGCGGTCATGGTTTCCAGCTCTTTTTGCCGGCCCTGGTCTTTCATTTTCAGCATAGCGTTGAGCATCTGATATTTGCTGCTTCCAGATGTCTCTCCTTCTTCTACAGTAAGCACTTCTTCCTGTGTTCGGGAAATTTCTCCCTTCCTATTGATTTCAAAGTAATAATGGAGCCGTTCTCCGTAGAACAAAACAAACTCTTTATTATAAATCCCCTGATATCTCTCTTTCACCGGCTCTGCTCTTTCTTCTCCTGTACCCTGAGAGTCTTCTACAAAGTAATGAAGAGTGACCTTAGCCCCGGGACCTGCCTTGCACTGTACGAAAACCTTATCTTCCATCTGGCAGAACTGGAGAAGCTCCTTAGGAAGGTTTCTGAAAAAGGCAAATTTCAGCCGCTGGCCGGCACATTCCTGAAGGATTTTTTCCGCCCTTTCCTTTCTTTCCTGATTCCATTCATTCTCAGATGCATAGTTTTTCAAAAGGGCCAGACGGCAGATAATATCGCTCTCCCAGTCTTTTTCCGTAATCTTTTCCAGGGCTTCGAACAGGAATGGATCTACTTGTCTTCCTCCCACAAAATATCCATAAGATTCAAAGGTCAGATAGGCCAGGATCACCTGTTCTCTGCCTCCCTGACGGATATACTCCTTCAAAACTGTAAGTCCTTCCTGGGGATAACACCTGGTAAACATACTGTACACCAGGATTTTTTCTTCTAACTGGTAACAATCCACCCCAAATCCCATGGCTCGTTTCCACAGTTTCAGGGTTTCCTCTACAGGGCCTTCAAAGTGTTTTACCAGATATCTTAGAAGCACCTCATCGTAAATCCCGTTTTTTACAATGTATTCTGTCAAAAGCAGCAGTTCTTCCTCGTATTCGTACTCCAGGTTCAGGATCATCTGGCTGCAGAGTCTGAGGAGGATGGGCATTTCTATTTCCTCATAACCATACTCACAGATTAAGTCATAGGCTCCCACAAACATGTCCTGCTTTACCAGGATGGTGATGAGAAGGCTTTTATTTACTCTGGCAAATCCCCGGAAATCCATTTCTCTGAGAGACTCTCTCAGATTCCGGTTATCCATATTTGTCTCATAATACATCAGAAGGCGTCTGCGGATTTCCTGCCGGTAATCCTCCCGGAAAACTTCCTGGTTAAGGACTGCCTGAAAGCTGGAAATATTCTCACTGGTCACCTGATTTTCATGGCTGTATTCTCCGCAGGTGTGGAGCAGCATACCCGGATTCCGAAGGCCATCTTTGGCCAGTTTAGGCGCCAGCTCCTCAATGTCCAAAAGACTGTGGATATTGTAGTCCACTGTGCCGGCATAGCGTCTCTGACTGCTGTCTTCAAAAATAACTGCTGCATCTTTTGTATACAGAGAAATGTAAGCAGTCCTGTCTGTACACAGATAAACCTGCTCTTCTTTAAGAGCCCCATGGCTGACGATCACCTTCCGGATCTTGGGATCATCGCAGTACAGTCTGTAGGTAAAGAGCACTCTGGCCAGAGCTGCTCTTATATTTTCATCTTGGGAATTCACGCAGAATTCCTGATATACAACAGCAAAATCTTCGTTAATCCTGCCCTCTTTAATCTTTTCACAGGCAAATTTTTCCATGTTGCTCCGGTAGGCGTTGTAGGTCTCTTTATCCAGCTCCTTATTCCGGATCACATTGCTGTAAACAAATGCCTTCTTGTTATCACTTAATGTATTATTATATCCAAAATACAGCCGTATGACCTTCGGCAGCACTTTCTGATAGTTCCGGCTCATGGTCTCCACATAATACTCATAGAGCCCTGTAATCTTCAGATCTGCTTCTACTGCCAATTCATACCACTTAAAATATTCTTCCCGTCTGGGCTCTCCCTTCATAATGTGCTGGCAGATTCCTGACACAGTATGGGAAGAGGGATACAGGTCATAAATGTATTCCAGAATCTTATAGACTGGTCTGGAAAAATGCTTCATCTGGCCGGCCAGATCCACTGCCCGAAAAGCCATCTCCTCTGTGAGAAGTCCGTATTTCTTTGCGAACATATAGACCTGAAGGGTAAAGCTGTTCATCTTCCGGAACACAGAGCCGTCCTGGGCCGCCAAACTGCAGGCTTCCAGGTACAGAAACGGGCTTCTGCATCCTGTACGGTACTCCTCCTCCAGGAGAAACATCTTTCTAGACTGTGGCCTTATCTCCTGGGAATCCAGCTCAAAGATCATAGCCAGAAGAAGGTAGCTGTCATTTCTTCTCTGGTGAAGCTGGCGGAGTCTTTCCAGAACTTCCTTTCTGGGAAGAACGCTTCTGCCTGCCAATTCACACAGATAAAGAAAGGCCCCTTCCAGAATCTCTTCATTCTTCACCCTCTGATTATTCTCCAGGGAATCCAAGAGGATTTTTGCCTCGTAAGGCCGCTTATCCAGAACTGCTGCATAAGCTTCGAACAGCTGGCATTCCACAGAATAGTAGCCCTTATCCTTCATATCTGCCAGCAGTTCCTTTGTCCTGGCACCCCACTGTTCCAGAGGCAGTTTTCCAATCCGCATCATAAGGAAATCTTTGGAGGCTTCCAAACATTTCTTCTTCTCATAAGAAGCCACATTTACCTGAAGCTTCTTCCCCTTAGAGGCCATAATCTCATAGGTAAGGGTCTGGTATACTGTTTTAATCCGGATCCTGCCGAAATTATTCCCTCTTCCCAGATACTCCCGGCGGATGATATATTCCAGTTCATAGACACTTCCGATAAAGTGCCCGTCGTGAATATTCTTTTTCTCTACTTCCAGGAAATCTCCTTCTACAGAAATCTCCGCTCTTAAAAAGCCCCAGCCGCTGCGGCGTATCCTCAGGGTGTCCTTTAAAGAAGACTGAACTTCATAAAGCTCCAGACTGTCCCTTTCCAGGCTCAGACTTACCGGTTCTTTTAAATCACCGCTTATGAGAAACTCTTCCAGATTCTGATAGGGCGCAGGGGTTTTTACCATAGCCCGATAACAGGGGAGCAAACCCTCCCGACCTGCCAGAAGACTGATAAAAGAAGGCTCCACAAAGAGCTGATAGGCTTCTCTGAAGTCTTCTTTTGCCAGCTTCACGAAATCTTCCAGGGTCCGTACAGCCCCCTGAGAAGTCCTGACTTCCGGGGTTTTTACCGCAATCGAAAAAGGCACCCTGTATTCTCCGATACTGGTGCTTAAAACGATTTCCCCCTCTATTTTATCACCACTTTTTAAACCTTTGGCATCTACCCCATAGGGCAGCACCGGCTGCTCTCCGGAGAACCTTTCTTTTCCAAGGAGCAGCCTCCTGTGAGAGGAATAGGCCATTCCCTTAATTCTTCTTTTATCTTCTGCCGCAAACTGCAGCTCTCCTTTAAATTTTTCCTCCGGCGTTACGGAAAACACCAGCTTTTCCTGGGAGAGAAGGAGCCCGGGCACTTCATATTCAAATCTTCCGTTTATCAGTTGTTCCATTCGTGCTTTCAAATTATCACCCTTACCCTGTCTGTATATTTTTATTGAACTCTCCGCAATATTCTGCTACTATGGATTATACACTACAAAGGTCTGCCGTGCAACTCGAATACACGACATGGCTCTTGGAAAAACCTTGCAGGGAGGCGCTATCATGCTGAAACATAAAGACCATTTCCACGGCAGCGACCTGGAAAAAATCGAAGAAATATACCATATAAAGAAAGAAGATATTACCAGTTTTTCCGCCAATGTGAATCCCCTGGGGATCTCCCCTCTTCTTCGGGATACCCTGGCGAAACATGTAGATGCCATTACCAGCTACCCGGACCGGGAGTACACTCAGCTTCGGAAAAGTATCTGCGCCTATACCGGGGCAAACTTTGAAAACATCATCGTGGGCAACGGCTCCACAGAACTGATCTCCCTTTTTATCCAGACGACTCATCCTAAAAAAGCCCTGATCCTGGGACCTACCTATTCAGAATATGAGCGGGAGATTTCTCTGGAAGGGGGACATACTCTCTACTATCCTCTGAAAGAAGAAAATAATTTCCAGATGGATGTGGAGGATTTCTGCAGACAGCTCAATGACAGCCTGGATTTGCTGGTGCTGTGCAATCCCAACAACCCCACTTCCACCGCTGTTGCCAGAAAAGACATGCGGAAGATCCTGGACTGCGCCCTCCAGCATGGAATCTCTGTAATGGTGGACGAGACCTACGAGGAATTTACTCCTGAAGGAAGCAAGATTTCCTCAATCCCTCTCACCAACAACTATAACAATCTTATTGTCCTTCGTGGGATCTCCAAATTTTTCGCCGCTCCCGGCCTGCGGCTGGGCTATGCGGTAACAGGAAACCCGGATCTTCTGAAGTATATCAATACCAAGAAAAATCCCTGGACCATCAACAGTCTGGCGGAAATCGCCGGCTGCATTATGTTCTCAGATAAAGATTATATTGATAAGACTAAAGCACTCATTACCGAGGAGCGTCAGCGGATGTATGAGACTCTGTCCTCCTGGAAAACTGTGAAAGTCTACCCCTCCTGCACCAACTTTCTCCTGGTCAGGATTCTCCGGGAAGATGTAACTTCCGATATGATCTTCGACCACTGTATCCGTAAAGGACTGATGATCCGGGACTGTGCAACTTTCCCATTCCTGGATTCCTCTTATATCCGGTTCTGCGTCATGAGCCCGGAGAAAAATGATGAACTGCTGGAAGCCTTTCGGGAGGTTTTAGGGGAATAGATATCTTTTAAAAAATCTGAGAAAGTAGTTTCTCATCCAATTTGCAATTACAATAAATGCGTTTTCCGGGTTTTTATAGTATAAGGGTATATTGCAAAGAAAAAGCACATATGCTATAATGCCAATAGGCAAAAGTGATGAAAGCCCAAGCCCATATGGCAAAATGAAAACCCTGGAGATGGCGGTCTCCAGGGTTTTCTATTCCGTTTTGGCAGGGTGGCTTATGCCCTAGGCTGGTTGCTTTTACCTCTTATCTCTGTCCAGCCATTTGCAGATGAGGTGGCAAGCCACACCTGCCGTAACAGAGATAATAAAAGTGATGAAAAAATCTCCCATATGACAACCCTCCTTCCTGTGCCAATATAGGAGGGGCAACGGTGTCATTATAGCATAAGCTGGAAAATAAGTACAATATGTATTTCATAAATAAGATAATAGGAGAAATTTTAATGAAAAGAATCTGTTTCGCATATGATATACTCTTTGCGAACAGCGGCATGCTACGGCCTGTTTTGCGGAGCTGAGCGGCCAGGATTTCTTTTGATTTAAAGACTCCCCATCCCTCATAATGGAAGAATGACTCTGGTGTTTCTTTGGGGACGGTATAAAAACCGCCGCAGGGCAGATCCTGGCATACGCTCAGAATAAAGCAGCTACCATATCCTTCTATGTAAGAACCCCCCGAAGGCCTATGGCCTTCGAGGGGTTCCATCTCTGCATTTTTAATTTTTATTGAAAGCACTTTTTCTCTTTAGAATTTCTCGCCGGAAAGCAGTTCGTAAGCTTCTACATACTTATCTACTGTCTTTTCAATCACATCATCTGGCAGTAAGAAATCGCTGTCCGGATGTGCCTTCAGCCAGTCACGAACATACTGCTTATCAAAGGAAGGCTGTCCCTGTCCCGGCTTGTAGCCTTCCAGAGGCCAGAATCTGGAGCTGTCCGGTGTCAGCATTTCATCGCCCAGAACTACTTCTCCATTCTCATTTAAACCAAACTCAAATTTAGTATCTGCAATGATAATGTTCTTTGTAAGAGCGTATTCTGCGCATTTTTTATATAATGCAAGAGTATAATCACGGATTTTTTCTGCATACTCTCTTCCTTTTCCCGGATAAGATTTCTCCAGGATTTCTACAGTAGCCTCAAAGGAAACATTCTCGTCATGGTCTCCCAGCTCAGCCTTTGTACTTGGTGTGTAGATAGGCTCCGGCAGCTTGTCTGATTCCTGCAGACCTTCCGGCAGCTTGATTCCGCAGACAGTGCCGTCTTTCTGATAGCTGGCCCAGCCGCTTCCTGTAATATAACCTCTTACGATACATTCGATAGGAAGCATTTCCAGCTTCTTGCACATCATCACATGTCCTTCAAACTCCGGTTTCTGGAAGAATTCCGGCATGTCTTTTACATCTGTGGAAATCATATGGTTCGGAACGATATCCTTTGTAAAGTCAAACCAGAATTTGGACATTTTTGTAAGGACCACGCCCTTGTTTGTAATGGTGTTCTTCAGAATATAGTCAAATGCGGAAATTCTGTCTGTTGCATAGATTACCAGATTTTCTCCGATATCAAAGACCTGACGAACTTTTCCTTCTTTAAATGGTTTGTACTCCTGCATATTATTCACCTTTCTTTATGATTTATTTTTTACCCCTACTATTGTACCAAATTTCTCGAAAAAGGGAATAGAAAAGCGAAAAAAAGTGGATTTTCTTACATAAAGGATCTCCAATACCCACTTTTCTCGCATTGCTCTCTCTGATAGCTGCTGAAAATTTATTGGAAATCAAATAATGACAACTGATTGGACTTGGGCAGGTTCCCGAAAAGGCCCAGGTCGTTCATCAGATCTATGGTAGAAGCCGTCACCTTTGTCCTGTTCCGGAAGTCATCCAGGGACAGGAAGGGTCCCTCCTCTGCTGCAGCCACCACGGCGTCTGCCGCCCTATCTCCCAGTCCCTCTATGGTATCCAGAGCGGGCATAAGTTTTCCCTCTATGATCTGGAAGGTGTGGGCGTTTGCCTTGTAAATATCAATAGGCATAAACTCAAAACCTCTGGCATACATTTCCTGGACATTTTTCATATCCTTATAAGTATCCTGTTCCTTTTTGCTGAGGGTATCTTTTCTCTTCTCATAGTCATCCATGAAATATTCCAGCTTTTCCTTTCCCTGGCACATCAGCTCATAGGAAAAGGCAGTGGCCCGGATACTGAAATAGGCCGCATAGTAAGCCAGCGGATAGAAAATCTTGCAGTAAGCGATCCTCCACCCCATCATAACATAAGCCGCCGCATGGGCTTTTGGGAACATATACTTAATCTTCTTACAGGAACCAATATACCAGTCCGGGACTCCGTGATTTTTCATTTCTTCTTCCCATTCCGGCTTCAGTCCTTTTCCTTTACGGACACTTTCCATAATGGTAAATGCCAGACCATGCTCCAGCCCCTTGTTGATCAGATAGATCATAATATCGTCTCGAGTACAGATACAGGTGGCAATGGTCGCTGTCCCGGATTTGATCAGATCCTGGGCATTTCCCAGCCATACGTCCGTACCATGGGAAAGTCCTGAAATACGGACCAGATCCGAGAAAGAAGTAGGCTTTGCGTCAATTAACATCTGCATGGCAAATTCTGTTCCAAACTCTGGAATTCCCAGGCAGCCAAGAGGGCAGCCACGGATATCCTCCGGGGTGATTCCAAGGGCGTCTGTATTCTTAAACAGGGACATAACCTCCTTGGAATCCAGGGGTATTTCCCTGGCATTGATCCCTGTCAGGTCCTCCAGCATACGGATCATGGTTGGATCATCGTGTCCCAGAATATCCAGCTTCAGCAGGTTGGAATCAATGGAATGGTAATCAAAATGGGTGGTGATAATGTCGCTGTTCATATCGTTGGCCGGATGCTGCACCGGGGTAAATTCTTCAATGTCCCATCCAATGGGAAGAACGATAATACCGCCTGGGTGCTGGCCTGTGGTCCGGCGCACACCTGTGCAGCCCTGGACAATACGGTTGATCTCGCAGTACCGCTTTCTCTGTCCCCGTTCTTCATAGTAATTCTTTACATATCCGAAAGCTGTTTTCTCCGCCAGGGTGCCGATGGTTCCGGCCTTAAAAGTCTGTCCTGCGCCGAAAATAACCTCTACATAGCGGTGGGCTTTTCCCTGGTAATCGCCGGAGAAATTCAGGTCGATATCCGGCTCCTTGTCTCCCTTAAATCCCAGGAAAGTCTCAAAGGGAATGTCAAATCCCTCTTTCTTTAAAGGCTGTCCGCACACGGGACAGTTTTTATCCGGCATATCACATCCTGCTCTTCCTGAGTAGGCCCGGACTTCCTCGGAATCAAAATCTGCGTAGTGGCAGTTGGGACAGTAGTAATGGGGACTTAGAGGATTTACCTCTGTGATTCCCGACATAGTAGCCGCAAAAGAGGATCCTACTGAACCTCTGGACCCTACAAGATAACCGTCACTGTTGCTCTTCCACACCAGCTTCTGTGCGATCATATACATAACTGCATAGCCGTTGGAGATAATGGAATTCAACTCTCTCTCCAGACGCTCTTCAACCACCTTGGGAAGGTTTTCCCCATAAATCTCATGAGCTTTATTGTAGCAGATTTCTCTGAGCATATTGTCGGAGTTCTCGATAACCGGCGGGCATTTTCCCTTATGGATAGGGGATATTTTCTCCACCATATCTGCAATCTTATTGGTATTGGTAATAACGATTTCTTCTGCCTTTTCTCTTCCCAGATAAGAAAATTCCTCCAGCATTTCCTCTGTGGTCCGCAGGTATAGCGGAGCCTGCTGGTCCGCATCGTCAAAGCCCTTTCCTGCCATGATGATACGACGGTATACCTCGTCTTCCGGATCCAGGAAATGGACGTCACAGGTAGCCACTACCGGCTTATTAAAAGACTCTCCCAGCTTCACAATCTTCCGGTTGATTTCCTGAAGGTCTTCCTCTGTCTGAATATCATCACGGTCCGGATCCCGGAGCATAAAGGCGTTGTTTCCAATGGGCTGGATTTCCAGATAATCATAGAAATTTACGATTCTGGCAATCTCAGCATCTGGTCTGCCGTTTAATACAGCCTGGTAAAGTTCTCCCGCCTCACAGGCTGAACCAATCATCAGCCCCTCCTGGTATTTCAGGTACAGGCTCTTGGGCACTCTTGGCCTCCGGTTGTAGTAGATCAGGTGGGAATCCGATACCAGATGATAAAGATTTACCCTTCCTATATCATTTTTCGCCAGGATAATAGCATGATATGTAGGCATTTTCTGGATAGTGTGGACAGACACTGCCCCTTTCTCGTTGAGCTGGTCCAGATTAAAAATGTCTCTCTCCTCACACATTTTAATAAATTTCACAAAAATCTCTGCCGTACACTCGGCGTCATCTACTGCCCGGTGATGGTTCTGCAGAGATACACCCACAGCTTTTGCCACTGTATCCAGCTTAAACCGGTTCAACTGTGGAAGGAGGAATCGGGCCATTCCCACAGTATCCACAATGGTATCATCTCTGTCAATTCCCAGGTCTTCATAATTCTTTTTGATAAAACTCATATCAAAACCGGCATTGTGGGCCACCATCACTGCCCCCTGGCAGAACTGTTCAAATTCCGGCAGTACCTTGTCGATAGTGGACGCGTCCTGTACCATACTGTCATTGATGCTGGTAAGCTGCTGGATCCGGAAAGGAATGGGAATCTGTGGATTCACAAACTGAGAAAACCGGTCTGTGATTTTTCCATCCTCCACCCGGACAGCGCCGATCTCTATGATTTTATCTTTCATGGCAGAAAAACCCGTGGTCTCTATATCAAAGACCACATAGGTTCCTTGAAGGGACTGGCCCTGGCTGTTGTCTACGATTCCTTTCAGATCGTCTACCAGATAAGCCTCCATGCCATAGATCACCTTAAAATCTGAATCCTGAGGAACCACACCTCCCCAGGCGTCGAAACAGTGGTTGGCCTCCGGAAAGGCCTGGACCACACCATGGTCTGTAATGGCAATGGCCTTATGGCCCCACTCGTAAGCTCTTTTGATGATTGCTTTTGCATCGGACACTCCGTCCATATCGCTCATCTTGGTATGACAGTGGAGCTCTACTCTTTTCTCCGGGCTGTTATCTGTCCGGCTGTTCTCAAAACTGGGGATTTTCTTGATCCCCACTACAGAACCAATGGTCAGTTCACTGTCGTACCGGTCAATAGTAGTGACTCCCTTCAGTTTAATAAAAGCCTTGGCCTTGATCCCTTCCAGGATTTCTCCTACCTGGTCATTTCTGGCAAACATTTTCACAGTAATAGAGTCGCTGAAATCCGTAATGGAAAAGATGATAATGGTCTTTTCGTTCCGGATTTCTCTGGTCTCCAGTGTCATGATCTGTCCCCGGACACAGACTTCTCCCATCTCCGTCTGGATATTTTCCAAGGGAATAGCCTCGTCTTCAAAGTCCCTTCCGTAGAGCACGTCGGGATTGTCGGAACGCTTTACGCTCCTCTTAAAGTCAGAGAAACTCCGGTCTCCTCTGGCTCTTCCTTTATCACCTTTAAAGGATTTCCCGGATTTTCCTTCCTTTTCCTGCTTCCCGTTTTTCTCTGTCTTCTTTGTTCCATCTCCGGAACTTTCTTTTTTCTCTCCAGTTTTATTCTCTGTCCCTGCAGCCTCCTGTTTCTCCCTGATATCCTCTCCTTCAGCCTCCATGGAGTCTTCTTCCTGATGCTTTCCGAAAGAGGACATCTCTATAATATGAGCCGCCTCCTGCTGAAGCTGGAGCTCACTGTTTTTCCGAACCTTGCTTTCTTTGGCTTCCTGGTACTCTGCCTCCACCTTCAAAGAAAAGGCGCAGCGCTCGCAAAAGACCTTTTCTATGTACTGGATAAGCTCATTCTCTTTGCTTTTTGCCAGCACATTGGATTCAAGGACCATGTGCATGGTATCTGTCTGGGGAAACGTAATAACAGCATTCCGGAACATATTAAATACCAGAATGCTGTAATGTTTCAGTTCCAGCGCCATGGAAGAGCGGTACGCATCCAGAAAGATTTCCGGCGTATACTGACTGGAGAGGTCAAACCTCTCCAGGATTTTCACTTTCATAGGCACCCCTGGAAAACATTGGGATGCAATGGTATGCTCCAGGGTGTAAATATATTTCTTATGAATCCACTGCCTGCTGCGGATATAAATCCGGACATGATCCCTTTTCTGGTTAATGGAAACTTTCGTTACCACTACTTCCTCCAGGAGAGCCCGCAGCTCTCCCACAAGCTCCAGATTCCGGAACACCTCCAGAAATGCTTTCTCCATGAAGCAATGCCTCCTTTGTTTACTTCCAATTCTCCAGTTCCTGACGGAGCACCTGCAAAAGCTGATCCTCAGGTACCTTTCTGACGATTTCTCCCTTCTTGATCAGAAGGCCCTCGCCTTTGCCGCCTGCAATGCCGATGTCTGCCTCTTTGGCTTCTCCCGGACCGTTTACCACACAGCCCATGACCGCCACCTTAATATCCAGAGGGAACTCCTGTACCATGGTCTCTACCTGATTTGCCAGTCCGATAAGATCGATCTGGGTCCGTCCGCAGGTAGGACAGGACACTACTTCCACCCCGCCCTTTCTCAAGTTCAGAGTCTTCAGGATCCTCTTGGCAGACTTAATCTCCTCCACAGGATCTCCCGTAAGAGATACCCGGATGGTATCTCCGATTCCCTGGTAAAGGATAATCCCCAGTCCCACGGCAGACTTGATATTTCCGGAATAAAGAGTCCCGGCTTCTGTGATTCCCACATGAAGAGGATAGCTGGTCTGCTCTGCCAGAAGTTCATGGGCTTTTACGCACATCATCACATCTGAAGATTTGATACTGATCACCAGGTTGTCATACCCCAG
Source organism: Blautia sp. An81 (assembly GCF_002161285.1). Classification (GTDB taxonomy): domain Bacteria; phylum Bacillota; class Clostridia; order Lachnospirales; family Lachnospiraceae; genus Blautia; species Blautia ornithocaccae. Next base: position 75,286 of record NZ_NFHH01000004.1, on the reverse strand, counting down.
GTCTTCAATGATCTTCACCTTATCAAGGGCGCTTTCCACCAGTCCTTCTGCCGTAACCCCGTCATATTTTTTTACCAGTTCCTTTTCCAGAGAACCGCTGTTGACCCCTACCCGTATGGGAATATTTCTCTCCCTGGCAGTGTCCACTACCGCCTTGATCTTTTCTTTTCCCCCGATATTTCCCGGGTTGATCCGAATCTTATCGGCGCCGTTTTCCATAGCCGCTATAGCCATCTTGTAATCAAAATGGATATCTGCCACCAGGGGGATATGGATCTGTTTTTTTATCTCTTTTACAGCTCTGGCCGCCTCTATGGTAGGCACCGTACAGCGGATAATCTCACATCCAGCCGCCTCCAGGGCCAGGATCTGTTTTACGGTTCCTTCTATATCTTCCGTCTTGGTATTGGTCATAGACTGGATCAGAATAGGATTTCCTCCTCCGATCTTCCTGTCTCCGATCTGCACCACTCTGGTATGATCACGATACATGTCCTTTTCCTCCATTCCCATGAAAGCTTATATTTCATATTTCCAGAATATTGGGGAACTCCTGTCCGTTCAAAATTCTGTCCCTTATTTCTGTATCTGCAGAAGTTTTTCCTTTAATTCACCCTCCAGACGATAGATCTCCGCCTCTGCAGCTCTTCTCTTCTCTCGTCCTTCCTTCTGGATATTCATCACTTCATCAAAGGTGCTGATAAGGGATTCGTTAGTCTTTTTCAGTGTTTCAATATCCACAATTCCTCTCTCTGACTCTCTGGCAGCTTCCACTGTAGCAAGCTTGAGAGTCTCTGCATTTTTCTGAAGAAGGGCATTAGTCATATCTGTTACTTCACGCTGAGCTTTTGCCGCTTCTGTGGAATGGGCGATTCCCAGAGCTATGACCATCTGGCTCTTCCACAGAGGAATGGTATTCACAATGGTAGACTGAATCTTCTCTGCCATCTGGGTATCGTTCCCTTGAACCAGACGGATCTGAGGAGCTGTCTGAATACAGATCATCCTGGTCAGCTCCAGGTCATGAATTTTTTTCTCAAAACGAGTGCACATGGAGTCCAGATCCTTAGCCGCCTGGGCATCCTCCGGCAGATTGGTCATCTGTGCTTTGTTTACAAGCTGGGGCAGTTCTGTAGTACGGATCTCCTCCAGTTTCTTCTTTCCTGCCAGGATATACATGGAAAGCTCTTTGAAATAATTCAGGTTCAGGGCATACATTTTATCCATGGTAGCCGCATCCTTCATAAGCTGAATCTGATGTTTCTCCAGGACCTCCACGATTTTACTGATGTTGGTCTCTGCCTTGGCATATTTATTCTTCATGGACTCCAGCTTATCGGTTCCTCTTTTAAAGAATCCTATAATACCTTTCCGTTCTTCTTCAGCATCAAAGCTTTTCAGCTCGGTGACCACATTTTCCAGCAGATCTCCCACCTCGCCTAAATCCTTGGTCCGAACCTTATCCAGCGCTTCCTCGGAAAAGTCCGCCATCTTCTTCTGGGTTCCTGCTCCGTACTGAAGGATTGCCGCAGAATTACGGATATCGATCTGCTTGGAAAAATCATCTACCATCTTTCTCTCTTCCGGAGAAAGAATACTGTCATCCATTTCAGGAGCCTTAGGCTCTTCTTTTTTCATCTCTGCCACAGGAGCCTCCTCTTTCAGAGGTTCAAATGTCAGTGTAGGCGTCACCGTAAAATCTTTTAATTCATCACTCATGGCTATTTATCCTTTCTTATTAAAATCATCGTCTCCTGTAAGGCCTTCCTGGGCCAGCATGGTCTTCAACACTGAAATATCTGTAGATACATCCCATGCAGTGTCCTTATAAAAACTGTCCAGAAGATTCTCAAAGGCTGTATTAATAGTATCCAGGGTATTTTCAATCTCCTGCTTTGCCGTCTTGATATTTTCACCCTCTACATCCTGTTTATCCAGCTCCTCGTAGGCTTTCAGGAGCTTCATAGTAGTGGGGAGATAATAGTCCATAAATTTATGCAGGTCATCAATGAGCTCCGGATGCTGCTCTACTCTCTGGAAGATCCTGCGGATCACATTTTCCAGATGGTACATTTTATTGGAAACCTCGATTCCTGGAATAGCGTCGTTGCTTCTCCGGATTTCTTCGATATAACGATCTCCCTCTTCAATGACTTTCTTCACTTCTTCTGAGAGCTTTTTCCTGGGGTCTGCGGCCTCCTGCTCCTTCATCTGCTGAGCGTTTTTCTCCGCTGCAAGATATTGGTCATAAGCATCATCACTGGCAATCAGGCAGGTCTCCCCCTTATCCAGGTGGCCTTCCAGAAACATCTGCTTTTTGATCATTTTCTTCAGATCTTTCCGTACAAAATTTTCTGATTTTCTGACGCCTTTGGCCAGTTCTTTAATGGTTCCATAAGGTTTTCCGTTCAGGGTCTTTACATAAGAACGGAATCTTTTTATCTTCTTTCTCAGATGATTGCCGCAAATGGCCATGATAAGGCTGATAGCCATAGCCGGGAGAAAAATCATCAGAACTGTGCCCATCTTTGCCGCCAGGGGGCCAATAAAAATAGAAGCAATCCCAAGAGATGCCACAGTTATCCCAAACATAAGCGTAAGGGCAATTCCCAGAGTAGTAAACAAGATCCCCATAGCTCTGGCCCATCCCGTATTTACAAAAAGGGCAAATTCTTCTCTGGCCTCTTTCATCCTTCTGGATGAACTGTCATATTTTTCATAAGAATGGCTTCTTCCAAAGGGACGGTAACTGTATTTTGTACTGTACCCGTTACCCGGTCCATAGGGCTGGCCGCCGGGATTTTGAGAATAGTTCCCATAGTTTCCCATTCCCCGCCGTCCCGCATTTTTTAGGCTGTCCGCCACATTTCCAAGAGCATTCTCCAGTGTCACGCCCAGGTCCCGGTTCAGTCTCCCGAAGTCTCCTGTATCTATTGCATGCTGTACAATATCCTTTACTTCCCGTCCTAGATTGTTCCAGTCATTTCCAGCCATAATTTCACTTCCTGATCTTAGATTTTCGCCCCGAAAGGCTGCTTTTACTTTTGATTATATATGAAAGAATATAAAAAAGCAACGGAACTTCTCTTGCAATTCACACATTAAAGTTTTATAATGATAAAAACTTAATTTACTATATCTATAAATAATACATACCGCAATCTGGCGGCAGGAATGGAGGAACCTAAAATGGAAAAAAAGAACATTGACTGGTCAAATCTGGGCTTTGCTTATATGAAGACCGATTACCGTTATGTATCTAATTTTAAAGATGGAGCCTGGGATGATGGTGTTTTAACACAGGATGATATGGTAACCATCAGCGAGTGCGCAGGAGTGCTCCAGTATTCTCAGTCTGTCTTTGAAGGATTAAAAGCCTACACCACAGAGGACGGACGTATTGTGACCTTCCGTCCTGACTTAAACGCAGAGCGTATGGTAAATTCCGCAAAGAGACTGGAAATGCCCGTATTCCCCGCAGACCGTTTCGTAGACGCTGTGGTTCAGACTGTAAAAGCAAATGCAGCTTATGTGCCTCCTTACGGATCAGGAGCCACTTTATATATCCGTCCTTATATGTTCGGAAGCAATCCTGTGATCGGCGTTAAACCTGCAGATGAATACCAGTTCCGTGTATTTACCACACCGGTAGGCCCTTACTTCAAAGGCGGGGCAAAACCCATTACCATCCGTGTCTGTGATTTTGACCGGGCTGCTCCTCACGGAACCGGACATATCAAAGCAGGACTGAACTACGCCATGAGCCTTCATGCTATCGTAGACGCTCACAACCAGGGCTTTGATGAAAACATGTATCTGGACGCTGCCACCAGAACAAAGGTAGAAGAAACCGGCGGCGCCAACTTTATCTTTATCACCAAAGACAACAAGCTGGTAACACCAAAATCCAACAGTATCCTGCCTTCTATCACCCGCCGTTCTCTGGAATATGTAGCTGAGAAATACCTGGGAATGGAAGTAGAAGAAAGAGAAGTCTTCTTTGAAGAAGTACCGGAATTTGCAGAATGCGGTCTGTGCGGAACTGCCGCCGTTATCTCTCCTGTAGGAAAGATTGTAGACCACGGAAAAGACATCTGCTTCCCAAGCGGTATGGAAGCTATGGGACCTGTTACCCAGAAGCTGTACGATACCCTGACCGGCATCCAGATGGGAAGGATCGAAGCACCGGAAGGCTGGATCAAAGTGATTGAGTAAACATTTCTTTTGACGTAAAAACAGGGGCTGCGGCCCCTGTTTTTAATAATTGCCTGATATACAGGCTCTTATTCTTTCTTTTCATAAGTTACAAAAGCATACTCCAGATTAAAATAGGTCTGTTCTTCACTTTCCTCTGTAATCTTCCACTCTTCCATTTCATCCAGATTTGGGAAGAAAGTATCTGCCTGGTAGGCAAAATCAATCTTGGTCACATGAGCCTTGCTGCAGTAGGGAAGCATCTGGCGGTAAACGCTGTCGCCGCCGATCACATATACATCTTCCGCAGGATATTTGCCGGCTTCTTCCAGAGCTTCTTCCACGCTGTGGACCACCACAGCGTCTTTCACCTTATAATCTTTATTTCCTGTCAGAACAATATTGACTCTGTTTTTCAGCGGCAGTCCGTTCGGAAAACTCTCCAGAGTTTTTCTTCCCATGATCACTACCTTTCCTGTAGTAGTTGTCCTGAAAAACTTCATATCTGCGGGAATGCTCACCAGCAGTTTGTTATCTTTTCCGATTTCCCAGTTGGAATCCACAGCTACAATTAAATTCATGTCTGTTTTCTCCTGTTCTCTGTTCCATATTGCTGTATTCTCAGCAGTCTTTTTCAAAAAACATACTTACACCGCAATCGGTATATTTTTAATCTGAGGCCCTGCCTGATAATTTTCCACGATCAGATCTGCTGTAGTAAAGTCGTAGAAGTTTTTAATCTCAGGGTTCAGGTAAACCTTTGGAGCAGGATAGGTCTCTCTGCTGATCAGTTCCTCGATTACCGGCACATGCCTGTCATAAATGTGGGCGTCGGCGATCACATGGACCAGTTCTCCGGGAATCATGTCATTAACCTGAGCCACCATCATAAGCAGGATAGCATACTGGCACACATTCCAGTTATTGGCCGCCAGCACGTCCTGAGAACGCTGATTCAGCACTCCGTTCAGGACCAGTCTGTCCTGATCTTTATCCTTGGTCACATTATAGGTCATACTGTAACAGCATGGGTCAAGGGCGCCGCTGTGAAGATATTCAAACTGATACAGATTGGTCATGATCCTCCTGCTGTAAGGATTCTCCTTCAGCTGCTTCAGCACATAATCCATCTGGTCTACTTCTTCCCCTTTGTAGAGGAATTTTCGTCTCACCACATCTCCGTAGCAGGTACCGATAGAGCCATCTTCGTCTGCCCAGGCATCCCAGATATGGGCATTTAAATCGTGGATATTGTTGGATTTTCTCTGATAGATCCAGAGGATCTCGTCCATACAGGTTTTCAGCCCTGTCTTCCGCAGAGTCAAAGCTGGAAACTCTTTTCTCAGGTCATAACGATTCACCACACCAAAACGTTTGATGGTATAGGCTGCCTCTCCGGTATCCTCCCAATGAGGCCGTACCTTCTCTCCTTTTGTATCTGTACCATTATCCAGAATATCCCGGCACATATCAATAAACAGTTTGTCTGCCAAACTCATAGGCTTCTCCTCTCTAACATCATTTTATCCCTTAATAAGATTTTCTGCCTACTATCATATCATAAAATTTCAGGAAAAGCACATTAAAATATATCCAGAACGCCGCTGGAAGTAACGAAAATGATCCCAATAAGAACAGGAACAACATATTTTACCAGAGCAGACCACACCGGTGCCAGCTTGAAGGCAGCTTTTCCATTGTTTGTAATTTCTTTCACTGCATTCTTGGTCTTCCATACCCAGCCAATGAACACGCAGGCCAGAATAGCTCCGATAGGCAGGGAAACATTGGAAACCAGATGGTCAGCCAGGTCAAAAAATCCTTTTCCTGCAATCTTTATATCACTCCAGAGGCCAAAACTGAGAGCACTGGGAACTCCTGCAATAGAAATCAAGATTCCAGAAATTACCGATGCTTTTATCCTGGAAACCTTAAAGGTATTCATGGCAAAAGATACCACTACTTCCAGATAAGCAATACTTGTGGTAGCTGCTGCAAACAGCACCAGGATAAAGAAGATCACACCAAAGATCTGACCTCCCGGCATTTCACCAAACACTGTAGGAAGGGTCTGGAACATCAGGCTTGGACCGCTTTCCGGATCAAATCCGAAGGCAAAAACAGCAGGAAGGATAGCGAATCCTGCCAGCATTGCTACCAGAGTATCACACCCTGCAATACAGCAGGCGCTGTTGACAATCTTCTGGTCTTTTCCCAGGTAAGCGCCGTAAGTAATCGTAGCTCCTGTTCCCAGAGACAGAGAGAAGAACACCTGTCCCAAAGCTCCCAGAAAGGCTCCCGGTGTCAGCTTGGAAAAATCTGGTTTCAGGAAAAACTCAATACCGGCTCCTGCTCCGGGAAGGGTACAAGAACGAATAGCAACAACGATAATACACACCAGAAGAAGGGGCATCATAATCTTACATGCCTTTTCAATTCCCTTTTGAACCCCTCTGGCAACGATCAGCACAGTAAGAACCATAAATATCAGATAATAAATGATCTGACTTTCTGTATTGGCGGTAAAATCTGCAAAAAAGGCTGCTCCGTCTTTGGATGTATTTGCCCCAGATGCAAAAATATACCGGATTACCCAGCCACCTAATACTGCATAATAAGACAGACCGATAAAACTTGTGACCACTGCCAGGATACCTACACCGCCCCATTTTGGATTCAGAGCTTTATAGCTTCCGAAAGCATCTTTTCCTCCGGCCCGGCCAATAGTAACTTCTGCAATGATCATGGGGATTCCCACCAGAACAATACAGATCAGATAAATCAGAACAAAGGCTCCTCCTCCGTTCTCCCCTACCAGCATAGGAAACCTCCATAAATTTCCCATACCTACGGCGGAACCTGCCGCTGCCATGATAAAGCCCAGACTTCCGGACCACTTGGCCTCCCCAGTTTTTTTCTTTTCTTGTTTGTCCATTTCTTTTCCTCCTTTTCGGCAGCAGGGTTCTTCGCCTGTAGGAACAAAAAAGCCCCCGCCCTTATATCTGAAAGACATCTTTCAAACATAAGGGCGAGGGCATATGCCTCACGGTACCACCTTACTTTATCTCCGCCTTGCGGCAAAGACCTCTGCGGGTACGGGAATCTTCCTTATACCCTGGCGCTGTAATGGGCGCTCCCATCGCAGCCTGTGGAGAATTATCCCCAGTCGGTGCGAGGCTCCGAGACCATCTTCCATTTACTTCCCCGTGCTTCCTTTCACCTGCCGAAGCTCTCTGTAACGTACCTGTAAATGTACTCTTCTCTTCACTGCCGTTGTCTTTTTCTCTGGTACACAGTATAAATCTCTGAATAGATATTGTCAATTCATTCCTGACTTCTTTTGAATTCTTTACATTTTCTACAAAAAATGTTACTCTTTCTTAGTAAATCTATCTATCGGCATTTTCATTGCTGCACAAAAAGAGTTCTGGATTTTTGTATAATCTCTCTCTTGCAGCAGAAAGGAAGCGTATGAAAAAATTTATCATCTATCTTTTAAAGCCTTTTTCCTTTCTCCCTGCCCTTCTGGTCATGTATATGATTTTCTCTTTTTCCAGCCAGACGGGAGTGGATTCTGGAAATCTCAGCTATAAAGTCAGCTACGGTATTGTTTCTGTTGCAGACCGGATCCTTGAAAAAAATCTTTCAGAGACGGACAAAGAATACTATGCTGGCCAAATCGAACTTCCAGTACGAAAGCTGGCCCATATGACAGAATACTGTATTCTGGCCATATGCATTTCTTTTCCTTTGTATGTGTATGGTCTGAGAGGCTTCTGGCTTTTTATTTTCGCCGGACTCTTCTGCGTGGCATTTGCCTGTACAGATGAATTCCACCAGTCCTTCGTGGCCGGACGGGGTCCTTCCAAAACAGACGTGGCCATTGACAGTATGGGCGCTCTTTTCGGTATTATTCTGGTCCAGCTCTTCTGTCACGGATTTACGGGGCCGTCGCATTAAGCAAAATCGAGAATATTTATACATTTTATTGCTCAGCCTGTGCCGCTTTGAGCCTATAGTCTCAAAGCTATGCTCGGCAAATTCGCATAAAATGTATAAATATTCCTAACATATGACTAATGCGACAGTCTCGTTTTAGAAATTTCATTTGTTCAGATAAGATACAATATTTTTGTAAACTGTCTCTTTTCCTGTCTCGTTAAGGATTTCATGACGCATATCCGGATACATCTTTCCGGTTACTTTTCTATATCCTACTGTTTGCAGAAACTGAAGCTGTTTTACAAACCGTCTTCCCCCTCCTATGCATGGATCCTTCTCTCCTCCCAGAAAAAGAACAGGCAGATCAGGATTTCTCATCTTCCATCCTTTCCTGCTGTAGGTTTCTTTTAAGAGAAGAAACAGACTCTGGAAACCGTCGGCAGTAAAGATAAATCCACAGTATTCTGAATCATCATAATCCTTTACTACTTCTTTATCTGAGCAGATCCATGCCGAACTGGTACCCTCTCCTGGAAATTTAGCGGCATAGGGACCAAAGGCAAGAACCTGCAGCTCTTTGCTCCGGTATCTCCCTCCCCTGAACTTCTTCTGGATTCCAGCCAGCGCCAGTCCCATATCTACTCCAGGGTTTGCACTGGGAGGCCCTGTCAGTATTAGCTTTTTCAGTTCTCCGTCGTATTCCTTGAGATACGTCCTGGCTGCAAGAGAACCCATACTGTGCCCCAGCATATAAACAGGGGTTCCTGGAAAATGTTCTTTTATCCAGCAGGTTACCTGGTGAAGATCTTCCACAATTCCCTTATCTCTGCCGCCATACGTATATCCCAGGTCCTCTTTTTCCTTTACGCTTTTCCCATGACCTCTGTGATCATGGATCACTGCTGCGAATCCCTTTTCTGCCAGATATTCCATAAACGGCAGATACCTTTCTTTATTCTCACACATTCCATGGGAAATCTGGAGAACACCTTTTACTTCGCCTTCCGGTTTTGTCCATAACAGCGACAGTCTCAATCCGTCAAACCAGGACCAAAGCCATTCTGCCTTCTTCTCCATAACTTTTCACCCCACACTTTCCTTTCTAAAAAAATTCAGGAGCATACCATTCCCTGAGAGAATATGGCATGCTCCTATGTATTCTTTTGCTGAAATTACGCTTCTACAATCTCCAGAACGTCTGCTGGACAGGCTTTTGCACAGATACCGCAGGCGATGCATTTGCTGCTCACCGGTGATTCCTCTGCCTTTACCATAACGCCGAATGGACAGGCCTCTACGCACTTGCCGCAGCCTGTACATTTTTTCTTGTTTACCATATACACACCTTTTGCATTCTGTGTGATGGCTTCTTCTGGACAGGCTTTTGCACACTTGCCGCACTGTACACAGACCATAGGCTTGGCATCGCCGTTTTTGTCCACGATCTGAATACAGGATTTGTCCGGATCAAATTCCTTATAAAAGCTTGTGGAACAGGCTCTTACACATTCCAGACAGGCCATACATTTTGCACCCTTTACTACTTTCAGTTTCTTCATAGAAAATCCTCCGTTTTCCTTAGTATTCAAGACTTATGCAGCGCACAGTCTCACAGATTAGTCTGTCAGATAATTCTATCATTTCAGAAAGATTTTCTCAAGGTGCATTTGGAAAATCTGCCGGTTTCCCAGAGATATTTTTTCTATAATTTCAGGAACTGTTCCACGTTTACCACAAAGACCGTAGCGCCCCCCACTTCAACGCTTACCGGAGGTGCCGTATACCCCAGTACCGGACCTTTTGAGCCTGAAGAATAAGATGGGTTGATCATAACTTCCTGTCTCCTGGAGCACTCCTCCTTGATCACATTTATAACAAAGTCTACTTTATCATCCTCTGTACCGATCATAAGTGTAGCATTTCCCTTTCTCAGAAAACCTCCGGTACTGGAAAGTTTCGTTACGCTGATTTTTTCTTTATTCAAACGTTCTATTACAAAACCTTCGTCTTCCTTCCGCACAATCGCAAAAATCATTTTCATCGCCAAGTAACCTCCTTCTCAACGGATTTCCCCGCCTTTTCATTCAGAAAGCGCTGATATTCGCCCCCATTTTTATTGTATTTCATTATAGCACAATTTATTCTGAAAGCAAAGACTTTATCCCAGTAAAGAGACCGCTTCCCCTCTTTTCATCCTTTTAAAATTTTTCAGAATCTATAAAAATTCAAAAGTAAAGTCTTTGTTAATTTTCCTCATTATGTCTTGAGTTTTTTATATCTTCTGCTATAATCGTCCTATCCTGAAAGATTCTGAAAAAACAGCCTTTCAGGCATAAAAAAATGCAACAGCAGAGAGGAGGAGTTACTTGCCGCAGCAAACGGCAGAAATCTCATGAACCGCATCATTAACTTTTTTAAAAGGCAGCCCGCAGGACGGCTGATCACCCTTGGCTTTGCCGCAGCAATCCTGTTTGGTACGTTCTTGTTGCTGCTTCCAATCTCCGTGAAACCGGATGCAGAGGTCAGCTTCATTGACGCCCTGTTTACTTCTACCAGCGCCGTATGTGTCACAGGCCTGATCGCCATAGACACTGCGGATCATTTTACGCCTTTTGGCCAGGGTGTTGTAGCTTTTCTCATTCAGATCGGAGGCCTGGGAGTCACTTCCGTAGGTGTAGGCCTGATTCTGGCAGTGGGAAAGCACATTGGAATAAAGGGACGTCTTCTTGCCCAGGAGGGGCTGAATGTAACTGGAGTAAAAGGAATCATACGCCTGGTAAAATCTGTGCTTCTTATGACCCTTTGCTTTGAACTTGCCGGCGCAGTGCTGAGCTTTATTGTTTTCATTCAGGATTATCCTCTGCCAAGGGCCATTGGTACCAGTATTTTCCACTCCATTGCCGCATTTAATAATTCCGGCTTTGATATTTTCGGCGGACTCCGAAACATGATTCCCTATCAATCGGATATCCTTCTGAACTTTACCACCTGCTTTTTGATCATTTTCGGAGGTCTGGGTTTCCTGGTAATACTGGATATATTGAAGAACCGTTCTTTCAAAAAACTTACGCTCCACTCCAAAGTGGTGATCACCACTACGGTCATCCTGCTGGCAGTGGGGACCCTGCTCTTAAAAGCAACAGAAAATATTTCCTGGTTGGGTGCCTTTTTCCACAGTGTTTCTGCAAGAACGGCAGGTTTTTCCACTTATTCTATAGGAGACTTTACCAATGCAGGACTTTTTGTCCTTATCATCCTGATGTTTATCGGTGCTTCCCCCGGATCCACCGGAGGCGGTATTAAGACCAGCACTTTCTTTGTTCTGGTGCAATCTGTGCGCAGCCTGGTGACAAAGAAAAATTTTGAAGCCTTCCATCGTTCCATACCGGCAGACAGAATCAGCAAGGCTTATGTCATTTCCCTGCTGTCCATCCTGGTAGTGTGCATTGCCACTTTCCTGTTGTGTATCCTGGAACCGGACCTGGATTTTGTACAAATTTTGTTTGAAGTGGTATCGGCCTTCGGTACTGTAGGCCTTTCTACAGGAATCACGCCGAATCTGATCCCTCTGAGCAAATTTATCATTATTCTTGTTATGTTTATCGGAAGGCTGGGGGCTTTCACCCTGTTTTCCATGTGGATAGACCGTCCGGCACCTTCCGCCCGGTATGTAGAAGAATCTATTACAATTGGTTAAAGGAGAAAATACAGTTATGAAAAATACAAAATCTTCAACTTTTGGTGTAATTGGTCTTGGACGTTTTGGCACAGCTCTTGCTATGAGCCTGTCTGAAGCAGGAAAAGATGTCATCGTAGTAGACTGCAATGAAGAAAAAGTAAGAGAGCTCCGCCACTATACGGAATATGCTTTTGTCACAGACAATCTTTCAAAGGAAGCGCTTCAGGAGATCGGTATCCAGAACTGTGATACTGTTATCGTATGCATCGGTGAAAAAATTGATATCAGTATTCTCACTACACTAAATGTGGTAAGTCTTGGCGTTCCTCATGTGATCTCCAAAGCGATCAGCAGTGACCACGGAACGGTACTGGAAAAAATCGGTGCAGAGGTAGTATATCCGGAGCGGGATATGGCTCTCCGCCTTGGCAAACGCCTGATCGCCAATAACAATTTTCTGGACTTTATCACTCTGAGCAATGAGGTTGAAATCCAGCAGATTCCTGTTACAGACCGTATCGCCGGGATCAGCATAGAACGTCTGGATATCCGAAAAAAATATGGTCTGAACATCATTGCCATTGAAAGTGATGGCAGCACGGAAACAGAGATTTCTCCGGAATATCGGATCCGTAAAGAGGACATCCTGGTAGTAATCGGAAAAATGGATAACATCTGGAAGTTTGAACACGATATTTAAGCTTCAAAGATTGGCTGAAAATTTTTCAATATAAATTTTCAAAAAAACATTGACAAACCATTCCAGATATAGTATATTGTTACCTGTGCTCACGAGAGCACAGGTAACATGCGCGAGTGGCTCAGTTGGTGGAGCGCGACCTTGCCAAGGTCGAGGCCGCGGGTTCGAGTCCCGTCTCGCGCTTTTTTCATGTCCAAATTTCCTTTCTATTTTCCTTCTGCTATATTTCCCCAGAAATTTTTCAAAAATTCTCTCTTTCTTGTAATGCTCCTTATCTCTTTTTATCTATATGTGTTATGATAGTAGTCATAGCATACCTGAAAAGGAGGTACGATCAGAGTGAACATATCAAAAATCGACTATACTTCTCTCATTGAAAAATATCAGTCTCTCATTATCTCTGCCGCAGATTCTATCTGGGAGTTTGCAGAGACTGCTTTCCAGGAACACCGCTCCAGCAGTCTTTTGAAATCGATTCTGGAAGAGCAGGGATTTTCCATATCAGCACCTTCTGAAAAGCTCCCCACCGCTTTTACTGCCCGCTGGGGCTATGGCAGACCCATATTGGGTTTTCTGGGGGAATATGATGCCCTTCCCGGCTTGTCTCAGAAAGCAGATATCGCCGCTCCAGCTCCCACAAGTTCTTCTGCAGGACACGGCTGCGGACATAATCTCCTGGGCTGCGGAGTTCTGGCAGGGGTTCTTTTCCTGAAAGATATCATGGAACAGGAAAAGCTTCCCGGCACTATCCTGTATTTTGGATGTCCTGCCGAAGAAAACGCGGCTGGCAAGGCTTTCATGATCGAAGAAGGCTTCTTTAAAGATGTGGACGCTGCTTTTTCCTGGCATCCCCACTACCAATCCGGAATCTTTAATCAGGCCCTGGCCAACCACAGAGTCTACTACACTTTTCACGGTACCAGCGCCCACGCTTCTCAGTCTCCCCATTTAGGCCGAAGCGCTCTGGATGCCTGTGAACTGATGAATGTTGGAGTCAATTATCTTCGGGAGCACATGATCGATGAAGCCAGGGTTCATTACGCTTATACTGACGCCGGGGGAACTGCGCCTAATATTATCCCCTCCCGGTCCCAGGTCTTTTATGCCGTGCGGGCCCCCAAAAGTGAAGACGCCCGGCTGCTGCGAGAGCGGGTGGACGACATCGCCCGTGGAGCTGCCCTGATGACCGGAACTTCTGTAGACATTGAAACTGCCTGCGTCTATGACAGCCTTCTGCCAAATCCTGTCTTAGACCAGCTTGTCTTGAAATACCTGAAGCTTTATACCCCTGTCCACGCTCCCAGTGAAGAGGCCTATGCCAGAAATTTTCTTCCTTATGGAAATCTGCCTGAAACAGACAGGGGCTTTGACGATATCCCTGACCTCTCCCCCACCAGGAAAACCGGTATTTCCACTGATGTGGGCAATGTAAGTCAGATTCTGCCCTGTACTGCCTTTATGGTTTGCTGTTACGCCAACGGTTCCCCTCTTCATCACTGGACCGTAACCGCTCAAGGAAAATCTTCTGCAGCTCATAAAGGAATGTTGGCCGCAGGAAAAATCCTGTCCTCCTGTGCTTTAGAGCTGCTCACGGAACCTGGACTTCTGCTTCAGGTACAGAAAGCCTTTCAAAAAGCCAAAGGTCTCTATACAGCAGCTCCTTAGACGGCCTTCCTTTTGCTGCATTAGCCAGATATTTCCCTTAACTTGCTGCCTGAAGCAGCAAAAAAGTCCGTAAAAAGTGAACTGCAAGTTTCCACTTTTCACGGACTTTTTATTTTTGTACTTCTCAGGTTCTCAGAATTGCACTTAATACATACTGATTGTTCGGAAAATTTTTATGAGTGATGTCTTCCAGCCGGATCAAATCCACATCCAGCCACAGTTCCTCGGCCACGACCATCAGATGAGAAAACATAATACCGAAATTCAGCTCTTCAAATTTCCCCAAATGATTCATATTGTGTTTCTTTGCAAAAACATGGATCCGATTGTCATATACCACAAACCGCCATGGCTGGCTGTTCATACTGGACGGGGCCAGTCTGGCTGCTTCTAAAAGCTGTTTCATCCACTGTCTGGGCACCTCTTTGTAGACGCAAAGCTCTTTCAGCTCCATCCTCTTGGCGTCTACTGCCTTTCTGGTATAGCTCCCCTTGCTTTTCCCAAAAGCCAGCATGATGATAAATTTCAGGTTGCCTCTGCGGTTATTTGTCATCCTGGGCTTTACTCCTCCCAGAAAGCAGGTTCCCAAGCCTTTGGTACATAGAAATAGTGCGATCTGCTCCATAATATATCCAGCATTCATCTGGGTCAGGTCCTTCTCCTCGGAATAAAAAGCCAAATAATAAGGCGCTTTTACTCCCAGTATATGCATCATCCTGTTCTTTCCTTTTGTATTATCTATAATAGAAATCTCTGTATGGATTCCCGGATTCAGTCCTTCAATCTCTCCATAAAACTCCCTCACTTCCTGGAGAATCTCCCCGCTTACCGGTTCCATTTCATAGTTTCGTACAGATTTTCTCAGAAAAATTGCTTCGTATAAATTCATATTATCACCCTTATTCTCTGTGTAACAATATTGTAACATACATTCTTTGAAATGCAATGCCTATTTCCCAGAGAATTTTTAATTCTCCGAAAAGTTTTTATAAAATTTTTATTGACAAATTCTTTTTATTTTCGTATTATTGTATTAAGCAATTAGTACAGTAGTACAATTACTATGATGACCAAATATACTTGTGGTTCCGGAAAAACACCGAAGCCACGCAACAGACACGCAGAAAAAGGAGGTGCTGCGCATATGTCTTGGAATCTGGACTCAAACCGTCCCATCTATCCCCAGATCATGGAACGGATTACTATGGACATTATTTCCGGCACATACCCTCCTGGAAGCAAACTTCCCTCTGTACGGGAGCTGGCTCAGGAGGCAGGGGTAAATCCCAACACAATGCAGAAATCTTTGTCCGAATTGGAACGAACAGGACTTCTCTACAGCCAGCGGACCAGCGGACGCTTTATCACGGAGGATTTAGTTATGATAGAACAGACAAAAAATACCATCGCCTCAGAGCAGGTAAAAGAATTCCTGAAAAAAATGGAGCATATCGGCTTTACAAAACAGGCCACCATACGGCTTATTGAAAAAATTGATAAGGAGGAGCAGTCATGAACCCTATTTTAGAATGTAAAGACCTTACCAAGCGCTACGGCAACAAGACCGCTCTGGATCAGATTTCCTTTTCCCTTATGCCTGGAAAGATCATCGGTCTTCTGGGGCCAAACGGCAGCGGCAAGACTACTCTGATCAAGCTTTTAAATGGTCTTCTGGTTCCTACAGAGGGGCACATTTTTATAGATGGTCTTACACCGGGCGTAGAGACTAAGAAATTTGTCTCTTATCTTCCTGAGCGAACTTATCTGAATTCCTGGATGAAGGTCTGTGATATCATTGATTACTTCCAGGATTTCTATGAAAACTTTGACAAAGCCAGAGCCTACGACATGCTGAAAAGATTGAATATCAATCCCTCTGACAGACTCCGTACTATGTCAAAAGGTACAAAGGAAAAAGTCCAGCTTATCCTGGTCATGAGCCGCCGGGCCCGGCTGTACTGTCTGGATGAACCTATTGCCGGAGTAGACCCAGCTGCCAGGGATTATATTCTCTCTACCATCATTCAAAACTATGATGAAAACGCTACGATTATTATATCCACTCATCTGATTTCTGATGTAGAAAATATCCTGGATGATGTGGTTTTTATTCAGAACGGGCATATCCGTATGGTTGACAGTGTAGAAAATATCCGCTTCAATCAGGGAAAATCTGTGGACGCACTGTTCAGGGAGGTGTTTAAATGCTGAAAAAATTATATAAATATGACTGGAAATCTGTCTCCATGATCCTTCTGATCCTTCATGGGGTACTGCTGGCCTACAGTATCATCGGAAGACTTGCCATCACCATTGGGGAAAATATGGCCTCAGGAAGAGGGGAGAATTTCGATACCCACCTATCTCTTTCTACCACCATCTTTGGCCTGGGGGCCGTAGCTTATATCATGATCTATGCTATATTTATTATCGGTATAGTTTTGGCTACCATCCTCTATCTGGCCGTACGGATGCAGAAAAGCTTATTCTCTGAAGAGGGATATCTCACCAATACCCTTCCTGTATCTTGTGACAAGATACTCTGGTCCAAGATCCTGGTATTCTGGACCTGGTCAATCATTGACTTTTTATGTGTAGCTCTATCGATTTTCATATTGGTCAGCTATCCTGATACAATGCCGGATATTGTAGAAGGCTTTCATTCATTCTTTGGGAGTCTTTTTGGACTCGGTGGCTTTAATGCTATGCTGGAAGCTCTTGGAGTAGTTCTCGGACTTCTCATACAATACTTCTTCTACTTTACTGCTTTGATCTTGTTCTCCATCTGTCTGGGCAGTCTGTTTAAAACACACAAGACCCTTGGAGCTCTTGTGGCCTTCTTCGGAATCAATATGGGCCAGAGTATAGTCATGCTGATTTTAATGTTTATCATTCCTCCTCTCAGTCCTATCAGTACAGTCGTTACTACTGAAAGCGGAAAGGTTATTTCAAGTACAGGAGGAAGCGGAAACGCTCAGACAATCTTCCTGCTGTCATGGTACCTGATCTTATCTATTGTTTTCTACCTGGGAAGCCGGTATATCATGACAAAGAAACTGAATCTTGACTAACACTTCTGGAAATCTGCGCCGCCAGGCGCACTAGATAAAAGCTGCGGCATTAAGCATTTTCAATCTTGCTTAATGCCGCAGCTTTCCCCTCCCTATACGGTTAAAATCTTCAAAATCCATTTTTGACCGTATAATTCCACGTAGTATTACGGTTAAATTTCCTATATTGCACTTTCTAACCGTATAATTTTCTTTAAAGTACGGTTGAAATCTTCAAATCTTCTATTTTAACCGTACAATCTTCTTCAAAACTACGGTTGAAATCTCGAAAATCTCTGTTTAACCGTATTGCACCATATCCATGTAAAAAATGGTGATGGCAGGGGAATCGGAACTGTGGGCAGCTCCGATTCCCCTGCCATTCTTTTTATCCTCTTAACTTTCTACTTTAACAGCCTGGCTTCCCAGGTTTTTAATCTGGAAATTACCTTTTCCGCCTTCCACGGAAAGAAGAATCTCTTCTCCCTCTCTTCTGGCCTGAACCTTCATTACGGTATTTCCTTTTGTATCCGGAATCTCCACGCAGGTACGGGCTCCCTCTTCGAATTCTCCGATCACCAATGTCACCTGGTCTGTAAAATCATAATCCGGAACCTGATCATTATTTCCCATAGGAAGAACCGTATTGGGCCGGAGCATAACAGGCAGAGAATGATAATCATGAGTTTCTTTTATCCACTTTCCTCCTGTTTTCTTCTCTCCGGTCAGGATATTCACCCAGGTTCCTTCCGGCAGGTAATAGTCCACCTCCCCTGATTCTTTAAATACAGGGGCAACCAGAAGAGAATCTCCCAGCATATACTGACGGTCCAGAGTATCGCAGGCTCTGTCCTGGGGGAAATCCAGGAACATTGGGCGGAGCAGAGGAGTTCCCTTTACATGAGATTTCACTGCCTGTCCATAAATGTAAGGCATCAGCCGGCATTTCAGGTTCACAAACTCCCGAAGGATATCGCAGGCCTCCTCGTCAAAAAGCCAGGGTACACGGTAGGAGCCAGAGCCATGGAGACGGCTGTGGGAGCTTAAAAGCCCAAACTGGCACCATCTCTTATAGATATCAGGAGTAGCGGTACTCTCAAAACCGCTGATGTCATGACTCCAAAATCCAAAACCTCCCAGAGAAAGAGACAGTCCTCCACGGAGAGTCTCCGCCATAGAAACATAAGTGGCAGAACAGTCTCCTCCCCAGTGAGCCGGGAACTGCTGTCCTCCTACTGTAGCGGAACGGGCAAAAAGCACTGCTTCTCCCTTTCCCCGCTCTCTTTCCAGAAGCTCAAATACTGTCTTATTATAAAGGTATGTATAGTAATTGTGCATTTTCACCGGATCAGAATGGTCAAAATATTCAATATCCTTCACCGGTATCCTCTCACCGAAGTCTGTCTTAAAGCAGTCCACACCCATATCCAGAAGAGTCTTCAGCTTTTCCTGATACCAGGCCACTGCGTCAGGGTTGGTAAAGTCCACCAGTCCCATACCTGGCTGCCACAAGTCAGACTGCCATACGCTTCCATCTTTCTTCTTTACCAGATATCCCTTTTCCATGCCCTCTTTAAAAAGCACAGATTTCTGTCCGATATAGGGATTGATCCACACACAGATTTTCAGTCCCCGGTCATGGTATCTTTTCAGCATTCCCTTGGGGTCCGGGAAAGTCTTGGGATCCCAGATAAAATTGCACCACTCATAGGCGTCCATCCAATAACAGTCAAAATGGAATACATGGAGAGGAATCTTCCTGTCTGCCATTCCCTGGATAAAGCTGGAGGTTGTCTCCTCGTCATAATTCGTTGTAAAAGATGTAGTCAGCCAAAGACCAAAAGACCAGGCCGGGGGCAGAGCAGGTTTTCCTGTAAGATCCGTATATTTTTCCACAGTTCCCATAGGACTTCCGCCGCTGATAAAGTAATAATCCAGTCTTTCTCCTTCTACGGAAAACTGGATCCTCTCTACCTTTTCACTGGCAATCTCAAAAGCAACATCTCCCAGATTGTCCACCAGAACCCCGTATCCTTTATTCGTTACATAAAATGGAATGTTCTTGTATGCAATTTCGCTGGCTGTACCGCCATCCTCATTCCACATCTCTACAACCTGTCCATTTTTCACAAAAGGCGTAAACCGTTCTCCAAGACCATAGATGTATTCATCTACGTCAATGGAAAGCTGTTCCAGCATATAAGCCTTCTCTGTCTTATTATTATACATATGGGCCAGATTCCGGAAACTGGACTCTGTAAGGAATTTCTCTCCTTCATAGAAAGCCAGTTTATAACCGGAAGGGGCCTTATCGATCACTGCCCGCAGGGAGCCGGAACGATAGATTACCTGGGTATCTGTCTCCGTGATCTCAACCTGGGTATCTCTCTGGTTCACCTGAGCAATAGGTCCCTTATACAGAGCTCCTGCATGATGCACTGCCGAGGCCTTGATCACTCCTTCCATAGGGCTGGAAAGGGTCAGCGTCAGCATCGGGATATTTAAGCAGTCTCCTCTCCCAGAAATATGTTTGCTGGGAAGATACACCGTTAATGTGCTTCCATCAATCTGGTGGCTTGCATATTCTACTGCATATGCAGGCTCCATTTCTTTTCTCAAAAGCCAGTATCCATTTGTAAATTTCACGATCATTCCTCCTGTAAATCTAATTTGTCATCCCTTTTCTGTATTTCTCTCACAGGCTCTTCCTTCTGGTCTTCCTCTCCGGGCTCATGTTTTTTCAGCACTCGCTCCAGGAACTCTGACATGAGAAAGATTACCGGCCCCGGCGCAAAGATCATCAGTATAGGAAAGCGCCAGATGATGGCTCCTGTGCAAAACAGTATGAGAAACAGGGCCAAAGTAGTGCCAAAATACCGCACTGTCATATACATAGCCAGCTTGATCAGCCAGCCGCTGCTCATATCAAACCGTGCCAGAGCTGGAAATACATAGCAGGAAACCGCCAGAATAAATACAGAAGTCAGGGCGTAGACACAGATAAAGAAAAGTCCCACATATCCGTCGGTTTCCTTCATCAGGATTCCAATATTTAAATGCATGGCAAAGGTGGCTGCTACTACCAGTATCCAGATAAAGCATCCGGACATCAGATTCAGCCGGAAAGACCGGAAAAATTCTCTGGCAATATAGCCGTCGCCCTTTTTCACACATTTTACCATGGCATAGTATAAAGCCGAGGTAGAAGCTCCTATGGTCACAATAGGAAGACTGCACAGGATCCATAAAAATCCCAGGGCCATTACATCAAATATCTTATCACAGATATTGATAAAGCTGCCATCAAATCCGAATATATTTCTTCCTGTTTTCTTCTTACCCATGTTCTACACCCTTTCTTTTCTTACAGTTCCGTTAATTTTCCTGCTTTTGCAAATACGGGAAGCTGTTCCAGAGGAGCGCTGACAGTAATCGTCCTTCCTCCTTCATACTCCCTGTTATCATTGATGTTCCTCCAGAGGCCTTCCGGCAGGTAGAGAGTTCTTTCTCTCTGATCCTCATACAAAACAGGCGCCACCAGAAGATCTGGTCCAAACATATACTCGTCCTCGATTTCCCATGCTTTTTCATCCTCTGGGAAATCATAGAACAGAGGCCTCATGGCAGGAGTTCCCTTTTCATGTGCTTCCTCCATGATCTGTCTCACATAGGGACGTATTCTTTCCCTAAGGTGGATATATTTTTCACAGATTTTATAAACCTCTTCTCCGTAGCTCCATATCTCATTTTCTGCACCGCTGTTATGTTTTCCGCCGCCTGTAGTTCCCAAAGGTGCCTTGAAAGGCTCCCGGAATCCATGAAGACGCATGACCGGACAAAAGGCTCCAAATTCAAACCAGCGAACCAGCACCTCATGGAACTTAGGATCATGAATGTTTCCTCCATGGAAACCTCCGATATCTGTAGTCCACCAGGGGATTCCAGAAATACCCATATTCAGTCCTGCCGCCAGCTGATTTCTCAGAGAGCGGAAAGAGGAATCAATATCTCCTGACCATACCAAAGTGCCATATCTCTGGCTTCCGGCCCAGGCGCAGCGAAGGAGATTCAGGATGTTCTCCTGACCCTCTTTTTCCATTCCTTCATAGGCCATGCGGGCATATTCTTTTGGATAGATATTTCCCACTTCCATGTCTGCCCCACGGAAATACCTGTAATGAGAAAATTCATAACCAGTAAACTCAGGCTCTGCCTCATCCAGCCAGAAAATATGGATACCTTTTTCATAATAATTTTTCTTGATCTTACTCCAAACGTATTCTCTTCCATCGGGATTGGTCACATCGATGATTGCCGCATTTCCCAGCTGTCCTAACCTCTTTCCATGTTCAGAGCGGGTCAGATAGCCAAGCTCTTCCATTTCCTCATAGTTCTCACTCTCTCCGTCCACAGTAGGCCAGATAGATACCATCAAATGCATTCCCATTTCTTTCAGTTCCCGTACCATCTTTTCCGGTTCTGGCCAGTAATCCAGGTCGAACTTCCAATCTCCCTCATGGGGCCAGTGGAAAAAGTCTACTACGATCACATCTACCGGAAGTCCCCGGCGGTGATATTCTCTGGCCACCTCCATAATCTCATCCTGGGTCTGATAGCGAAGCTTGCACTGCCAGAATCCCATGCCGTATTCCGGCATCATAGGAACTTTTCCTGTAGCATTAGCGTAGGCTTCTTCGATTTCCGCCGGAGTATCTCCTGCAGTGATCCAATAGTCCATCTGCTTCGTAGATTCTGCTGTCCACTGAGTCACATTTTTGCCGAAAGTTACCGCGCCGATAGCCGGATTATTCCATAAGAATCCATATCCATTACTGGAAAGAGCAAAGGGAATACTTGCCTGAGAGTTCCTGTGAGCCAGCTCCAGAGTACAGCCTTTTACATCCAGATAAGGCTGCTGATACTGTCCCATTCCATAAAGCTTTTCCCCATCCACAGGCTCAAAGCGTACTGTCAGCCGATAGTTATCCGTACTCTGCCTTGGTTCAAAGGTTCTTGGCACGATCTCAAGGGCGCTGTTAAACTCCTCTCTCCCTTCTTCCTGCATTCCACGGATTCTCTCATATTCCTCCAGGAGAAGCTTTCCATTCTGGTTCAGGAAACGGAGTTTTCCTGTCCTTGTGATCTCACAGATAATCTTTCCGTTTTCTATAACTGTGTCTGTTCCTCTCTCATATATCTTTACAGAAACTTCTTCCGCCGGAAGAAGGGCGGAAATATCCTCATCTTCTATAAGCTCATGTCTCTGGGTAGCCTGTACGCGAAAGCTGTTTTTACCCCAGGGCTGAATACACAATAATTCTTTATCAAAGCGTCTGTATACTTTATTCCCTATTTGTTTCAGCATGTTTTTCCTCCCAATATTTTCATAAAAGCCGCTGCATTATAATGCATATCTCCCTTCAGCACAAAGGTCGGATGCTGAAAATGCAGCGGCGTTTCAGAAACTTATACCTCCAGTTTAAATTCTCCTTTAGTGAATAATGGAATCTGCTCCAATGGAGTTTCAACGGTCACAGTCTGTCCGCCTTCAAAGCTCTCTTTGGTCCATGGGTTTGTCCAGGTATATCCCTTCGGCAGATAAACTTCTTTCGTTTTCTGTCCCCTCTCCATAACCGGAGCAACTAAAATATCCGGTCCGAACATATACTGGCTTTCATTGTCCCAGCATATCTTATCCTCAGGAAAATCATAGAACAGCGGACGCATGATCGGTGTTCCTTTCTCATGAGCAGCCTCCATCAGGGATCTTATATAAGGACGCATGGCCTCTCTCAACTCTATGTATTTCCTACAGATCTCATATACTTCATCCCCATAGGACCAGATTTCATTAGGAGCTCCTGACACGCACTCAGCGCCTCCGGTAGTTCCGTATTGAGGCTGATAAGGCATCCGGTAACCATGAAGCCGCATTACCGGACAGAAGGTTCCATACTCAAACCAGCGGACAAAGACCTCATGATAGTCCTTATCGTAAATATTCGCTCCGAAAAATCCTCCGATATCTGTGGTCCACCATGGTATTCCGGAAATTCCCATATTTAATCCTGCTGCAAACTGGTTCTGCAGGCTTTCAAAAGTAGAATGGATATCCCCGGACCACACCAATGCTCCATACTTCTGGCTTCCAGCCCAGGCACAGCGGAGCAGGTTTACAACTTCCTCCTGGCCTTCAGCTCTCATACCGTCAAAAAATGTCTTGGCATACATGGCAGGATAGATATTTCCAATCTGTACGTTAGGCCCCAGATGATAACGATAGTTTTCAAAATCATAAACTGTATATTCTGGTTCTGCCTCGTCCAGCCAGAAGATTTTAACCCCTTTATCATAGTAGTTTTTCTTTGCCTTACCCCAGACATACTCTCTGGCTTCCGGGTTGGTAGGATCGTACTGAATCGTATTTCCCATATAAGTATTGTCAATGCGAACGCCTTTCTCTACTCTTGTGAGAAGTCCTTTGGCCTTCATCTCTTCAAAATTCTCACTCTTGTAATCTACCATAGGCCAGATAGATACCATCAGCTCAATTCCCATTTCCTTTAATTCCTGTATCATTGCATCAGGATCCGGCCAATAAGTGGGATCAAATCTCCAGTCTCCCTGTTTTGGCCAATGGAAAAAGTCTACTACGATCACATCAATAGGAATCCCTCTCCGCTTATACTCTCTGGCTACTTCCAGCAGTTCTTCCTGTGTCTGATACCGGAGCTTGCACTGCCAGAATCCCATACCATATTCCGGCATCATGGGAACCTTTCCTGTAGCGTCTGCATAAGCTTCTTCAATCTCTGCCGGAGTATCTCCTGCAGTGATCCAGTAATCTAATTTCTTTGTAGACTGGGCCACCCAGGTAGTAATATTTTTGTTGAAGCTTACTCTTCCTACTGCAGGGTTGTTCCAGAGGAATCCATATCCCAAAGAGGACAGGGCAAAGGGTACGCTGGCCTGTGAATTTCTGTGAGCCAGCTCCAGTTCAGCGCCTTTTACATCCAGGAATTTCTGCTGATACTGTCCCATGCCATAGATTTTCTCATTAGGATTAGACTCAAAACGCATAGTAAGCTGATAGTCTCCGCCAATGATAGGCTTAAACTCTCTGGCTTCTACTTCCAGAGAGCTGCAGGTATCCGCAAACATGTCCTCCCGGTTACGTACATACTCCTCCAGAAGCGTCTCGCCCTTCTGATTGTAGAAAATAATCTTTCCGATGTTATTGATCACTGCTTTGATCTTACCATTTTTAATCTCCGCGCTGAATTCATGAATCCTAATCTCCGGCTGGTCATCTTCCGGCTTTTTATCCAGTGCCCAGAGCTCCTGAGGCATTTCAGGCATCTTAGAGGCCCTGACCCTGAGGCTGTTTTTTCCCCATGGTTCCACGATCACCCGCTCTGCGTCATAGCGGTAATAAAGGGCATTGTCCTTCACTTCAAAATACCCTAATAAAAATTTGTTGTCTGAGCGGAAGTCCCCGGTAGGCTCCCCCTCTCTTTTGATAATGTCTGTCATAATACTACTCCTTTCTATAGCTCTGATTATAGATTTAAGCCTTCTTCTATGCCAGCCAAATCATATAGAAAACTAGTCAAATATTTACCTGTTTTATTTCTTACTCTTTTACCGCTCCGGCAGTAAGACCGCCTACGATATATTTCTGGAGGAAGACAAAGGCCAAAATAACGGGGATAACCAAAATAGCTCCATATGCCATGATACAGTTCCATTTTGTTCCATATTTACTCTGGAACTTACGTATGTTTGCTGTCAAAGGCCTCATATCTGCATCTACATTGAATGTCATAGAATAGATCAAGTCGTTCCAGCCATTTAAGAATGAAATAACAACTACTGTAATAATACCTGTTTTTATAGTAGGTATCATAATCTTAAAGAAAGAGCGGAACACACCGCATCCGTCAATCCTGGCCGCCTCATCAAGAGAAACCGGTATACTCTTAAAGTATGGACGTAATGTTACCACAATAAAAGGAACTGAGCCTGAAGCAACTGCAATAGCAGGTGCCCAATAAGTCCCCAGCAAATGCAGCTTTGAAAATGTCAAATACATAGGTGTAAGCATTACGGATGCAGGAAGCATCTGAGTTACCAAAAATGTAAGCATAAAGGACTTTGTGCCTTTTACCTGATAACGCCCCATTCCATATGCCGCTGGTACGCCAAACACTAGGGAAATCAGCATTGCGCAGAATGCGATAAGAACACTGTTGCGCAATGATGTAAGGAAATCTGCGTCCTGAAGATTTTGCAGCCATGGGTCTATGGTAAATTCATGAGGATAATATGTAACAATTTTTCCGAAACTCTCCATATCTGTTTTAAATGACATCTGGATCAGCCAGTAGATCGGAAACAGAAAGAATATAGCTATCAAAACTGCAATAACACAGTTGATCACATTTCTCCGTCCTTCTTTTGTCTGCCAATAATGTCTTTTAACAGTTCTTACATTCTCATTACTCATTCTAGTCATCCTCCTTACTTAATAATTTCAGATAAAACAGGCCAACCAGGAACAGACATACGAACAATATCATAGCAATAGCAGAGCCCTGAGAAAATTCATACTGGGTAAAAGCTTTGGAATAAGCATAAGTTCCCAGAACATCTGTAGAATTATATGGACCGCCTGACGTCATGATATACATAAGGTCGAATGCTTTGAAAGTATAGATGAATCCAAGCATTAATACTGAAAGCATTGCAGGCTTCATCAAAGGCAAAGTGATATATAAAAATCGCTGAAATTTATTAGCTCCATCAATAGATGCGCTTTCATAGATATCTTCAGAGATACCTGTTAATCCAGATGTCAAAAGGAGCATATTGAAAGGAATTCCTACCCAGCAGTTTACTGCAATAACTGCAGCTAATGCGGTTCCTCCATTTACCAGCCAGTCAACAGGCGTAGAAATTATATGCAGTTTCATAAGAAGATCATTAATAACGCCTCCGTCCAGCAGGAACATATTTTTTCCTAAAAGAGCTGTAACAGACATCGGCATCATGTAACCTACCAGGATTAATCCACGCACAGGTCCTGCCAGCGTAAATTTCTTTGAAAAAAACATCGCAAACAGGAATCCAATAGTAAATTGAATAACCAGACAAGCCAATGTAAAAATAATGGTATTTCTAAAAACCATCTGGAATGTCGGATCTGCAAACAGAGTCTTATAATTCTCTAACCCGACAAATACAGATGTGCCAGTCGCCATATTTTTAACATTCATATTTTTAAAACTTAACACTACATTGTAAACCAATGGATATCCACAGACAATCAGCAAATACAGAAATCCGGGAAGAATAAAAATATATGCTTCTCTTTTCTTTTTTGCAGCTATACTCAGCTTCATTTCATGCACTCCCTTCTTTTGACTCTATATAAAGAGCCCCGGAATCCAGCCGGATACCAGACTGTTTCCGAGGCTCCCTCATTATTTATCTAGCATAAACTATAGGACTATGTAATTTTATTGGTTAACATCCTCCGCTACGCCTCCGCCGGCTGTAGATTCTGGAAGAGGATCTTCTTCAAGAATCGGATCGATAACAGCTGCAGCTGCAGAAAGAGCATCCTCAACAGATTGATCTCCCAACATAGCCTGCTGTGTTGCATTATATAAAGCTTCTGACAATGTCGGCCACTGAGCATGTGGTCCACGAGGTTTTGCATAATTCATCGCTTCATTAAATACTGCATATCTCTCATCTGTTGTAAAGATCTCCTGGAGTCCAACAGCATCAGAACGAACAGGAAGTTTTGTTGCTGCAGCTGTAAACT
Source organism: Blautia sp. An81 (assembly GCF_002161285.1). GTDB lineage: Bacteria > Bacillota > Clostridia > Lachnospirales > Lachnospiraceae > Blautia > Blautia ornithocaccae. Next base: position 48,227 of record NZ_NFHH01000004.1, on the reverse strand, counting down.
CTGCATTTTTCTCTGCACTCATAAACCATTTCAGGAAATCTACACATTCATCTTTGTATTCTGTGCCTGTGCAGACGCCAAAGTTTTCACCTCCGATACAGGAAGCATATTCCTGATCCATTGGAAGCAATGCATATTCATAATTAAATGCGCCGTTAATCTTCTCATCAATATCCTGGAGCTGCCATGTACCAGATTCAAACATTGCTGCTTTTCCTGCACAGAATGCGTTATATGCATCAGACTGCTGCCAGTTTACAACTTCTTTGCTCATATATCCATTCTGAACCAGGTCTGTAAGGAACTGGATAGCTTTCACAGAACCTTCGCTGGTCAGATTATCAATATCGCCGCCTGCTGACCAGATCCATGGAAGAATCTGGAAAGTACCTTCTTCTGTTCCGATAGCGCACATGGAGAATCCATAAACACCATTTGCTGTATCTGTTGTCTTCTCACATACTTCTCTGAACTCTTCCCATGTAGTAGGAGGAGCATCAAAACCTGCCGCATTCAAGATATCCATATTGCAGCAAAGTGTCAGACAGTTAGAATTCTGTGGCAGACCGTAATAGTGTCCTTCTGCATCCTGAACACTTAACAGTGGACCGTCATAGAAGTTCTCCAAATCTTCCCAATCCTGTATATCCTCTGTAATGTCCTCAAAAACCCCCAGAGAAATATAAGAAGCCATATCTGGTGAATCCACCATTCCGATATCCGGAAGTTCTCCGGAAACGGCACCAATTGTATACTGATTCATCAATTCTTCCCTGGAAACAAACGTTGGCGTAATATGGATGGCATCCTGAGATTCATTGTATTCCTCGATCAGTGCCTCAAATGCAGGTGCCTCAGCCTCAAAATAATGCCACAAGGTTACTTCTGCTGGTTCTCCCGATGAGCTTCCACCATCTGAAGAATCCCCTGAATCGCTTCCTCCTGATGAGCCTCCACAACCAGATACAAGAGCTGCAGTTAATGAGCCGACCAAAAATAGAGCTGCTAGCTTTTGAAATCGTTTTTTCATATCTTTTCCTCCTTACACTTTGTATATTTTTTGATGTTTTTATTATACATTTTCGTCATATTATACGAAACTTCTCATTTTAAGATTTGGAAGAAAATTTTAAGGTAAATTTTTAATATTGGGAGAAAATTTTAAGATAAATATTTTTCAGCATAAAAATAGCGCTAGACAATAATCTCATCATCTAACGCCGTTTCTGTAAGATTATATCAATCTCATATAATAGAATTATTTTTTTCCACAAATTCCCCAACGCTCATTCCTACAGTCTCCCGAAATACTCTATTAAAATACTTCGGGTCTGAAAACCCTACATGATAGGGAAGTTCTTCCCTAGGATAACCTGCTAGCAGAAGTCTTTTTGCCGTCTCTATTCGATAGTTCTTTAAAAACTTTGTAAAAGTTTCTCCTATATCTTTATTAAAAAGATAACATAGATATTCTTGAGATACCCCTAAATTCTCTGCCAGTTCTTTCTGATTAATCTTTGATCCATATCCATTGTCAATAAAATTAAGACACTTTATTACTAAAGGATGGGCGTCCGGATATCTTTCCTTCAGCTTTCCTATCTGTTCACTTCCGTCTACTCCCTTTTTTCTCTCCAGACGCTTCATAAGATCATAAACTTCATCATAAGTTATCGGTTTCACCAGATAGTCTTTGACTCCCAGTACGATTGCTTCTCTGGCCGCCTCAAATTCTTCATACGCTGTAACGATCACATATTGAGCAGATATTCCCGCAGCCTGAGCAGCTTTTATCAAAGACATTCCATCCATATAAGGCATTTTTAAGTCTGTGAAAACTACATCGGGTTTTACAATCTGTACCATTTCCAGTGCCTGCCGTCCATTCGAGGCCTCTGCTACAACTTCGTACTCTTCAGAAATAGAGACAATCAAATTTTTTAATCCCCTCATTGCTCTTCTTTCATCTTCTGCAATTAAAATCCTCATAAATATCTCACCCTCATCACATCTTTTTTATTCTGGCATAGGGAGAATAAAAACAAATCTAGTTCCTTTCCCCTCTTCTGTCCAAAATTCCACTTTCATTTTTTCTCCATAATGCATTCTCATTCGCGTAATAACATTAGAAATACCAATCCCCACTTCTCTTTTCTTTGCAAGCATAGGGTCATCCAAAATTTCCTGTATGACAGCCTTTCTCTTCTCGGCTATCCCCTGTCCATTATCTTCTATGATGATTTCTAAAAATTCTTTATATCCCTTTCCGGTTATCTTAATATTTCCGCCATTCTCCATACCTTCAAATCCATGAACAATCGAATTTTCCACAAAGGGCTGGAGCATTAATTTTCTACAGGGCCAGTTATCATAGTCCGAATCAAAATCAATCTCATAGGAAAAGGCATTGTCAAGCCGTTCCCTTTGAAGGAAAAGATACTGCTCTATCCAGGAAATCTCTTGAAACATGTATACATTCTGGTGCTTCTGGTCAAAAGTATACCTTAAAATATTAGACAGCTTTTTTAGTAAAATGGAGACTTTAAAATTTCCGCTTTCCATAGCCTCATAATTAATTGCATTAAGCATATTACAAATAAAATGAGCATTGATCTGAGATTCTAAAGCCTCTCTTTCAGCCCGCTGCTTCATCTTCAGAGACTCTATCACTTTATCATGCTGCTCCTCTACATCTTGGGCTGCTTTTCTGATTTTTTGAAGCATATTATTATATTCCTGGGCAAGCTGCCAAACTTCATTGGTCCCTTCAATAGCAATCTGTTCTCTTGTCTCACTGTCTTCTACTCTTTTAATGGAGTTGCTTATAATATTCACGGGGCGGAGAATTCGGTTCGTAGTCCAAAAGAGAATCAATAGAATAATCAATATAGCCCCAGCATAAATAATTACCATCTGTCCATATATAGTGTCCACCTTTTTCATCAGCATTTCTTCGTCAATCACTGCATGAAGCGTCCAGCCATAATTTCCAATCTGTGCAGTCAGCCCAGTCAGCTGGTTTTCCTTCTGATAATCTGATGAACGTATTCCCATATATTCCCTTCCTTGAGTATGGAGCATGATCTCCCCTTCGCTGTCCTCAATATAAGCTTGTATATATTCTTCTTGATTCTGGTTCATTTGTCTAAGGAAACTGGTCAAAGGCTGTGTCTGAAAGGAAACCAGCATCATATATTCTACATTCTGATAAGAATTGAGATTTTTAAGTGGAAAGGCAATATGAATCATGCCTAAACTTTCCATATTAGGATGTATCATAGGATGTGTGATAATCTTATATCTAGGTATTTCATTTTTTCCATTTTTTTCTTTGATTTCTGAAAAAACCTCTTTGATCATCTCTTCACTGTCTTCCTCCCAAATGGGTCTTGAACCAGCAATTCTCATTTCGTTTTTATCATACTGATATATGATCCCCTCCTCTGAAGCCACTGCAATTCCTACAATAAAAGTAGAACTTCTAGCTGCTGACTTTAAAGCGTTACTCATGTCTTTATTAGTCTGTGCATCCACATCTCCTGTCACAAAATCCTGGATAGCATCTACCGTCTCTTCATTTATTGAAAGTCCTGATCCCAAATTAATATACGTCTCCATTTGGTTCTTCATATTAATCCTGACGGAATTCATCAGTGCTTCTTCCGTGGTATATGTAGTTTCTACAAGATGAGTATAATATTGATTTTTCATATAAACCCACATTATAGTCATCAACAAAATAATCGCAACTAATATTGCCATTGCGAACGAACACCACATATGCGATTTGCAGTAATCCCGCACTTTTTTAATTCCACATATCTCTTTCTTTTCTACTACACCTTCCATATATTATTCCCCCTCCGCAGCCACTACCTCCTGCTCCACAACTTTTATCTGTTCTTCCACGTCCTCTTTAAACTGTTCCCATGCCTCTGGATGGTCCACATAATATTTCGGGCATATCTTTCCTGTTACGTCATAGTGGCGGATCACATCTTCGCTGGTAAGATTGAATCGATAGCACAGCCATCCTGTAAGACGTACCAGTGAAGTATAAGTTGCATCTGTAAACGCTCCTGTCTCATCTAAATGACAGCACTCTATAGACAGCGTATCACTGTTTCTGGAATTGGAGGCATAGGCAATCTCTGAGCTTGGAATGCACTGGACGATCTCTCCCTCAGTTCCTACCACAAAATGGCTGCTCACCTTTGTCTCATGGCTGTCTTTTAGTCCTTCAAAATAATCTCTGTTATTCTGAGCTGTACTTCCCGGATTTGCCGTATAGTGGATTACGATTCCGTTAATTTCTTCCAGAGGGATTCCCGGCCTGGAATACTCGTTCGCCTCCAGGAGGTCCACCTGAAAGGGAGGAGCCCCTACAAAAGACTCGTTTCTGGCCTTCAAAAGCCGCTGTTCCTCCATAGCCGCAGTAATCCGATTGCCTCCTGCTGCGATTACACAAGCTGTAAGGACTGCTGTGCCAAAAATTGTAATCCTGCGAAGCCTTTCTTTTTTTCTCTGTTTTTTTCTTTCTGTTCTTCTTTTTTCGTAGCTTTCTCCGTACTCTTGTCTTTTCATAGAGCGTTTCCTCTTAAGCTGCAGTACAAAGCAAAAAACAGAGGGACCGCCGTGTTTACAGCAACCCCTCTGCTCTATACTCATTTCCAAATTCGTATATCTCTGTGTTTTGTTATCTTATTCGTCAATACTGTAGTTAGGAGCCTCTTTGGTAATGTGAATGTCATGAGGATGAGATTCTTTTAAAGCTGCTGCAGAAATCTTTACAAATTTTCCTGTTCTCTTCAGAGTCTCAATATCCTTTGCTCCACAATATCCCATTCCGGAACGGATTCCTCCGATAAGCTGGAATACTGTATCTTCTACATGACCTTTGTAAGCCACACGGCCTTCTACGCCTTCCGGTACCAGTTTCTTTGCATCTTCCTGGAAATAGCGGTCTTTGCTGCCGTTTTCCATGGCTGCAATAGAGCCCATGCCTCTGTATACTTTATATTTTCTTCCCTGATACAGTTCGAAATCTCCAGGGCTCTCGTCGCATCCTGCAAAGATGCTTCCCATCATACAGACGTTGGCGCCTGCAGCGATAGCTTTGGTCATATCGCCGGAATACTTGATACCTCCGTCAGCGATGATCGGAATATCATACTCCTTGGCAACCTCATAGCATTCCATGATAGCGGTAATCTGAGGCACACCGATACCGGCAACCACACGGGTTGTACAGATAGAACCAGGGCCGATACCAACCTTAACAGCATCTACTCCTGCATCGATCAATGCTTTAGTAGCCTCACCTGTAGCAACATTACCAGCGATCAGCTGAAGATCCGGATATTTTTCCTTAATCTCCCGTACTGTCCGAAGAATGTTTGCAGAATGTCCATGTGCGGAGTCCACAACCACTACATCCACATGGGCATTTACAAGGGCATCAATTCTGGCCATTACATTATTTGTAATTCCTACTGCGGCACCGCACAGCAGTCTGCCCTGTGCATCTTTTGCGGACAAAGGATATTTAATCTGTTTCTCAATATCCTTGATGGTGATAAGCCCTTTTAAATTAAAGTTTTCATCTACAATAGGGAGTTTCTCTTTTCTAGATCTCGCCAGGATTTTTTTCGCCTCTTCCAGAGTAACACCTTCTCTGGCAGTAACCAGTCCCTCTGAAGTCATACACTCTTTAATCTTTCTGGAAAAGTCTTCTTCAAATTTCAAATCCCGGTTTGTGATAATACCTACCAGTTTCTTTCCTTCTGTAATAGGCACTCCTGAAATGCGGAACTTAGACATCAGATCGTTGGCATCTGCCAGCGTATGTTCCGGAGACAGGAAAAATGGGTCTGTGATAACGCCGTTTTCAGAACGTTTCACCTTATCTACTTCTTCAGCCTGCTCTTCAATAGACATATTTTTGTGAATGATTCCGATACCGCCCTGTCTCGCCATGGCAATCGCCATACGATGCTCAGTAACTGTATCCATACCTGCACTCATCATCGGTATGTTCAGCTTTACCTTTTTTGTAAGCCAAGTTGATAATTCTACCTGATTGGGGATTACTTCTGAATACGCCGGAACCAGCAGAACATCATCAAAAGTAATGCCTTCGCCAATAATCTTACCCATTTTCATTCTCCCTTCAATTTGTTTATAGTACAGTAATATAACAAATTACGACAAAACTGTCAATCCAGAAAAACTTTTCTCGGACAGCTTCTTGCGATATTATCTATCAGCTCTCTGTCCGGCTCCAGAAGAACTTTATATACATTGTTGTCATCCGGAATGATCATTGCAAAAATTTTGTGCTGGGGATTTCCTGATGAGAAATCCAGGACCTTTAAATTCGTATTATGGTTCTGATAGTCCATCCTGTGAGAATTTACCGGAGCCATCATTTCCATTTTAGCCAGGTCAAAGCTTTTCATTCTCTTTCTCTTAGCTTTGGAAGCAATCCGGTCAATATCCAGTTCACCATTTACGAATACATACTCATATTCCAGGTCCAGAAGGGGTAATACAAAATATGCCGCAATACCCAATCCGATAGTCAGCACCCACGCCAAAGGGGTGATCAGCAGCCCGGCTGCTGCCGTAAGCACAATGAGCGCAATGATCAGAATCTTAATTGCCTGATCTTTTCCGGTAGTCTCCTTCTTTACAAGAAGCTCCGAATACATGTCCGTCATCTTACGTTCCTCCTGTTATTTCATATGTTCTGATAATCAGTGTATCACAAAAAAATTTCTGTTGCAAGAAACAAAAATGCTCCCTGCCAGGCAGCAAGTCTTTATCAGTTTCTTGTCTGCCTGGAAAGGGAGCACATCCTGTCATTGCAGCGATTTTTCGGGGATTACATCATTCCCTGTCCGCCAGCCGGCATTGCCGGTGTGTCTTCTTTAATAGTAGAAACAACTGCTTCTGTTGTCAGCAGAGTTCCTGCAACACTTGTAGCGTTCTGCAGTGCGCTTCTTGTAACTTTTGCAGGATCCAGGATTCCTTCTTTTACCATATCTACATATTCTTCTCTTAAAGCATCGAATCCAACACCTTTATCAGACTCTCTTACTTTATTGATGATCACAGAGCCTTCCAGACCTGCGTTTGCAGCGATATGATACAGTGGAGCTTCCAGAGCTTTCAGTACAACTCTTGCACCTGTCTTCTCGTCGCCTTCCAGTTTTTCTACTTCTTTGGCAACTTCTTTAGATGCATGGATGTAAGCGGAGCCGCCGCCTGCGATGATACCCTCCTCAACAGCTGCTCTTGTAGCGTTGAGAGCATCTTCCATACGAAGTTTTGCTTCTTTCATTTCAGTTTCTGTAGCTGCGCCTACACGGATAACAGCTACGCCGCCTGCCAGTTTTGCAAGTCTTTCCTGTAATTTTTCTCTGTCGAAATCAGATGTTGTCTCTGCAATCTGATGTTTGATCTGAGCAACTCTTGCAGCGATTTCTTCTTTGTCGCCCATACCGTCAACGATAACTGTGTTTTCTTTTTCAACTTTAACGGATTTTGCACGTCCCAGCTGATCCATAGTTACGTCTTTTAATTCCAGTCCCAGTTCATCGGAAATAACTGTACCGTTTGTAAGGATTGCAATATCTTTCAGCATTTCTTTTCTTCTGTCGCCATATCCAGGAGCCTTTACAGCGCATACAGAGAAGGTTCCTCTTAATTTATTAACGATCAGAGTAGTCAGTGCTTCACCTTCGATATCCTCTGCGATGATCAGCAGCTTAGCGCCTGTTTTAACGATCTGCTCCAGCAGAGGCAGAATGTCCTGAATGTTTGTGATCTTCTTGTCTGTGATCAGGATATATGGATCTTCAAGAACTGCTTCCATCTTATCCATATCTGTTGCCATGTATGCAGAAATATATCCGCGGTCAAACTGCATACCTTCTACCAGGTCCAGTTCTGTCTTCATTGTCTTGGACTCTTCGATAGTGATAACGCCGTCTTTGCTGACTTTTTCCATAGCTTCTGCTACCATTTCGCCTACTTCATCATCACCTGCAGAAATAGCAGCTACTCTTGCGATCTGGTCTCTGCCTTCAATGTTTTTACTCATCTCCTGGATAGCGCTTACAGCAGCTTCTGTAGCTTTTTTCATACCTTTTCTCAGGATGATAGGATTTGCTCCTGCTGCCAGGTTCTTCATTCCTTCATGAACCATTGCCTGAGCCAGAACTGTAGCTGTTGTAGTACCGTCACCTGCTACATCGTTTGTTTTGGAAGCAACTTCTTTGATAAGCTGAGCGCCCATGTTTTCAAATCCGTCTTCCAGCTCGATTTCTTTTGCAATAGTAACACCGTCGTTGGTGATCAAAGGAGCGCCGAAAGATTTATCCAGCACTACGTTTCTTCCTTTTGGGCCCAGTGTTACTCTTACTGTATCTGCTAATTTATTAACGCCAGCTTCCAGAGCTGATCTAGCCTCTGCTCCGTATTTGATTTCTTTTGCCATGATGACATTCCTCCTATAAATTCTAATCGTTATTTATTATTTTACTATTGCCAGAATATCACTCTGTTTTACGATGATGTATTCCTCTTCGTTAAGTTTTACATCTGTTCCGGCATATTTGGAATAGATAACCTGATCGCCTACAGCAACTTCCATCTTTACTTCTTTGCCGTCAACAACTCCGCCCGGACCTACAGCAACAACTTCTGCCTGCTGAGGTTTTTCCTGGGCCTGACCAGGAAGTACAATACCTGACTTGGTTGTCTCTTCTGCTTCTAACTGTTTTAATACAACTCTGTCTCCTAATGGTACTAATTTCATATCTATTTCCTCCTTACAAAATTTCCATTCTTTCGTTTTATTAGCACTCATTTCTGTCGAGTGCTAACCGATAGTCATATATTAGTTAATTTATTACTTTTTCGCAACCGGATTTATACCTGTATATTTGCATTTATTATGCTTATATCTCATCTTATCTCATTTTTTCTTTTGTTTTCTTATCTTTATTATTTTTCTGTTAATTTATTGTAAGAATATAAGCATTGTTTGTGTATCCCAAGAAAAAGAGCCTTTCCTCAAAAACTCCTTTATCAGCAATTTCTGAGGAAAGGCTCCTTTTCTCTTTCGATGTTTATTTCTTCACTAATTTTCGTTTTTTAATTTCTTCCAGTTCATCAAAAATCACTTCATTGAGTACCTTGATATAGGTTCCCTTCATGCCGGAAGAACGGGACTCAATAACTCCTGCACTTTCAAACTTTCTCAGTGCGTTGACAATAACTGATCGGGTGATTCCCACACGGTCTGCAATCTTGCTGGCTACCAGAATCCCCTCATCTCCGTCCAGTTCATCAAAAATATGAATGATTGCTTCCAGTTCTGAAAATGACAGGGTATTAAAAGCAGATTTTACCACCTGGATTTTCCTGTTTTCCTCTGCATTTTCCTCATGTACAGACCGCATCATTTCCAGGCCTACCACTGTAGTGCCATACTCACTTACGATAATGTCTTCAATATCATAAGGCTTTTCACTGCGGTACATAAACAGAGTTCCAAGCCTCTCTCCAGCAATATCAATAGGGCTGATAATGGCTACATACTGGCCGATATTCTCACTTTCAAATCCCAGCGTCTCCAGGTTTACATTTTCCTTTGTGGATAATACTCCCAGAAGTCTTTCATTTAGCAGCTTGTCAATATAACCGCCTACCTCGCTATCAATCAGTTCGTTTATTTTTTCTACTCCAGGGCATGCACCGACGCCCAGTACCTTTCCCTTCCTGCTGATCACCAGAATATTTGAATCCAATGTCTCTACCATGACTTCACAGATATCATTAAAAAGAACCTTAGACGCATGGTTGTTGTGAAGCAGCTTGTTGATTTTTCTGGTCTTGTCTAATAATTGTACGCTCATGGCGAACCTCCTTTCTTATGATCTTGTTACCCTCCCTGTACCGGAAAGCAAACAGATGTCTGAGCTCCAGCACAAGGAAAATAAGGCAACTTAAATTACAAGCTGACAGTCTGACGGCAACTATACTTTCTGTTTATATGATTTATTTTAGCATACAACTATTCTGAAATCAATGTATAGTTTTTCTATTTTCAGTCTTTTTATCTGTTTTCTAATAATTCCTTCATCAAGAAATGTTTTCTCTTTTTCCAGACTATTTTCTATATTCTTCAGTATCTTCCGGATTTACTCCCTGCTCTGAGGCAAAACGGAATAAGTCCGAAGGACTGTTCTGCAGAAAAAAGGAGTTCTCCGAAGCAGAAAAACCTCTTCTGTTTCAGGAAAACTCCTTTTAATCGTATATTATGCAATGCTGTCCTCTGCAGTTTTTTCCTTAGGCTTCATCATCACATAACCGCACTGTTTATCTGAACATACCAGCTTGTTTCCCTTTTCCAGCATATAGCTGTGGCAGGAAGGGCATTTTTCTCTGGATGGCTTCTGCCAGGACATGAATTCACAGTCCGGATTGTTTTCACATCCATAATATATCCTGCCCTTTTTACTTCTCTTAATCACCACGTCTTTTCCGCAAATAGGACAGGGAACACCGATTTTTTCCAGATAAGGCTTGGTATTTTTGCACTCAGGAAATCCCGGACATGCCAGAAATTTCCCATGAGGACCGTATTTTACCACCATGTTTCTTCCGCATTGTTCACAGATCACATCGGTAACCTCATCCTCGATCTTCACCTGTTCCAGCTCCTGTCTGGCCTTTTTCACTGCCTCTTCCAGGTCCGGATAGAAGTTGCGGATAACCGTCTTCCACTGTACCTTTCCTTCTTCCACACTGTCCAGAAGCTGTTCCATGGTAGCAGTAAAATATACATCCACAATACTGGGGAAAGCTTCTTTCATAATATTATTTACCACTTCACCCAGCTCTGTCATATACAGATTCTTATTTTCCTTTGCCACGTATCTTCTTGCAATAATAGTCGTGATCGTAGGCGCATAGGTACTTGGCCTTCCGATTCCCAGTTCTTCCAGAGTCTTTACCAGAGCTGCTTCCGTGTAATGAGCCGGCGGCTGGGTAAAATGCTGAAGCTCTTTTAATCCTTTCAGGCTGATCTCTGTATCTTCTTCCAGGTTTTTGGCCAGAAGCTGATTCTCCTGCTTCTCCTCATCATCCTGTGTATATACAGTCATAAAACCATCGAATTTCAGTTTAGAAGCCGCTGCGGTGAAATAATACTCCCCGCCCTGTACCTTTACCGAAGTCGTCTCATATTTTGCCTGCTGCATCCTGCTGGCCGCAAACCGCTTCCAGATCAGCTGATACAGGCGGAACTGGTCTCTGGACAGGGACTCTTTTACCTGGGCAGGCAGTCTGGAAATATCCGTAGGACGGATGGCCTCATGAGCATCCTGAATACGTTTTCCGTTATCATTTTTCTTTTCCGGCTCTGCCACATACTCCTGTCCATACTGCTCTGCAATATATTCTCTGGCAGTCCGGTCTGCTTCTTCCGAAATACGAGTAGAATCTGTACGCAGATACGTAATCAGACCTACCGTGCCGCTTCCCTTTATATCCACACCTTCATAAAGCTGCTGAGCCAGTCTCATAGTCTTCTGAGTTGAGAAGTTCAGCACCTTGGATGCCTCCTGCTGAAGGGTACTGGTAGTAAAGGGTAAAGGAGCCTTTTTACTCCTCTCACCTTTCTTTACTTCTGCAATTTTATAAGTCACTCCCTGGAGTTCCTTCAGGATCTTGTCCAGCTCTGCCTTAGAATGTATGGTTATCTTTTTATTTTTGTTTCCGTAAAATTTGGCGATCAGGGGCTTTTTCTCCCCTTCTACATTGAACTCTCCGTCCAGGGTCCAGTATTCTTCGGGAATAAAGTTATTGATCTCTTCCTCCCTGTCTCCAATGATGCGCAGGGCCACGGACTGAACTCTTCCTGCGCTGAGGCCTCTTTTTACTTTTTCCCAAAGCAATGGACTGATCTCATAGCCCACCATACGGTCCAGTACTCTTCGGGCCTGCTGGGCGTCTACCAGATTCATATTAATATCCCTGGCCTGTTTAATGGAAGCCTTCACCGCACTTTTTGTAATCTCATTAAAGGTAATCCTGCGCATTTTTTTCTTATCCAGTTTCAGGGCATAGGAGAGATGCCAGGATATAGCCTCTCCTTCCCGGTCAGGGTCCGTTGCCAGGTAGACCTTATCTGCTTTCTTTGCCGCTTTACGCAGGGCAGCCAGAATATCTCCCTTACCACGGATTGTAATATATTTAGGCTCATAATCATGTTCTACGTCAAACCCCAGCTGGCTCTTGGGAAGATCCCGCACATGACCGTTAGAGGCCATTACTTCATAATTTGAGCCCAGAAATTTTTTAATTGTCTTTACCTTTGCCGGTGATTCCACAATTACCAGATATTTCGCCATGTCAACCTCCTGCTCTGGCATAGTAATTCTTAACAGGCTCTGTAACCAGCCCGTCAAGTTCCAATTTCAATAAAACTTCTGCAATTACTCTTGTATCTAAACGTGTTTCCTGATAAATATCTTCTATATTCTTTGGTTGGAAATCCAGACAACTATACACCATTTCTTCCTGGCTTGCAAGTCTTATCTTTGAATTTTGCCTGAAATTAACTTTCCTTTCAGCCCTTATCCCTATTTCTTCCAGCAGCATTTCCGGAGAGCAGGCAATCCCCGCCCCGTCTGCAATAAGCTGGTTGCAGCCTTCGCTTAATGCATCTCCCACTCTTCCCGGCAAAGCGTAAACTGTCTTTCCCTGCTCCAGGGCATAGCCGGCTGTAATAAGAGAACCGCTCCTGGTTCTGGCTTCGATTACCAGGACCAGGTCTGCCAGGCCGCTGATGATCCTGTTTCTTCTGGGAAAATTTCTTCCGTAAGGAGGCGTCCCGTCCGGGAATTCTGACAGGATTCCGCCGTCTCCCTCTTTCATCCTCTCATACAGTTCTCTGTGTTCCGGAGGATAGCAGATATCACCTCCGCAGCCCATGACTGCAAAGGTCTTTCCACCTGCATCCAGAGCGCCTCTATGGGCCATCCCATCTACGCCTCTGGCCAGGCCGCTGATGACCTGTACCCCATTTTCTCCCAGTATTTTTCCGAATCTATAGGCCTGATGCTCTCCGTATCTGCTGCATGCTCTGGCGCCTACTATAGCCACCACAGGCTTATCTGGCTCCGGCAGTTCTCCTCTGATATAGAGTACCTCTGGCATGGAATCATAATACTGCAGTTTCTTCGGATATTGCCTGTCTTCTCTCTTGCATATCCACGCCCTGTCTCTTTGTTCCATCATATGTCCCCTCCTCTTTTTTATTTCCAATATTTTTTATCTATAGAGCGGTAGCAGACTGCTTCACTGATATGGTTTTCTCTGATTTTCTCGCTGCCCTCCAGATCCGCAATGGTCCTGGCAGTTTTCAATATTTTATAGTATCCTCTGACGCTGAGCCCCAGTTTTTCATAAACCTTCCCCAACAGTCTTCCTGCATTTTTATCTGTTATACAGAATTTCTCCGTTTCTTTTCCGGAAAGCCGGCTATTGAAGGTAATTTCTGTTCCTTTGTACCGTTCTTTTTGTATTTCATGGACCCGAAGGACTTCTCTGCGGATTTCTTCAGAGGTCTTCCCAGCAGACCGATGTTTTAGTTTTTCCCCAGGTACTTCTCTCATTTCTGTACAGATGTCAAACCGGTCCAGAAGAGGTCCGCTGATTTTTCCCAGGTAGTTTTCCACCTGATGTCTGGTACATGCACAGCGGTTCCTATCTGGATAATAGCCGCAGGGGCAGGGATTCATAGCGGCTGCCAGAAGGAAATCTGCAGGAAATTCATAATTTCCATGGACTCTGGAAATAAAAATCTTTCTTTGTTCCAGAGGCTGCCGCAGAATTTCCAGAGCAGACCTGGAAAACTCAGGAAGCTCATCCAGAAACAGTATGCCTTTATGAGCCAGAGTAATCTCACCCGGCGTAGGATAGGCCCCTCCTCCGGCCAGAGCCTTTGCTGTAGCTGTGTGGTGAGGGCTGCGGAAAGGGCGGGTTCTGATCCTGGTTCTTTCTCCTCCAAGAAGTCCTGCCACACTGTATATCCTGGAAAGCTCCATACTGTCTTCCCTGTCAAGCTCAGGGAATATGGTGGGGAGTCTGGTTGCGATCATAGTTTTTCCGGCACCTTTAGTTCCGATAAAAAGGATATTGTGGAAACCGGCTGCTGCAATAACTGCTGCCCGCTTAGCCGCTTCCTGGCCTAATATATCGGAAAAGTCATCCTGATACTCCTCATCTTTCTCCTCTTTACTTTCCGGTTCTGAAACCAGACTGGCGCCCCAGTCTTCCAGCTTTGCCAGCTCCAGAAATTCTTCCAGGCTGCTGACGCCTAGGACTTTGATTCCACAGAATCCGGCTGTTTCTGCCAGATTTGCAGAAGGAACAATACACAAAGGGCACCTGTTTTTGACTGCTGTATCCACAATAGGCAGGATTCCCCGTACGCCTTTGATCTCTCCGTTGAGCCCCAACTCTCCTGCCATACATACTCCCTGAAGTTTCTCATGCTCCAGATATCCAAAAGCTCCCAGAAGAGCTGCCGCAATAGGAAGGTCAAATCTGGTTCCCTCTTTCCGTATATCTGCCGGAGAAAGGTTTACTGTGATTCTTTTGGGCGGAAAGGTCAGACCAGTATTGCGAAGTGCTGTCCACACCCGCTCCTGGGCTTCTCTCACTCTGGAAGAAAGATATCCTACCATAGAAAAGACTGGCAGACCTCCGCTTACATCTGCCTCCACCAGCACCGGCACGCCTTCCACACCGGAAATCGTGGCTGATAAAACGCTGCTGTACATAATACCTCCTTTTCCGGGGTATATTCCCGCTGTAAATGCATAATATCCCCTTAGTCTTAATTGTTTTCAGTTTTGATCCAATGGATTTTTTGGCAGAAACGCCAGAAATTCAGATGTTGTATTTATGTATGATTATAGCCTTATTTTCCCAGGGCAGCAAGACGTATTTCTTCTTTCTTTTCCGAGAAATCGGGGAATTTACAGTGGAAAAGCACTAAATCGTCTCTCTTCACATAAACTATAATTAAATTCCTCCGAGGTATGCTTGTGTGAAAACATTTCTAAAGCCCCTGACTCCGGAAGAGGAAAGATATTATCTTCAGGAATACAAACAGGGCAGCCTGGAAGCGAAAGACATTCTGATTCAGCGAAATCTACGACTGGTTGCACATATTGTAAAAAAATATCAGGGAGCTGCGGAAGAATTGGATGATCTGATCTCTATTGGAACCATTGGTCTGATCAAAGCCATTCAGACCTTTGATTTTCAAAAAGCAAGCAGACTCTCAACCTATGCGGCAAGATGTATTGACAATGAGCTCCTTATGCTTCTTCGTTCAAAGAAAAAATCCAGTAAAGAAGTTTCCCTCTATGAGCCCATCGGCACAGACAAAGAGGGGAATGAGATCAGCCTTCTGGATGTGATTGAAACAGAACCTGTAGATGTGGTAAAAAATTATTCTCTGAAACAGGATATTGACTATCTGTATCAGCTTATCCCTAAAATCCTCTCTCAAAGAGAGCAGGAGATCATCACCCTCCGCTATGGTCTTTACGGCAAGGAGGAAATGACCCAGAGGGAAATAGCAAAGCGGCTGAATATCAGCCGCTCTTATGTGTCACGTATTGAAAAAAATGCTCTTCTGAAACTGCGGGAACACTTTTGATCAGCCTCTATGCCGGATACAAATTTTTCTGGTCCTTATTTGTATCCGGTACAAAGCACATATAAAAATCTCTACTCTTCTTTTCTTCTCAGAATGTCATATTTCTCAGGCATCTGGCTGAGGGCTACATAGAGTACCTGCTGAGGATGAGGCGCGCTCTCCTGTTCCTGTCCTTCTTCATTGAGAATTTTCTCCACCGTCACCGGCATATTTCTGCCATCTGGCTTCATAATCTCAACAGTCTCTCCCACAGAGAACTTATTTCTCTGCTCAATCCTGCACAGACCTTCCTTTATCTCCCAGACAATTCCCAGATAGGTATATCCTTTTTCATAAGTATTATTATCATAAATCTGGCTGGTCTCGTCGGGCTTTCCATAGAAAAATCCAGTGGTAAACTGACGGTAGGTGCAGCTTTTGATCTGTTCCTGATACCAGGGCATATTTTCCCGATATTTAGCCGGATCCTCCAGATAATCATCTATTGCCTTTCGATAAGTCCTGGCAACTGTTGCCACATAAAGAGCCGTTTTCATTCTACCCTCAATCTTCAGGCTGTCAATGCCGCTGGCAAGAATATCGTCCATATGCTCGATCATGCACAGATCTTTCGAATTGAAGATATAGGTTCCCCTCTCATTTTCATAAACCGGCATATATTCTCCAGGTCTGGTCTCTTCCACAATGGAATATTTCCAACGGCAGGGATGGGTGCAGGCTCCCCGGTTAGCATCTCTTCCTGTAAAAAAATTGGAAAGAAGACATCTGCCGGAATAAGAAATGCACATAGCTCCGTGGATAAAAGTCTCTATCTCCATCTCATCAGGAATGTGGGCCCGGATTTCCCGGATTTCCTCAAGAGACAACTCCCTGGCGCTGACCACTCTTTTTGCTCCCAGATTCCACCAGAACAGATAAGTTCCGTAATTGGTATTGTTGGCCTGGGTACTGATATGTCTTTCAGTCTCAGGACATACCTCTTTAGCGATCATATAAATTCCCGGATCCGAAATGATCAGAGCGTCCGGTCTTATTTCCTTCAGCTCCTGAAAATATTCCCGTACCTTGGGAAGATCTTCATTGTGAGCCAGGATATTGGCGGTAACATAAACCTTCACCCCATGCTCATGGGCGAAAGCAATACCTTCCTTCATATCTTCCATAGAAAAGTTCTTGGCTTTTGCCCGAAGTCCGAAAGCTTCACCGCCGATATATACCGCATCAGCCCCAAAGATGACTGCAATTTTCAGCACCTCCAGGCTGCTTGCTGGAATCAGCAATTCCGGTTTTTCCCTCATTTCTCTCCTCCTGTTACTTTCTTACGCTGAGGGCCACTCCGTCTCCCAGAGGGAGAATGGCGGTCTCCAGCTCGCTGCTGTTCTTCAGCGTACCGAGATACTCTCTCATACGTTTATAAATCGTTCTGTTCCTTCTCTCAACTGCAAAGTGGGACTGGATAATATCTCCATCCTGGAGCACATTGTCAGAAATCAGAATTCCTCCTTTTACAAGAAGGCGCAGAATGTCCGGCAGAAAATGGATATACTGTCCCTTTGCCGCATCCATAAAAATAAAGTCAAAAGGTTCCTCAAGAGTCTTCAGAACCTTTTGGGCATCTCCTTCTAAAAGGGTAATCTGCTTTTCTTTTCCAGCCTTTTTAAAATTCTCTCTGGCTGCTGATATCCGTTTCTCATAATTTTCAATAGTGGTAATCCTGCATTCTCCCGGACCGTAAGTACTCATAAGAAGCGCAGAAAATCCCACGGCTGTCCCTACTTCCAGAATCCTTGAGGGAGCTGTAAGCTCCAGGAGAACTTTCAAAAGACTCTGTGTCTCCCGCCGGATAATGGGTACATGGTCTCTGAGAGCCTCCATTTCCAGCTGATTGAGGAAGTCTGTATTTCCCCTGTCCAGGGAATTGATATAGGTGACTAACCTCTCGTCTACGATCACTCTCCAGTTCCTCCCTCTTCCTGGGTTTCTTCTGCGTCAGCATCGGTTCCATTCTGGATGTCAGAGCTTCCTTCCTGGGCAGTACCATCCTCCTGAGTCTGATTGGGCTGTCCCTTTATATTCTCTCTGGACAGAATCTCCATCATCTCATCCGGGGTCATACTGGTATTGAGTATATAAGTTCCCGTCTGGAGCTTGCCGCTGTAATTAGAAAGCTTCTCCTGAACCACAAACACTTTCGCATCACGGATAAGTCCTCTGTTCTCCAGAGTTTTCCCTATCTGATATACGGAATCCCCATCTTCCACCACCACGGTAATGTCTCTGCCCTCTTCTTCTGAATCCATAGGCTGCTGATAAAAAATGTCGTATCCAAAGTCATATGCAGATTTTCCAATATAGATCACTGCTATGGCTATGATCAGATAAAGGGCAAAACGGAAAAACCCTCCGGCTACAATGGATGATTTTTTCTGTTTTCTGACTTGTTTTCCCATAGTATTCTCCTTGGTCTACGATAATTCCGGAACATCCAGATTAATTCCCTGGTGAATGGCCGTGCTGATTCCCTGAAGCTGCTTGCACAGTGCCAACTCAGCCTCCAGAAATTGATTTACTTCCTCAATCTTGCACAGCTCTTCCATTTTTTCATCCAGATCGTCAATAACCTCATACAGATTCTTATCCTCATACTCATTCTGGACCCTGTAATTCATACGGCGCAGATCATCCACCTGTTCTTTCAGACCAGGTATCTTATTTACTGCTTCCAGAGCCACGCAGTACTGTTTATAAACACTGCCGTTTTTGATCGCTGAAATCAGCATTTCTGTACAGGTATCAATAAAGCTCATTCTTTACGCCTCCATAATGATCGGCAGGATCATCGGATTTCTCTTTGTCCGTTTCCACAGGAAATCTCCCAGGGAATCTTTAATGATGTTCTTAATCTTTCCCCAGTCTGTAATATGCTTATCCAGGCACACATCAATGGCGTCTTCCACCACAATACGGGCTTCGTCCATCAGATCTTCCGATTCTCGAACATATACAAAACCTCTTGATACGATGTCCGGACCTGCCAGCAGATTTCCGCTGTGTTTCTCCAGTGTAAGGACAACGATCATAATACCGTCTTCTGCCAAATGCTGACGGTCTCTCAAAACAATATTTCCAACATCTCCTACGCCCAGTCCATCTACCAGGATTGCTCCTGTACGGACTTTTCCAGTTACTCTGGCTGGTTCCTGCTCATTCAGCTCCAGAACATCTCCGGAAGAGAGGATAAAGATATTTTCCTTAGGAATACCCAGTTCTCTTGCAATTCCCGCCTGTGCTTTTAAATGTCGGTACTCTCCATGGACTGGTATGGCATACTTGGGTTTTACAAGAGAATAGATAAGCTTAATCTCTTCCTGACAGGCATGTCCGGAAACATGGGCATCCTGGAAGATTACATCTGCACCTTTTCTGCTCAGCTCATTGATAACTTTCGATACTGCTTTCTCATTTCCCGGAATAGGATTCGAACTAAAAATAATGGTATCATTTGGTTTGATGGTAACTTTTTTATGGATATTAGCCGCCATACGGGAAAGGGCTGCCATAGACTCACCCTGGCTTCCTGTAGTGATCAGGACTACCTTATCATCCGGATAGTTTTTAATCTGATCGATCTCTACAAGGGTCTTGTCCGGAACCTGCAGATATCCCAGCTCCTGGGCAGTGCCAATAACATTTACCATACTCCGCCCTTCCACAGCTACCTTTCTTCCATACTTATAAGCAGAATTAATAATCTGCTGCACTCTGTCTACGTTAGACGCAAAGGTAGCAATAATGATCCTGGTATTCCGGTGTTCAGAAAAAATATTATCAAAGGTCTTTCCCACCGTCCTTTCAGACATGGTAAATCCTTTTCTTTCCGCATTTGTACTGTCACACATCAGGGCCAGGACGCCTTTTTTCCCAATCTCCGCAAATCTCTGCAGATCAATGGCATCTCCGAATACAGGGGTATAGTCCACTTTAAAGTCTCCTGTATGGATGACAGTTCCTGCCGGAGAATAGATTGCCAGGGCAGAAGCATCCTGAATACTGTGGTTTGTCTTGATAAATTCAATCCGGAAACATCCCAGATTAATGGACTGTCCGTGTTTGATTACTTTTCTCTTGGTAGTTCTCAGTAAATTATGCTCTTTTAATTTATTATCAATAAGTCCTACGGTCAGTTTCGTAGCATAAATCGGTACATTTACTTCCTTCAAAACATAGGGCAGGGCGCCAATATGGTCCTCATGCCCATGGGTGATCACAAATCCCTTTACTTTATCAATATTTTCTTTAAGGTAGCTCACGTCAGGGATGACCAGGTCGATTCCCAGCATATCATTTTCCGGGAAAGAAAGACCACAGTCTACCACAACGATACTATCTTCATACTCAAAAGCTGTAATGTTCATTCCTATCTGTTCCAGTCCGCCCAAAGGAATGATCTTCAATTTTCCATTATGATTTCTTTTCAATGTTATTCCTCCGATAATTTCCGTTCCTGTCATTTTATGACACTATTCAAACTCAATGTCCTCTAACATGGCTGCAAAGACCTTGTAAACCGCATCGTATTCTGTATCATCCTCTACGAATACATAGCAGCCGTCTTTGTCGCCGTCCTCTGAAATGTCCTTTAAAATGTACGCCGCACTTCCGTTTTCATTTTCTGCCTCATCTGGATCAATGACCAGGAGATAATTTATTCCTCCCACTCTGGTCTGTTCCAAAATCCCGAATTCTAATTCAGATCCGTCCTCTCCATCAAATACTACTGTTTCCATACATTCGTCCTTTCTTTTTGTTTTTCAGGCATACACATAACCCGGAGACTCGTTGCCAGCAGAAATCAAACGGTATCCGGGTTTGCTTTTGCATCTAAATAGCCCTGCAGAATAAATACAGCTGCTATCATATCCACATATTTCTTTCTGTTTTCTCTTCGCACACCTGCTTCGATCAATGTGCGGTCCGCCTCTACGGTTGTAAGTCTTTCGTCCCACATAACAACGGGCAATCCCAGTCTGCGTTCCAGGGTTTCCTTTAGCTGCAGTGATTTCTCTGCCCGTTCACCGATAGTATTGTTCATATTTTTAGGAAAACCAAGAACAATCTCTTCCACCTGATACTCCTGTACCAATTCTTCAATCCTCCGCAGAGATTTCCGAAGCTTGTTTTCCTCTTCTCTCCTGATAATTTCCAAACCCTGGGCTGTCAGTCCCATAGGGTCGCTGATAGCCACTCCTATGGTCTTAGAGCCATAATCAAGTCCCATGATCCTCATAGCTTATTCGTGTTTCCAGGACTTATTCTTGATATATTCTTTCAGCAGCTCTTCTACCAGCTCATCACGCTCCACTTTCATGATAGTGCTTCTGGCTCCCTTATGGCTGGTAATATAAGTAGGGTCTCCGGACATAATATAGCCCACAATCTGGTTCACCGGATTATACCCTTTCTCTGACATCGCATTATATACCAGATCCAGAACTTCTTTCACTCTCACTTCCGGGTCTGATTTTACATTAAAATATTGTGTATTCTCTAAATTTGCCATACTCAATTCACGCCCTTATCTCTAAAATTCGTTCTAATCTGCTATAGCCCTCTGGGATAAAAAAGGACATACAACTGCAACTATACCTTTATTCTAATATATCTTCCCCGGAAATTCAACTATTATATTCTGCAAATAAAGATGCCATCCTGGAGAAAACCTGTAACAGTTGCTGTCATTATGCGGTTTTCCAGGTTCTCACTGGCTTTAACCGCAGTCTTCAGATACTCTCTTGTATGTCCTGTCCAATATGTTTCTCCCTGTATTTCTGCAGTTTCCTCAAAAAGGATTTCTACTTCTTTTCCCAGAAAACTTTCCATATAGTTTCTTTCATGAGCCTTTCCCATCCCAATAAGCACACGGCTCCTCCGGTTCTTTTCCTCTTCGGCTACCTGTCCCTCCATACGGTCTGCCCTGGTACCTTTTCTTCTGGAGTATTTAAATATATGAGTCTCATAAAAGTTTACCTGCTCCACAAACTTTCTGGATGCTTCAAATTCTTCCTCTGTTTCCTGAGGAAATCCCACGATGACATCTGTGGTAAGAGCCGGATTCTCGAAATATTTCCGCAGGATACGGCATCCTTCCATATATTCTTCCGCCGTATATTTCCGATTCATCCTCTTCAGTGTTTCATTGCAGCCACTCTGAAGTGATAAGTGAAAATGGGGACAGATTTTCTCCATACTCCCCAGAGCTTTTCCGAATTCTTCTGTAATGATCCTGGGTTCCAGGGAGCCCAGACGGATCCGTTTTACCCCTTCTATCTGATGGACGGCCTGGAGCAGCCCCAGCAGGCTTTCTCCTATGTCAATCCCATAGGAGCTCAAATGGATACCAGTAAGGACAAATTCCTGGTAGCCGTTATCTACAAGACGTCTTACCTCTTCCAATACCTCTTCTTTTTTCCTGCTACGCACCCGTCCCCGTACGTAAGGAATAATACAGTAGCTGCAGAACTGATTGCAGCCGTCCTGTACCTTCAGATAGGCTCTGGTATGTTCTCCTGTGGAAGAAAGTTCCAGATTTTCATATTCCACTGGCTTTTCCAGATCCATCAGGACCTTTTCCTGGCCCTGTCCCTTGTGATAATTTTCCAGAATATCCAGCAGTTCTTGCTTTCGGTTGTTCCCCAGTACAATGTCTATGGCTTCATCTACTTTTTCAGAGTCCTTTTGAGCCTGGACATAACATCCTGCGGCAATGACAATGGCCTCAGGGTTCATCTTTCTGGCTCTGTGGAGCATCTGTCTGGACTTTCTGTCAGCAATGTTCGTCACCGTGCAGGTATTGATAATATATACATCTGCTCCGGGGGCAAAGGGTACGATTTCGTATCCTGCTTTCCTCAGGTCCTGCTCCATAGCCTCCATTTCATAGGCATTAACCTTGCATCCTAAATTGTGCAATGCTACTCTTTTTCTTATATTCTCCATTATTATTATCTCCATACATTAAGCGTTTTGACGAATTGTCACCAGATTCTTTGTGTTTTATTTTTCCCTTTTTCATATTGACTTTTTCTGCCAATAACGGTAACATAATCCTTGTAAATGCAATTACTAAAAATGAGGTAAGGGAGGATTTTTCCAATGAAAACAGTTAAAATTTCACTGAACTCTATCGACAAAGTTAAATCTTTTGTAAATGACATTACAAAATTTGATTATGATTTCGATTTAGTTTCCGGTAGATATGTAATCGATGCTAAGTCCATCATGGGCATCTTTTCTTTAGATTTATCTAAAGCTATCGACTTAAATATCCATGCAGCAGATGCCGCTCTTGATGAAATCTTAGAAACATTAAAACCATACTTAGTATAATCTCAGAACTTATATAAAAGGCTGCCGCTTTATGCGGCAGCTTTTTTATTCTATAGGAAAGTATTCCAACCCTCCTATAGAATAAAATTCCTCCGTTCAGGGTGCAATAAGGTATATTACCCCTTATTCTTCACAAAGTACCGTTTCTGCAGTCTCCACTGCTTCTTTCAGCATATCCTCAATCTTTTCCTGGAGCCGCTCTTCAGATTTTTTGATCACCTGGATATTAGGCTTGGTCACCGGATGTTTGGCCACAAAAATTGTACAGCAGTCCTCGTAGGGCAGGATAGATGTCTCATAAGTCTGGATTTTTAAAGCTACATCTACGATTTCCTGTTTATCAAAGCCGATCAGAGGCCGGAATACAGGCATAGTGCAGACCTCATTGGTAGCTGCAAGGCTGTGGATCGTCTGGCTGGCTACCTGTCCGATACTCTCCCCTGTTACCAGTGCCAAACAGTCGTCTTTCTTTGCAAATTCTTCTGCAATCTTCATCATATACCGGCGCATGATGATGGTCAGTTCTTCATGAGGGCATTTGTCATAAATATAAAGCTGGATATCTGTAAAGTTCACGATATGAAGCCGAATAGGTCCTGCATACCTGGATACCAGTTTTGCCAGATCGATGACCTTCTGCTTTGCACGCTCGCTGGTATATGGCGGCGCATGGAAATAAACAGCGTCAATGGTCACGCCTCTTTTAGCGATCATATAGCCTGCCACAGGACTGTCGATTCCTCCTGAAAGCAGGAGCATAGCCCTTCCGTTGGTTCCCAGAGGCATACCTCCAGGTCCTGGTATATTCTCAGAATAGAGATATATTTTATTCCTGATTTCCACATTCACTGTCACCTGAGGGTTGTGAACATCTACTTTCATATTGGGGCAGGCATCCAGGATCACGCTTCCCAGCTCGCTGCTGACCTCCATAGACTGCATCGGATAGGTTTTCTTATTTCTTCTGGTATTTACTTTAAAAGTCAGGGATTTTTCCCCGTAAACCTTTTTCACATAGTCTGCCACATCTTTAGAAAGCTGTTCGAATCCCTGGTCCTCCAGGACCACTGCAGGGCAGATGCCGTAAATGCCGAAAACCCGTTTCATGGCCTCTACAGCTTCCTCGTAGTCAAAATCGCCCTGGGGATATACAAAGATACGCCCCATTTCTTTTACTACCTTGAAAGTGCCTTCTACATTTCTCAGCTGATATCTGATCTGGTCTACCAGAGCATCCTCAAAGATATAACGGTTTTTTCCTTTAATAGCGATTTCTGCGTATTTGATCAAAAAAGCCTTATACATACAAATTTTCTCCTTTTATTTTCTTGCATATCTCCGCAGCATGGGAAGAAGACTTCTCAGTGACTCCAGGGTATAGTCCAGTTCCTCCCTGGAAGTAAATTCACTGAAACTGAAACGAACAGCGGACTCTTTTCTCTCCGGACTCAGACCTATGGCCCCAAGAGAGGCGCTTCCTGTCCTTTTGTGGCTGGAGCAGGCACTGCCTGCGGAGACATAAATTCCTTTGTCTTCAAGAGCATGAAGGAGCACTTCGCTTCTCACTCCCGGGAAGCTGACATTTAAAATATGGGGAGCTCCTTTGGAAGGTTCCGGGCCGTTGATTACCACGTTTTCCAGCTTTTCAAGCTCTCCGGCAAAATATTCTTTCAGCTCTCTCATATGAGCTGTATTTTCATCCAGATGTTCATATATGATTTTAGCGGCTTCTCCCATTCCGGCGATTCCCGGTACATTGTCAGTACCTGAACGCATGCCTTTCTGCTGTCCTCCTCCCAAAATCAGGGGATGGATTTTCACCTTATCGCCTATATACAGAAATCCCACGCCTTTGGGGCCGTGTATCTTATGGCTGCTTACAGAAAGCAGGTCAATCTTCATTTTCTTCGGATAAATCCTGTACTTGCCATAAGCCTGGATAGCATCTACATGAAAAAGAGTCTCCGGATTTTTCTCTTTGATAAGGCTGCCCACTTCTTCCACAGGCAGAAGGGCTCCCAGTTCATTATTTACATACATGGCAGACACCAAGATCGTATCCTCTCTTATGGCTGCAGACAGCTCATCCAGAGACAGATTTCCCTGTTCATCCACAGGTATCCTGGTAATCTCAAATCCCTGTTCTTCCAGCCACTCCACAGGAGCAGATACTGCTGCGTGTTCAAAAACCGTTGTGACAATATGCTTTCCCCTTCTCTGATTGGCCATGGCTGTGCCGATCAGCGCCCAGTTATCTGACTCCGTTCCTCCGGAAGTAAAGTATATATCTTTCTCCTGTACTTTCAGAGTCTTTGCAATCTTCCTGGCCGCCTCTTTCACATAATTCTCTGCCTGAACGCCTTTTAAATGCATGGCCGAAGGATTTCCGTAGTCTTCCATCATAGTCTTTACCACAATATCCTTCACTGCCTCATAGCATCTGGTAGTAGCAGAATTATCCAGATATGCCTCCATTTCTATTCCTCCAATGCAAACATCAGAACAGACAATACCGCAAGACCTGCAGTCTCTGTTCTCAGTATCCTTTTTCCCAAAGTGATCACCTGGGCATCAGCCCCGGAAACCGCCAGTTTTACTTCCTCTTCTTCAAAGCCGCCTTCCGGACCGATAAAAATGCCCACAGACTGGCCCCTGGCAATCTGTCCCAGGATTTCTCTTGTGTGTTTCATATCTTTTGCCAGCTCATAAGGCAGCAGAACCACATCCAGCTGGGCCCCATACTGGACAGCCTCCTGAAAGTTCATAACCTCTTTAATCTCAGGAATATACATTCTTTTAGACTGTTTGGCTGCACTTTCTGCTATAGCCTGCCATCTGGCCAGTTTTTTCTCTTCTTTTTTCTTATCCAGTTTCACCACCGCACGCTTGGAAGCCACAGGGATCACCTGGTGGACCCCAAGTTCCACGGCCTTCTGAATGATCAGCTCCATCTTATCTCCTTTAGGCAGTCCCTGAAAGAGATACAATTTAGAGGGCAGTTCGTAGCCTGCCTCCTGAACATACATAATGTGAGCCAGGATCTCTTCTTCGTGAAGCTCCTGGATATAACAGGTATATTCTTTGCTGCCTCCGTCGCTGATCAGGATTTCTTCTCCCTGACGCATACGGAGGACATTTTTTATATGATTTACATCACTGCCTGTAATAGAAATCTGCTTTTCTCCTATCTGAGCAGGATCTGCAAAAAAACGGTACATATTTCCACCTTAATTCTTTCTGGCTGTCACAGATACCCACTCTCCCTGATGGGTAACCTCCAGCACTTCCAGTCCGGCTTTTTTCACAGCTTCCACCACTACAGATTCCTTTACATCCAGAATACCGGAAGTAATATAGATTCCGCCTTTTTTCATGTGCTGTACGATAACCGGAGTCAGAGGAACCAGCACGTCTGCCAGGATATTGGCTGTCACGATATCATATTTCTCATAGCCTGCTGCATCCTGTATTTCTCTGTCATCGATAATATTGCCGATCATCATCTCAAAATCCCCATCTGGGATCTGATTGGCCTCTTTATTTTCTTCTACTGCCGGCACTGCACAGGGATCCAGATCTGTCCCTACTGCATGAGACGCGCCTAGCTTTAAAGCCACAATGGAAAGAATTCCGCTGCCGGTCCCTACATCCAGAAGAACCGTGTCTTTTGTCACATATTTCTTCAGCTGCCGGATGCAAAGCTGGGTGGTCTCGTGCATACCTGTTCCAAAAGCAGTTCCCGGATCAATATGAATGATCATCCGATCCTTATCCTCTTCCTTAACCTCTTCCCAGGAAGGAATGATCAGGATATCATCCACATAGAACTGCTTGAAATACTGCTTCCAGTTATTGATCCAGTCAATATCTTCTGTCTCATCTACAACAATGGTTCCCTCTCCTATATCCAAAAACTCTTTCAGACTTTCCAGCTCCTGATTCACCATATCCAGCACCTGTTCTTCTGTAGTCTTCTCGCCGTTTACCAGAAGCTCTCCCTCTTCTGTCTCTTCTACAAAAAAGCTAAGATATGCCGTGCCGTCATCCTCACCTATCTGGGGAAGGATATCTACAAACATCTGCTCCTTTTCCAGTGCAGTAAGAGGCACATTATCCTCTATCTGAGCTCCCTCCAGGCCGATGTCATAAAGGCTGCTGATAATAATATCTTCAGCTTCTGTTTTCGTTTTAATTCTGAATTTTTTCCACTTCATATTGAATTCCTTTCTTTTAAATATCCACTGTATGTTAACTTTATACCAGCATAAAAGTCAGTGTAATCGTAAAAACCGACAAAACTGTTGTTACCACAATTCCCTCTGCAATAGGTTTGGAGTCCTTTCCATATTGTTCGCAGAGCATTGCAGGAAAATTTCCTACAGGAAGAGCCGCCATAAGCACAACCGTAGCCCGTATGAGAAAATCTGTCAGTACCGGCTTCAGGATAAGAGCCAGTATCATGGGAAATGCGATGAACCGGATTGCTGTAAATATAAGCAGTCTTTTGTTCTTTATCATTTCTTTGAGCTTCATTCCCGCCAGAGAGATTCCTATCACGATCATAGACAAAAGCGTACATGCATTGCCGTAATATCCTGCAAGAGTCTCAATTTCTTCCGGTAATTCCAGTTGAAACCAGTATATGAAAAATGCCGCCATACAGGCAATAAGCCCCGGACTTAGATAGTCCTTCCAGGACCGTTTTTTTTCCTCTGCGCCGTTTTTCAGCAGCATGATTCCAAAAGTAAAAATAGTAAAATTAAAAAGGAAATTGAAAACGATCACATATACCATAGATTCCGGGCCGATAATTGCCAGGGCAACAGGTATTCCTATAAATCCTGTATTTCCGAAAACAGTCATCAGCACATAGGCATTTTTCAGATGGTTCGGCACTTTCAGCACCCATACAAGAAAATATCCGAAGAAAATAAGAAAGAGGTAAAAAATAACTGCAAGAATTCCTACAAAAATCACATTTTCTCTGGGAATCTGAGAAAGGTCATTGAACATACTTACGATTACCAGTCCTGGCGAGCAGACATTGACTACTAAAGCCGACAGATCTTTAGAAGCACTGTCAGATATCATTTTCTTTTTATAAAGTATAAAGCCTGTAAGGATCAGAATAAAAATCATGATCATCTGCTTCAGCACTACTAAACCGCTCATTTTCCCCGTTCTTCCTTTTTCTGATTTATCTTTCTTTGTATTTATGCTCAAATGAGCCCACAGAGTTCGCCTCTGGCCTCATGTTATTATAGAAGAAAAAATTTCAAATTGCAACAGGGCTTCTCTTCAAAAAAAAGAACGCTGCATCTATCTCAAAAAGAAATCTATGCAGCGTGTTCTTCCTGTCATTGGAGATTAATTTTCAAACATATCTTTCAGCTTCTCACCGAATTTTTTCTTTTTTTCACCGCCTGACGGCCTGTTACCGCAAGCCGCATCAAATTTACGCAGAGCTTCCTTAGCTTCCTCGTTCAATTTGGCAGGCACTTGTACTACCAGGGTCACATAGTGATCTCCTCTTACATTTTTATTTCTCAGAGAAGGCACTCCTTTTCCTTTCAGCCGCACTTTTGTATCGGTCTGAGTCCCCGGTTTTATGTCATACATTACATCGCCGTCTACAGTGCTGATCCGCACTTCTCCTCCCAGAGCTGCCTGAGCAAAGGTAATGGGCGCTGTAGAGAATATGTTCATATCCTGTCTCTGGAAAATCGGATGGCGGGCAACCACTACTTCCACCATCAGATCCCCTCTTGGTCCGCCGTTGGTTCCCGGCTCGCCTTTCTCCCGGATACGGATGCTCTGTCCGTTGTCGATACCTGCCGGTATAGTCACCTTGATCTTCTTGCGGTTGGAAATAAATCCGGTTCCACGGCAGTCCGGACACTTATCTTTTATCACTTTTCCGGTTCCATGACAGTCCGGACAGGTCTGAACATTCTGAATGGTTCCAAACATGGACTGCTGTGTATATACCACCTGGCCGGTTCCGTGACATTTAGAACAGGTCTCTGGTGAAGTTCCCGGCTTTGCCCCTGTACCATGACAGGTTTCACAGGTATCCTTCAAAGTAAGGTCCAGCTCTTTTTCACAGCCGAATACGGCTTCCTCAAAAGTAATCCTTACAGAAGCATGTACATTGGCACCTTTCATAGGGCCATTATTAGGTCTCCGTCTTCCGCCGCCGAAAAGATCCCCGAAAATATCGCCGAAAATGTCGCCCATATCTCCGCCGCTGAAACCTCCGAAGCCGCCAAATCCGTCAAATCCTCCGGCTCCGCCGCCTCCCTGTTCAAAGGCCGCATGGCCGAACTGGTCATACTGTCGTCTTTTCTGGGGGTCGCTTAATACACTGTATGCCTCTGTAGCCTCTTTAAATTTTTTCTCTGCCTCTTTATCTCCCGGATTCACATCCGGATGATACTTCTTGGCAAGCTTCCGGTAGGCACTTTTTATTGCAGACTCGTCTGCTCCCCGGTCCACGCCCAGGACTTCATAGTAATCTCTTTTATCTGCCATTGGTCTTTTCCCTTTCTACACACAAGCATGGGATGCCCGAAAACACCCCATGCTTTTCTATTGCTTTTTATGTCCCGGATTAAACTTCTCTGTAGTCTCCGTCTACCACATCATCGCCGTATGCTTCATTTCCGCTGTCCTGAGAACCTGTTCCTGCTCCTGGATTTGGTCCTGCCTGCTGTGCACTCTGCGCCTGCTCATACATTTTTGCGAAAAGTTTCTGAGCGCTCTGCATCAGTTTCTCTTTTCCAGCTTTCAGTTCTTCTACCTGAGCATCTGTGATCTCATCTGTATTGGAACATTTTGCCAGAGTTTCTTTCAGTGCATTCAGATCTGCTTCTACGGCAGTCTTGTCGTTTGCATCAATCTTATCCCCAGCTTCTTCCATGGCTTTCTCTGTCTGGAATACCATAGCGTCTGCATCATTCTTTGTATCTACAGCTTCTTTACGTTTCTTATCCTGAGCTTCGTATTCAGCAGCCTCTCTTACAGCCTTATCGATCTCATCATCAGACATGTTAGAACCTGCAGTAATGGTAATGTGCTGTTCTTTTCCTGTTCCCAGATCCTTTGCAGAAACATTAACAATACCGTTTGCATCGATATCAAAGGTAACTTCGATCTGAGGAACGCCTCTTCTTGCTGGCGGAATTCCATCCAGACGGAACTGTCCAAGGGATTTGTTATCTCTTGCAAACTGTCTCTCACCCTGTACTACGTTGATATCTACAGCAGTCTGATTGTCTGCTGCTGTGGAGAAGATCTGGCTCTTCTTGGTAGGAATTGTTGTATTTCTCTCGATCAGTCTTGTAGCGATACCTCCCATGGTCTCGATTGACAGTGACAGCGGAGTAACATCCAGCAGAAGGATATCTCCTGCACCTGCGTCTCCTGCCAGCTTTCCACCCTGTACAGCAGCACCCAGAGCAACACATTCATCTGGGTTCAGAGTCTTGCTTGGCTCTTTTCCTGTCAGCTGTTTTACTTTATCCTGTACAGCGGGAACACGGGTAGAACCGCCAACTAACAGTACCTGGCCCAGTTCAGAAGCACTTAGTCCAGCATCAGAAAGAGCACGTTTTACAGGTTCTGCAGTCTTCTCTACCAAGTCGTGTGTCAGCTCATCGAATTTTGCTCTTGTCAGATCCATATCAAAGTGAAGAGGTCCGTTGGCATTCATGCTGATAAATGGCAGGTTGATGTTAGTTGTTGTAGCGGAAGACAGCTCTTTCTTTGCTTTTTCTGCTGCTTCTTTGATACGCTGCATAGCCATCTTATCTGTAGAAAGGTCAACCCCTTCTTTCTTCTTGAATTCAGAAATCATATAGTCAGCAACCTTCTGGTCGAAATCATCGCCGCCCAGATGGTTATTACCTGCTGTAGACAGAACTTCGATAACGCCGTCGCCAATTTCAATGATGGAAACATCAAAGGTACCGCCGCCTAAGTCGTATACCATGATCTTCTGCTCTTTCTCATTGTCCAGTCCATAAGCCAGAGCTGCTGCAGTAGGCTCGTTGATGATACGTTTTACCTCCAGGCCTGCAATCTTACCTGCATCCTTGGTAGCCTGACGCTGTGCATCGTTGAAATAAGCCGGAACTGTGATAACAGCCTCTGTAACTTTCTCGCCCAGATAGTTCTCAGCATCTGCCTTCATTTTCTGAAGGATCATTGCGGAAATTTCCTGAGGAGAGTATTTTTTCTCATCAATGGCAACTCTGTAGTCTGTACCCATATGTCTCTTGATAGAGGAAATAGTCTTGTCAGCGTTAGTAACAGCCTGACGTTTTGCAGGCTCACCTACAAGTCTCTCTCCTGATTTTGTAAAAGCTACAACGGAAGGTGTTGTTCTTGCGCCTTCTGCATTTGGAATAACTGTTGGCTGTCCGCCTTCCATAACGGCTACACAGCTGTTTGTAGTACCTAAGTCAATACCTATGATCTTGCTCATGATAACTCCTCCTTGAATCATTTCTATTGTTAGTTATTATTGGCTGTTTATAAGATAAAATCCTTCAGGATCTCTCCTGGATATAAAATTGGTTATGGTTCCGGCTCCTGTCTTAATTGGCAACCTTCACCATGCTGTGACGGATCACTGTGTCCTTGTAGGTATAACCTTTCTGGAACTCTTCCACCACTACATTCTCTCCGGCTTCTTCATCTTCCACATGCATCACAGCATTATGATAATCCGGATTGAATTCCTGGCCTACAGATTCAATGGCCTTAACCCCCATCCCTTCAAATGAGGAAAGGAGCTGGCGGTAAATCTTGTTCATTCCATCTACAAAAGGACTTTCCTTTTCTTCTTCCGGAACCGCAGCCAGACCTCTTTCAAAGTTATCCACAACAGGAAGGATCTTTTCAATCACTTCTCTGGCTCCGATTTCATACATGGAAGCTTTTTCCTTCTCTGTACGTTTTCTGAAGTTGTCAAATTCCGCCATCTGCCGCTTAACCATATCGGTAAGCTCTTCTATTTTTTCATCTTTTTTGTCTTTTTTCTTTTTTCCGAAGAATCCCTTTTTTTCCGGTTCCTTCTTGCTGTCTTCAGAAGAAGCCTCTGTATCTTCCGGGCTTTCCGTCTCTTCAGCCTGATCCTGATTTTCCGCTTCTTCCATTTTCTCTGCTGCTTTTTCGTCATCCTCTTTCAGGATATCCTCTGTTTGGTCCGGAGAAACGTTTTCATCTTCCATGGAATTGAATTCTTTCTTTTCTTCTGCCACGAATTCTTACCACCTTTCTACGTTTTCTTAAATATATTGTCCAATTGATTTTTTAAGGTTTTCAAATTATCCATTACATTTTCATAATCCATCCGCTTGGGACCTATGATTCCGATAGTTCCCTGCATGCCGCCGCCCAGATCATAGGTGGCTGTCACTACGCTGCAGTCCTTCATGGTCTTCACCGGACTCTCATTTCCGATATAAACCTGAATACCGGTGTTCTCACTATCCTTTTCGTTATCCATCGTATCCTTTACGAACTCTGCCAAAGCTTCTTTCTCTTCAAAGGCGGAAATCAATTCGCTGGCCTTGGAAGAATCTGCAAGCTCCGGATACTTGAAAATGTTTGTTGCACCGCTGGTATAAATCTCCATCTCTTCATCATCTACCGCAATAGCCTGAGCTACTGCATCGATCACGCTGCTGATCACCTCGCTGTGGATTCCCGCCTGTTCCTTCATACGGGAAATCATTGCCAGATTGATCTCTTCAATGGAAAGTCCATTGAGCTGTGTATTCAGAAGAAGATTTAATTTCAGCACTGTTTCTTCATCCATTGGTTCCCGAAGTTCAATAATGTGGTTCTTCACAAGATTTCCTTCTACCACCACCACTGCCAAAAGCTGTGTTTCTGTTACTCTGGACAGCTGGATGAATTTTAATTTGTTCCGATGATAAGTTGGACCCGTGATCATAGTTGCATAGTTGGTATTGGAAGCCAGGATTTTTACTACCTGCTTTAACACCTTTTCCATTTTGTCTGTCTTTTCTATCATCAGATCTTTAATCTCTGCTACTTCTTTGTCCTTCTCTTTCATAAGCTCATCTACATAGAG
This sequence comes from Blautia sp. An81, assembly GCF_002161285.1. Classification (GTDB taxonomy): domain Bacteria; phylum Bacillota; class Clostridia; order Lachnospirales; family Lachnospiraceae; genus Blautia; species Blautia ornithocaccae. Next base: position 14,994 of record NZ_NFHH01000004.1, on the reverse strand, counting down.
ACGATAGCCCAAATCCGAAGGAATCCGCCCTGCCGATGTATAAGGCTGGATAATATATCCCAGCTCCTCTAAGTCAGACATTTCATTGCGGATGGTTGCGGAGCTAAGATTCAAGTCCGTATACTTGGAAATTGTTCTGGAACCTACCGGCTCACCGGTTTCCAAATAGGTCTGGATAATGGCTTTCAGAATTTTTCGTTTTCTTTCATCTAATTCGTTTTCCATTCCATCTTTCGCTCCTTTCTTTTGTAGTTGTTAGCACTCGTTGTGGTGGAGTGCTAACATCTATGTTCTTAAGATAGCACCACTGAAAATATTTGTCAAGTGATTTCTTCTAAATTTTTCTTTAGCTCTATCATCTTGTCCCTGAGTTCCGCTGCCATCTCGAAATTCAGGTCTGCAGCAGCAGCTCTCATCTGCTTTTCTACATCCTTAACCAGCTTCTCCAGCTCCTTCCTGCTCATGGACTCTGGATCTTTCATCATCTTATCTTCCGTCTCAGCTACGGCCTTCGAAATACTGATCAGATCCCGGACTGCTTTCTTAATTGTGGTAGGCGTAATGCCATGTTCTTCATTATACCTTTGCTGCAGACTCCTGCGGCGCATAGTCTCATCAATAGCAATCCGCATAGAGTCTGTCATCACATCTGCATACATGATAACCCGGCCTTCGGCATTTCTGGCCGCACGTCCGATAGTCTGTATCAGAGAAGTTTCAGATCTTAAAAATCCCTCTTTATCTGCGTCCAGGATTGCCACCAAAGTAATTTCCGGAATATCCAGACCTTCCCTCAGCAGATTGATTCCTACCAGCACGTCAAATACATTCAGGCGCATATCCCGAATAATCTGGGTTCTCTCCAGGGTATCAATATCCGAGTGGAGATATTTCACCCGGATTCCCAGATCTTTCATATAGTCTGTAAGATCCTCAGCCATTCGCTTAGTCAAAGTAGTGATCAGGATTTTGTTTCCTTTCTCTACTTCTTTATTTACCTCTCCTACCAGGTCATCAATCTGCCCCTCTACTGGCCGCACCTCAACCATAGGGTCCAGAAGTCCTGTAGGACGAATGATCTGCTCTGCCCGAAGAAGCTCATGCTCTTCCTCATATTCTCCCGGAGTGGCAGATACAAAAAGAATCTGGTCAATCTTGCTTTCAAATTCCTCAAAGTTTAAAGGCCGGTTATCTTTTGCTGAAGGCAGTCGGAATCCATAATCCACCAGAGTCTGCTTTCTGGACTGGTCTCCTGCAAACATACCCCGGATCTGAGGAACGGTTTTATGAGACTCATCTATAATAATAAGGAAGTCGTCACCAAAATAATCGATCAGCGTATATGGCGGCTGCCCCGGCTCTAGCCCTGCCAGATGCCTGGAATAATTCTCCACTCCAGAACAGAAGCCTGTTTCCTTCAGCATTTCTATATCGAAGTTTGTCCGCTCTGCAATCCTCTGAGCTTCCAGCAGCTTGTCCTCACTTTTGAAATACTCTACTCTTTCCTTCAGTTCTTCCTCAATAGCATCTGCTGCCTTCAGGATTTTTTCCATAGGCACAACGTAATGAGAGGCTGGGAAAATTCCAATATGATTTAAAGACCTTTTTATCTCCCCTGTCAGCACATCAATCTCTGTGATACGGTCAATCTCATCTCCGAAGAACTCTACTCTCACTGCTGTATCGCTGTAATCCGCCGGGAATATCTCCACCACATCTCCCCGTACCCGGAAGGTTCCCCTGTGGAAATCCATCTCATTTCTGTCATACTGGATGTCGATCAGCTCCCGGATTACCTCATCCCGGTCCTTCTCCATGCCAGGGCGGAGAGAAATGATCATATTCTGGTAATCATCAGGGCTTCCGATACCATATATACAGGAAACGCTGGAAACAATGATCACATCTTTCCTCTCACTTAAAGCCGCAGTAGCTGAAAGACGGAGCTTGTCAATCTCATCATTTACTGCAGAGTCCTTGGCAATGTAAGTGTCTGAGGAAGGGACATAGGCTTCCGGCTGGTAGTAGTCATAATAGGAGACAAAATACTCCACTGCGTTATCAGGGAACATCTCCTTAAATTCTCCGTACAACTGAGCGGCCAGTGTTTTATTATGGGCAATGACCAGTGTGGGTTTCTGCAACTGCTCGATCACGTTGGCCATCGTAAACGTCTTTCCAGAACCCGTAACCCCTAGTAAAGTCTGGCATTGATTGCCTTCCCGGAACCCTTTTACAAGCGCCTCGATTGCCTGCGGCTGGTCGCCGGTAGGCTGATACGGGGCCTTTAAAACGAATTTATCCATAGCAAAATCTCTCCTTTGTGACTTTTGATACGTTCAATATCAGCCACCCTCAAAAAATTCATTCGTAACGAAAATGTCAAAATAATAGCCTTATAGGACTCCATTACGAATCCAGAAAGGCAAAAGTCACATTACGCAGTATCCTTTAGGAAAACACTTTTTTGAGGACTAAATAACACAAGATAGCATTAACGAGCATGGCAGTCAGTTTTGTATATGCCTGTCTCTGCCCTTTCGGACATTATAGCAAAGATAATGATAAAAGTATATAGGTCGAAAAGCAAAAAAAGTACAAATGTTCGGGTGTACATCTGTATTTTTTTATGGTTTCTTCTTTATATTGTTGTCATGCTGCCATTAAATATTCCTCGGCTGCCTCGTCTATTTCCTTTAGATCGGAGTAATCATAGTATTTCTCTTCCCGGCTTTCCGGAAGAACTTCTTCCATAAATGGTTCAATAGCATATAAGCAATCTTCAATAATTTCAGCAGTATCCCCATAGACGTCTGCTGATATAATCTCTTTTGAATACCCTAACATATGTGATATGACTACTATGTACTGCTATTCAATTTTATTCCTATTGTTCATATGTCATTATGCATTTGAATGGGTCTCGTTCCATGCTTGCTTGACTTCGGATAATCTTGCCCTCTCCTTAACCTCCAAAACCACTTTTTCCAATTCCTTTTTAGAAAATGTAGTATCTTCCTTTTGTGCAATCATCATAATCAAGTCCACAACATTATATATATCCAAATTGTAGGAATTACTCGATATTTTTCTTTTCGCAACAGAACGAAGAAATTCAATATCTCCATCCTCTGAAAGAATGATCGGTAATCTCATAAAAAAGGCCATCAATATCATGTGAACGTCTCCCAAACTCATACCAGCTCGACGATATGTGTATATCGTTTGACCCTTTGGTATTGCCAGCTTTTCAATTCGCTTTTTTGACCCTTTTATTTCAAGATATTCCCTCATTTCCTCATACAGTTCTGGAAAATATTGTTCATACAGCTCAGCATCGTCCTCATCTTCTATGAATTCGCTGTACTCCGCTTTCCGAATAAATCCTTCCTCTATCAATTTATTAAACTGAGGGAATACATCTAATTCTTTCTCTGCAATATATGGGTGAACGACTGGTTTGTATTCTAAATCCACTAATACCTTTTTAAAAGCTTCAATGTTTTTTCCATTATTAGACAACTTGTTAAAAAAGCATGTATCAACTATTGCTTCTTTTTTACTCATTGTCCTTATCCCCTATATTAATCTCCAATTCATCTGTTTCAGGCATATCCACGATTTCTAAATCTCTTTTGATTCTTTTTACTAAAAAATCATCTATATTTTCTCGTGTTTCAGCCTCTTCTATTAATTCTCTAATTCCAGAAATGGTCTTTCTTCCTGTTCCCTTTTCCAGATAGGAATTTTGATACTGAGTCAGCAGTTCCACTAAATGTAATATTTCTTCTTCCTTAGATTCCAAAAAATCCGCTGCACTCTGTTGCATGAGTCCTACTTCTACTAATCTTCTTCTGACCGCTTCATATGGAACCATAAACGCATTCATCTGCATTACCATTACACGAACCAAATCATCTACTTTCACCTTTCCGCTTTTTATTCCCAATTCCTTCATGCTTTCCAAAAAAGATTGCTTGAATACCTCGGCAGGCATGAGAAGTTCTGCAGCGAATCTGTTTGTAATATTTTCTTCATCTTCTTCTGTCGGAAATCCAGAATATTCCATCATCTTCCAAACTTTATCAGATACTTCAAAAATATGTCCAAATTCATGTGCAGCAGCAAAAATCTGTTCTGCAATCGGTTTTGCAGTATTTATATACACAAAATCTTCTAATTCATTTTTTACTATTCTCTTAATATGAAAGCCACGATTTTTCTCATTCTCTAATGGATAGTAGATTACTGTGCAATTATCTTCTAATATGCCAAAAATATTATCCCTAATAGCTACATTCTTAATAATGCATTTGTCTTTTATATCAGAAACAATTTTCCGAATAACTTTGTCAATTTCTTTCCAATCCATAATACCACCTCTAGAAGAAAAGGCTGCACGAAAACCGTACAGCCTCATATTACATAGCTTCCTTTAAATCTACATATTCATCCAACAAGTCTAAAATTTTGTCTAAATTGTTTGTATCGCTAAATTCTTTCATATATTGCAATTCTGGAACAAATCTATCAGCTTCATAGTGAACTAATTCTTGCTTTGTTTTACCAAAAAATTCTGCAATCTTTCTCACTTCTGCAGGTGGTAGCATCAGCTTGCCTTCGAGAATTCTACACATATCTCTATATGAATAGTTCAACTTTTCAGCCAAATCTTCTCGACTAATTCCAGCGTTCTGCATTAACGTAAAAATATTAACGCCAATCTTCCTTCCTGTGTTAGCCATAATCTACCTCCTCATTACATCTACTATTGATCAACTATTATGTGCACAGTCTAACTATTATACATTTCTAATCAATAATAGTCAATGTTTTTCCGCTATTTTTGCAATCTAATTATACATTGAAGTTGCATGAAAAGCAATTGGCTTCAAATATTTTTAACAATTTTTTTTTATTTATTCACGAAAATAATCCTCTTTTACTATCTTATGTAAAAGAGGTAGCTTTAGCTTTCGCTACCTCTCCACTCTTTATTTCGTAAACATCAAATAAGAACGTATAGCGAAATCTTTAGGGTTTTCCTATAAACTTAGGATTAAAGTTTTTAGGGTTTACGCCAAAAACGGATTCCTTGGTAAAAGGATTCTGTCAATAACCGTTGATCTTCTAGTATAAAAGGCCGAAGGTTATTTTTCTATACACCGTTTTATTCGATGTATACTTAACATCACTTTCTCCTGTAGCAGTAATAACTGTCAAATACTTTGTTACCGAGGAGCGTAATATAGGGATTTCTTTTTCATATTCTTCGCCTTTAAACCCAATAACTTTTTACCATTACGAATTTTTCCTGCCAAAAGTCACAAAATAATCTTGTCCGCCTGGTATCATCCAGTCCGTTTGGTATCATTCTGTCCACAAAATCTGGACGAAACATCACGAAAAAGCTCCAGATATCCCCCATTTCACGACCCCGGCACACTAAGAGACAAAATACTCTACCGCGTTCTCAGGGAAGAACTCCTTAAACTCACTGTAGAGCTGTGCTGCCAGGGTTTTATTGTGGGCAATGATGAAGGTCGGCTTATTTAATTGCTGGATGACGTTTGCCATCGTGAAGGTTTTTCCGGAACCAGTGACGCCCAAAAGGGTTTCACACTGGTTGCCTTCCTTAAAGCCTTTGACCAGCTGCTCAATGGCCTGGGGCTAGTCACCGGTAGGTTTGTATTCTGATACTAATTCAAAATGATCCATGATAAACTCTCTCCTATTGAAAGCATTTTTTTCCCTTGGTATCATCCAGTTCCAGGGGGACTTATTTTTCTAATAGCCGCAGGTTCCATCGGGCAGGCACGTCTGGAACGATGATTACGTTTGATTCTGATGATCACAGGAATACTGCCTTTTACATAAACAGCGACGATATTGGATACCGTTGCTTTAATTCAGAATTGTCTTTTCGCACATTATAGCAAATAGAAAGGTAAAAGTATATAGCTCAGGCTGCCGGTGCTGTGGCACGTTCCCGTCCTTGTCTGAATATCTTTCCGAAAATCCACCTTACCAGAGGTCCTGCGTAAAAGATCTGCCAGCACAAAGCCATGGGAAAATTCCGCACAGATATCTGCAGCCAGTTGACGATCAGGTCACTGTTCACTCCCTGGAAAAGGACAGTTGCGATAAAGCTCATAATAGGACACATGAAACATACGGTGAGAGCAGAAATCACCAGGATCACAGCTATTGGCCTGTCTTTACCAGGTGTTACAATGCGGAAAGCCAGCCCCGGAACGATTCTTCCCACCACCAGCAGCTCCAGAATAAAGCCTGCGGCCACCATGATGGGAAACTCATGAAAGGCCAGAAGGAAGATCTGGTTGCTCATTTCTCCCTTGTCAAAGGCGATATTATATACCACCATGGCATAAACCATTACCATCACCATTAAAATCGTAAAAATAACTTCCTGAAATTTTGTTTTTGGCATTTTTAGTCCTCCTCTTTTTTATGGAACAAAAAAAGGCAGCGAGTTCTATTTCTGTAAAAGCAGCGGCGGCAGATACCTCTGCCGGGCCATTATAACTTTCGCTGCGATTACAGTTCTATAATCTCACTACCATTTTCATCTGATCCAATATTTTATTTTCTGTGATATTCTACCAAAAAATATGCTTTTGTGTAAGTATGCATTTTAATTTCAGCAGTTTGCCGGAGATTGGCTGTACTCTGACCAATCCATAGATATATCTTACGGATTTGCTTTCCAGAACCAGCCTTTTTACAGCAGCCCGGCTATAGTAGAAGCTACCTTGTCACTGCCTATAATGGTAATATTGTTCATAATGATCAGATCCTGAATATTCTTCTCTTTTACATAGTCTACCACATTTACATTGGCATACCGGAAGTCTACCACATAAACCGTCTCATAGTGATCCACCAGGAAGGGTACGAAGCAGTTGCCGTAAGATTCTTTCAGTACCAGACAGGAAGAACCGTCCCGGATCTCTGGATTTTCTATAATACTCAACGGTTTGTCGCCGCCGATATAACAGTAATATCCGGAGCTTTGGTCCCAGGCACTCACGTCTTCGATAATGTTCCACTGATACTCTGTGCCGTCTGTATCCCAATAGGTCATATCATTAGTTCCCATAGGCACATAAGCTTCCACCGTATCCGGGTTTTCTTCCATATCCTGGTTTTTCAGCTCCGTATAAAAAGTCCCAAGAAAAGGAGAAAATGTCATAGTATCAAAATCGGACAGTTCATGGGGTTGGATTCCCTTTTCCTCACAGAAATTCTGGTATACATAGTAGGCTCCCAGCTGGGTCCAGTGATGGTCTGTACGGAAATACAGATACTCGTCATTATGCTCTCTTAGTGTCTCAATCGTCTTCACCGGTTTTACTCCTTCGTAAAGACTGTGATAGTAGGAAATCGCCTGAGTCTGATCAGAACCTCCCAGACTTTCCAGCTCTTCTTCTGAGAGCATAGCTCCTGAGTTATTGGGCACCAGAATAGAATATACATCGGCCTGGCCCTCCAGCTCCCTGGCCGCCTGATTCAAGGCCTGGGCATAAGTTTCCGCAGCGCTCTGGCTGTAGTAATAAACACTGTAGGCAGCTCCATTTTTCACATATAAGCCCTGTTGGATCTGATTCTGGATCTCAGCCTCCATCTCTTTGCTGTCCGGAGCACTTACCGGCTCTTTCTTTTCTTCTGCGCCTGTATCTTCACCTGTATTTTCTTCCCGGAGGATTTCTTCCCTCTCTGTCTCATCTGCCGTATCTGCCTTGGCCGTCTCTGTAGGAATCTCATCACCCTGCTGGTGACCGCCTACCATCATGGTGGAAGTAGTGACCCCGTAAGCAGATTTCAAGGTCTGATCTGCAGCTATCAATCTATCTCTCATGGGATAAGTATCCGAATACCACAAAGAAACCTCTGTAAAAAAGGAACCGTCCCAAAGAGAGCTCAGCGTCAGCTTGGGAAATTTTGTCAATTCTCTTTTTTCCACTGTGGAAGTGCCTGGTCGAAAGAAAAACAGCAGGCCCACAATTCCGCCTAAGAGCATAAGCCCAGCAAAAATCCTGACACTCAGATTTCTGAACTTCACGATGATTTTTTTCTGGTTTTTTGTATATTTTCTCTTCATATATCTTTCCTCATCTTCTCATTTGCCTGGTTTTTTAAAACTGGAAATATAAAAACGGATTGTAGCTGGCCCCGATCAGTGAAAGGACTGACAAAATCAGCAGCAGCGGCGGTGTAAGCAATTCCAGAACATTAAAAATCATGAACACTGCCTCATTGGTCTTTCCCGTCTCAAAAAGAAACCGCCGGACATTTTTTCCCAAGGATGTAACGCTTATCACCGCAAAGATCAGGAAGAAAAGATTTCCCATAAACACCGTAGAAACTTCCAGTCCCGCAAATCCTGATGTACCGATTCCGAAAAGCCCCAGAAGTCCCAGCAGGAGAACGCACTCCAGGATCATATACATTTTCCGGATCCTCTGGTTCCCCCCTTCCTGGATCCGGACACCGCAGAACCAGCTGATAAAGGTTTCCCCCACCAGCAGGATCAGAAACCGAGGTCCTCCCCAGGCATAAAAAATAAGTGAAAAAATAAGGAGAACCTGATTTTTATACTTTTTGTCAACCAAAAAATATATCACCAGGTTCAATACTAAAAATACGAAAACAAATAATAAACTTGAAAATACCATATCTTTTTCTTTTCTCCCCGTTCTTTATGCAGAACTGACTTTTTCGTCAAAATCCGACACTAAAAACAGTATATCCCAGAGAAAACCCTTCTCGCAAGATATTAGCATTTTTGGTAGTTATTTCTGCAAAATCTGCATTTTATCACAGATACCCGTCTGCTGACATGCCCTCCATACATCAGCTTTTACAGAAATTTTTAAGCAAAAGACAGCTTATACAGGCTGCTGTAAATTCCATCTTTTTTCATCAGCTCTTCATGGGTTCCTTCCTCAGCGATGCCTTCCTCTGTCAGGACCAGGATCCGCTGAGCTTTTCGTATGGTGGAAAGACGATGTGCGATAACAAAAGTTGTCCGGTTCTTTGCCAGTTCCTCCAGGGACTTCTGGACTATTTTCTCGCTTTCGTTATCAAGAGCCGAAGTAGCCTCGTCAAAAATCAGGACCGGCGGATTTTTCAGAAAGACTCTTGCAATAGAAATCCTCTGTTTCTGCCCTCCGGAAAGTTTTACCCCTCTCTGACCAATGTCTGTATCATATCCATTCTCCAGTTCCATGATAAATTCATGAGCATTGGCGGCTTTTGCCGCCCGGATAACCTCTTCGTCTGAAGCCTCCGGTTTTCCATAACGGATATTTTCCATAACCGTTCCCGCAAAAAGATACACATCTTGCTGTACGATCCCGATATGGCTGCGCAGACTCTGAAGCTTCAGATTCCGGATGTCTTCACCATCCAGAAGTACTCTTCCTTCTGTCACATCATAAAATCTTGGGATCAGGCTGCAAAGAGTGGTCTTTCCAGCCCCTGAACTGCCTACCAGAGCCACATATTCTCCTGCTTTTACCTGAAGATTTACATGACTTAATACCTTTTCCTTATTTCCTTCATAAGCAAAAGATACATTTTCGAAGTCAATTTCCCCCTTTACTTCCGTAAGCTCTCTGGCATCTATCCGGTCCTTGATATCCGGCGCCACCGCCATAATCTCCAGGAAGCGGGAATAACCGCTGTACCCGTTCTGAAACTGCTCTGTAAAAGTGATCAGCTTCTTCACCGGATCGGTAAGATTGTTGATATAAAGAAGGGCCGTCACAAGATCCTCTACCGGCATCTCTCCTCTGGTAAGAAAAAATGCCCCTGCCAGCAGCACAGAAATGGTGATCAGGGTAGTAAATGCTCCCATTCCGGAGTTATAGCCTCCCATATATTTATAGCTCAGCTTCTTAGAGTCCACAAATCTCTCGTTTCCTCTCCGGAATTTTTCCATCTCCTGCTTCTCATTAGCAAAAGACTTCACCACCCGGATTCCTGAAAGGCTGTCCTCGATCTGTGTATTGATATCTGCGATCCTGGCCCGGTTCTCCTTAAAAGCAGTTTTCATCTTTCTGTTAAAGACAACCGCATAGAGGATCAAAAAGGGGACAAAAAGAAAAGCCGCCAAAGCCAGCCTTACGTTCACCAGCATAAGAATAATAAAAGCCCCCAGGAATTTAATAATAGAGATCACCAGATCTTCCGGTCCATGGTGCAGAAGCTCACTGATATCAAACAAGTCCGCCGTGATCCTGGAAAGCAAATGTCCCACCTTCTGATTGTCGTAAAAAGCAAAAGACAATTTCTGATAATGGCCGAAGATTTCATTACGCATATCACGCTCAATCCTGGCTCCCATAATATGTCCGTAATAAGCAATATAAAAATTGCAAAACGCCTCTACCAGTACCAGGAGGACCATAAAAATCCCCAGTTTTACGATCATACCGGTAGCCCTCTCTACAGGCAGGTTTACAATATTACTGGTAATATACCGGACAATAAGCGGGATCACCAGCGTAATGGCCGCTCCCAGTATGGCAAAAAACATATCCGAAAAAAACAGCCCCTTATAAGGCTTGTAATATCCCCCAAGCTTCTTTAGTGTTTTCAGCATTTTTCTTCTCCTTCAATAAATGATCTGTTTATCATAAATAACTATATCTTTCTCTATGATTTTTCTCAAAAGATATGTCCGCTATTTATGAATCGCTGTATTAGTATACTCCCGGCAGTTTTTCTTTGCAACGGATATTTCCAGGTTTATACCGGAAAACTGTCCCTCAGACACAGAAACCCAAAGCCGGTCTCTGGATTCGGATAAGTTCCTCCGGGAAGCCGTCTGGCTCCCCTTCTCAAATAGGCCTTTACTTTTTCTCCATACAGATAAGGGTCCTGTCCTCTGATGATCCCCCATTCCATCATCAGAGCTGCACTCCCCGTAACAAAAGGCGCTGCAAAAGAAGTACCTGTTCTTGCCCCGTATCCGCCTCCCGGCACAGTAGTAAGGATATCTACTCCCGGAGCTGCCAAATCCGGTTTAATTTCCCTGTTTACTCTGGTATATCCCCTTCCAGAAAACTCCATATTGGACAGCAGCCTTGAGTTATAAGCCCCCACAGAAACAATTTTTCTGGATGTTGAAGGAATAGTCAGAGTAGTATCTGCCGTAGGAAAAGGAAACCTGGTATCTTCATTCAATACACCGCCGCCTGGAAGCCACAGGTCAAAGTTTCCCTCCACAATCCTTTCCGGTATCAGCAAAAGCCTCCAGGTACCGCTGTCCACATAGCTGTCCTTAGGAATCCACTCTATATATATTTCCTGAGAAATGCTATAAGGGCTGGGTTCTCCATAATAAATCAGTATTTCTGTATTTCCTATAGAGAATCTCTGAGGCCCCAGTATTTCCTGAAATGGTCCCACTCTCTGTCCATTTGGGTGTATCAGAGCAATCTCTGCCTGATCTACGTATTGCTTCCACAGCTGCACATTCACTCCGGTCTCATACTCTCCTACATTCAGCTGCACATAGGTTTTTTTCCCCTCCTGCAAAAGCCCGGAAGTATGCAGAGCTTCTCCTCCCTCATTTCCTGTTCCTACACAGATCACATTTCTCCCCAGGTCTGAAACACTGTCTATATAAACCTCTATAAGGGATTCTCCACTGTGAGAGCCATAATTATTTCCAAAACTGAGATTCAGGGCCAGAGGCATATTCCATTCTAAAGACTGGCGGATCAGATAATCAATTCCCTGAATGAGCTCTGTAGTCCGTGGAAAACCACCCTGCCGGGGATTCCCTAATTTTACTGCCATTATACTGCTCTCATAAGCAACTCCCCGATTCACTCCTCTTGAAGCCCTTCCGTTTCCTGCCGCAATTCCCATAACCCCCGTTCCGTGTCCGCTCAGATCACGGCTTGGCACAACTTCCTCTGTTTCTCCCTGAAGTATCCGGTCAATATCTTCCCCGGTAAATTCTGTGCCTGTCCGGTACCCCCTGGGCGGCCTTCCTGGAAGACTCTGATCCCACAGCCGCAGGATCCTGGTGCTGCCGTCCGGATTCCGGAAATCCGGATGGGTATAATCTATACCTGAATCTACACAGGCCACCAGCACTCCTTTCCCAGTAAGGGATATTCCCAGTGGCGAAAAATCACCCTGCACCACATTCATACAGGAAGCGCTTCTTCCCTGGCTTACAGCAAAAAAAAGATTTTTAGGCTTTTCTACATACTCAATCTGTTCTAACTGGGTCAGGGCATCTATCTGATCTTCCGGTACTGTTAGAATGGCAAATCCATTCAAAAGTTCCACCACTTCTACACTTTCATCCAGGACCTCCCTCAGATTTCCCGAATACTTTACAATAAGCTCCCAAGTATTTGCAGCCGAATCATATCCCACGTTAAGCTGAATGGATTTTTCTCTTTCCTCCGGGGTAGCGTCCAAAGCCAGGTTCAGTAAATTCTCCACCTTCTGATCCTGCATATATTCTCCGCCTTTCACTGGTCTACTGCGTTGTTAATCATATGTCCGCCCATCTCATAAAATACCGCTGCCAGAAGACTTTTCTCATAAAGAAAAGACAGTCCAAGTTTACTCAGACTGTCTATTCTATAGCAATGGAAGCCTGCGGAGTAGAGCTTCCAATATGCCCTCTCTATTCTATTTTTCTTTAGAAATCAGATGATAAGGCAGAGCCACAAATACAATGGCGCCTATCATGTTTCCTATTGTAGCAAGCAGAACATTATATACGTACTGGCCGATACTTACATATCCATTTGCCAGAGCCACACCGATAATGCTCATATTAGCAACACTATGCTCGAATCCGCAAACCATGAAGACGAAAATACACCAGAAGATCATGATCAGTTTTCCGGATTCTGTTTTCATCTTGGTTGCACACCATACGGCAAGGCAAACCAGGATATTACAGAGGATGGCTCTTGCCAGCAGAGGGATAGGCGCATATCCTACCTTGCCGGCTGCAATACTTCCAAAATATGCCGCTGTATCACCACTGGGAATTCCGGTTATCTGGAAAATGGCTACGCAGATCACAGATCCCACCAGGTTTCCGATCCAGCAAACCACCCACAGCTTTATGGTATCTGCCCAGCTTACCGCTTTTCTGAATGCTGCAGAAGACATTACGAAATTGTTTCCTGTAAACAGTTCTGCTCCCGCCATGACTACCAGGCTCAGAGCTGATGCAAAAGCAAAAGCCTGCACTGGTTTTGTCCAGGAAACAGCATCTCCTGCATTGATCACAGCACCAAGGGTAAAGGCAACAAAACTTCCGAAAGAGATAAACATGCCGGCAACCATTGCCGCAACAAAATACCCCAGAGGATTGTTCTTCAGAAAGTTGACCTTTCCCACACCTCCATTGACAACCGCCTTAAATTCATCTTTAAACATATGTAATTCGCTCCCTTCAAGCTGTCCTTGTAAAATGGGACTGCCGCACTAAACAAGTTTTGTTTAATACGGCAGTATCCCACTTATAAAAGAGAATATCTCCCTATGGCTGAATTAGAACAGGCCGGAAATCTTTCCTGTCTCATCTACATCAATACGCTCTGCTGCCGGAACTTTCGGAAGCCCAGGCATAGTCATGATCTCTCCTGTAAGAGCTACTACAAAGCCTGCTCCTGCGGAAATCTTCAGATTTCTGACAGTTACTTCAAAGTCTGTAGGCGCTCCCAGTTTTGTCTGGTCATCAGTTAAGCTGTACTGAGTCTTTGCTACACAGATCGGGCAGTTGCCAAATCCCTGTTTTTCAAGCTGCTGTGCCTGTTTCTGTGCATTGGCAGTAAGGACTACTCCCTTGCCTCCGTATACTTTCTGTACGATCTGGTTCAGCTTATCCTCAATGCTTCCTTCCAGTTCATAGGAATATGTAAAGTCGTTTGGTTCCTCTACCAGACGGATTACTTCTTTTGCCAGAGCGATTCCGCCTTCGCCGCCTTTTGCCCATACTTCAGACAGGGCTACATTTACGCCCAGCTCTTTACATTTCTGTTCTACCAGGTCAAGCTCTGCCTTGGTATCTGTTGGGAATGCGTTGATGGCAACTACACATGGCAGTTTGTATACATTCTTGATATTGCTTACATGTTTCAGCAGGTTTGGAAGTCCTTTTTCCAGTGCTTCCAGGTTCTCATTGTTCAGGTCAGCCTTTGGAACGCCGCCGTTGTATTTCAGAGCACGGACAGTCGCCACGATTACTACTGCATTTGGTGTCAGGCCTGCCATACGGCACTTGATATCCAGGAATTTCTCAGCTCCCAGGTCAGCGCCGAAGCCTGCTTCTGTGATGGCGTAGTCACCTAACTTCATAGCCATCTTTGTTGCGATCACAGAGTTACATCCATGAGCGATGTTTGCAAATGGTCCGCCGTGTACGATGGCAGGTACATGCTCCAGAGTCTGTACCAGGTTTGGTTTCAGAGCGTCTTTTAACAGTGCGCACATAGCGCCTTCTGCGTGAAGGTCATGAGCGGTAACCGGTTTCTCTTCAGATGCTTTTCCATATGTATAACCTACGATGATACGTCCCAGTCTTGCCTTCAGGTCTGTGATGTCGCTGGCCAGACACAGAACAGCCATGATCTCAGATGCAACAGTGATGTCATATCCGTCTTCTCTTGGCTTTCCATTTGTCTTGCCGCCTAAGCCGTCTACTACGAAACGGAGCTGACGGTCATTCATATCTACACATCTTCTCCAGGTGATCTTTCTTGGATCGATGTTTAATTCATTTCCCTGATAAATGTGGTTGTCCAGCATAGCTGCCAGCAGGTTGTTTGCTGCGCCGATAGCATGGAAGTCACCGGTGAAATGCAGGTTAATATCTTCCATAGGAACTACCTGTGCGTATCCGCCGCCTGCAGCGCCGCCCTTTACACCGAATACAGGTCCCAGGGATGGCTCACGAAGGGCAACCATAACTTTCTTGCCTAACTTCTG
>NZ_NFHH01000039.1 GCF_002161285.1 Blautia sp. An81 | reverse complement strand
CTATAGGATTTGTACTAACCAGCAAAGTCAGCAAATCTTATTTTACTCTGAGGTATCTTTTTTTCTCAACCACCTTTCGTGGAATTCCCTATATTTGTATTATACAGGAAGCTCCTGTATATAGACTTAATGAGTCCAATTTCTACTATTGTAACATAAAATCGCCATATTTCCAGATTTCCCGCTATTTTTTTACAAAAATCGAAAAAATAAATTGCCAAGCTTTTCATTATGCCGTATTATAATAGAAATCATATCCGATTGTTATATCAGATAACATATTATTTATCATAAACAGGGAGGAATCAAAAGATGGAGCTTTTGAAAGAGCGTATTCTAAAAGACGGGGTTGTAAAGCCCGGAAATGTTTTAAAGGTAGACAGTTTTTTAAATCACCAGATGGACATTCCGTTTATCAACGAATTAGGAAAGGAGTTTAAACGGATCTTTGCAGACGCTCCTATCAACAAGATCCTCACCATTGAGGCTTCCGGCATCGGCATTGCCTGTATTGTGGCACAATATTTTAACGTTCCGGTGGTTTTTGCCAAAAAGGCTCAGAGCCTGAATCTGGATGGGGAAATGTACTGTACGAAAGTAGAATCCTTCACCCACAAAAAAGTCTATGACGTAATTCTCTCAAAAAAATATCTGGGACCGGAAGACCATGTACTGATCATTGACGACTTTCTGGCTAATGGCTGTGCCCTTATGGGACTTATTGACATTGTAAAAAATTCCGGAGCTGTTCTGGAAGGCGCCGGAATTGTTATTGAAAAAGGATTTCAGCACGGAGGAGACCGTCTTCGTGAACAGGGTATCCGGGTAGAGTCACTGGCTATCATTGACTCTATGACCAATGATTCCCTTACTTTCCGGTAGTCGCCAAATGGACATGCAAGCATGCCCGCTTGGCTCGTTACTCGCAGGAATAAAAGAGCCATTTTACGCAGCTGCCCCATGAAACAGAACTATCCTGAGTTTCTGTTTCATGGGGCAGTTTTTTAACTGGACTGGTCATTCTTTTTAAAACTGGCTATTTTAATATAGCCAGTTTTCCTTTATAGTATAGAAAACCAAAAAGAAAAGGAGTGACTGTCTATGAAAAACCAGACAAAAAAGATTATTCTGGCTGCTCTTTTTGCAGCTTTGACATGTGCTGCTACCATGTCCATCCGTATTCCCACCCCGGGAACCGGAGGCTATATCCATCCCGGCGATGCCATTGTGATTCTTTCCGGCGTCATTCTGGGGCCGGTATACGGATTTCTGGCTGCCGGCATCGGTTCCTGTATGTCTGACCTTCTGGGAGGGTATCTCACCTATGTTCCCATAACCTTCCTTGTCAAAGGTCTTGTGGCCCTTCTGGCTGCCCTGGCATACCGGAAAGCCGCCGTATCCCCTAAAGGCCGGATCGCCGGTGTTGTCCTGGGAGGTATTATCGATATTGTTTTAGTGGCAGGAGGATATTTCCTCTTTGAATATGTGCTCTACGGAATAGGAGCAGCCGCCAGCATTCCTGCCAACATCATTCAGGGTGTCAGCGGACTGATCATTTCACTGATCCTCTATCCAATCCTCTCAGCAGTACCTGACGTAAAGCGCCTGCTCTACGCTCAGCGATAAACGAGGGGATGTCCCATTAAACATATTTCAGGAATATTTATACATTTTATGCAAATTTGTCGAATACAGCTTTAAGACCATAGGCTCAAGGCTGTGCAGACTGAGCAATAAAATGTATAAATATTCTCGATTTTGATGAATGGGACAGCATCTATTTTTTTCTTTCTTTCAAAGTCTTCAGGTTTACCTGTCCTCCGTCAGGATGCCCTCCTGTCATATGGTCCACTTTTTTGTTATCTAAAAAAGAAGCCCGCATAATAGCATTCTTTCCATACTTTTTCCGGATTTTATCTACTGCCTGGTCCATCCGTTCCATTTTTTCATAATCTGTATTATCAAAAAGGCTCATCTGCCGTCCCTGACTCTCGGAAGACAGCTTTCCTGTCTGTACTCCCAGAAGCCGGATAGGACTCTGGTCCCAGAGTTCTTCAAAAAGCTGGCAGGCTGCCTCATAGATTTCTTCTGTAATATCTGTAGCTGCAGGCATGACTTTCTGGTGAGATACAGTCTTCATATCTGTATTGCGGATAGACACAGATACCATCTGGGCTTTCTGGCCGTCCTTCCGAAGCCGGGAAGCTACCGTCTCGCTAAGAGACAGGAGGACCATTCTGGCCGTATCCTCATCAGTAATGTCAAAGGCCACTGTGGTACTGTTGCCATACATTTTATTTCCCTCAGGCACAGGCTCCACCAGAGAAGAATCTCTGCCATTGGCAAACTCCCATATAGTCTCTCCCTGCTTTTTCAGATGATGGCGCAGGATCTCCACATCTGTACCAGCAAGCTGACCAATGGTATAAATTCCCAGTTTGTGAAGGGCTTCCTGAGTAGAGCGTCCAACAAAAATCAGGTCAGACACCGGCAGAGGCCACATCTTTGTTGGGATTTCCTCCGGGAACAAGGTATGGACCTTATCCGGTTTTTCAAAATCCGAGGCCATCTTTGCCAGATATTTGTTTGATGAAATACCTATGTTTACTGTAAATCCCAGTTCCCGGCTGATCCTGTTTTTCAGCTTGTGGGCAAAAGCCACCGGGTCTCCGATGATCTTCTCCATTCCGCTCATATCCATAAAGGCCTCATCAATACTGTACTGCTGTACGTCTGGAGTATACTCTCTTAAAATATCCATGAACTTTTTAGAATACTGCCGATACAGGCTATGATGAGCAGGCACAACTGTAAGACCGGGGCATTTCTTTAAAGCCTCGGTAAGAGGCTCTCCTGTACGCACGCCGCAGGCCTTGGCAGCCAGGGATTTTGCCAGAATGATCCCGTGTCTCTTAGATTTATCTCCACCCACAGCGCAGGGAATCTCCCTTAAATCTACTGACCCTCCCTGTTCCCGGAGGCGGTACACTGCCTCCCAGGATAAATAGGCACTATTCACATCAATATGAAAGATCACTTTTTCCACAGCTTCTCACTCCTCGTATTTCCACTCTTGGCCAATCTCTCTTACTGCCAGAGCCGCCTTGTAGATTTCCTCCTCTGTATTAAACCAGGAAAAAGAAAACCGCAGGGTCCCTCTTTCCCTGGTCCCCAGAGCCTCATGGATCAGAGGGGCGCAGTGGACGCCTGCCCTGGTGGCAATCTGATATCCTCCGGCCAGAATCTCTCCTGCCTCTTTTGAATCATATCCCACCACATTGAGAGACACTGCCGGGGTTCTCTCCCCAGTGGAAAAATCTCCATAGACCCTCACCCCTTCTATGTCATTTACTTCTTCATAGAAAAGCTTTGCCAGTCTTTTCTCATGCTCTATGATTTTCTCCAATCCAGTCTCTCTGAGATAATCAAAAGCTGCTCCCAGACCTGCAAGACCATGAATGTTCAAAGTCCCTGCTTCCAGAGCCTCAGGCATGGAGCCCGGATGCTCCCGGTCAAAAGACAGGATTCCGCTGCCGCCGGTTTTAAAGGGCGGGATCTTCACCTGAGGGTCCACACAGATCCCTCCGGTACCCTGGGGTCCCATAAGTCCCTTATGTCCGGTAAAGCATAAAACATCTATGTGCATGCTCTGCATATCAATAAAGGCCTCTCCTGCGCTCTGAGAAGCATCCAGGATAAACAGAAGGCCGTGTCTCCTGCACAGATTTCCAATCTCCTCTGCCGGGAAAAGATTTCCGGTAACATTGGAGGCATGGGTACAGATTACTGCAGTGGTATTCTGGCGAACCGCCTTTTCCATATCTGCCAGAGAAAAATTTCCTTTTTCGTCAGCAGGAAGTATGGTCAGTTCTGCTCCTTCTTTTTCTTTCCTGTACAAAGGCCGCAGCACAGAATTATGCTCTGCCTGGGTGGTGATCACATGGTCTCCCTTTTTCACCAGGCCCTCAATGGCAATATTCAGGGCCTCTGTGGCGTTAGAAGTAAAAGCTACCGACTCACCTCCCCAGGCTCCGAAAAACTCTGCTGCTTTTTCCCGGACAGAATATACCAGCCTGGAAGCGGAAAGGGCAGGCCCCCAGGCTCCCCTTCCACTGTTTCCCACCGTCCCCATAGCCTCATAAACTGCCCTTCGCACTGTCTCTGGCTTATATAAAGTTGTGGCTGCATTATCCAGATAAATCATTTCTTTCTCCTGAAGTAAATAAAATGTTCTTTTCTTTCTTCCACCCTGCCGATAACTGCCGCCGGAGTCACAAGCCCCCCTTCTTTCAAAGCTTCCAGAAGTTTCTCTCCATCTTCAAAAGCCACAGCGGCAAGAAGCCCGCCGGAGGTCTGGGGGTCGAAAAGCAGATCTTCCATAGCTTCGGAAATCTCCGGTTCAAGAAAAGTCTCTTCTTTCTGATAGGCTTTATTTCGATAAGTTCCTTCCGGCACCAGCCCCATGGAAGCGTAATCCAAAGCTCCAGGCAATAGGGGCAGCTTATCTGTAAAAATCTCCAGGCTCACCTGGCTGGCTTTGGCAATCTCCAGGCCATGGCCTGCCAAGGAAAAACCGGTCACATCTGTACAGCAGTGAATGGGAAACTGGCGAAAAACTTCCATAGCTGTCTTATTCAGATATGTCATACTTTCCTGTACTGCTTTTTTCTCTTCCGGTGAGGCCAGGTCTGCCTTCACAGCAGTATTCAGGATACCTGCTCCTAAGGCTTTGGTAAGGATCAGCAGGTCTCCCGGCTGAGCTCCAGCGTTTTTCCAGATTCTGTCCGGATGAACAAATCCAGTGACACTCATGCCATACTTGGGTTCCTCGTCATTAATTGAATGCCCCCCTGCCAGAACAGCTCCCGCTTCTTTTACTTTGGCAGCTCCTCCTGCCAGGATTTCGCCCAGGACTTCGCTGCCCAGACAGTTTGGATAGGCCACAATATTCAGAGCCAGTCTGGGATCCCCTCCCATAGCATAGATATCGCTGAGGGCATTGGCTGCCGCAATCTGACCGAATACATAGGGATCGTCTGCCATAGGGGGAAAAAAGTCCAGGGTCTGTATCATAGCCAGGTCCTCCGAAATTTTGTACACAGCTCCGTCATCTGAAGTTTCCACTCCCACCAACAGGTTTTCATCCTGAAATTTCGGCAATTTTCCCACTACTTCCTGCAGGATCTTAGGCCCCAGTTTTGCCGCACATCCGGCGCTTTTGGAATACTGGGTCAGTTTTATCTTCTCTTCCATCTGCTTTTACCTCGTCTCGTCTTGAATTCCCATATGGCTTTTCCATTGTCTTCCGGTTCTCTGCCGGCTGTCTATTCTCCCTTTAAATCAATCTGTACCTCTACCGGGCAGTGGTCTGAGCCGAAAATCTCCGTATGGATCCCCGCTGAGATCAGCTTTTCCTCCAGTCTTTTGGACACACAGAAATAATCAATACGCCACCCTGCATTTTTCTCCCTGGCCTTAAACCGATAGGACCACCAGGAATAGATCCCGGTCTCTTCCGGGTAAAAATACCGGAAAGTATCTGTAAATCCAGCCTCCAGAAATTCTGTAAATTTTTCTCTCTCTTCGTCTGTAAATCCTGCATTGTGACGATTAGTTTTAGGATTTTTCAAGTCAATCTCTTTATGAGCCACATTCAGGTCTCCGCACATGACCACGGGCTTTTTCTCATCCAGCCCTTTTAAATATACCCTGAAGTCGTCTTCCCACTTCATCCGGTAGTCCAGTCTTGCCAGCTCGTTCTGGGAATTTGGAGTATATACCGTAACCATATAGAAATCCGGGTATTCCAGAGTGATCACACGCCCCTCCTGGTCATGCTCCTCTATTCCAATGCCATAAGTGACCGACATAGGCTCCTTTTTGGTAAAAATGGCCGTTCCGGAATACCCTTTCCGTACTGCATAGTTCCAGTAACAGTGGTATCCTTCCGGAGCAAAATCAATCTGTCCTTCCTGAAGCTTTGTCTCCTGAAGGCAGAAGAAATCTGCATCCGCCTCCTGAAAATATTCATTAAATCCCTTCTGCACACAGGCCCGGAGCCCATTTACATTCCACGAAATAAATTTCATTCTTTTCTCCTTTTTCATTGTCTGTTTGCACAGCTTTTTCCCCATTATACACTATTTTTTCTCTGTTGCGAAGGAAAAAACTTTTCATAAACGTCTTTACGAATCCGGAAATTCCTGTATATAATAAGGGGTAGACTTTAATCGCAGCAGTTTTCCCGGCGCCATTGGCCAGACCGTAACTCTGGTTCCCCCAGCCGTTGTACTGCTGCTTTAAATCTGTAGTAGAAAAGGAGAACAACCATGGGTGGAATTTTTGGAGTAACATCAAAGTCCAGCTGTACTTTGGACTTATTTTTCGGAACTGACTATCATTCTCATTTAGGCACCAGAAGAGGCGGTATGGCCGTATACGGCAAAGACGGCTTCTCCCGCTCCATTCACAATATCGAGAATACCCCGTTCCGTACAAAATTTGACGGAGACCTGGATGAACTGGAAGGCAACTCAGGTATTGGCTGTATCTCAGATACAGAACCCCAGCCCCTCCTGGTACAGTCCCATTTAGGCAGCTTTGCTATTACAACAGTAGGAAAGATCAACAACATGGACGAGCTGGTAAATTTATCTTATAAAAACGGCTGCACACACTTTCTGGAGATGAGCGGCGGAAGCATCAACCCTACCGAGATGGTAGCTTCTCTCATCAACCAGCAGGCCAGTATCACCGAGGGAATCCGCTATGCTCAGGAAAAAGTAGACGGCTCTCTGACTCTTCTGGTACTGACTCCAGAAGGTATCTATGCTGCCAGAGACCGTATGGGGCGCACCCCTCTGGTCATCGGTGAAAAAGACGGAGCTCACTGTGCCTCTTTCGAGAGTTTTGCTTATCTGAATCTGGGATATGAGACCTTAAGGGAATTAGGTCCCGGTGAGATTGTCTTTCTTACCCCTGAGTCTGTGCAGACACTCTCAGAACCCTTAAATGAAATGAAAATCTGTTCTTTCCTGTGGGTATATTACGGCTATCCTACCTCTACCTATGAGGGGGTAAATGTAGAAAACATGCGCTATGAATGTGGAAAGAGACTGGCTCAGAGAGATTCCCTGAGAGAACATGTAAAGCCTGACCTGGTAGCCGGCGTACCGGACTCTGGAACCGCCCATGCCATTGGCTATGCCAATGAATCCGGAATCCCATTCTCCCGCCCATTTATCAAATATACACCAACCTGGCCCCGTTCCTTCATGCCTTCCAGACAGGAACAGAGGAACCTGATCGCCAGAATGAAGCTGATTCCTGTAGAAGCTCTGATCAAAAACAAGAGCCTGCTGCTCATCGACGACTCCATTGTCCGTGGAACACAGCTTCGGGAAACTACAGAATTTTTATATAACAGCGGAGCCAAGGAAGTCCACATCCGTCCGGCCTGCCCGCCTCTGCTCTTTGGCTGTCCCTTCCTGAATTTCTCTCGTTCTAAATCCGAGATGGATCTGATCACCAGACGGATCATTGCCAAAAGGGAAGGAGACAATGTCAGCCGGGAGGTTCTGGATACCTATGCAGATCCGGATTCCCAGAATTACAAAGAGATGCTGGAAGATATTGAAAAAGAACTGAACTTTACAACTCTTCACTTCCACCGTCTGGACGACCTGCTGGCTTCTATCGGCATAGAGCCATGTAAGGTATGTACTTACTGCTTTAATGGGAAATAAGCAATAGTCCCCATACTTTTCACATTGCCATAAATAAGCAAACCACCAGTTTTGATGGCCTTCTCTTTGAGGATTTTCCATCAAAACTGGTGGTTTCTTTTTCCTAGCAGTTCCCTACAAACCTGGTTATAACCGTCACAAACAGGAAATCCTCTCCTGTCCCGGCCCTGCTAATAGTTTTCTTTCTGGTAAAACCGTCCCATAAGTATATCTGTCTTTACCACATTTACAAATGCATGGGGGTCTGCCAGCATGACCTTTCTTATAAGCACCTTTGCCTCTGTACTGGAAACTACGGAGTAGATCATTTTTCTTCCTTCATTGGAATACATACCCGTGGCAGAAAATTCCGTAGCACTGTGATTGGTCACTTCATAAATGGCATCGTATACTGCTTTGGGACTATCCGTAACTATAAACAGTGTTACTTTATTGTAGGCCTGATACAGCAGATGGATGGTCTGAGTAGAAGTAAACTGGAAAATAATGGAGTAAAGAGCCTTGTCCCATCCAAAAAGCATACCCGCCAGAAGCAGAACTACTCCATTTCCCATAAGGATATAATTCCACACGTCCTTATTCTTTTTCTCTGCAAAATATACAGCAATAAAATCTGTCCCGCCTGTAGAGGTTCCTCCTATCAGCGCCAGGCTGATGGCAGCTCCATTTATCAGTCCGCCGAAGATACTGATCAGCAAAATATCCTGAGTGATTGGAACTGAAGGCACAATATCTGTCAAAACACTGGTTACTACAATAATCAGACTGGTATTTAAGGTAAATTTCTTTCCTATCGCCTTAAAGCCTATAATCGCCGGGACTGCATTCAAAAGCAGACTCACCGGAGCAAAAGGAAGAGGGATTCCCAAAAACTGGTCAAAAACTGTCTGAATCAGTCTGGTGACTCCGTTAAATCCTCCCGGATATAAGCCGCCGGCCTGTACAAAAGTTTTAATATTCACAGCCATGATCGCTGCGCTTATAAGACCAAAGATAAGCCTTTTTACTTCTCTTTTGGGGTCTATTTTCGAATTCACATTTTTCTTCATAACCTTCTCTTAAAGCATATGGGCGCGAAGTCCCTCAGGGGACTGAGCACTTAAATATACTGGTGCAATATCAAATACTGTCTTGCAGCCTGTCTGTCCTTCTTTATTCAGGCGATATACAGCCCTTGCATAAGCAGCAATAACAGAAGATGTGAATTCCGGATTGGAATCCAGTTTCAGGCTGTACTCGATGACATGATTATGCTCGTCATCCCATCCTGTCTTTCCTGTACGGATCACAAATCCTCCGTGAGGAAGTCCTGCATGGTCTCTCTTCATTTCCTCTTCTGAAATAAAGTGTACAGTGGTATCATACTCATCAAAATAATTTGGCATAGTCTTGATCTCATTCTCAATTCTTGCCTTGTCAGCCCCTTCTTTTGCTACCACAAATACCTCTCTGGTATGTTTTTCTCTTGTAGTCAGTTCCGGATTCTCACCGTTTCTTACAGCTTCCAATGCTTTTTCCACAGGAATGGTATACTGTCTGGCGTCGATAACGCCTTCGATCCTTCTGACTGCGTCAGAATGCCCCTGGCTTACTCCTTTACCCCAGAAAGTATAGTCCTTTCCAGTAGGCATGATAGCGTTGGCATACAGGCGGTTCAATGAAAACATTCCTGGGTCCCATCCTGCAGAAATCAGAGCTGTTTTTCCACTTTCCTTTGCAGCCTTATCTACTGCTTCAAAATGCTCCGGGATTTTTGCATGGGTATCAAAACTGTCCACTACATTAAAATATTTTGCAAATTCAGGAGTCTGTACAGGAAGGTCTGTAGCACTTCCTCCACAGAGGATCATCACGTCAATGTCATCTTTCATCTTAACAGCCTCGTCTACATGATAAACCTTTGCCGTCTCTGTAAGAATTTTTACAGAAGCAGGGTCTCTCCGTGTAAAAACTGCTTTCAGTTCTAAATCCGGGTTATGCTTAATCGCACACTCTACGCCTCTGCCCAGATTCCCGTATCCTAAAATTCCGATTCTGATGCTCATATCTCATTCTCCTATCTTTCTGTATAATATCCGGCAGAGAATATCCTCTGCCACTTTCAAAGTATACCAAACTGAGAGGCATTGTCAATGCAGAATCCGAAACTTTACATAGCCTCCTGCAGCAATCTGCCCCGTGTATTCCACTGCTGAAGCTCTGCTTTTAAGGCATAAAAAGGCAGACATCTTTTCTGAAATCCAGAAAAAAATGCCTGCTCTCCTTATGTAACTTCTCTTTGATTTACAGCTCAGTCGTGAATTCTGATAACAGCCTTCACAATATCTGCCTTATTCTTAATGGATTCATCCATGGCAATATCCGCCTGATCCAGAGGATATTCCTTTGTAACAATACCTTTCAGATTTACCTTTCCATCAGCCACTGCCTGGATTGCCATAGGATAAATATTTCTATAACGGAATACAGTCTTAAAAGTCAGCTCCTTATTCAATGCAACACTCATAGGCAGAGTAACTTCTCCGCTCTTGCTGTAACCTACAAATACTATGGTAGAACCATTTTTCGCAATCTCGATTGCCTGTCTGGAAGTGATTTCAGAACCAGCAGTCTCAATGACCAAATCTGTTCCTTTTCCATCTGTAAGCTTCCGGACTTTTGCTGCAACATCTTCTTTCATTCCATTGATAACACCGGTTGCTCCCAGTTCCATAGCCTTGTCCAGACGTTTATCCATCACATCTACCACATAAACTTCGCTGACTCCTCTGGCTTTCAGGGCCATCATAGATACAAGGCCGATACAGCCGGCACCCATAACTACAGCCTTCTGCCCCAGATGCGCATCTCCCTGAATAGCTGCATGAAATCCTACAGCCAGAGGCTCTATAAGAGCGCCCTCCAGGGTGCTTACGTTATCCGGCAGTTTAAAGCACAGCGCTGCCTCATGAGCAACATACTCCTGAAACACACCATCCACCGGAGGCGTTGCGAAAAAGACTACATCAGGGCAGAGATTATACTTGCCCTCTTTGCAGAATTCACAATGTCCGCAGGTTTTTCCCGGTTCCAGAGCAACTCTGTCGCCAACCTGAAGATGCTTTACATCTTTACCTACTTCCACTACCACTCCTCCAGGCTCATGGCCCAGAACAAAAGGCGGCTCCACAACAAAATCCCCAATAGCCCCTGTTTCATAGTAATGAAGATCGGAACCGCAGATTCCCACATAATCCAGTTTCACCAGCACTTCATCATCCTTCGGCACCGGAATTGGCCTCTCTTCAAATTCGATCTTCTGAATGTCGGTCATTACCGCCACTTTCATTTTGCCTTCCATAATCCATACCTCCTGTTTTGTGAGACTGCCCTTTTTCCCGGACAGCCTCACCAATTCTCTAGTCGTAATGATAGCCTAATTATAATCCCCGCTTTTCCATACTTCAAGTAAATTTCCTGACATTTTCCATGAAAAAATTGACAATTTATCTGGATATTTCTTGTCAGAAATGGCCTTTTACTTTCCTAAAAACCCCCCAATGATTTTTAGTGATGGAACAGACGTATTCCGGTGAACGCCATTACCATATCATATTTATTGCAGGTTTCAATCACTGCATCATCACGAACAGAACCGCCTGGTTCCGCCACATATTTAACCCCACTCTTATGCGCTCTCTCAATATTGTCTGAGAAGGGGAAGAAAGCGTCAGAACCCAGAGTAACCTCTGTCATCTTATCCAGCCATGCTCTCTTTTCTTCTCTTGTAAATACCTCTGGCTTCTCTGTAAAGGTTTTCTCCCACTGACCGTCAGCCAGTACATCCATATACTCCTCGCCGATATACACATCAATGGCATTATCTCTCTCAGCACGGCTGATGGTATCTTTAAAAGGCAGTTCCAATACCTTCGGGCACTGTCTCAGCCACCAGTTATCTGCCTTCTGTCCTGCCAGACGTGTACAGTGTACACGAGACTGCTGTCCTGCTCCTACGCCAATTGCCTGGCCGTCTTTTACATAGCATACAGAATTGGACTGGGTATATTTCAGGATGATCAGAGAAATCTTCATATCCCTCCTGGCTTCTTCTGTCAGCTCTTTGTTCTCTGTGACAATGTTAGAAATCAGCGCATCGTCAATAGCCAGTTCCTGACGTCCCTGTTCAAAAGTAACACCGTAAACTTCCTTATGTTCCAGAGGTGCCGGTACAAAATCCGGATCAATCTCAATGACATTGTAATTGCCCTTTTTCTTTAGAGCAAGAATATCCAGTGCATCCTGGGTATATCCCGGAGCGATGACGCCGTCAGAAACCTCTCTCTTGATCAGCATAGCCGTATCTCTGTCGCACACGTCAGAAAGAGCGATAAAATCTCCAAAAGAAGACATACGGTCAGCCCCTCTGGCCCTTGCATAAGCGCAGGCAAGAGGTGAAAAGTTTTTCCAGTCCATATCATTAACCCAGTAGATTTTTGCCAGCGTCTCTGTAAGGGGCAGTCCCACAGCAGCGCCTGCCGGAGACACATGCTTAAAGGATGTAGCTGCCGGAAGTCCTGTTGCTTTCTTTAAATCTCTTACAAGCTGCCAGCCGTTAAAAGCGTCCAGGAAATTAATGTATCCCGGCTTTCCGCTGAGAACCTTGATAGGCAGGTCAGAGCCGTCTGCCATATAGATCTTAGATGGTTTCTGGTTTGGATTACATCCGTATTTCAGCGCTAATTCTTTCATATTCTAACTTCCTTTCCATTATCTGCATTATTGCTGTCCAGAGTATTTCTCTGATATATTAATTATTTTTATTTACGATCCTGGTTTCATATTTTCCTGTCTCAATGTCAATAAACCGAACAAACAGAGACACCTTATTTTCCTCATTCAGGCTCTCCCAGACCTCCTTTGTAAAGGCGTCAATATCACCGGAAATCCCCACTACTTTCGGCTCTCCTTCAAAGCTTGGCAGAGGATTGCCGTCATGCATATAAGTATGGATAAAACGACCTTCTCCGTCTATCGGATTCTCATAAGCATAGGTAAATCTGCAGCAAGATTTCGGATCCCCATTATTGCTTTTTAAAATAGACATAGCATAATTATAATGTCCGTTTTCAATATGCATAATTCCTGAAATTCTAGGGGTGTAGTTTGGTCCGTCAGGCTCAAACTCACGGCTCCTTAAAGACTGCTCAAATGTCATCTGCTTGTCCATACCCTCGTAAATAGTATCTGTCTGGTCACCGTTTGTAACAATTGTTTTATTCCCAAGTACACGAACAGGAGCGTAAATGATCAGGCTGGGGTCTTCCATTTTTGAAGGGTCAAAAGCCTGGGTACGGATACCTTCTCCATCCTCTACAAACACACGGTTTCTGCTGTTGGCGCTTCTTCCCATAATAAAATAAGCAGCCACAGCTTTCTTTCCATCCGGGGTCTTCCCCAGCACGATACCTCTTCCCGGGTATGCATTATTTTTCAGTTCTTCTGACAATGACAGCATCTTCATGAATTTCTCTCCTTTACAGATATATAATAACTATAACAATGAAAAAAGCCCACTATCCGAGCATTCTGCCCAGACGGTCGGCTTCTCTCGCTTATACTCCCTGTGGTCATTTCCACTTCCGTCAGTCATATAAGCACTTAAAACATAACATCTATGGTAAAAAAAGTCAATGATTTTTGTGAGAAAATGATTATCCTCAATACTGACAATTTTACAGCTTCTTCAAAATTCCTTGTGCTACTCCTCACACACCTGGAAAATATAAAACTTCAGATAGTAAGAATCCCCCGCTCCCCACAAAATCGGATGATCCGCTGCCTGGGTCCTGAACTCTACCTGACGCAGACGCTTATGGGCATTTCTGGCTGCCTGGCCGATGGTCTGGGTAAACAGCTCATAATCCATGAAATGGGAGCAGGAACAGGTTGCCAGAAATCCTCTGTCTTTCACCAGCTTCATAGCCCGCAGATTGATCTCCCGGTATCCCCGTACTGCATTTTTGATAGAATTCCTGGACTTGGTAAAGGCCGGTGGGTCCAGGATCACCATATCATATTTCTCTCCCTTTTTCTCCAGCTCAGGAAGAAGCTCAAAAACATCTTCACAGATAAATTTCACCCTGTCTTCCAATCCATTGAGCTTTGCATTTTCTCCCGCCTGATGAACTGCCAGTTCAGAGGCATCTACTCCTGTCACTTCTGCAGCTCCGGCAATTCCCGCATTCAGGGCAAAGGAACCTGTATGAGTAAAGCAGTCCAGGACTCTGGCACCTTTGCAAAGCTTCTGGATTGCCAGACGGTTATATTTCTGGTCCAGGAAAAATCCGGTTTTCTGGCCATCTTTAACATCCACCTGATATTTTACTCCGTTTTCCTCGATCTCCACCAGAGTATCGAAAGGCTCTCCAATAAATCCCTTTACACGTTCCATCCCTTCCTGGGCCCTGACCTTGGCATCGCTCCGCTCGTAAACTCCCTGAATCTGTATTCCGTCTTCTGCCAGTACTTCTTTTAGGACTTCTACAATGGTCTCCTTCATCCGGTCAATGCCAAGGGCAAGAGACTGGACCACCAATACCTGAGAAAACTTGTCCACCACAAGGCCGGGAAGAAAATCTGCCTCTCCAAAAATAATCCTGCAGCTGCTGGTATCCACAGTCTTTTTCCTATACTCCCAGGCATCTTTCACCCGTGTTTTCAGAAACTCTCTGTCAATCTCCACATCTGTTCTTCTTGTCATCATCCGGATGCGGATTTTGGAATTCATGTTAATAAATCCTTTTCCCATAGGGTAGCCATCAAAGTCATGGACCAACACAATATCACCATTTTCAAAGCTTCCCATAATACTCTCAATCTCATTGTCATAAATCCAGGGGCCCCCTGCTTTCAACGCTCTTCCCTCACCCTTTTTCAATGTCACAACTGCATTACTCATTCTCTCATCTCCTGTCTTTCTCTATTTCTTTCCTATTCTATTTAAAGCCAGGCCTTTCTGCCAATGCTTTTATCTTCCATTCAGTTCTTTTCTTACCCTTTTCCAGTCAGGGAAAAAACGGTCCATATATGCCCAGAACTCCTTTCCATGTCCCGGCACCAGTAAATGGACCAGCTCATGGGTCACCACATATTCCAGACATTCTCTTGGACAGGCTGCCAGCTGAATGTTCAGCCATATCCTTTTCTTTACTGTATTGCAGCTTCCCCACCGGGTTTTCATATCTCTCAGCCGCCATTCCCTGGCGTGAAGTTCTGTAATCTGTTCACACTTCCGGATTACTTCAGGAAGTATTTCCGCAAGCTGCTTTCTGTATAGTTCCTTCTGCCGCTTCCGCTCTTCCTCAGAAAGCTCCTCCTCAGCCCAGGCAGCCCTGTTTTCCTCCAGTTTTTTTCTGGTATCCATAATCCAGTTCCATTTTTCTCTGACAAACCCTTCCACAGTTTTTACAGACATCCTCTCAGGGGCGGAAACCCGTATTTCTCCGTTAGCTGGTGAAATACGCAGATACATATTTTTTATTTTCTTTTTCTCTATCTGGATATTTTCTCCGTTAATCTGAAGCTTCACCAGTTTCTTTACATCCTTCTTCAATTCAGAGACTCCTTTTTGGGTTTTCAATCCTGCCCCAATGGTGTGGAGATGCCAGGACTTCTATCTTCTCCCCGGTAAAAGGCTGGCAGAATACTGCTCTCCGGCAATGGAGCGCCAGGCCTGGAAAATAAGGATTTTCCCCATCTCCGTAGAGCATATCTCCCAGAAGAGGATGCCCCAGCCAGGCCATATGAACCCGGATCTGGTGGGTCCTTCCTGTATAAATTTCCCAGGCAGTTACTGTAGCATTGTCCAGGAACTCCCGTACTTCATACTGAGTCTCCGCCCTTTTTCCCCTGGCATCCACCTGCATTTTCATTTTTTCCCCAGGGATTTTTCCTATGGGCTCCTGGATTCTTCCCTCGTGATTTTCCAGCCGTCCTTTGACAATTCCCAGATACTCCTTCTGGAAAATTCCTTTTTCCTTCTGCTCTCCCAGTCTTGCCCCGGCAGTCTGATTCTTGGCCAGTATCACCACTCCGGAGGTATCTCTGTCCAGCCGCCCTATAATCCTTACAGGACGGGGCTCTCCTCTTTTTTCAAAAAGACCTGCCGCCAGGTTCCCTAGGGAATCCCTATAGTGTCCCCGCCCCGGATGACAGGCTATTCCCGAAGGCTTATTTACTGCCAGAATGTCCTCATCCTCATAAAGAATTTCCAGCTCCCCATCCAGAGGCGCCACTTTTCCACAGTCTGTCTCCTGCTCCTCCAGACATACTGTCAAAATTTCTCCAGGCCTTCCCACATATGAAATCCGCTGTTTCTCTCCGTTTATGCAGATTCCTTTTTCCCGAAATTTCGCCTGACTGATCTGTCTTTTTGTCAGCCCCAGATGCTTTTTCAGCACATAGTCCAGAGGCTGAAAAGCAGTGTCTTCATCTAAAATCAATTCCAGGGTTTTCATTAATAAGCCAGAACCTCGTATCCATCTTCTGTTACCAGTACCATGATCTCCCACTGGGCAGAAGGTTTGCCGTCTTCTGTGTACACTGTCCAGCCGTCGCTGTCGTCTACAAAAATCTCATGGCCCCCCATATTGATCATAGGTTCAATAGTAAAGATCATGCCGGGAGCCAAAAGCATGCCCGTACCTGCCTTTCCAATATATCCTACCCAGGGATCTTCATGGAATTCCAGACCTATTCCGTGTCCTCCGATCTCCCGGACTACAGAATAGCCATTAGCGTGAGCATGGTCATAGACAGCCTGACTCATATCTCCCAGAAATCCCCAGGGCTTTACCTGCTCCAGTCCTTTTTCCACACACTCCTTGGTCACATCCACCAGACGCTGTTTCTCCGTTCCCACCTCCCCGATGCAGAACATACGGGAAGAATCTGAAAAATAACCGTCCAATATCGTAGATACATCCACATTTACAATATCTCCCTCTTTGAGCGTCACATCTTCTGAGGGTATTCCATGGCACACCTGGTCATTAATGGAGGTACACACACTCTTCGGAT
Source organism: Blautia sp. An81 (assembly GCF_002161285.1). Taxonomy (GTDB): domain Bacteria; phylum Bacillota; class Clostridia; order Lachnospirales; family Lachnospiraceae; genus Blautia; species Blautia ornithocaccae. Next base: position 6,083 of record NZ_NFHH01000039.1, on the reverse strand, counting down.
AGCCTTCATAATCCAGAGGCGCAGGGATTCCTCCTGCCTCTGTGGTGATCTTATACACCCAATCATCAATTTCCTGGGTGGTGACCCCTGGCTGGATATGCTCGGCTACATAATCCAGTACCGCTATATTGATTTTTGCGCTTTCTCTGATTTTCTCAATCTGTGACGGAGTTTTAATGATCTCATGAGAAGGAATAAGCACTCCTTTATTCTCATACATCTTCAGCTTTTCATCAAAAGCCTCATGGCACTTTTTATATTTCTTTCCGCTGCCGCACCAGCAGGGTGCATTTCTCTCTAATATTTCCATATGTTTTTGTCTCCTTTTCCTATGTAACTGTCCCCTCCGTATACAAAAGAACCTTTCTATTCCTTTGGCGGCTGTCGGCGGCTCCTTGGTTATCCTCAGTGTACAAGGGGCCAAACGCCTCCTACACTGAGGGTAGTATATCATGATTTATTTTTCCAGGCAATAAACAGGAATATATTTGTTTTTACTTGAAAAACAGGAGAAAAGATAGTATAAATAATAAGGTCTGGAATAATTTGAAATAGAATTCAGAAAGGATCAGTAAAATATGAATAAGAATCAAAACAGCAAAATGACTCCTCTACAGTTCATTTTTCGTGTACTGCAGGGAGCGCTGATCGGGCTTGGTGCTGTACTTCCCGGCATTTCCGGAGGTGTTTTAAGCGTAATCTTTGGTATCTACAAGCCCATCATGGAACTTTTATCCAATCCCTTTAAAAACTTTAAAACCCATGTACCCAAATTAATTCCCGTTATTATCGGCGGAGTCATCGGCTTTCTGGGAGTGGCTAATATCCTGTCCTTTTTCCTGGAAAAATATCCGGATCCTTCCGTGTGTGTTTTTATCGGACTGATTACAGGAATGCTTCCTTCTCTGTTCCGCGAAGCAGGAGAACAGGGACGCAGCAAAGGTTCTTACATCTCTATGGCAGTATGTATGTGTGTTATCTTTACCCTGCTCATCGGTCTTCAGATGACTTCCATAGAAGTTGCCCCAAATTTCTTCTGGTATCTCTTCTGTGGATTTTGCCTGGCCCTCAGCATAATCGCACCGGGAATGAGTTTTTCTACCCTTCTCATGCCTCTGGGTCTGTATACGCCTTTTATTGACGGAATCGGACACTTCGATATGGGAATATTGATCCCCGGCGGTATCGGAGCTCTGGTAACTGTGATCTGCTTGGCAAAAGCGGTGAACGCCTTATTTGACAATTACTATTCCATCGCCTTTCACGGAATCATCGGTATTGTCATTGCCGCTACAGTCATGATCATTCCGTTTTCTGGATTTACATCCCCTGGAACAGCTCTGGTCAACGGAGTATGTATTATTATAGGAATCCTCGTCGCTCTTGCTCTTGATAAATTTAACAGTCGAGTAAAAGTGGAGTAATCTTCTAAATAGCAACAGCAAAGCCAGATGAAGCTTTTTATTTTCTGAGTTTTCATCTGGTTTTCTTTTGTTAAAAATTTTCAGATTTTTTAAGATTTATCACCATTCAAAACTGTTTATAATATATTTTATTTAAAATTTTCTATTTTTATTATTGACATATCCGAAATAGGCTGTTATAATTTAACCATAAAATAAATCAAAAGAAAAAAACAGAAAGGACTGATACCACCAAAAGATTAAATTACTACTCATAATTTTAAAGAAAGGACGGTACGGACCACCAGAAATTTAAAGAACATTTGAAATCGAAAAATACGAAAAGAGGTATCCGCCAATGGATAACGAAATACGTTAAAAGGCATCATTCAGAATAAAAAATTTTGAATGATGCCTTTTACATTTGCTGTAATCGCTTATAGAAAATTATAAAACGTACAATTAGCCAAATAGATTATTCTGTTCTCTCATCTCCCCAGAAAAACAGCGCTACAGTTCCCGGTCCTGTATGAGTTCCGATTACAGTTCCAATACTATTGATCAACACTTTTCCGTTAAGATTTGGGAATTTCTCTTCTACCATATCTGCCACTTTTCTGGCATCCTCCATACATGCAGAATTGGAGATATAGCACTTGCCACTATACTCCAGACCACCCTGGGCATGTTCTTCCATTCTCTTAACCATCTCACGAATGACCTGTTTCTTTCCCCTGTATTTATTTCTGGGGATCAACTTCCCTTCGTTATTTACATTCATCAGAGGACAGATATTCAGAGCCTGTCCCAGAAAACCGGAAACTTTGGAAATCCTTCCTCCCCGGATAAAGCTGGTAAGGTCTGTAGAGAAAAACCAATGATGAAGCTTGTTTTTATTCTCCTCAATCCACTGAACATTTTCTTCCAGGCTCATACCCTTCTCCTGATTTTCCAGGGCCTTATCCAGAAGAAGTCCAAAACCGGAAGAAGCAGCTAAGGAATCAATTATCACGACTTTTCTGTCCGGATATTTTTCCTCCATCTGGACCTTCGCCATATTAGCAGAATTAATCGTGCCGGAAATACCGCTGGACAGCGTCAGGTGCATTATATCCTTCCCCTCTTTCAGGATTGGCTCAAACAGGTTTATATATTGCTCCGTATTGACCTGAGCCGTAGTGGGCTGAGCTCCATCTGCGATCATCCGATAAAAGTCTGGAAAAGAAATTGATTTCCCCAGATCATCCGGATATTCCTTTCCGTCAAGAAGGAAATGAAAGCAGGCATAAGGAACCTTTTTTTCCTCAAAATAAGAGGCTGGCATATCTGCAGTAGAGCAGCATGTAATTACATAGTTATTCATGAGTCTCTCCTCCCCTATTCATATTCATACAAATATATGTATTTTTATTTTATCATTTCTCTGCCGGCTTGAAAAGACTGATTCCGCTTCTGTCAGTGTGCCAGTTTCAAAATCATCTCCAGGATTCTTCTGGCGCAGATGGCTATTTCCTCCCTTGTGATCAGTTCTCTTTCCATGGCCATAAGCAGTCTGTCAGGATAACCGCAGCCCATTTTGATATCATTTCCCGCTTTTGCTTCTTTATAATGTTCTCCTCTGGTCCACCAGTCTGTGGTAACAATTCCCTTAAATCCCCATTCTTCTCTCAAGATTCCGGTAAGCAGATCCCAGCTTTCAGAAGCCCTGTGTCCATTGACCAGATTGTAAGAAGACATAATGGTCCAGGGATCAGACTCTTTTACCACGATTTCAAAACCTTTCAGATAAATCTCTCTTAAAGCTCTTTCTGAGACTCTGGAATCACTGTCTTTACGGTTTGATTCCTTATTATTGCAGGCAAAATGTTTTACAGATGCAGCCACATGCTGAGACTGGATGCCACGTACCATAGCTGCTCCCATTTTTCCTGCTACCAGAGGATCTTCTGAATAATATTCAAAGTTTCTTCCGCAGAGAGGGCTTCTGTGAATATTCATAGCCGGTGTCAGCCAGATTCCGATGTTGTTTTCCTTTACCTCACTTGCTCCTGCTGCTCCGACTTGTTCTACCAGCTCTGTATTCCAGGTGCAGGCCAGCATCGTGGCACAGGGCCAGGCTGTGGTATACACGCGGCACTGAGGCCTGATCCGCAGTCCTGCAGGACCGTCTGCCGTCATCACATTGGGAATACCATACTCTCTCAGATTTCCCATACCGTAGGTATTAGCTACACCGGTATTTGGCTGACCGCCAAGAAGATGAGCCAGATCTTCATCAGACAACTGTTCCATAAATGTATCCAGAGTAATCTTTCCCTCTGCCACTTCTGAAAGCATATGTTTTCCGGATTTTTCTATTTCTTCCCGCAGCATCTGTCCATAGCCCCTGTCTGCAGGTTCCATTCCTTCTAAGCGGTCCATATCCTGCTTTGGAAGTCCCAGAGGTTCCTGAATCTGTTCTCTTTCCGGAAGCATCTCATAAGAGCCGTCCCCGGTAAGACGTTTTGGCAGTTTATATGGAGCAGATTTACTGGTCAGCTGGCTGACAATACGGTCTCCGTTCAGTACCCAGTCTTCTCTCCACTTTTCCAGATTCTCTGCAGAATTTCCCACATAAAAGCTGTAATTTCCCCCTTCCAGAACATAGGCTGACTTGCTGACTTTTCCCAGGTCATCAAAAGAAGCCATATCCGATACTGAAAATGTCAGGATCATAGTCTGGGTCTCTCCTGCTGCCAGCAGACGGGTTTTCTGAAAAGTTCCCAGCTCCAGGGCCGGTTTGCCAAGTTTTCCCTGAGGTGCGCTATAATATACCTGGACCACTTCTTTTCCTGGGCGAAGCCCTAAATTTGTAACCTCTGCTTTAACACGTACCTGGTCATTCTCTACGGAAATGTTCTTTGTACAGATTTCAAACTCCGTATAGGAAAGGCCATATCCAAAAGGATAAATGACTTTTGCTTTCGCCTGTGGGAAAGATTCAAAATACCGGTATCCCACATAGACATCTTCCTCATAATTCACATAGTCCAGAGACTCATGGAATCCCTCAGAAGATGGATAGTCTTCCAGGGTTTGCGCAAAGGTGTCCGTCAGTTTTCCAGAAGGATTTACGTCTCCGCAAAGGATGTCCGCAGCTGCCAATCCTCCCTCGATGCCCCCCTGCCATGCCATAAGCACAGCGGAAAGACTTTTATCTTCCTTAAACCAGGAAGTGTCGATCATACCGCCTACATTCAGTACTACTGCTACATGAGGGAAGGTCTTTTTCACTTTCTCCACCATCTGCTTTTCTGCCTCGGTCAGACAAAAATCACCGTTCTCAAAAATGCTGGCAGAAAGTCTTGCAAGAGACTGATCACCTCCTGCAAAAGCTTTATCTGCAATACTCTTTCTGTCCCAGCCTTCTCCAGAATACCGGCAGATTGTCACTACAGCCGTATCTGTAAAAGCTCTGGCCTGTCCCAGCAGCTCTTCCGGAACTTCCGGCTCCAGAGTCATTCCCGGACAGTAGCCCTTTGCATACTGAGCCTGAATTTCCTTTTCATAATACCCTGCAGCAGGCCAGAAGACCTCCACTTTTCCTTCCTGCTCCTTAATCCTCAGACCTTCCATAAGATTTCTGGTATAAGCCACGGTCACGTCTCCGCTTCCGCCGCCGCCCTTTACATAGTCCACTGCAGCCTTTCCAAAAACTGCCAGTTTCTGTCCTTTACAGAAGGGAAGCAGAGATCCTTCATTTTTCAGCAACACCATTCCCTCTCCTGCTGCATTTCTCGACAGTTCAATATGCTCCCTGCATCCTGTCACTCTTGCACCCTCTTTTCCAAGGGGCAGACATGGCTGATAATTAAACCTTGACCACTTCTCCATAAAATTCATCCTCCTGCCTTATCGGCAATTATAATTCATATTTATAAATAAACATTTCCAGATGCTTTCTCTGTCCGCTTATATCCACAATCTTCTCAGAGGCACAGATCCTCTGACATCCTTTTTTCTCATAAAATTTATAGTCACAGGTTGTATCTGTAAAGAAAAAGAAATTCTTGCCTCCATTTTCTTTGATAAATGCTTTCGCATCTTCCCAGAGTTGAGTTCCCATACCTTTTCCTTTTTTGCTCCTGAGAATATTTAAATAGATCAGCTCACCATCAAACTTTTCTCCCTGTTCTTTAAACATTTGCCGGTTCTGGCGGTTCAGTTCCCTGAAAAGCTTCAGATTGCTCCGTCCTTCCTGGCTGAGTCCAAGGCGTATCCCATAGAAAAGTCCACGAAAATTCATAGTAAAATTTTTTCGTCCTTTTCCTTCTTTTCTTGCCAGAACCACTCCCACAGGCTTTCCATTTATGAGGGCCACTCTGGCAAAATTTTCCTGAGTAAGCAGACTTGCCCAATAAGATTCTTCCAACAGCCTTACCACTTTCTGATCTTTACATCTACGGCTGAATCCCCAGGTATCTCCCAGGATTCTTTCCATCTGTCTATAGTCCTCTTTTCTAAGTTCCCTATAGGTAATTTCCTGTTTTTTTTGCACCATATCCTGTCATTCTCCTTTGTCGCTATTAGCGTCGGGTTAAAATAACCATCTAGTGTCAGGCTAAAATAGCCAATCCTAGTCAAATTAAAAAAGCCATTACATACAGGTCTTCATCCTCTTATACTGATGATAAGCCAATG
>NZ_NFHH01000038.1 GCF_002161285.1 Blautia sp. An81 | reverse complement strand
CAAAACAGATCATGAATGCCTTCCGCAGGAGCGGTAAAAGTATGCAGGAGCTTATGACGTTTCTCGAAGTGTGAGGAGCGTCAGAAGACCTTTAGTGTAACTTTTTTGCAAAGTTAGCAGTAAACCGGCTTGGTATATCCAAAGCAGGAAACACACACCTGCGCCGCCTATTAATCGAAGCTTCAAAAGGCGTTTGTAAAGGGGCCATCGGACATAAATCCAAAGAACTCCGTTCAAGACAAAGCGGACAGCCCGCAGAGGTAATCGCATATGCCGATAAAGCGAATACCCGGCTTCGGAGCAAGTATTATAAAATGATCCGCCATGAAAAGAAGAAGAATGTAGCAGTCGCAGCTGTAGCAAGAGAACTTGCATGCTTCATTTGGGGCATGATGACAGAAAACATCAGCATCAGTTCCAGGAAAGGTACATCAATGCCGGCTGTCAGTCAAGGGTAAAATAGACCGCTTCGCGGCCCTTGACAGCCATCCGTCCTTGACGTAAAGCGTAATCAAGCAGCAATCAGCAGTAGAGTGCAGCTTGCTGCCAGAACAATAAAATTGAATATCTGTCAGTATCTGAAAGGAGCTGTGATCACTGTAAGGTTCGAGCCATCTGCGTTTACACTATGTTGGCACTATGGTGATCCACGCTTTTAGATCGCAGGGCTCACGGCGGAACCATTAGCCTGTCGGTAACCAATCCACGAATAACAGAGTGGCCATATGCCGGGAACTGTTAAATCAGAGCTCCTTCCAGATGCTGACAGATTACACAAATGTGATGGTCAAGAAAAAGTTTGTGAGATACAGCATTTACCTCTTGACAAAAGTCACTTCATAACAGTGTAACTTTTTTGCAAAGTTAGCATTTACAGTAAAAGCCGCCAGAAAAATTCCTGTGCCCAGACTTAAAGCCATCATTTCCAAAAGAAGGCACAATGTCAGTGGAATAAAAGAAATACTCTGAATTCCCCCAGAATTTTGAAAGCCTAGAAAATAAAGAATAATGAATAAAGCAAATTGTATTCCAAAACGCACCTGCCGGGACAGCACGATACTGATAGGCATACACAGTCTTGGAAAATATACTTTTTCTGTGAGACCTGTATTAGATATAAAAACTCTGGAAATCCCTACGACACAGCCCGAAAAATTCTGCCACAAAATATTACCCAGATAGTAGAACAAAAACTGTGGTATACCATCCGTAGAAATTCCTGCCGCTATGCCGAAGACCAGGCTTAGAACGGCAGAAGACATCAAAGGTGTCAGCAGCAGCCATACAGGTCCCAGCATGGTCTGGGCATACATGATCTTAAATTCTTTCTTTACCAGGAGCAGAATCAGTTCCCGGTACTGCCAGAGTTCCCTTATGTCTGAAATAAGATTGGATTTGCCCGGGTACAGAATCAGATCCCATTCCTGTTCATTATTTTTTTCTGATATCATTTTCCCCTTAACTCCAGTACTCTTCAATTTTCTTCAACATTGCCTAAAAAACTTTGTTCAATCCCCATTTCCCTTATATCATCAATCCACTGATAGACCATTTGCCGATTATATTTCTTTTCTCCATTAGGCTTCTCCTCACTTTCCAAAGAGGCAGCCAAATAAGAAAATTCATTTTCCAAAGAGGTGCGAAATATTCCTTTATCATCTGTATTGACAGATACAAACAGCTGCGGACATGTATTTTTCTCTTCATAGTCAGCATCCAGACCTTTATTATAAAATCTTAATATGGGATGCTCTTCATAGCTGTTCATTACACTGATCAGATAATTGGAAGTTGGATTCGTCTCTATTCCTATGCCTCTCTCACTTACAAAATTCTGCATAGCTTTCTGCAGTTTTTCAATTCCGTCAATATAGAACTGTGGTATATGTATCTCTTTTCTCTTTGTTCCCTGTGAACGGATATCCCAGGAGTAGTGGTAATAGTAATACAACAGGCTGCACTCCTCATTATGCCTCAAAACTCTGTTTTCTCTGTGTAAATGGTCAACAACATATCGGCCTGCATTTTGATATCTTTCTTTTGAGAATCTGCCGTCAATATAAAGGCTTGGCTCATCGCCTCTTAATTTCCATGCATTATAATAATTATATATGTTAAAATTATTGCCGGTCAGATGCTGGCTTCTGATATTTTTTTCATACAGTTCTGAAAAATAAAAATCAAATTCTTTATTAAGATAATCTCTGAGGATATCACAGCCTTCTATCTGAAACTCTATTATTTTATTATACATCCATGCAACATTATCCAGATAGTCCTGTACAGGAATAATAATCGTATTATGTTTTACTTTGTACCAGGAACGGACGTCTATTCCCAAAACAGTCCCATGTCCTATACGGTCTCCGCACTGCATATTAAGGAAGCGCACACATTCCTCAATGGCCCGTAAACCATCTGCTATATCCAGAAACTCTTCACCGACATGATAGGTTTTCTTTAATTGCGGGACTTCATATTCCAGCCCTTCTTCGCATACATGTTGTCCCAGCCTTCTGAAAATCGTTGCAAAGACTTCCGGCCTGCATCCGATTTCCTGAGAGCAGGCATCAATCCCCAGAACTTTTCCAGCAATCCCAGGGTACTGATTTCTAAATCGGATAATCTGATGTGCCTGCCTTTTCAGACTGGTCCTTTTCTGATAGTGCCTGCAGGATTCGCCGGTATAGTTCTCTCTGTCAGGCAGTTGATCCTGGCACTTTGAAAAATGGAAAACAAAATAGAACCATTCTTTTGAAGAAAGTCTATATCCATCTGTCCGGCCAATAATTCTGATGTATTCTGAAATCATAACTGCATTTTCATATGCCGTGTTTTGAGGCGATATGCGGATTTCCAGGCTTTTCATATTTTTTCTATCAGAAAAAACAGCATTCTCTATCATATTTTTTACCATATTTTTACCGTTCAGAAATCCTGATTTTCTCTTGCTGTACACAATAAAATTATCCAGGCCTATATTATCATTTATCTGAACGATCTCTGAACGTATATCTGCTTTGATGAGCAGATATGCATACAACCAATCATAGACTCTGTCATTATAACGCTTTTCGCTGTACAACCCTTTTAAGAGACTATAAATAAGCCATCTATCGCCTGAAAAAATCAAGTTAGGAAGTTCTTGATCATCTGCATTGCACCCCGTTCCATATAATGCATAATCGTAATCCCCCAGCTTCGTTCCATAAGCTGCAATATTCTTAATGTCCTCTGTCAGCGCCTGAATATTACTCTTTTCGTCCATAAGGAAATTCTGTTGTCTTAGGATAGCACCCAGCGCATGGTCAGCATACCCATACCTCTCCAATAGATTTCTGGCCGAACTTATCAGTCCCTGTTCCTCCCAAAGCAGCAATGTCAACACAGCCCGGATCAATACTGCCTGCAGATGTTGAGATTCCAAAGAAGGTCTTATGTCTTGAACACTGTTATATGTATAGCTGGATCTTCTGGCTCTGTCAATTTTTTTCAGATGGTCCCGTATTCGCTTATCATTTACATTCTGCATAAGCTGAATCCAGCTCAATTCAAAAACAGGGGCTGAGCCAAACAGATGAAAATGATTATCTGCAAGTCCTCTCTGCAAGATTCTGTTCAGCTGCGTATTATTATGTCCAATTGTGTTGTCCCATAAGAAAGTCCGATAGCACTCCATACCAGACGCAGTTCTCTGAGCAAGAAATGCGCATATTAAATTCGTTTCATCAATATCTGTCGTCACATCTCTCCATCTGACAAATCGCTCATATCTGCATACTACCTTGCTTTCCTGCATGATAAGCAGATTATCTGCAAGATTTGCCAATGCACAGAATACATTTTCTTCCCTTTGTCTGAAAGCGCCCTCTGCATAGGCATGAAAATATTCCTGTGCATATTCATATAAACCTTCATTTTCCGTATCACTGTAATGCTTCATATACATCATAGCCTTTTTTTGGAAAACTTCCGGCGGGTACTTATTATATGATACAGTTCCTTCCAGAACCTCTTTTGCCGTGGTATTTTTAAAGTATATTTTCAATATACTGTCAAGATTATGCACTATGATTCCTCCGCTAGATTAATCATTTATTTCTGTCTCCGGTATACTGGGAGATATTCCAGCTTTAATATTGTTCTGTAAAATTCTCACAAAAAACTCATTGTCCTTTAATTTTTTCATAGCGGCAATATATGGATACTCAGAAAACATTCGACGATAAGGAAAACTACTGCCAGGATTCTTCTCCGCATAATAATTTTCCTCACTGGTCAATTCTTCTTCAATAAATCCATAAATCTTCACAATATTTTTTACAATATCCTGTAAAAGTGTTGGTTGTGTAAACGATCTGCTGCATTTATCCCGCACCCGTTTTATTATATTATAGGACAGATCAAAATCATAAAACGGAAATGCAATGGCGTCCGCAGTTTTAAATTTTTCAAATATAGACTGTTTCTTTAATTGTGCAGTAAGCTTTCTCGTCAGTTTTTCCTCTATCCCCACAGCATTCTCAAGCCTAACATATTCTGCCACATATTTGTAAATTGCCGCTGATATATCTTCGAATATTTTTTTATACTTTTCTCTTTGCTCTTCCTGAGGCGCAATTGACTTCTTAACAAATCCCAATATGTCAAAATCCGCCTGCTGCGTATCTATTCCTACCCGAAGCACTAATCCCTTTCTATGCGGTTGAGGAGTATTCTTACTAAGAGAAATAAAAGTGCGCTCGAATATATTAAAGGAAAAGGAAAGTGCCGGCATTTGCTGCTGGTTCAGACAGGCGTTCTCAAACAACATGTCCATGCATTGCAGGCTCCATATTGCTTTATTTTCTTCAAAGTCCTTTGCTACTGCCTCTCCGACTTCTTTGATAAATTTCTCTTGCCAAGTCTTTTCACTCATAGAATATGCAGCAGTCTCCAATTGCATAAGAAATGTATAGAGTCTTTCCAAGGGAAAATAGCAATTTATCATTTGAAACTCTACGGTTCTGAAAAAAGCTAAAGAAAAAATCTCTTCTGAAATACGCACCGGAAGCATTTTTCCTGTCCAATCATTGCCAAATCCCTCACCCAGGAAATGCTCCAGTTTTCTTCTTGACTTGCTCCTCTTTGTTTCATCAGGTGAGTACATATAACAGATATATTCATGAACCATTTCTGAAGTAAAAGATGCCATAATACAATGTATAAGAGGTTTATCCTGTTCTCTTCTTCTTCCCCAGGTATAAATACATTCCAGCAAATCACCATAATAGTAAGAAATAGAAAGTGCATTCCCATTTAGCGCTAAGCTTTTAAAATTTTCCGCTTTAAGAGCCGCTACATATCTTCCTCTTCTTGTCAATTGTATTCCCATCAGATCATCAAAAAATCGTCGTTGCTGTTCATCTGTTTTCTCGAATATCATCCGTTCCTGTATATCTGCATTATATCTCTCATAGTTTCTACCATAGGCACGAACCAGTTTCTTCTGTAACTTTTTTACATTTTCAAAATTCTTCTCAGATACACCAGAAAGAACCTTTCCTTTTATCATTCTGGCCTCTGAAAAGTCTACTGTAGCCAGAGAGTTTAAAAATTCTACAGAAGAAAGCAGTGTCCTGACTGTCCTTTTCTCAACGAAATGCTTTTTTATTCCCAAACCATCATAGTAGATATGCATTTTCCCTGCATTTTTCAACATTATATATTTTTTTGCCTGTATGGATTTTTTTTCATTATCGTTCCGGATCTCAATATCCTGGGACTTTGTATAAATATCCGGCATATAAATACGGTTATTTACAGGAATTAATTTATCCAGATAATCTTTTGCCAGTTCTCTGCCATGTAATGCCAGTTCCTCCGGATTCTTGCCTCCAGCGGAATACCCGATATTTTTAACAAAATGACTTTCTGTAATGAGAGAAAGCTGTTTATATGACAAAGCTGTTAAAATAATGACATTGGAATGAGTCAGGTATTTCTGCAGCTCTTCCAGCATCTGGAATCCGTGTTCCAGGTTCAGATCAAGGTCATCTATCACAATGATCAGGTAATCCACCGCCCGATTTGTATTTCCGCCTTCTACCAGATGAAAAAAACTGTCAATCAATTCTCCAAAAGCAGTCTGGATCTTCTTACTGCTGGCCATTGTCCGCAGCCGGGTAACAACTGATTCGCCCGGATCCTCCTGCCTGTCTCCCTGTTTTACACTCTTATGATTTCTGTATACCTCTCCAAACTTTTTCAGGAGCATTTCCCTTGTTTTTGAATATCTGTTTTCATAAGTATAAGAGCCTCCCCGCCATAGTTCTTCACATTTTTCAAACAGTCCTGCCAAAATCAACTCGAAAAGGTCTTCTTTTTCTTCTAAAAGAGAGGCATCAATAGGTGAAAGTACCGTGAAATTAATTTCTATCCTAAGCAAGCGTTCTTTTGCCTCTTCATCAAGGGGCATACTATTGATCCAGCTGCTCTTCCTTCCGCTCCGAAAATTCTGCAGCAGCCAACAAAATTCTCGAAGTACAGTAGTTTTTCCTGTTCCCCTGTCACCAATAAATGAAATAATGTTGTTAACCTCTCTGGGATATAAGGGTTCTGCTGTTTCCTGTGGTTCCTCAATTTTCCAGAGAGTATCTTTTAAAATACTCCTCAGCGCATACATATAGCAGTCATGATACAACTGATACTGGATTTCCTGTTTCTGTTCTTCTTCTGCCAGTTCTCCGTCTATGATTAATAATCTTTCTCTTCCATACTTGTCGCTCATTTTTTCCTCCCTTTTATCAAAAAAAGAAGGTATCTCTACCTTCTTTTCTCATTTCATTCAGCTATTCTTCTCCTGCTCTCTGTCTCCATTTATCTGCTTCTTCTATCTTGCCAAGCTTTCTGTAAGATCTAGATAGGTACTGATATATCTTTTTTTCATTGATCTGTTCCTTGGTTATGCTCTGATATGTGTCTGCTTCATTATTATAAAAATCCTTAAAATAACGATTATTCTCCAAGCTTCGTATAAGTTTTATAGCCTTATTACTATATTTTATTGCTTTTTCAGGGTCTTCTCTGCAAAAACAGTAAATATAACTGATCATACTGCTGGATTTATAATAATAATTTATCTCCAACGGATCCAAATATTGCTCCTGTTTCTTTAAATTCAACTGCTGCAGTGTTTTTTTAAAGTATTCTACAGATTCTTCATATTGATCCAGTTTAAAGTTAATCATACCCAGCTTATAAAAATTACGAAAACGCTCTTTATGGTCATTGGCCCGCAAATACATTTTTTCTGCATATTTCAGCCTTGAGTCATAGACTTCATAACGTTTTCCCAGCCAATAGTAAATGTGATATGCATATCGATAGGGTTCTACCGTTTCTAATGCCTGTTCAAATGCTTTGATTGCTTCGTGACTATACTGAGGCAGATTTTCATATATAAGCCCTAATAAAACACTTGCATTGCTGAAATCGGTCTCTGAATTAATAAGCTTTCTGCACTCATTTACCAGCTCCTCCACAGCATATGGAATTCCTATCCTGTTATATATACCTGCCGAATTGGCCTTTGATGCGCAATATATCCTCGCGTAATTATAATACCTATTATTTTCCTGAGTATTATTACATATCTCCCGCAATTCAGATTCTACATTAGAAAAGACGTCCAACGCTCTTGTATGTCTGTCGCAATACACCCTGAAATACTGCATATCAGCCAAATATTTCATTAAATGATATTTCACATAAATATACCCAATCTTATTAAAAGTTTTCAAGTCCAGAGGAATACCTTTTTCCTCCAAAACGCCCGCAAGTTCCTTTAGTATAAGACGCAGTATTTCTTCTTGGATGTTATTTTCCAGTTCAGAAAAATGTTTTGAATATTCATTCCCCAAAACAAAATCCCAGCTCTTTCTCAGAAAAACTGTATTGTTCGAAAAAATCCCCATAGAATCGCTGATATCTAATCCTACATATAACTCTGCATCACATTCGTCCTGAGGCTCTCTGGCATATTCAATCTCTCTGACACTATCTTCATCATCTATTTCCCCGCTCTTTATATTTTCTGCATATTCAGGAGCATAATAAATATACTCCCCTACGAAAATGCCGCATAGACGAAAAAACTCCGCAAAAAATAGAAATTCAATCCTATTCTCAATATTATGAATAATTTTTATGGATTTAAAATTCTTCATTGCATACGTCCTTTCGTCTCAATATAAAGCAGCTCTCAAAAGTCGATACTTTGCCTCTGATCACTCAATTATAAGCAAATAAAAAGTACTATTTTTTTGCATCTCTTAATTTATATTATTATGGGAATAAATTTATGTTCTTTCAATTGGAGAAATGTTAAAAAAGACAGGTCTGTCGCTGGTATACCAACTTCTTCGTCGCCTGTCTCCTGTAAATACTATACTATGCTTTTTCTTAGGCCAAAAACTGACGATTCAATTATAAAACATCACAATATTTTTTTCAACGCTTTTAACAAAAAAACAATGTAAAAAACATCATTTTATTATAATATCACAAAAAACATATATCCAATATTTTCATTTTTATACAGATTATGCTTCATTCCCTCTCTGTTCTTCTGCTGTAAAGCAGCTCTGGTATTTCTCAATAAACCAAATCAAAGAATAGGCAGATTTCTTTATCCGGAACCTATAGTATCGGCGCATTAGAAGGATTACAGAAAGAATCCAGACCACAACAATACCCGCTATAATCCCACATTGAAGTTTCTGTGGCAAAAAAAGGATTTCCGGTATCCCACCTAAAAGAACTGCCGCCGTCAAATTTTTATACATCGTTTCAGAAGAAGCATAATTGTGCAGTCGTTTATATTTTTCATCTGACTGAACAGTTCCATAGATCATTGGAAGATAGTTTAAAAGGTCGGTATTTTGAATCAAATCTCCATTTTCCACAAGCTTACTTTTTTTTATAGCTTCTTTCAGCATAGATCCATCAATATTTGCAGTTTTTTTTACTGAATTCACATATCTGTCTTTCAATCCTCGTTTATCGGCAAAGTCTGAAATCACTCTTGCAAGTTCTGACAAAATTAAGCCGCTCAGAAAACTCCACAGCAAAAAGAGCACCGTAAGCTGAGATTTAAAATCCTTAAGATCTGTCAGCCCATCACTGCCCAGCTCCTGAATAAGCCGAACTAACAATAGAGACATAAAAACAGATCCCGGAATCAAGTATCCAAAAAAATCATATAGGGTTATTTTTTCAATTATTGAATTCATATTACCGTTTTCTCATATGCGTTTATAATAACACACTGCTTTCTTTTTTATTCCAATTTTATTTTACTGTCTGCTACGGAAAATGTGAAGACCCTAAATTATCTTTTATTTCATAACTTCCTCTATCTTCGCCTTAATATTCTCTACAGAGTCCTCATTGGGCCACATTACATACAAGGGCTGGCTCCCTGAGGAATAACAGGCCTGGGTATCTCCCGCCCCTATGGCAGCTGTAGATTCTATAGTCCACTGGCTTCCCTCCGCCAGCTGTCGGCTGATCAAAGCCGTCATCTGTTCCCGGCTCATGTTGGTCTCTACGCTGCTGCCCAGGGTGTCTATAAGACTTCCCATACTTTGCAGAATAGCAGGGCTCAGGGCTTTCTGGATCAAAGCAGTCAAAAGGATCTCCTGGTTCCTGCCTCTCTGATTATCGCCTGAGGTAAAGCTGTATCTTTCTCTGGCAAATGCCAGAGCCATATCTCCGTCCAGATGATTTACTCCCTGATTAAAGTGATACTCAGAGGTTGAAAATTCATAAGGGGAATCCACATCTACGCCTCCCAGGGCGTCTACGATGGCCACAACAGATGTAAAATTCACCTTCACATAGTAGGTGATGTCTATGCCGTAAAGTTTTTCCAGAGTCTCCATAGACTTGTCCACTCCGTAAATCCCCGCGTGAGTCAGCTTGTCTCTCTGTTCTCCTGATACACCGGGAATAGTCACGTAATAATCTCTTGGGGTAGAAGTAAGAAGAATCTTATGTTCCTGAGGATTTACAGAGGCAATGATGTTCACATCACTTCTGCTGGTAGTGGAAATAGGTCCGTCCACATCAATCCCGCTTATGTAAAGATTAAAAGATTCCTGAGTATCCTCAGGCTCCTGGGAATCTGCTTCCACCGGGACCTCCACCCCGTATCTGTAGATTTCCTTTACCTGGTCCGCATATCCATCTATGTATTCTTCCAGGATTCCGGAAAAGGCATTATTATAAACTGCCGCCTCCACTCTGCCGGATAACAGAGCCTGGGCCTCCTGCTGGATATTATCATATTCCTGGATCTTTACAGCCCTTCCAAGATTTGTCTCAATATCCTGGATCATCTTTTCCGTATTTTCTGTATCAGAACCAGTCTGTATCCCGAACCGATAATTGGCAATATCCTGAAGCTGTTCGGCCTTGTCTTCGGCTTTTACTACCACTACCATATCGTAAGTCTGGTAGTCAATGCCGGCAATCCTGTCCATAAATCTGACCGCATACAGCACACCTGCTATTGCCAGGACGGAAAAGGCGATGATCGGTATACTCAACACGATCCCCAGTATGAAAATCCTGCTCTTCCGAAACTGCAGGAACATATTAAAGACTGCCATCGCTGCAAGAATGATCAGCAGAATAAAGAAGTAAGTTTCAGGAACAAATCCGCTTATTTTCAGCAGCAATAAAAGTACTGCCGAAAGCAGGATCTGTATAGATACAATAATCTTACCTGCCAGATGTAATTTCATGATATTTTCTCCTTTGCAAATAACTGGTATAGCGATCCTAAGCTGCAGGCAGCAAGGTCGGATGGCTTTCCATAAGCTTTCCTTTAAGCAAATGCAATTTGCTGTATAAGAATCTCCGCATACAACCAATTTTCATCACAAAAATCTGTCGCATCAGTTGCCAGCACAATCTCAGACAGTTCTTCTTTGATTTTTACAGGGCAATCACTGAGATCAAATATATATTCCCTGTTTCTAACCTGTTGATTCTTTATCACATATTTTTTCTCATCATCCGGCTCTGTATGTCCTGCTTTCTTTAATTCCAATGTTATCTGACTAATATTTCTGTCTAAAAATTCTAAAGAAACCTTCATTCTCTGCTTTGACACAATGCTGACCGGAGGCGAAAATAGACAGCAAATCCCTCCATAATCAGGAATTTCCGGTCTGATCCTCGTAGGCTCAAATTTTATGCATATTTTAAGTCCATCTTTCTTTGGTACAACAGCATATACTGTTTTCTCTTTGCCTATATTTGTAAAAAATATGGGGGGATCTTTCATTACATCTATATTTTCTTCCAATTCCATTACAGGCTTTTTTACTACTATATTCTTGTCGCTTTGCTCCTGTAAATAAGTTAGACCCTCTAATTTGCATCTTACTAAAGAATTGAACAGCTTTTGATTTTTTTCAATTTCCTGATCTAAAGATTCCTTCCATAAAACAAGTTCCTCTTTAGAATGAGCTATTCCTATCAGTTTCAATGCTTCTCGGATATCTTCCAGCCCAAAACTTCTCTTTCTCAGCCATGTATTACACAATATCTCACATACAGAATAAATACTATCATCCAAATAGCTACCAGCCAGTTTTCTGGAAACCTTTTCTATCAGATTATATAATTCTATATCTGTAGAAGATAACTGGCCGCTCTTTTTCTTATCTGAAAGCAAACTCCATATCTTTCCAGCTCCAAGCTTTGCTCCATCATACATGGCCGGATACAAAAAACAACTGCAGAAAAACTCTGAAAACATCACATTCTCTCCTGTACTGCTTTTTCAAATACTAACTGGTAATTACACATCAGTAATATATTTAGGCAATCTTTCCTAAATATATTTTCACCATAGATTCCTTCCTTAATAACTGCTATAAAAGATTCGGCATTATCCTTTTATTTACAGCCCTATTTTTTCAGCGACTCTATGTTGCTTTATGAGGTGGTTTTCAACAGGGAATTCTCACACTCTTTTATTTTTCTGGATAATTTCCAAAGTCTGGAATTCAGGTAAACAAAAGAAGGTCCCTAGAACATTCATTAAATTTCTGCCCACACTACATACTCATGAGTTGCCACTATTGTGGTTACGTGATCGAATATAATCAATTACAAAAGTTACAGTCGCAATTAAATCTGCCCCCACATTATATATAAAATAGTGAAGATAATTTTCTTCCAAGAATTCCGGATTCTTTATGCTTAATAACGTAATAATAATTTTATAAATAAAATAAGCACCTAATATTGCTATAATAATTCCTGTAACTATATTTCCTGGAAATAAGCTAGTCATATAAGAAAACCACTTTTTCTTTTCCACATTAATTAAGTTAATATCCTCATAGTTAAATGGAAGCTTCTCAGATTTTTCCTGATATGCATACAATAATTCTTTACACTTAGCTGCAAATATATCCTTTTCTTTTGATAATACTGATTTCTTATGGTGTAATAATGCTTGTAACAAAGATAAATTTTTATGATAATACTCATCTGTCTGCTTATTTTCATATAGAAGCCTGTCCAATATTGGGCTTAAAGTATATAACGCTTCTGTATATTGAAAACATTTCATTTTATCGCTATTGCTCAATAGCGTTAAAATTGCTTCATAATCCTGGGAAGAGACGGAAAAAGGAAACGGATTTTTAGACGTAAAATGAATTGTATACGCTAAATCCACTAAAATCCCTAAATACCCCACAATCGCCCAAAGCTCTCCCCGAATTCCAAATATAATCATAATGGCAACATATATCACTAAACTAATCAGAACAGTACATTTTATATACAGTCTTTTTATAATAATATTTTTAAAATCCATATCCGTATGATTAAATCTTGAGTCCATACCTTCCCCCTTCTCTTGTAATTATTCTATCCTCTTAAGTAAGCGCCAAATATTCCTTCAGATTTCCTAAGCTCCAAGTTTCACCTATAATGGCAGTCACGGCATCGGCTGTCGGCAGTGAAATATAGAGCGTAGAAGCACAGACTAGCTCTGAGCTTTTACAAGATAGCCCTGCCTTTCTAATTCTCGTATATAGTGTATAGTAAAATACTCCAGCTTGCAAAGGGCTGGAGCATTTTATGTCTAATCGCATTATTATTTTACAGCTATCTTTCTAGAACCGGAAGTACATTATTACTACTCTACCAAAGTTCCCATCTTAAAAGATTCTATGGCAAGTTCCAGTACCTGAGGATTGCACTCTCTATATTTCAGATAATAAAGCAGAAGGTCAATATATTCATCCAGCTTCTGCTTGTTTTCTTTTGCTACAAATCTCTTTTCGCCGCAGAGCAGACATTCATTAAGGAGAAGAAAAACCGCAAATCTTTCATTAACAAAGATATCTTTCTCCTCATCTGTGTCATGAATAAACTGCAGAGGTTTCCTCTTTACAATCCATGCAGCAGTATAGGCAAATATCTTTTCTGTTCTCACATATTGAATATCATGAAACTCTTTCAACCGAAAAATGTCTGCATAATAATCCAGCAGAACGTTCAGCATAATTCTTTCATTGCAGACCACGTGTTTCTCATATCCTGCTTCTTTGATATACAGGTTCGCAGAATCCAGCATCTCATCCAATCTTTCACGGAATTTCTCCGGTCCGACTTTTTCTAATATATATCTGTAATCACGCTCTGTTTCTCTGTAACTTCCCACTGTTCATCACCTCTGAAACTTTCAAGTCATCTGTCTGGCTTCCGTGATGCATAGTTGCGTATGCCATATCAGACTTCATATTTCTGCGTGTCTGTGCAAAATATGCTGCCTGCGTCTCCTTGTCGAAAGAAAAAGAAGAATTAGGCAGGGTATCCTTTTTCTTCTCTCCCCGCAGTATCTCATCGATCAATCTATTTCTTCTTTCTGCAGTGTTTTTATTTGTGTGAACCCTTCCTGCTAACATACGCTTAACCCTTTCTTAGAATAATGTTATTTGAATATGTTCCAATATCTATTTTATCCAATGTATCATTTTCTATATACTCTTTTTCCCTTATCTGTGCCTGAGTCTTTTGGGAAATATTTTTCCAGTCAATATATTTATCTCCCTCATAATACTGGCTACAATTGTCCCATCCGTCTGCATCCATCTGAAAACAGGTAGAGATCAGCTCATCCACAGAGCCCAGCAGCTGGGAAAGGGTAGTTGTGTAACGAACCAAGAATTTATTATCTTCCCGGTACGGATACTTGACCTTATGGTCAAATTCTCCATATACCTCTTCTGCCAGAGTCCTGACTTGAATCTCGCAGTAATAATCCTGGAACTTTACGATATAATGTTGTGATCGGTATCCTTTATTGGTGTGCTCTACATATATTTTATCCTGAAAAATATTTCTGTCCCCGTATCTTGTATAAGCTACTGGTGTTTCTGCAATATAATGAACAGGATCTTCTTTTTCTGATGATGCAAAACACTCCGTTATCCCATTATAAATTCCAAGCCATTCTTCCTTAGCAAGTACCAAAATTCTTACCCCGATCAGGTCTCTGATAATTTCCCGGTAGTTGGCAATTGTTATTCCCTCGTACTTCTTATTCTGTTCTTTTCCCCTCTTCCGTATAATTTTCTCAATCAAATGCTCTGGATCCTTAGTCCGACAGCGAATAAAGTGGAAAGAAGCATTAAAATTCTTTCGGATATAATTCTCCAAATTTTTTGCACATGCCTCTATTTCACTTCTGCGAGAAATATAATCATCACAGATGTCCTCTAAGACAGACCATTCCAGATCGGAATCTTCAAATTCCTTTTCTACCTTAAATTTCCTGAAAAAAGCGTCTTTTTCCAACATATCCTAACTTCATCTCTTCTCTGAAAAGATTTGTAATTAAAATTATAGTATAGTATTCACGAAATCACAATACCAATTAGACTATCCTGTCCAAAAATATTTTCATTCTAGCAATGTCATCTATAACTTCGCCACTATTCCTTAATACTTTCTCCAAGTCATCCGATTCACAATGCCCACATAGGACTGTATGATCTTCACAACCTTCGCACTTACATTGGTATCCACATAATCGGGCACAGGTATTCCATTATGTCCGTTTTTCACCATCTCCACAGCCACGTCTACAGCCTGAAGGACTTCCTTCTCGGTGATTCCTGCCAGTACGAAGCAGCCTTTATCCAAAGCTTCCGGTCTTTCGGTACTGGTGCGGACACAGATGGCCGGGAATGGTTTTCCTACGGATGTAAAGAAGGAGCTTTCTTCCGGCAGTGTACCGGAATCGGAGATTACGGCAAATGCATTCATCTGAAGGTTGTTGTAATCATGGAAACCTAAAGGCTTATGCTGGATTACCAATGGATGCAGTTTGAAGCCTCTCTGCTCTATGAACTTCTTGCTTCTTGGATGGCAGCTGTACAGAATCGGCATCTGATATTTTTCTGCCAGAGCATTAATGGCATTAAAGAGTTCATAGAAAGATTTCTCGGAGTCGATGTTTTCTTCTCTGTGGGCAGAAAGGAGCATATATTTCTTCTCCTCCAGTCCCAACTCTTCCAAGATCTTACTGGCCTGGATTTTTTCCAGGTTGGCTGCAAGGACCTCTGCCATAGGGCTGCCTGTCACATAAGTCTGCTTTGCAGGCATTCCCTCAGAGAGAAGGTATCTTCGGGCATGTTCACTGTAGCACATATTCACGTCTGCAGTAACGTCTACGATGTGGCGGTTAATCTCCTCAGGGAGCATCAGGTCACCGCAGCGGTTTCCTGCTTCCATATGGAAGACAGGGATGTGAAGACGTTTGGCTGGAATAGCTGCCAGGCAGCTGTTAGTATCTCCCAGCACCAGAACAGCGTCTGGATTCAGCTCTACCATAAGATCATAGGATTTGGCGATAATGTTTCCTACAGTATGTCCCAGGTTTTCGCCTACGGCGGAGAGGTAGTAATCTGGCTGGCGAAGGCCCAGGCCTTCAATGAAAAAGTCGTAAAGTTCTTTGTCATAATTCTGTCCGGTATGACAGAAGTACTGGTCAAAGTACACATCACAGAGCTTGATCACCTCAGAGAGACGGATGATCTCCGGTCTTGTTCCTACGATAGTCAAAAGCTTTAATTTACCTTTATTCTTTTCATGTATCTCGTGCATATTCCAATTTCCTTGCCCTTTCTTATCTGTTCTCACACGATTTCCTTCCAGAAACCTTGTCAGGAATTCTCCCGTTTTCTCTAGACCCAGAATTTTTACTTCTCTTCCACTGGTTCAAAGAAAGTATCCGGCCTCTGGGGATCAAAGGTCTCATTAGCCCACATAAGGGTAACCAGATTTTCTGTATCGGAAAGATTAATAATATTGTGGGTATATCCGGGGATCATGTCCACTACAGTAATCTCATCTCCGCTGACTTCATAGTTTACCACGGGATAAGGCTTTCCATTTTCATCTGCTCCCAGCTTCCGCAGCTGGATCAGTCCGTGGCCGGAAACGACTACGAACTTTTCGTTTTTGGTATGATGCCAATGCTGACCTTTGGTAATGCCTGGTTTGCTGATATTTACAGAAACCTGTCCCCGGTCTGCTGTTCGCAGAATCTCCGTAAAGCTTCCCCTGTCGTCCTTGTTCATCTTCAGGGGATAGGAAAATCCGTCTGTAGGCAGATAGGACAGATAGGTACTGTAAAGGATCTTAGTAAATCCGTCGCTCATATCCGGTACAGAAAGATTCTCCCTGCTTTCCTTAAATTCATAAAGAAGGTCCACAATCTGTCCCAGAGTGGCCTTGTAGGTAAGGGGACAATAGCAGTAATCTCTCTCGTCTCTGTGCTCCTTCCCGTTTAAAGCCAGTAACATTTCCTCTACCAGGTCGTCAATGTAAAGAAGTTCCAGTTCCGTTTTTCTGTCATTTACCTGGATGGGCAGGTCATTGGCAATATTGTTGCAGAAAGTTGCTACTGCAGAATTATAGTTTGGACGGCACCACTTACCAAAAAGGTTCGGGAAACGGTATATCAGAACCTTCACTCCGTTTTCCTGGCTGTATTTCCTGAACAGCTCTTCTCCTGCCAGTTTGCTCTTTCCGTACTCACTTCCTGCAAAGCGGCCTTCCAGGCTGGCCTGGATGCTGCTGCTGAGCATTACCGGAGCTTTATTTCCATACTTTTTCAGGGTATCCAGAAGAGTTGAGGCAAAACCGAAATTCCCTTTCATAAACTCTTCCTGGTTTTTAGGACGGTTCACTCCTGCCAGGTTAAAGACAAAGTCTGCATCCTTGCAGTAGTCCTCCAGCTCTTCCGGTTTGGAATCAATATCATAAGTGTATAAAACCAAGTCCTCTGGGTTCTCCAGTCCCTGGATTTTGTGGACTCTGTCCTTCCCATCTCTGATGGCTTCCAGAGATGCTACCAGGTTCTTTCCTACAAAGCCTTTTGCTCCGGTAATTAAGATCTTCATAATCTCCTTGTACTCCTTTTCTTAGTTTCCTGTATTTTTTCCCGCTGATTTGGGGATTACAGCTCCTGCTCATAAACTTTCCATAATCTATCCTCACAAATATAGACCCATTCTCTTAAAAAATTCTCTTTGCTGCTGAACAATTTCTTTTTCTTCTGTCTTTATTTTAGATGCCCGCTCAAACTGAAGATGAATATTTTGTCTTCTTTTTGTCCAGACATTTTTAAACCGCACTGCCCATGCAGCCGGAAGTAACAGAGGACTTCGCAACCACGAAAATACGGTTTGCATAGATCGATATGAGGGAAAGATTGTATGTATCAGAAATCCTGTTCCCGAACGGTACAGGACTTTCGTGTTTTTGACCATATTTTCTTCTTTCCCAAATATACCGCCATTGACAATATATGTTTCCAGTTCTAAATCCTTCTGATTATAGGCTTCATCTTCGAACCACACTTTTGATAAGTGTCTGATATTCTCTTCGAATTTTTTTATGCCAAGAGTCTCTAACTCGTTTTTTATATACTCGTGGTCTATCTGGGGTTGATTGGACAGAATATAAATATCAAGTACCATGCGAATTCCGATACCGCCTCTGATAAAATGCTCGATCAGATGATAAAGCGTATAAATATAATGGTCTTCTAATGACATTTGATATATATATTCTTTTTCGGGAGTTGCTCTCTTCCAGCTGTCCTGAAAATAGCGATATGCCTTACTTTCCGCCGGCACCAAAGACCTATGCATTTCTACAGTCAAACCATTCTTCCTATAGTGATCATGCTTTGCAGCTTCTCCTTCATACTCAAAGCCTAAGTTCTTCATTACTTCCTTTAATTCTAAGGTCTGCTCCTTTTTATATAAGAAATCCAAATCTCCCATAGTCCTTAACTCAGTGGCAGGATAATATTCTTTAGTCCTTATTCCCTTCAACGGCATACAAAAGATTCTATTTTTCTCAAATTCATCCAGCAAATCACTGATTTCCTCTTTCTGCCTGGCGTCTGCATACACATAGCCGACTAACTGCTGAAGAAATTTTTCTCGAATATCACCCGCTGAAAATATATCAAAATACTGGAGAAAAGGCAACAGCCCCTGCTTTTTAGCATATTCAATGATATCCAGTTTTTCTTCTGTCGTCATAGCCCTGAATTGCTCTGGCAGCGTATCTTTTTTTAAAGCATATTTTACTAAATTGATAAGAGTTTTCTGTACCTGTGTCACTTTTTTCCCTCATATTATTTAAATCTGTTCATGATTTCTGCAAACGCTCTGCTATTTTCATCGACTTACGCCATCGCCGCCATGCATTCTTTTTCATAAAAGGCGATTCCGTACCTGATGATCTTTTTCATGCTCCGGCGTTTCAACCCTTGTGCATATTTCTTTTCCTCAATCTGCTCAAGCGCCTCCCTGCACGCTTTCTCCAGATTTCCGTCCTCCGCATATTTCAGTTCGATCACAATGCCAACCTTGTCCGGCGTCTGGATAGAAATATCGCTGTATCCTTCTCCGGTCTCCGCATTAGACTGGACGATCCAGTTTCCCTGGCTGCGCAAAAGTCCCAGCAGCATACCATGGTAAAAATTCTCTTTCATGTTCCTGCGCACAGACGTATCCCGCACGCTGATGGAATCCCACAGGTAACCGCCAAGCATCTCCTGGATCGTATCCGTATCGCCAGCCGGAAACGCCGCACAGAACTGCCTGATCCTTCCAGAGTCTGCCTGGGTCGTTTCTTCAAACCAGTTCTTTACCAGGTCAATAAACAACTCCCGAACTTCCCGGTTCGGTAACGCCAGCTCCATTCTCTTTCCCGGCACCCTTCTGCGGCAGGTCAGGTACCCGGTGGAATAAAGGACGCTCCAGATATTATCAATAGAATCCTCCACCTCCCGGTAGGTCAGTTCCTGACGGATGGTCTTCGTGATGGTTTCGCCATTGATCAGATGCTCGATGTCACTTTTAGTGCTTTGATTTGCTTTTTTTAACAAGCGGCGGATCAGGTCGTTCCCGCTGGTATTCGCCCAGTAATTTTCCGGTTCGGCATTTGGATCCGCCAGCAACTCATCACAGTAATTGAGCACATCCCAGGGGCAATACACATCCGTGTCCCCAAAACGATATCCATCATACCAGTCCCTGATCGCAGCCTTATAAGAGGACAATCCATAGCATTCCAGCAGCCCGTCCACATCCGAATCAGTAAAACCAAAATACTCATCATACCGGACATCCGAAATCGTGTGTACTTTCGGATTGTTCAGACCGGTGAAGATACTTTCCTTTGAAATTCGCAAACACCCGGTAAGAACAGCAAAGTACAAGCTGTCGTTGGTCTTCAGCGCGTTATCAAAGAGACTGCGGATAAGGTTTACCATCTCATCATAGTACCCTCTCTGGAACGCCTTATCAAGCGGAACATCATATTCGTCAATCAGCAGGATAACTTTCTGACCATAATGCTGCATCAACAACCGGGAAAGTATGTTCAAGCTGTCAATCAGCACAGCATCTGACATAGCGTAACTGGCGTCACTCCGTCTGTCTACATCGATAAGACGTTCATATGCCGTTTTATCTTTTTCATCCAAAGACGGGCTTTCAAGCAAAACACGAAAGCGTTTGGATTCATTGCCAATTACTGTCCGCAGCGCATCTGATGCGGCTTTGTAAGTCAGTCCTCCCACACTTTTCAGGCTGATGGAAATCACAGGGAATTTCCCCATGTATTCTTCACACAGATCCTCTTCCTGCATAATCTTTAAACCGTCAAACAGTTCCGGGGTGCCCCCTATCTCAAAGAAACATTTCAGCATGCTCATGTTAAGGGACTTGCCAAACCGTCGCGGCCTGGTAAACAGGTTTACCTCTCCCCAGTTTTGTAGCAGTTCTTTAATGAACAGCGTTTTATCTGCATAATAAAAATCATTCGTCCTGATTTTTTCAAATCCATCGATTCCAATGGGAAGCTTCTTTCTCACCTTTTTCACACTCCTTTCTCTCTGCCAACTTCTGTCACCGTGTAAAAATCCGACAGCCGCAGGACCTTCCGGTCCGGCTATTCCAAGATGGTCATGGCTTACCAGAAAGTCCACATCTCCCATAATACAGTCCATGGGAATCTGCGTCTTATTCAGTGCTTTCCATACAAGAATGTACCGTCGCAACCATACATGCTTTCCCGTAAAAGGCGATTCCATATTTAATGATCTTCTTCATGCCTCTCCGTTTCAGCCCCTCTGCATATTTCTTTTCCTCGATCTGTTTTAATGCTTCCTTACAGGCCGCCTCCAGATTCCCGTCATCTGCGTACTTTATCTCGATCACGACCCCAAGCCGCTCTGGCGTCTGGATAGAAATATCGCTGTAGCCTTCCCCGGTCTCCGCATTGGACTTGACGATCCAGTTTCCCTGGCTGCGCAAAAGTCCCAGCAGCATACCATGGTAAAAATTCTCTTTCATGTTCCTGCGCACAGCCGTATCCCGCACGCTGATGGAATCCCACAGGTAGTCGCTGAGCATTTCCTGGATCATGGACACATTTTCCGATAGGAACGCTGCACAGAAGCGATTGATCCTTTCCGAATCCGTCCGTGAAACTTCCTGAAACCAGTCCTGCACCAGGTCATAAAACAATTTGCGTATTTCGCCGTTGGGAATCCAGAGCCTGAAGATATCCGCCTCTTCCTGTTCCACATGCCTGCCTGTCAGATATCCTGTTGCGTACAAAACACTCCACACATTTTCAAAGCGGTCATCAATATCCCGATAGGTCAGTTCCTGTTTGATCCTCTTTGTAACCGCTTCCCCGTTTAATAATTCTTCCACCTCATCCCGGGCCGTCTGGTCCGCTTTTTCAAGCAGCCGCAAAATCAGATCATTTCCACTGGTATTTGCCCAATAATTCTGAGGCGGAGCCGATGGAGCCGTCAACAGTTCGTCACAATAGTTCATAACGTCCCAGGGACAGTATACCTCTGTATTTCCAAAGCAATACCCATCATACCACTCCCGGATCACCTCTTTATAGGAAGAAAGACCATAGAATTCCAACAGTTCATCCACATCCCCATTGGTAAAGCCAAAGTACTCATCATACCGGAAATCTGAGATCGTATGCGCCTTCAGATTATTGAGACCGGTAAAAATACTCTCTTTGGAAATCCGCAGGCATCCCGTAAGAACTGCAAAGTAAAGGCTGTCGTTAGTCTTCAGGGCATTCCCAAGCAGATTTCGGATGAGGCCCACCATCTCATCATAGTAGCCTCCCTGGAACGCTTTATCTAACGGAACGTCATACTCATCTATGAGCAGGATGACCTTCTGTCCATAGTGCTTGTATAAAAGAAGGGAGAGCGTTTGCAGACTGTCTGTCAGTATAGCATCCGTCATATCATACTTCGTATTACTCTTTATCTCAACATTGACCAATTGATTGTAAGAATTTTTATCATCCTCATCCAATTTAGGGCTTTTGCGCAGGAAACGAAATCTTCCAGCCTCATTCCCAATGACGGTTCTCAATGCTGCCACCGCTGAATCATATTTCGGTCCGTCCACACTTTTCAGGCTGATAGAGATCACCGGAAACTTTCCCATATATTTCTCACACAATTCCTTTTCCTGCGAAATCTTTAAACCGTCGAACAGCACCGGGTCACTCCCTATCTCAAAAAAGCTCTTCAGCATGCTCATGTTCAATGTCTTTCCAAAACGCCTGGGACGAGTAAACAGGTTTACCTCTCCCCAGTTTTCTAACAGCTCTTTAATGAACAGGGTTTTATCTGCATAATAAAAATCATTTGTCCTGATTTTTTCAAATCCATCGATTCCAATGGGAAGTTTCTTTCTCATCTTCCCCACACTCCCTTCCAGCATCCGTGTCATAGAGCAGTTCTGCAACTCCTCCTCAAGTTCTCTCATTGACCGCAGGAATAAATTTATACTCCTCTTCGAAGATTTTATTCCTCCAAACCATATTCCCGGATCAATTCCTGTATCCGCTCCTCTGTTTCTTCCAACTCCTCTGCTATTCTGGAAATACTTTTTCCCCTGGCAAACTTTTTCTTGATCAGTTCACTAAGCTGGGCGTTTCTCCCACGGAGTTCTCCTTCCTTTATTCCTTCCTTTATTCCTTCCTGCACTCCATCTTCCCAGGCATCCTGCCTCTCCATTCGGATATGCTTTTCCTGATCGTATTCGTATATACTCATTTTCTTCACCTCCGCCCGGTTCTTCTCCAGAAACTCTTTCAGGATTCCTTCCCGGATACACTCTGTGACAGCACGTTCCACTGCCTCTGGCAAGGGCAGTTCTCTGGCATATTTCCGCACCCGGTCTACATATTCCGCATAATCTTTCAGATCCCTGCAGGCTTCCATCAGTTCCCGGTTATGATTCCGATTGATGTTCAGCAGCACTGCCGTCAGCTCCAGCTGTGTTTCTTTCATCTTTACCGTAAGCGCTCAATAAAATAATGGCTATCTTTTCACAAGGTATTCAGCTATAGTTGAAGTAAAACACTCCAACTTCAACTTTTTGATTTAATCAGGCATCTCTGCTGTATCATGTCAGACCATGGCATCAGCTCTTCTATACCTTCGGGCTCATTTTTGTAGTCCGGCATATAGAGCAGTACGGTCTCCAGATATGCGTAGATGTTCAGATTGTTGAGTTTTGCATTTTCCACCAAACTGTAAATGATGGAACTGGCCCGGGCGCCATTTACAGTATCATGGAACAGGAAGTTTTTCCGCCCTACCGCATAGGGGCGGGCGATATTTTCTGCGATATTGTTCGATATGGAGCACCGCCCATCCAACAGGTAGTTCTCCATATATGGCTTCTGGTTTTTCGCATAGGTCACCGCTTTGGCCAGACGGCTTCCTCCAGCCGGGTTCACTGTTTCAAGCCATGACCAGTAAGCCTCCCATATGGCAGGCTCCGTCTCAAGACGCTTGGCTTTCCGGGTATTGGCATCCAGATCCGCATACTCCTTTTCCAGTTCGAATAACTGGTTGCAGTAATCGAAACCGATCTCTGCCGGGGTCTTGTCCGGGGATCGCTTCGATTTCCCGGGAAGCGCATCATGCCAGTACCGACTCATATGGGCAAGGCAGCCGCAGCGGATGACATCCTTCAGCTTATTGTAACCGCTGAAGCCATCGCAGGTAAGGTATCCGGAAAACCCTTTCAGGAATTCCTCCGCATGATATCCGCCCCGGCTGGGCTGGTAATCATACAGACGGATCGGCGGCAGCCCGTCATTTCCGGAGCCATACAGCCACATATAGGACTTGGACTGTGCCGTTTTCCCTTCCTCCTTCAGTACCTGGCAGGGTGTTTCATCTGCATGGATGATGTCCCTCTTCAGCAGATGCTGGTGAAGCCGTTCATACACCGGCTCCATATAATCCATGCCGCATTTGATGACCCAGTTGGCCAGTGTCGCTCTGGGGAGTTTTACACCCAGCTGTTTCCAGTCCGCTTCCTGGCGGTATAACGGGATGCTGTTCACATATTTCTGGTACATCACGTAAGCAACCGTGGAAGGAGACGCAAGGCTGTGCTTCAGCAGCGGGCTTGGTGTTTCAGCTCCAACGATAACGGAAGCGCCGTCTTTCTTGCATTCTGGACAGCCAAGGACTTCCTGGACATACTGGATCCGTTCCACTTTTGCAGGGGTAATCCGCAGTTCCTCACGGACAACCTTTTTCCCGATGACTTCCATCGGAGTATTGCAGTAGGGGCAGTTCCTGTCCTCGTCCGGCACTGTACATGGGACTTCGATCACCGGCAGTCCTGCCAGGATCTCTTCCCTGGCAGCCTTCGGTTTCCTTGCCTGGCGGTTATAACCACGGACGGCTTCTTCCAGAGTTGGTTCCGGAACCGATGGATCCGCGGCAGCTTCTGCCTCATTGAACAGATTTATCTGCCCTGGAAATACATCCTTGTTTGATTTTTCACTGGATGACGCAAACAGCTTTTTCTTCAGATATTCGACTGTTTCATTAAGATTTGCAATCGTCTGGTTTAGCTGTGCGGTCTGCTCCTCGTGGCTTTTGGACATCTGTTCAATGGTAAGACGCTGGCTCTCTACAAGCTGCCTTAGGGATTCAATTGTCTCTTTCTGAAGCTGCAGGAGCGCTTCCATTTCTGACTGCGGCATGAAGGGACCACCTTTCTTTTTACTGGTTCCTATTATACCGGAAACTCAGCAAAAAGGCGAATTTCCCGCAGTACTGCCACCGTCATTTTAACGAAAAGAAAATGTGGATAACGGACGGATTTTACAGGTAGTTACCTGGGAAAAAATTTATGGTTTCCACATATAAATGACAATCCAGTGAGAAATAGAGCCTGTTATCCACCGGGGCTTTTAACTGTCCCATTATCATGTGGATAAGTCATCCGCAGTTTTTTTATCAGCCTATAAGAGCAGGAAAAAATTTCTCCCTTTTGCACAAAGATCAAAAATCCTTCTTCCTGGCCGGACGGATCGCCTTAGGCTGATCAATAGACAGCCCTTCCAGTAACCATCGGTATTCCTGGCGGGTAAGGTTTCTTACTTCGGAAGAATCCCTGGGCCATTGAAACCGACCGTTATCCAAACGTTTATAATAGAGGCAGAATCCATCCTTTTCTTATCCGAATATTCGGATAAGAAAAGGATGTGCAAACAGCCACTTTCCGCGGCCAGCAGGGCCGCATTTCCCGGCCAGTCAGGGCCATATTAAGCGGTCGGCTTTAGAGAGCGGCAGGGCAAGAGGGGCTCCGCCCTGCTGATCAGTATTGATCGTTGTTGTCACAGAAGGCTATGCCTTCTCAATCAGTACGGTAAATCCTGTCGTCAGCCTTCGCCGGATTCCGTCAAGCTTACCGTAACACTCCTTCTCGTCACTCAGCTGATTTCCCCACTCATCTGGAGAATACTGACAGCTGAAGAGTGTGGAGGTGCCAAGGTCATCCCGAAGTTTTATGAGATGATACAGAATCTTGATCCCTTCTTCTGAATACCTGCTTATGGCAAAATCATCAATGAACAGCAGCTGGATCCGTGCATAGTATCTGATCCTCTTACGATACTTGTTCAGGTCTTCCTGGCGGTTGAGGACGATCAGTTCGTCCAGCAGGTCACTATAGTCTACGAACTTACAACGGTAATTACGTCTGCATGCTTCCACACAACAGGCAGACAGGAAATAAGACTTGCCGGCACCGGTGACTCCATAGATCCCGACATTCTGCCGGTTCTCAGCGAAATGAAATTTCAGGATCTGATCAACGGTGGCATCATTGTAGATGCGTCCGTTGCCGGTTTTCAGATTCTCGGCCAAAGCACCTTTATTGATCAGGCTGCTGAGCCGCAGATTTGTTTCAAACCTGTTGTTGAGTGTTTCTATGTACTGAGGTTCCAGAACCTCACGGATAAACTGCAAAGCGGTATAGCTGCCGAATTCAGGGCTTTTAGACAGTTCTGCGAAACGCTGGGCGGCTACCGGCAGGGATAGTGTGTCCAACATCTCATAGATATCAGTAGTCTTATTCTTCATTGCCTGCCTCCGTTTCCTGACGCTTCAGCAGGTTCTTAAGGGAATACTTGCTGTCATCATCTTTGTAGGCGCCGGATACGGCTGTTGCAGCATCTTCGTTGGGACTGCTCTGTGGCATTGTACTTTGCAGCGGCTCTTTATGGTAAGTTGAGATTGTGTTACAGATATAGGAATAGTTGCATCTCCCAGCTAAAACGGCGTCTTTACAGCAACGTTCCAGGGCTTCCGGCGAGTACTTCTCCGCATACCGCAGAATACCAAAGCAGCTTCGGAATGACTGCACCGGATAAGCGTATTTCTGAATGACTGCATCGATCAAAGCACGGGTGCTGGATCCGATAGCAGATGCTTTCTGCTGAAAATAAGGCACCGTCCAATAGCCATAGTCTTTGTATTCGGCAGGCATATCCGAGGGGATGATCACCCAGTCTTTCGGTGTGTAGCTCCGCTTATGCGTCCGGATGAAGTCGCCGTGTTTGTTATAGACATAGATTTCTTTTTCCCCTGCCCGGATCTCAAGTTCCTGTCGCAGATATTTCCGGGGCATGCTATAATGAACCTTGTCGAAGGTGAAGGAGAAATCTTGTGCTACTTTAACAGTCTTTCGTTCAAGATATTCAAAACGGCTGGGCGGAAGAGGCAGGAGAGTCTCCTTCTCTTCTGTTGTAAAGAGATCATACCGGGAATAGGTGAGCCCCTCAAAAGGCTTCCGGTTCTCGGCATCCACCTTTTCCATCAGGACACAGTTTAAATCATCCAGGGAATAAAAGACCATGTCTTCCATATCCATGAGGATGTGCATGGTAATGATCTTTACGTGGCCTTCCACAACTGGTTTCCAGCGGGGGGATTTCACTTTGGCAGGGGTTAAAACCGTATTGTTATGTTCTGCCCATGCCTGGAAATCTTTATTCAAGACAGGGCTGATCCAGTCTTTGTTCCGGGCAACTGCTACTTTGCAATTATCCGGGGTGATCGTCGGCGTCACGCCGCCAAAATAGGACAGAGCATTATTGTTGACCCGGATCCAGTTCCGGATATCGCATTCGGTCATTCCCTCAGCGTAAAAATAATCACTGTAGGTGAGGGCAGCGATAAAGATCGTGACCTTTGTGGTCTCATCCGGGTTCCGGCGGTTATGCAGATAGAGCTGCTTCCCCGCATAGTCCAGCTCTAGATTGACACCGGGATAACGCTGGATGTGGAAGGTCAGCTGTTTGGAATCAGCCCATTCGCTGTAACGCCTGCAGTACTGGCGATAGCTCATTGGCTTCTTTCCATCTACGACACCTACGGCATTGTATTTCTGCCACAGATGCTTCAGGGTCTCCCCTTTGCGGGCTAGAGCCTTGTAAACAGCTTCCTTGTTAAAATCCCGATAGAGAAGCTGGTTCGCTGATACACCAGGCTTTTTATAGAGAATACTCTCAATGTATTCATTCGTGACATCTGCCGGTAAAGGGTATGAGAGTTCCGGATTCTCTCTGAAACGCTTCAGGAACTCGTTGACGGTTGTTTTGCTGCAGTCACCGCAGCTTTCGGCGATCTCGCGACCGCTGAGATGGTTCACAAAGTGAAGTCTCAATACTCTTTTGTAGTCCATAATTGAACCTCCAGTTATGATATTTCCCCTTGAACAGGAGATGCTTATATTATAACTGGAAATTTTGGCCGCTTAATGTGTCCTTGGCTGACCGCCATTTAAGTCACAGGCTGGCCGCCAAATATGGCACAGGTGGCCGTTTAGGCTGGCAATCTGCAGGATGGTTTCCTGCTTCTTTACAAGCGATTAAATGTTGGCGGATTCAGTTGGCCACGCACGAAAGAAGAAGCATTGGAAGTTACTCCCGAACAATATCACAGGCTGATGCAGGGATTAGAAATCGTTGCAAAACGTCCAATCGCAGAACTGACAGAGCCTCCAAAAACAATGTAATTGTGCAATTCGTGTAAGTAGGTAATCATCCGTATCTTGACAAAATATGAAAATCCCCCAGTATTTACCGGGGGAAAATTAGTCTCTCATTTTTTCAGTTTGCTGCGGCAGTCAGCCGGCAGGCTGTTGGACCATGGAAGCAGTTCCTGCATAGCTTCCTTTTCCGGGAATGGACTAAGATCTTTCATCTGCTCCATCACATAGGTGAGATAATTGTAGGGTTTCAGCCCGTTCAGCATGGCTGTTTCCGTGATGCTGTATACAGTT
>NZ_NFHH01000037.1 GCF_002161285.1 Blautia sp. An81 | reverse complement strand
ACCGCCTTATGACGAGATAGATGTTATGCCGAGATACGTCCAGTATTCTTAAGATTTATCAGTATTTTTACTTTCTGAACTCGGCATAATACTTCTCTATTTTAAGGAATTTAAGAACTGTAAAAGATCTTTGTCTTTGCTCCAGTCAGGAAGATTAGCCTCGTCAGTAACTTTAGGGGCAAGCGCATTGATCGCATCATTTTTCAGACGATTATCAGCTCTTACGTAGACCATCGTCGTAGAAATATCTTCATGTCCGAGAAAATCTCGGATATAGACGATGTTGATGCCAGCCTCCAACATATGCATTGCTTTCGAGTGCCGAAACATATGGCAGTGCACATGTTCCGGAAATGTTGCATCTTCTTTATGAAGTGCATCTGCATATTTTTTGACGATATAGGAAATGCCATCACGGTCAATCCTGCAATGATAACGGTTAGTGACCAACAGGTCTGTTCCAACAGCGTATAGGCGATACCGGCTAAGATAGCTCCCAACAAGTTTTGCTGTCGCCTCTGACAATACGACTGTCCGATATTTGTTGCCTTTCCCGTGTAATCTTACAGTTGCAACAGATCCTAACGATACATCGGCTATCGTGATATCACACAATTCCTGAACCCTGCACCCGCTGTCATACAGAAGTGTCAGGATTACCCGGTGCCTGAACCCAGTGGATGAATTAATATCAGGACTGTTTATAAGAGATGACATTTGTTCTACCGTCAGGAAAGCTACTTCTTTCGGTGCTGCTTTTTTGGCTTTGATCCCGGAGACATTCTGTAACGGGGCAATGTATTCGATGTTTTCCAGTTGTGCATAATCGCTGAATGCTTTTAATGCAGCCAGCCTTTGGTTTGCAGCCGATATGCCAGCTCCACTGTTCCGATACCATTCCAGAAATTCAATGACAAGCTCACGTTTGAAATCCCTGATATAAAAAGAATTCAGCAAGATCCCTTTTTCTTCTTTTATAAATCGTAGGAACAGTTTCAGGGTATCCCTGTAACTGAGAATGGTATTCTTGGAATAACATCTGTGATGTGGCAGGTAATCTGTCAGAAATCCTGTAACCAGACAGGCAAAATCAGTAGAATTCGTGTTCATTGATCTCTGCCTCC
Organism: Blautia sp. An81; assembly: GCF_002161285.1. Taxonomy (GTDB): domain Bacteria; phylum Bacillota; class Clostridia; order Lachnospirales; family Lachnospiraceae; genus Blautia; species Blautia ornithocaccae. Next base: position 28,270 of record NZ_NFHH01000037.1, on the reverse strand, counting down.
TTGATCAGATCAGGAAAAGATTCCTTCATCCGCTCTTTTATATATGGGAATCGTTCCGCCGTAAGTTTCAGATAATACGCTGTTTCTTCAAAACTTTCATGTCCAAGCATTGTCCGCATATAAGGAAGATACGCAATAAGATCTTTTCCTTCATCAGCCCATTTGCGGAGGAGGTTCACACAATAAGTGTGACGGAAGTCATGAATACGAGGCCCTTTTCCGGTATGGGAGATGCCAGCCTGCTCCAGATACCGTCTGAAATTTTTATATACATTCCCCAGGCTCATTGGCTTCCCCGGAAGTATCATAAAGAAATATTCATCGTCAGGTGAATCAGCATGGATTTTTTCTTTTAATTCCTTACACTGAATTATAAGCAAAGGATGGATTGGAATAAGTCTTTCTTTATGGTTTTTAGCCTCATGGACATGGATATATCCTTCTTCGAGGTTGATATCACGTATCCTGGTAAGACGCAGTTCCGAAACACGCATTCCGCTGGTGTATAAGATCCGGAAAAAGACTGGCATGACATCACTGCGGTATGGGCAGGAATCAGGCACAGACTTACTTTTGTCAACTACATCAAAAAAGCCCTGAAGTTCCTCATCTGTATAGATATGCGCATCATATCTTATCCGTTTTTTTGTGATTCCCCTGGGTGGAATATATGCCGGAATACCTATATCGTTGAGATATCTGCAGAAAACACGCATGATACTGATGCGGCTTGCCTGATTCGTAACGGTTTCATAAGTCCTTTTTCTGCACCATAGATCACACAGCTCTTTGGTGATACATTTTTCAGAAAGGTTGTTTTCACATAAAAAAGTGTCAATGCGTCGCAGTGAACCCGTCTCTAATTCATAAGAGAATCCAAGCGCACGTTTTAATTCGATAAGATCATGGATCTCCTTTTGAAAAATGCTGTTATAGGTCTCTTTATTCATGGCAGAAATCCTCCGGTGAAATCACACATTCGGCCAGTTTCTTCAAGTCTGTCTTCAGATAGACAGCCGTTACATCGGAAGCGGTGTGTCCAAGGATATCTGTAATGACCGGAAGCGGTGTTTCCATTTCCAGAAGCATGGAGCCGGCGGAATGTCTTAAAGAATGAAATCCTGAATGCTTTTTGGTACGCTGATCGATACCTGCTTTCCTCATATATCTTACAAGCTGTTGCTGCATATGGTTTTCATTGCCGATCGGATCAAATGGCGGCATATGTTTCAGGAACACATGGTCCGTTTCATAATACCGGGGGCGTCCGTTTTTGATATAATCAATCACCGCCCAGCCTACCGCATCAGGTATTGGCAGAGTCAACGATTTATGTGTTTTGTGCTGTATAAGGGACAGCTTTTTATCTTCCCAGCTAAAGTTCTGGAAGCGCAGGTTTTTGATATCTCCAATCCGAAGACCAAGAACACAAGCAAGAAGGATCATCGCATAGTCACGTTTTCCAATAGGACTGTTCCTGTCAATGACCGCAAGCATTGCTTTCAGTTCATCGAGTTTCCATGCGGAAGGTATTTTGGCACTTTTGGAAACAGCAGGCATATGGATATTTTCAGCATAATCGACGGCAAGGATTCCGGCCGAATAAAGAAAACGCAGGAAGTGTCTGATCCCACAAACATTCTGCTCTATGGTTTTAAAACTATAGCCAGACAACGTTTTCAGATAAGAATTGCAGGTGTCCATTGTGATGTTTTCTGCTGATTCTATTTTCCGCTGCTGGAGATAATCCATGAAAACCATGGAAATGCTTTTATAATGTCCGACCGTACTATCTGACAATTCCGTTGAGTTTAGGAAGCCCGTATAATCCATAAATGCAGCTGAATAATACGCATTCAGCGTAATGGGATTTTTGGATGCATAGTATCGCCTGGTAAGCACCTGATGGAGACGATAGTCTTCCAGCATATGGACAACACGGAGCAGCTGGACTCTCTGCTGGGAAAGTGTTCCATCATTATATTTAGTGATGAATCCGTATTGGTTTTCGAGATATTTAAGTCCCCGTTCCATGTCGTATCCGGTATTTCCGTATTCTTCCGTAAGAAAGCATTGGATCTTATTCCATTCTCTTTCATAAAAGCGGATAGTCGCAGGCGTATAATTGTTTTCCTGCAACAGTTGTTTTAATCCTTCTGTAATCATTTCAAGATTCATGAGTTTCTGACTCCTTTCTTTTTAATGATTACAGAATAACAAAATGTGGTATTATGCCGAGATAAATTTCCAAAAATCACGTTTTTACGCGGAAAATCAGTGGCAACTCGACATAACGTTTATCTCGTCATAAGGTGGATTATGCCGAGCTCGGCATAATCCGCCTTGTGGTGTTCCTTTGCTCGGAACTCCCTCTCCCTGTATGGGTGCTTTTAAGAGCTTGCTTATTACACATAGCAGATTTTTATCGTGGATACCCAACGACCATATCTGTTTCAGCAGTTTAGAGTGGTCTACATTATCGAAAAATCCTTTAATGTCGATATCCACTACATATTCAAGTTTTACTGTAAATGCCAGAAACCGAAACCTGCTGATTGCATGGTGCGTATTGCGGTTTGGACGGAAGCCATAGCTATGTTTGTGAAACTTAGCTTCGCATATCGGCTCCATCACTTGAAGAATACATTGCTGAATCAAGCGGTCTTCAATGGTCGGAATCCCTAGTGGTCTTTCTTTCCCATTGTCCTTGGGAATCATGACACGTCTAACCGGATGTGGTTTGTAGTTTGCCAGTCTTCGCTGAACATAATCTACCAAAATGTCATTTCCCCGTTCCGCTATCTGCTCGATTGTACCCATGTTTGTACCAGGAGTTCGACTTCCCTTATTTCGCTTAATCCGCCTGTACGCAAGTGCTATATTCTGCGGACTTGTTATAAGCGACATAAAGTCGGTAAATATTGCACCCTGTTTACTTTTTGCATATAAGCCATCAAACACATCTTGAATTGCGTAGTATTCATTACGCCTTAAAACCTTGTTTTCTCTCTTCTTTGCCGTTTGGTCAGTCATCTCCTCTGCGGAGATTTCTTCTCTTAGTCATACTCGAACCCAAAACACTCTTACCATTATTAAGTTTTAATGAATTAATCTGACTTGGGGCTATCCCTCCACGGCTTATTATCACCGCTTCGCAGGTACATTGCCCCTACTCTCACTGACATAAACTGTGTTACCACAGACCGCCTCATTGGAATTGCACTTCCTAATCGTTGTCAGCTTTCCCCGTTCCTATTTTCCTATCTGTACATATACCCTTAGGCGCTCTCTTTGAGCCTGTAAGCTTGGTAGTGCCTGTAACACTACATGGATTTTCATAACGAATGTCTTACTCACCCACACTTACCTGACGTCACGTCATCAATGCATTTCTACATTGCCATTCTTTAGACCCTTTCCTTCAAGAGTTCGCCAGTTGCCCCTGTATAGGTAACATTCTCGCCATAGGTATTTTATAGACTTCCGGCCTATCATCCACTCGACCACCTCTGGTTCGCAGTTCCTCGCCATTACGCGTTAGGGTGGCTCTCAGCCGACTTCACCGAGCTTATAACCTCTCACGATGTGCAACTGTGAGACGCTATTCGGAGTATCAAAGGAGGCGTTTCAAGGCGTTACCCTGTCATTCCACCTCTCGGAAAATAAGTTGTTGTCACAACTAGATAAACTAATTGCAACCCTCGCCCTTTGTTAATTTATGCGGCGAAACGGGTCGCACCTTCATGAATGGAAGATCCAGGTATAATATCATGGAACTGGTTGGTAAGGATCATCTTCCAGCCTTTTGTCAGCTTTTCCTGTGCTGCCAGGGACAGACTTCCTGCTCCCATGGCGGCCATAGCAGTCATCCACTCTGCTCTGCGGTACAAAAGCTCCATCTTCCGGTTCATTCTCTTATTATAAGCCTGGCTGGTATAAGTGCCTCTGTGATACTCCAGGTACAGTTCTCCATCCCAGGTGTTTACATACTGATCGGTATTTTCTACATTTTCCTTTAATTTCCGGAAATAGTCTCCTGCAGTGGAAGTTTTCAGATTCGGAAGTCCCGGGATCTTATCAATCCTTCTTCTGGCCTCCAGCAGATCACGGTTTACACCGCCGCCTCCGTCTCCATATCCGTAGGAAATCAGCAGATCTTTATTCATAGCTTTCTCACTATAGGCTTCCCATACACCTTTTACGGTCTTTGCAGTGAGCAGGCCATTATAAGTGTAGAACCAGGAATCCGGTCCGTTCCAGGGTTCCGGGGTGGTAATAAAGTGTGTAAGCACCTCGGTACCGTCCATTCCTTTCCAGTGGAAGGTATCATGAGGCATACGGTTAAACTGGTTCCAGCTGATCTTGGTAGTCATAAACACGTCAATACCGGATTTCTTTAAAATCTGAGGCAGAGCCCAGGAATAGCCGAATACATCAGGAAGCCACAGATATTCCACATCTTTTCCAAATTCCTCTTTCAGAAATCTGCTTCCGATGAGAAGCTGCCGGGTCAGAGATTCTCCACTGGTCAGGTTACAGTCGGCTTCCACCCACATGCCTCCGTCAGCTTCCCAGCGTCCTTCTTTCACTCGTTTCCTGATCTCCTCAAAGATTTCCGGGAAATCTTCTTTTATGTATTCGTAAATCTGAGGCTGGGTCTGAAGGAAAATATACTCCGGGAACATTTCCATCATACGCAGTACTGTGGAGAAAGAACGGGAAGCTTTCTCATGGGTATGTTTCAGCCGCCACAGCCATGCCATATCAATGTGGGTATGTCCCACACAGTAAACATTCACAGGAGAATGTTTCTCCATTTTGTCGATCTTTTCATTTAATATCTGATCTGCCTGGTGAAGAGAATCATAAAAAGACTCGCTTCCGGGATAGGACCAGTCGATACAATGACAAGCCTGATCCAGTGCATTTCTCAGATCGTACTTCACCGGATTTCCCTCTTCCAGATTGGCAATGGTATCCAGGATCAGAGTGCCCATGTAATAAAAATCATCTGCCAGTTCATCTAAACAGGCCAGATCTGCCTGACGGATCTTATGCTCCTGAACGGCAGGAACTCCTCCTCCTTCCAGTCCGGACCAGAGACGGAAGGTAAGGTTCACTGTCTTTCCGCAGAGCTCTTCCGGGAAAAATACTTCCTTGTGATTTACATCTACGCCCTGGTAGGGTTTTCCGTCTATGTAGCACATAGCTTCAAAACCGGAGTTATTTCCGGCACCTGTATTGCCGAAATCAAAAATACCCACAACTCTCTGGCCTTTCCACTGGGCCGGGATCTCAATATCCTTATGCATCCAGAGATAACGGTCTCTTCCGGACCAGCAGTCTCCGGTGTGTATGGTATCCCAGTTGTCAAACTCTGCGGGCACCTGAGGATTCACCACTCCCTGAAGATCTTCCTGCATCGCAAACGCCTCCAGATTCCGGATATTCCGGTATCTGTATTTTTTCACCTCTGTAATTCTTCTGTCCAGTTTCCTGTCTGTTAAAAACATGTCTTTCATAGGAACCCTCCTGTGATTTATATTGTAATGTAGTAGTTTTCCTGTTTTTTTATATTATACAAAACACGCTCTTCCATTACAATTTTCCATTTTCTATATTTGATGAAAAAATTACACATCAAAAAATGCACTGTTTCCTGTCATCAAATAACAGTAAACAGCACATTCCTATCCCTTTAGCAGCTCTCCTGCATACTCTGTTTTTTATCGGCTTCTCTCTTTCTACTTGATTTTCAGTCTATATCCGCTGCAGTCCAGGAACAATTCTGCATACATGGCATTTGCCCAGGAAAACCATTCTCTGGTGTATCGGGTATCGTCATCCACATGAAAGCCCTCATGCATGACCCCTTTTCCGCCGGTAGTATCCGCCATATTCCGCAGGACCCTTTTCTTTTCTTCCTTCTCTTTGCTGGTCAGCCCCCGGATCGCCATGGATATATGCCAGATATAGCTGGACGGTGTGTGGGGACTGCCGATTCCTGCGGCTTTCTTGCCTTCATAATAATAGGGATTGGCATTACTAAGAAGAAATCTTCTTGTATTTTCCCCAACATCCGGATCCAAAGGATAGCCCAGATAATCCATAGCCAGCAGGCTTGGCACATTGGCGTCGTCCATCAGATTATACATACCGTAACCATCTGTCTCATAAGCATAGATCACCCCGAATTCCTGAGTGGCGGTTTTCCCTATGCTTTCTATCGCATAGTGGATCTTTTCCTTCAGTTCTCTGGCTTCTTTTTCCAGTTCCGGGCAGTGAAAAATCTCCCTTTCGATTTCTTCCAGATATCCCAGCACTACCACAGCAAACATATTGGAGGGGATCAGATACCCATAAGTACAGGCGTCGTCGCTTGGACGAAAACCTGACCAGATCAGCCCTGTATCGGATTTTACCAAAGCACCTTTTCCTTCTCTGGACAGGGTATCATTGTAAAAACTGTTTCCTCTGATAAACCGATAGTCGGATTTTTCCTCATGGGCCTGTTCTGTGCAAAAGACTTCCAGAATTTTTCCTATGCCTTTCTGAAACTTTCCTTCAAACTGGGAAACACATCCTGTATTCTTCCAGAGTAGCCAGGCCAGCTGTATGGGATAACAAAGAGAATCTACCTCAAACTTTCTCTCCCACACCCAGGGATTCTGATCCGGATCGTCCTTTTCCCAGCAGGCGCCGCTTGGAGAAGAATTAAAAGCATTGGCGTAAGGATCGATACAAATATACTGAAACTGGCGCTTTACCAGCCCTGCTATAATTTCCCGGATCTCCCGGTCTTCCTTTGCCAGGAAAATGTAAGGACGAAGCTGCGCCGCTGAATCCCGAAGCCACATAGCGGGAATATCCCCGGTAATCACATGAGTAGTGCCGTCTTCCATTTTTTTCACCGTAGTATCCAATGTATTGGTATAGCAGGTCTTAAACAGCTCCAGCAGTTCCGGTTCTTCCTTCCACTGCTCTTTTAAAGACACAAATAGATCTGCCATTACCTTAGGTATTTTTTTCTCCATAACGATATCTCCTGTTTCTGTTTTACTTCCGAATTTTTCTCATTATAACACAGAAGCGGAGACCTCAAAAACTGTAAAAATTTTTGAAATCTCCGCTTATTTTTATAAATATATAACCATGCTGCTCTTACTTCCGGCCAGATAGGGCTTCCTGGTGTATCTGCCTCATACACTGCTTCCGTACAAAGTAGAAGCACACCGCCTGCATAACAATGGTAGCGATCCAGGAACCCGGATAAGAAATAAATAAAAAGTGAAGGGATCTGTGCTGAGGGAAAAAAGCATAAATCCACAGGATCCTGGTGCCTACGGTTCCGATAATCGAAAGGATCATAGGCACGCCGGAATGGCCCATTCCCCGGAGAGCTCCCGGAATAAGGTCCATAATACCGCAAAGGAAATAGGGTACGGTGGTAATGGACAGAATCTCAAGACCACACTGGATAACTTCCGGATCGCTGGTATAAATTCCCAGTACCTGAGAACCGAACACATAGGCACCCACTCCAAGGACTGCCGATACTCCTACAGAAAGGATTATACAGTCCACAAAGACCCTGTCCATTCTCTTTGTTTTCCCTACACTATAGTTCTGGCTTGTAAAGCTCATACATGCCTGGGTCACTGCATTGATCGATGAATATAAAAATCCCAGCACATTATTGGCAGCCGTATAGCCGGCCATTGCCGTTGAGCCAAAGGAATTCACAGAAGACTGGAGCAATGCATTGGAAAAATTGATCACAGTACTTTGAATCCCTGCGGGTATACCCACCTGAAAAATACGTTTCAGATATATGCCCCGGATCCTGAGCTTTGAAAACCGCAGCTGGTAACTTCCTTCCGTCCTGTGGAGACACCAGAGTACCAGAATACAGGAAATCATCTGGGAAGCCACCGTTCCGATAGCCACTCCTGCCACTCCAAGAGGGATGACGATAACCAGCAGCAGATCCAGCACCACGTTGGTCATACCTGCCGCCAGCAGGAAAAACAGAGGACGCTTTGTATCCCCTACTGCTCTCAGAACAGCAGCCCCATAGTTATACAGCATAAAAAAGGGCATGCCCATGAAATAAATCCGCATATAAACCACCGACTGGTCGATCACATCTGCCGGAGTGGCCATAAGCTCAAGGGCAAATCTGGATGCCCCCACTCCCACAAAAGCCATGATAATACCGCTGACCAGAGCCAGGGCAATAGCTGTATGTACTGCTTCCGACATCTCCTTATCCCGTCCTGCTGCATAATATCTGGCTGCAAGGACATTTGCTCCCAGCGAGATCCCGATAAACAGGTTGGTAAAAATATTGATCAAAGCTGTAGTAGAACCCACCGCCGCAAGAGCCTGGCTTCCGCTGAACCTTCCCACTACAATAATATCCACTGCATTAAACATCAGCTGAAGGATACTTGTGAGCATGAGAGGAAGGGAAAAGGAAATCAGCTTATCCATAATGGAGCCATTACACATATCAATCTCAAATTTATTCTTTTTCATGGACATTTCCCCCAAAATTCGCTTTCTGCAAAGCTTATCTTACTGCTTTGCACAAATTTCGTCAATAGGGGGCATCCCGGAATGCAGCTTCCAGTGCCACGATCAGATCTTCCCCATTCTCGATCCCCACAGACAGCCGGATCGTATTTGGTCGGATCCCCTGCTCCAGCAGTTCTTCCGGGGTACACTGGCTGTGAGTAGTTGAGGCCGGGTGGATGACCAGTGATTTGGTATCCGCCACATTGGCCAGCAGAGAAAAAATCGGAAGATGGTCGATAAACCTCTGCGCCCTCCCGGCGTCTCCTTTTATCTCAAAAGTAAATATAGAGCCCCCTCCCTTTGGAAAATACTTTTTATACAGTTCATGGGTAGGTTCCCTTTCCAGAGACGGGTGGTGGACCTCCTCCACCTGGGGATGAGACGCCAGATAGTTTACCACTTTCAATGCGTTTTCTGTATGACGCTCTACTCTGAGAGAAAGGGTCTCCAGTCCCTGGAGGAGGAGAAACGCATGGAAAGGAGAGATAGCCGCCCCGGTATCCCGAAGAAGCACCGCACGGATATAGGTTGCAAAGGGAGCCTCCGGCGCCGCCTCTGTAAAAACAGCCCCGTGGTAGCTGGGATTTGGCTCAGAGATCCAGGGATATTTTCCGGAATCCTTCCAGTCAAACCTTCCGCTGTCCACGATAACCCCGCCTAGGGCTGTTCCATGACCTCCGATAAATTTTGTAGCGGAATGGACCACAATGTCCGCTCCATATTCTATGGGCCGCACCAGGTAAGGCGTAGCAAAGGTAGAATCTACGACCAGGGGAATGTTATGCCTGTGAGCGATCTTGGCCAGCTTTTCCAGATCCGCCACATTAGAGTGGGGATTTCCCAGAGTCTCTGTAAAGATGGCTTTTGTATTTTCCCGGATCTCCCTTTCAAAAGCCTCTTCATCATCAGGATCTGCAAAACTGGCTGTAATACCGCTGGTCAGAGGAAGGGTATGGGTCAGAAGATTATAAGTTCCTCCATAGATCCTTTTGGAAGCTACGATATGTTCTCCTGCTTTTGCCAGTGCCTGGAAAGTATAGGTAATGGCTGCTGCTCCCGAAGCAGTAGCCAAAGCCCCCGTTCCTCCTTCCAGAGCCGCCATTCTCTGTTCAAATACCTCCTGTGTGGGATTGGTCAGCCTTCCGTAAATATTTCCCGGCTCCTTGAGAGCAAACCGGTCTGCTCCCTGGCGGCAGCTGTCAAACACATAAGAAGTGGTGGCGTAAATGGGAACTGCCCTGGCCCCTGTTGCCGGATCCGGCTGTTCCTGTCCCGTATGCACCTGTTTTGTCTCGAAGCTCCAGTTTTTAGAATCTCTTATATCTGCCATAATACTTACCTCCCGTTTTCTTTTGATGGAATTTATCCTATCATGGCAGCAAAAAGCTGTCTAATACACAAAAAAGATACCCGGTTATAGATCCAATCTATAACTGAGTATCTTTGCTGTCTGAATTTTTAAGAGATTCTTTTAATGCTTCTATATACAGTTCTCCCATTTTGCTGAGAAATGTATTCTTTCTTACCACATACCCGATTTCCATAACGCTGTTCTGATTTTCTTCATCATCCTGGAAGGGAATGGCGGCAAAATCATCGCCGTTCAGTTCCTGGCTGATGATCCCTGAACAGAGAGTATAGCCATTAAGACCTACCATCAGGTTCAGCATAGTAGCTCTGTCATTTGCCCGGATGATCTTGGGGTATTCATTGGTGGACAGTATTTCTTCCGCCAGATAAAAGGCACTGTTATCCCCCTGCTCAAAAGCCAGGCAGGGATACTCTGCCAGCTGATCAAAGGAAATGGCGGCCTGCCCCGCAAGGGGATGTCCCTTCCAGAGATATACATATGCCCGGCACTGTGCCAGTGGATGGAACTCCAGTCCTGCAGTCCTAAGAAGCTTTTCCAGGCTCTTCCGGTTAAAATCCGACAGGTACAGAACGCCGATCTCGCTTTTCATAGTACTCACATCCCGGATCACCTCTGCCGTCCTGGTCTCCCGCATGGCAAATTCATATTTTGACATGTCAAACTGTTTCGCCATATCCACAAATGCCTTTACCGCAAAGGAATAGTGCTGGGCCGATACTCCGAATTTCTTTTTCAGGGAGCCGTTCTTTCCGTACTTATCCAGTATCTCTTCATATTGCCCGTAAAGCTGCCTGGCATATAAGAGGAATTCTGCCCCGTCATTGGTCAGGGTCACCCCTTTGCCGCTTCGGTGGAACAGTACGATTCCCAGCTCTTTCTCCAGCTCCCGGACCGCGCTGGTCAGGGAAGGCTGGGAAATATACAGCTGTTGCGCAGCTTTATTAATGGAGCCCTGCTCCGCTATGGTAATTACATAATTAAGCTGATTTAAGGTCATTGTGCCTCTCCTGCTGTCCTGAGCACATTTCTTCGCTTTCGGATAGAATCTCGTTTCTTTACCTGTAAGATTCTATCATGAAAGTCTTCTATGATTCAAGGCATTCCTTCAGGCTTTCCTCCATGATCTTAAATCCGGCCTCCAGCTGCTCATCTGTTACAACCAGAGGGCAAAGGAAACGGACTACATTGTTATAGGTACCGGCGCTTTCGATGATCAGACCCTTTCTTGCTGTTGTCTGTACCAGTTTGGTTACCAGTTCCGGATATGGTTCTTTTGTCTTTAGATCTTTTACAAACTCTGTCCCCATCATGGCGCCGATTCCTCTTACGTCTCCCACTACCGGATATTTTTCTGCCAGACCTTTATAGAAAGCTTCTACCTTCTTGCCGATTTCAAGAGCCCGGGCACAGAGATCATTCTTTTTAATAAATTTAATGGTTTCAATAGCTGACGCGCAGGCAACGGCATTCCCACAGAAAGTACCGCCGATGGTTCCCGGGGTGACTCCATCCATAATCTCCGCTCTGGCTGTGACAGCGGAAAGGGGCATACCTGCGGCAATGGATTTTGCTGTTGCGATAATATCTGGAGCGCAGCCCGCTTCTTTCCAGTAATCTGAAACAAACATTTTTCCGGACCGGCCCCATCCTGACTGGACTTCATCTGCCACCAGGAGGATACCGTATTTATCACAGATTCCCCGGACTGCTTTTACCCATTCTATAGGAGCAGGTACAAATCCCCCTTCCCCCTGAACAGGCTCTACAACGATAGCAGCCACATAATCCGGGGCAGAGCATTCCTCAAATACTGCTTCCAGACGTTTCACATAGTAATCAATAGCTTCTTCCTCTGTGAATCCTTTAGGCGCCCGGTAGAGATAAGGGAATTCTGCACGGTAAACGCCATCAGGCATAGGGCCCATCCCGTAGGCGTATGCTTTTTTACTGGTCATCGCCATGGTCAGAGCGGTTCTTCCGTGGAACGCTCCCGAAAAAACAATAATATTGGGTCTTTTCGTATAGGACTTTGCAATCTTAACCGCATTCTCGTCTGCTTCAGCGCCGCTGTTGGCAAACATGGTCTTCTTCTTTTCTCCCCGGACCGGCATGAACTCATTCATCATCTCCGCCAGTGTGATATAATTCTCATGGGTCATAATGTTCATCATCGCATGGAAATATTTCTCTGACTGATCTTTCACCGCCTGGATCATTTCCGGCTGTGAATATCCGGCATTTAACACACCTACGCCTCCTACCCAGTCCAGGAAAATATTGCCGTCTACATCTTCTACCATTGCCCCTTCTCCTCTGTTGATCACAATGGGATAATTACATTTAATGGCGCCTGGCATGGCTTCCTTTCTTCTTTCGATGATAGCTTTGGCTTTAGGCCCCGGTAAAATCTCTGTTTTGATCTCTGGTAATGCGGTTCTCAGTTCTGACATGTTCATCTCTTCCTTTCTCTCTTTTAATCATATAAACTTTCATAAATAGATAAGATCCGTTCCTCTGTCATAGGAATGTAGCTGTTTCCCAAAAGTCTCTGCTGATTAGCGAGCACTGAATGGGTAAACACCAGAAGTTCTTCCCGTCTCAGTCCATATTCCTTCAGTGACTTTTTGCAGAGGATATTTTCATTGAGCAGCTCCTCAATTTTTATATAAACATCTGACTTTTCACAGTCCAGAATTTTTGCCAGCTCTTCATTCAATATTTTAATCTTTCCGTCAGGAAGATATTTCATATAGGTTTTAAATACGCCGGTAAACATTGCATAGTTGGCTTCCCCATGGGGCACATGATAGACTGCTCCCAGAGGATAGCTCATAGCATGGACAGTTCCGCAGCCTGCATTTCCAAAGGCGATCCCCGCCATAGCAGAAGCCGTAAGGACTTTTCCTACCTCCGCCCGCATGGCCTCCATCTTCTTTTCTTTCCCGGCATCTTGGATCTTTTTATAGGCGGTTAAGATCATTTTTGCCGCCTGGAGACTGAGAGTCTCTGATATATCTGTAGCTTTCGGAGACAGATAGGATTCCAGAGAATGGACCAGAGCGTCAATGGAACTTGTAGCAAATACCGAAAAAGGAAGACTTTCCAGAAGCTGGGGAACCAGCACTGCGTCATCCGCATAAAGGGCATCATCAGCCAGTCCGAACTTGGTATGCCTGCTTTTAAATTCCAATATGGAAATATTGGTCATCTCACTTCCGGTTCCACAAGTGGTTGGAACTATTACAAGCGGTACTTTTTTTACTGCCGGAAACACATGATCAAATAAATCTCCTACTGGTATAAACTTTTCAAGGCAGAAAAGTTTTGCTACATCGATCACAGTTCCCCCTCCGATAGCTACCACTCTTTTATAGGGTTTTGTCACATCTTTTTTAATGGATTCCACCATTTCGTCTGTAGGTTCTCCTGAGCCGTATTTACGGATCAGGATCACCTGTCCGGCCTGGACTTTCTGAAAATATCGATTCCATATAGAAGGACTTGCAATAACCAGATCCTCCGGTGATAGAGAAAATTTTTCTATAAATTCCTCTGCTGTATCCAGCATGGAAATCTTCGGTATTACCTGAAATGTTTTCATGATCTCGCCTCTCTACTTACTGTACGTTTTCTGTTTTTCCCTCATCTACGCCGATAAAATAGTCTTCGGATAATCCGTAGTTTTCCAAGATCTTCATAAGTGTTCCATCCTCTTTCATATCGTTGAGAGCTCCATTAACTTCTTCCAGAAAATCCTTATCCTCAAAACGGACAGCCGCGCCGATCCGTCCTGTTGCCTCAGCCTCATAAGGGCTCATCAGCTTCAGATCCAGGCTGGAATCCTGGGACAGAGTGTAGGCAGCTACAATACCGTCTGTAACAGCCGCATCTACTTTACCTGTATTGACAGCGGTCATAAGAGTGGCCTGATTCTCATAAGAAACCACTTCTTTCACGGTTCCATCCTGTGCCCACTGCTGTGCCAGCTCGTAGAAAGCAGTTCCGGGCTGTGCGCCTACAGAAGCATCTTTCAGAGATTCTTTTGTGGTAAATTCAGAATCTGTTTTTGTCACAACAGCCTCTCCTTCTGTGTACCACACGTCAGTAAATAGATCCTGCTGCAGTCTTTCATCGGTGATATACATGGCGTCTGCTACCATATCTACATTCTTATTATTTAACTCGATCAGCATATTCGAAAAATCTGTTACATTTGCCTTGATCTCAGGAATGCCAAGCCGGTTGCAGATTTCCTGCAAAATATCCACATCAAGCCCTGTCAATTCATTGGTATCCACATCATAATAGCAGAAGGGCGCGTCGTTTGAAGTGGCGATAGTGATATAACCTTTATCTTTGATTTCTTTGAGTAATGCGGATTCCTCCCCTGAAGACTCACTGTCCGCAGCTGCAGAATCTGAACCAGTATCACTGTCAGACCCGGACGTTGTTTTCTGACTCACTGAACAGCCTGTCAGTAAAGCTGTACCCAAAGCCGCCGCCAATACAATAGATAATAACTTTTTCTTCATAATAATCTCTCCTTTATCCTTTGATTTCTTTTTGTTTTAATCTTGCCCGTTTTAAATGTCTCTCAAGAGCCACTGCCAGACGGGAAAGAGGTACCGATAAGATCAGATATACAAGTGCCACAATGGTATATGCCTCTACGGTCATGAAGGTCTGAGAGGCAAAAGTTTTTGCCCGGAGCAGCAGTTCCTGTACAGAGATCATAGCCAGCAGGGAAGTATCCTTGATCATCATGACCAGGTAGTTTCCAAATACGGGAATAGAGTTTCTCACTGCCGGGGGAATAATAAATTTAAACAATACCTGGGTTTCTGAAAATCCCAGAGCCAGTCCGGCTTCCCGCTGTCCCGGATCTACAGACAGGATGGCTGAACGGATTACCTCTGACATATAACAGCCATAATTAATGGTAAATCCTACGATACCGGAAAAGGTAGCAGAAAACTGCACATCGATTTCCATACCAAAAACTGCGGCTATACCATCTATCAACATAGGAATTACATAGTAAATATAGAAGAACTGCACAAGAAGAGGCGTACCTCTGATAAATTCAATAAATACTATAAGAATCCTGTTTAAAATCTTATTTTTACTTACTCTTCCGATAGCAAGAAGCAGTGCCAGGATCAAAGCTCCTATAAATCCAAGAGCCGTTACATATAATACAACGCCGACGCCCTGGATCAGACTCGGCATTAATTGTTGAAAAGCTCGCGCCCAATGTAAATTCATAAACAATAACCTCCTTATTTTTCCAGCACCCTGGAAAGAAATGCCTTTGTTCTCTCATTTTTTGGATTAGTAAAGATCTCATCGGGAGTGCCTTCTTCCACGATATAGCCGTCGGCCATGAAAATAACACGGTCTGCCACATCTCTTGCAAATCCCATTTCATGAGTTACCACCAGCATGGTCATACCGTCCTTTGCCAGTTTCTTCATAACTTCAAGAACATCTCCCACCAGTTCCGGATCCAGAGCGGAAGTAGGCTCGTCAAAAAGCAGTGCTTCCGGATCCATGGCAAGGGCTCTGGCGATGGCCACCCGCTGCTGCTGGCCTCCGGAAAGTGTCTCCGGATAAACCCCTGCCTTAGACTTCAGCCCTACCTTATCCAGAAGATCCAGCGCTTTGGCTTCCGCCTCTGCCTTGGGAAGCTTATTCAACTGGATCGGGGCTATAGTAACGTTGTCCAGTACTGTTTTATTTACAAAAAGATTAAACCTTTGAAAAACCATGCCCACGCTTTTTCGATAATTTTTAACCTTTTTCCCAAGACCTGTAATGTCTTCTCCCTTATATATGATCTGCCCTCCCGTAGGCTTTTCCAGCAGATTACAGCATCTGAGCATCGTACTTTTACCGGACCCAGAAGGGCCGATGATTACAATAACCTCTCCTTTTTCTACCTGGATATTGATATCCTTTAATACCTGCAGATCTCCGAATGATTTCGAAAGATTTTTAATTTCCAATAATGCCATGGAGACTCCTCCTTTTTTTATTTTTCTATGTAAAAACAGCGCCTGTCCGAAGATCTGGATTGTCTTTGGATAAGCGCCGTTGCTTTATTCTTCCTTTGAATCATCTATGAATTTTCTTTTTACAATATCTACCAGAAGTTCCGAGGTCCCCTCAACTCCCAGTAAATGGGAATTGATCATCAGGTCTTTATATTTCGGATCATCCATTGCATAACCTGCATAATGTTTGTGGTACTGGGCCCTGGCTTTATCTACATCATGAATCATCTTTATAGCTTCTTTTTCCTTCATTCCCAGCAGTTCCACACAGTTTTTCATTTTATTTTCATAGCTGGCATAAATATAAACATGAAAAGCGTTTTCCATATTCTTTAAAATATAATCGGAACACCTTCCCACCACAATACAGGGACCTCTCTCCACCAGCTGATTGATGATCTTCTGCTGGGCGATGAAAATATTATCCTGTACATCTGTGGTTCCCATTCCAAGGGGATATTTCATACCGAAAAACGGTCTCTTGGCTCTCTCTTCTTCTCTGGAAACAGAAGACAGAGGCATATTCATTCGCTTAGCCGTCTCCTCTACAATGTCTCTGTCATAATATTCAATTCCTAAAAGCTCCGCTGTTCTCTTGGCAATGGGCCGTCCCATACTTCCAAACTCTCTTGTTATCGTAACTACATATCTTTTCACCATGCTCTCTCCTCCTTTAATCTTCCCTGTATCCTTCTGTGATCTCTCCTAAGACTACATCCGCGATCTGCAAAGTACGTTTCACATCCTCCATAGTATGTGCCGTAGAAATATATTCTCTCCCTCTTTGATCTGTAAACCGGACGCCATACTTTTCACAGCCTTTTACAAACCTTTCATAGAATTTCACATCTGCCTTCTCCAGCCATTCTCTGTAATCCAAGACATCCTCCTCAAATCCGAAGTAAAGAATAAAAATCCCGCCTACTGCTCTGGTGTAAATAGGAATCCCGTATTTAACCGCCAGTTTCTGAAAGCCATCTGCAAGAGCATTTCCTATTTCTTCCAGGTGTCTGTATGTCCCCGGATTTTTAAGCTCTTGTATCGTAGCCAGCGCCGCGGCAACACCTACCGGATTTCCGTTGAAAGTACCGGATGAAGGAACTCCCCCATCCATGATCTCCTTTTTCCCTGCGATCACCCCGAAAGGATATCCTGCAGTTACGGCCTTTGCGAAAGTTGACAGCTCCGGCGTTACATGATAATACTCCTGGGCTCCTCCAAGAGCCACCCGAAATCCGGTGATCACCTCATCAAAGATCAGCAGGATCCCATATTTTAAGGTCAGCTCCCGCAGTCCTTCCAGAAATCCCGGACGGGGAAGAATGGGACCGGAATCGCACATAACCGGTTCCGTAATAACTGCGGCAATCTCATGGCAATGCTCTTTCATCAATTTTTCCAGATAGTCCAGATCATTCCAGGGAGCAATGTACAGCCACTGGGCACTGTCCGGTCTCATCCCCCTGGTATGGAGTATCCTGTTGGGATTTTCTCTATCTCCCAGTTCCTCTACGGAGGAAGCACTGATGGTAATCTTCTCCTCATCTGCCCATCCATGATACTGGCCTTCAAATTTAATGATCTTATTTTTCCCCGTGTAGGCTCTTGCCAGCCTCAAAGCCTGCATTACGGCTTCTGTTCCGGAATTCTGAAAACTGACCATTTCCGCTGACGGGATCACTTCCGTCAGCAGCCTGCACAGCTCCAGTATAGAAAGGGTAGGCGATGAAAAATGAGATCCGTATTTCAGCTGTTCCTCCACAGCCTCATTAACTGCTTTTGGGGCATATCCCAGGATCATCGGTCCGAAACCGCCGATATAGTCTATGTATTCATTTCCGTCTACATCATAAAGCTTTGAACCTTTCCCGTAATCTATCGCCAGGGGATAATCCCGATACTGAGGTTTGTGAAAAGAACTGCTGACTCCCCCGGGCATATATTTTTTCAGATCTTCATGCAGGATCTTGGAACCGCATATATGATATTTTTTCATAAGCTCCTCCACCTCTCTTCTTCCGGATAAAGAAAAAGGAGCCGACATGTCTCTGTCAGCTCCTTCGCTTAAATCTTATGTTATGCAATTTTATAACAAATTTTATTTTTTTCAACCCTCTTCCCGAAAATAATTTCTTCTTTACTTTTTTCAGTTCTTTTCTGATTTTCCGGAAATATTATTGCGATTTTACTAAAATATAAAAGAATCCTTTTTGGTTTTAATCCATATGCACATAAATTCCAAAAGATGTTTTTGTATTTCAGTCACATAATCCCGCTTGATATTTTGTTCTTTGGCCATAATCCCGGCTGTATTTTTCAGTTTCCGCATACATTCAGGATTTCCAGAGCCAGATTAATCTTAAACAGATCCTGATAATCTTTCAGATCCATTTGCAGAATATCCCCGATTTTTTTCAGGCGATAGTGCATGGTATTTTCATGGATATACAAGTTTCCTGCAGCAGCCTTCGCCTGAAAACCTGCTCTTACATATTCTTCCAGAGTTTTCAGCAGTTCTTCATAGTCTGGCAGCATCAGTTCCTTCAACACCTGTGAGGCGATCTGGCGCAGTTCTTCTTTATCTTCAAACCTGTCAAAAATTCTTAAAAGTATCATATCATCATAGACAAATATTTCTTTGCCCTTCTGGTTATCGGCCCCGATGCGGATGGCCTCCAGCGCACTGTCCACACTGTTTTTAAACTGCCGAAGATCAGAAAAAACACTTCCCACACCAATCCTGAATCTCCCGTTTTTATACTTGCTATGGAAAAATTCCGCAAGGCCTTCCATTTCTTCCAGTATATGGTCTTCTTCATCTGCAGGGGCCATACAGATATAGTTTTCATCATCATTGGTAGTGAGACATTCTTTTTCCTGCATAAAATTTCTCACTGTCTGATCCAGCAGATGAAACGCCTTCTCCCGCTGATCATCCTCGCTGTAAATAGGTTCTTTCTCTGATACAGATGTCAACAGATCCAGGCTCTGTATGACGATCCCTCGATACTTTTTCCTGGACTGATATCCCGCGGCTTCCAGACAGCTGATCCGCTTTGCGGTCAGCCTGCTGCCGGACAGGAGTCCCAGAAGAGCTACTGATACATCATATTCTTCTTTTTCCTGTCTGCATATAGCAAAGCATATACTCTGGCTGATATCCACGATCCTGAGAAGCTCCGGCATTTCAAATATTGGCAGTCCCAGAAAATCACCCCTGTCAAGAACTGACTGAGGAATCGTTTTTATATAAACACCCAGATTTATAATGATCCCCGCTACATTTTTTTCATACAATGCATTGAGCAGCTCCAGAAGACGGTCCTCCCGTTCTTTTGTTACAAGCCCGGTGATCAGAACCAGTTCTCCCCCTTTCAGCCACTCGATGTAATGGGGCTCTTCCATATAATAAACCCAGGAGATCACATGATCCATCCCCTCCTTTCCCGCCACAGGCTTCAGCTGATTGGCATAAGGGAGAGTTAAAATACTTCTGCATGTAACTTTCATATATACTCCTTTCTTGTCTAAACAGGCTGTCCATAACTGCCGCCCGCAGCTCCTTGGCCTCTATCCCCCATCCCTTTGGAATCAATATCTGAAGTAATCCCTCTGTGTTCTACAGAAGTTGAAAATACGATCAGTGTCTTTGTCCTCCCGAACCTCTGAAGTTCCCCGATAAACTGATCCAGTTCTATTGTGCTTGGGAAAAGCACTTCCAGTACCATAGAATAATCACCTGTCACACAGTTGCATTCGATCACATTGGAACATGCTTTTACAAAAGGATAAAACTCTTTTTTATCCTCCGGCGGTACCTCCAGATTGATCAGGGCTTTGATATGATATCCCAGAGCCACAGGATTGACCTGGGCATAATAGCCGGTGATGATCCCTTCCTTTTCCATCTTCTCGATCCTGGCCGAAACTGCGGGAGTTGAAAGATAGACTTTCCTGGCAATATCCTTTAAAGGGGTCTTGGCATTTTCCTGGAGTATATCCAGAATGATTTTGTCCGCTGTATCCAACACATCCTTTTTCATCTTGTTTTCTCCTTTTGCTTTAGTCAAAGAACCTCGCGGCAGTCGCCAAATGGACATGCCCGCATATCCGCCCGGCTCCTTGCTCGTGGGAATAAAAAAAAGCGCATTCACCTTTTACGGTAAATACGCCTTCGTATCTTTTTTATTTATCTGCTGTCTACCGCTTAAGGATAACAGCAGCCTTCCGTTTTGTCAATGCACTTAATTTTTTTAAGTATATACTTCCATTTCTTTGTATTTTAAAGTGCATATGCAGAAAAAAATAAATGTTTTTTGTTCTTATCCCGGCTCATTGACTTTTCCGGGGAAAAGTCCTACCATTGCACACAGTTGATGCGCAGCGACAAAATATACAGTAAAGGAGAACAACATGTCACATACTTATAATCCCTATACCAATGTAATCGACACTATGACAAAAGCCATGGAAATAGGCCATATTGACCAGTCTATGTTTGAGATCCTGAAAAATCCCCAGCGTGAAACCAAAGTATATCTGCCTGTTGAAATGGATGACGGCACCGTCAAAGTCTTTGAAGGATATCGGGTGCAGCATTCCAATATCCGCGGGCCTTTTAAAGGCGGTATCCGCTATCACCAGGACTGTGACTTAAATGAAGTCAAAGCTCTCGCCACCTGGATGACACTGAAATGTGCTGTCGCAGATATCCCATATGGAGGAGCGAAGGGTGGTATCAAGGTAGATCCTCACAGTCTTTCTGTCAGAGAACTCAGGAATCTCACAAGACGTTATACTTTCGCCATCGCCCCGATTATCGGTGCAGATACAGATATCCCCGCTCCGGATGTAAATACCAATCCCCAGACTATGGCCTGGCTTCTGGATACTTACAGTCAGTTAAAAGGACATCCCTGTCCGGGGGTGGTAACAGGAAAACCTGTAGAACTGGGCGGATCCCGGGGAAGAAATTCTGCCACAGGCCGTGGCGTAGTCATCAGCACCAAACTCCTGCTGGCTCAGAATGGGAAACAACTGGCCGGCACCACTGTTGCTATCCAGGGAATGGGAAATGTAGGGGCCAATGCCGCCCGTGTCTTTTATCACAGAGGGGTTAAAGTCCTTGCCATAAGCGACATTTCCGGCGGACTTTTCTGCAAAGACGGTCTGGATATTGATGAGATATCCCGTTTTCTGGAAAATCCTGGAACGCTTCTGCAAGATTACGATGCTCCTGGAGTAGAACATATCTCTAACCAGGAGGTTCTTACCTGTAAATGTGATGTGCTTGTTCCCGCTGCCATGGAAAATCAGATCACAGCCGATAATGCAGATAAACTGAACTGCTCTTATATCGTAGAAGCAGCCAACGGCCCCACTACGGAAGAGGCTGACACTATCCTGGAAAAGAGAGGCATCACGTTGATCCCGGATATCTTTGCCAACAGCGGAGGCGTGATCGTTTCCTATTTTGAATGGGTACAGAATATCCAGGAACTGACCTGGGACAGAGACCAGGTCAATGAAATGTTGGAAAAACTCATGAGTAAATCTTTCCAGAATCTTCTGGATACCAAAGAAGAATGTCACTGCTCCTTCCGCATGGCAGCTTATATCGTTGCCCTGAGGAAGCTGGTGACCGCAGAAAAAATGAAAGGGATTTTTCCCTGAAAGCTCAAATGCCCGGGGCGGAATTTTCCCGCCCCGGGCATTTATCTTTAATCTGCAAAATTTCCTGTATATAATTGATAGTACTTGCCTTTTGCCGCGATCAGATCGTCATGGGTACCGCGCTCAATAATACGCCCCTGCTCCATGACCATGATACAGTCAGAGTTTTTAACCGTTGACAGACGGTGAGCGATGACAAAAGTAGTACGTCCCTTCATCAGAGCGTCCATACCGTCCTGTACCAGTTTCTCAGTACGGGTATCAATAGAGGAGGTCGCCTCGTCCAGGATCAAAGCCGGCGGATCTGCTACAGCCGCTCTGGCAATAGCCAGCAGCTGACGCTGTCCCTGGCTTAAATTGGCTCCGTCTCCGGTAAGCAGGGTATTGTATCCATCAGGCAGACGGCGGATAAATCCATCGGCATTCGCCAGCTTGGCAGCTTTGATACATTCTTCATCTGTAGCATCCAGCTTACCGTAACGGATATTGTCCATAACCGTACCGGTAAACAGGTGGGTATCCTGAAGGACCATACCCAGAGAACGGCGCAGATCCGGCTTTTTAATCTTATTGATATTGATACCGTCGTAACGGATCTTTCCATCTGCTATGTCATAGAAACGGTTGATCAGGTTGGTAATGGTAGTCTTTCCGGCACCGGTAGCTCCTACAAAGGCGATCTTCTGTCCCGGTTTTGCCCAAAGACTGATATTATGCAGGACGATCTTATCATCCGTGTAGCCGAAATCTACATCATCAAAAACAACCGCACCTTCCAGTTTTGTATAGGTAACAGTCCCCTCTGCTTTGTGAGGATGTTTCCATGCCCACAGATTTGTCCTTGTTTCAGACTCTGTCAGGTTTCCATTTTCGTCTTCTTTTGCATTGACCAGTTCTACATAACCTTCATCTTTCTCCGGTGTCTGATCCATCAGATCAAATACACGCTGGGCGCCGGCTGCGGCGTTGACCACAAAGTTGATCTGCTGGCTGACCTGGGTGATAGGGTTGGTAAAACTCTTATTCAGTCCCACAAAGGTTACTACAGTTCCAATAGTAACACCTGCCAGTCCGTTGATTCCCAGGATCGCGCCTATAATAGCCACCAACGCATAACTGATCCAGCCGATATTGGCATTCACCGGCATCAGCAGGTTGGCATAGGTATTGGCTTTATTGGTACTGTTTCTCAGTTCTTCATTTACCTTATGAAAATCTGCCATAGCCGCCTGCTCATGGCAGAACACCTTAACAACTTTCTGTCCATCCAGCATCTCTTCAATAAATCCGTCCACGGTTCCCAGGTCCATCTGCTGCCGGATATAATATCTTCCTGAAAGCTTTGAGAAATTTGAGGTAACAAACAGCATCACCACGGCCGTCAGGATAGAAATCACTGTCAGAGCCGGATTCAAAACGATCATAGTGACCAGAGTTGCCGCCATAGTGATCACAGAGTTTATGATCTGAGGAATGCTCTGGCTGAGAAGCTGCCGCAGAGTATCCACATCATTGGTATACACAGACATAATGTCACCGTGGGCATGGTTATCAAAATATTTGATAGGCAAAGCTTCCATTTTCCGGAAAAGATCATCTCTCAGATGGCGCATGGTTCCCTGGCTTACATTTACCATGATCCGGTTGTAGCTGAATGCTGTGATAACACCTATAGCCATGATACAGGCCAGCTGTACCAGATCAGCGGCCAGACCGCTGAAGTCATTGGAACCATTGGCCAGCATAGGTGTTATGTAATCATCTACCAGTGTCTGGGGGAAAGTAGCCCCTACAACGGTTGCAATGGCCGTGATCAGAATACAGACGATAACAAGCAAAAACGGAATTTTGTAATAATGCAGCATATATCGGATGACCCTGCTGATCAGCTTTGTAGCTGAAGTCTTTTCAGGTCTTGATTGTTTATTACTCATAAGTCAGTTTTTCCTCCTTTCTGAATTAAGCGGGCTGATCGAAATCGCCGCCGCCCTCCATCTGTGAATGATAGATTTCCTGATAGATCGCATTGCTCTTCAGCAGATTGTCATGGGTGTCAAAAGCATCGATCCGTCCGTTGTCCAGTACAAGGATCCTGTCTGCGGACTGTACACTGGAAATACGCTGGGCAATAATGATCTTGGTAGTTCCTGGGATCTCTTTAGCAAAAGCGGCCCGGATACTGGCGTCAGTTGCCGTATCTACCGCACTGGTGGAGTCATCCAGGATCAGGACCTTCGGTTTCTTCAGAAGGGCTCTGGCAATACATAAACGCTGCTTCTGTCCTCCGGAAACATTGGCGCCCCCACGGGCGATATTGGTATGATAGCCCTCCGGCATCCGGTCGATAAATTCATCGGCACAGGCAGCCTTACATGCCTCTACACATTCTTCATCTGTAGCATCCGGATTGCCCCAGCGAAGGTTATCCAGAATGGTACCAGAAAACAGGGTGTTTTTCTGGAGTACCACAGAAACCTGATTTCTGAGTACCTCTGTATCGTATTTTCGCACATCTACGCCCCCTACACAGACTGAACCCTCATCCACATCATAGAGGCGGCAGATCAGGTTTACCAGAGTACTCTTTCCGGATCCTGTACCTCCGATAACACCGATGGTCTCACCGCTCTTAATATGAAGGTCAATATCTGACAGAGCATTCTTTCCGCTGCCGTGTTTGTAGGAAAAATTCACATGGTTAAAATCAATCTGTCCATCTGATACAGTCATAACAGGATCTTCCGGGTCTGTCAGATCTGGTCTTTCATTTAAAACTTCGCTGATACGGCGGATACTTGCCATAGACATACTGATCATAACCACTACCATAGAAAGCATCATCAGGCTCATCAGCAGAGACATAATGTAGCTGAACAGACTGGTAAGATCTCCGGTTGTCATAGAACCGCCTACAATAAACTGTGCGCCGAACCAGGAAACAGAAATAATACAGAAATAAACAGCCACCATCATAGCCGGGTTGTTAAACGCCAGAAACCCCTCTGCCTTTACAGAAAGGTCATAAAGCATCTTTGATGCTTTTGAGAATTTAACGTTTTCGTAGTCCTCACGAACAAAGGCTTTTACTACCCGGATAGCGGATACATTTTCCTGTACACTGGCGTTTAAGTCATCATATCTCCGGAATACCTGATTGAAGATCTTCAGTGTGATCACCATAATAGAGCCGATAACGATTACCAGAAATACAACGGCGATCAGGAACATGGCGCTTAACCTGGGGCTGATGATCATACACATAATAAAACTGAATATCAGGTTCAGCGGAGCCCGGACCGCCACACGGATGATCATCATAAAAGCATTCTGCACATTAGTGATATCCGTTGTCATACGGGTAACCAGACCCGGTACACTAAACTTATCAATGTTGGAAAAAGAAAAGGTCTGAATATTGGTGTAAATCGCCTCACGGAGATTGGCAGAAAGGCCCGATGCCGCTCCCGCAGCATTCTTTCCTGCCATAGCGCCGAAAAGCAGACTCAGGAACGCCATAAGCACCATAACGGCACCATAATGGTAGACTGCCGGCAGATTGCTTACTTCAAGCCCATGATCTATGATCATGGCTGTAATAAACGGCATCAATATTTCCATAATGACTTCAAGGGCGGTCAAACCGATACATAGAAAGGTCTCCCGCTTATACTGTTTGAGCTGTTGTAAAACTTTTCTCACGGTAAATAAACCTCCTGTCTGTTTTTGTTTCCTCATGCTCCATTCCGGACAGCTGAGTCAGCAGCTTCTGTTCCAGTTTCCAGAACTGTGCTTTTTCCTGACCGCTGAACACACTGCAGATCTCAGACTCCATCTCTTCGGCCTTCTGCAAAAAAATATTGCCTTCGGCTTTCAGTTTTTCTGTAGGGAGCACTTTCTTTTTTCGGACGTCACAGGGATTTTCCTGAAAATAAAGATAACCTTTTTCTCTCAGTTTTTTTATCAGTGCCGACAGCGTTGATTTCGAGACTCCGATTTCATGAGAAAGTTCCGTAAGATACGTCCCTTCCGGATGATGTCTCAGAATATACACCATGAAATAGGCCTGAATTCCACTCATATTTTCACTTTTAAAGCACAATTCTATCTGCGCTGTCAGATCCAGACTGATTTTTCTGACCATGAAGAGCAATTCTTCTGTTCTGAAATCTTCTGTCATTCTTTTGAGCACCTCCTGTAAGTTTTTTCATGGGTTATTTCAAACCCGAACAGTTCGTATCCTTATTTTTTGTCCATAGATGATTCTAGTGCAGATTTAAGCAAATGTGAAATTCAAAATTCTTATATTCTATAAATATTCTTTATAGGTATTTATTTTATTTTCTTATTTTTTAATCTTGAACAATATTTAAAAAGATGATAGAATTCATAAAAATCATTTTTGATATCGCTCAATAATCTTAAAATAATTTCGGAGGCAACCCTATGAATACCGTACAATTAGAATGTTTCGTCACCGTGGCGGAACATCTGAATTTTTCCAAAGCTTCCCGGGTGCTGAAGATCACCCAGCCTGCAGTCAGTCATCAGATCCAGACTCTGGAGGAAGAACTGGATGTAAAATTATTCAATCGCACAAGCAAAAGCGTGACTCTTACCCAGGAAGGGATTTCCTTTTTTGCAGATGCCCAGCTGATTCTGAAAACCGCTCTGTCTGCAAAAGAGCGTCTGGGAAGGCATGAACATCTTATCCCATTTGATCTGGGATGTCATAATTATACAGAAATGAACCTTCTCCCTCCCATTTTGAAGGAACTGTCTGAGGAATTTCCCCTGCTCCGTCCTTCCATCCGCCTGGTCCCGTTCCCATCTATCCTGGGAATGGTGGAAAACACTCAGCTTCTGGCGGCTTTGGGCATAAAATATGGGCAGAAGACATCTTCTTTGTGGTACAAAGAACTTGCTTCTGCCCATATAGCCTGTGTCTGCTCGCCCAATCTTCCCCTGGCCCAATATAAAGCCCTGACCAAAGGACAACTGCAGGGGAATTTTATTGCCTGCTCCCCCCGGCAGCTTCCGGATTCTGTTTTTACAATACAAAATAATATTTTCATGACTTTGCCTTCTGAGCAAAGATTTATCACCGACAGTCTTGAAAGCGCCTTTACCCTTGTAAAAGCTGAGATAGGATATACCCTGTATCCTGACATTCCCCACACCAGGGATCCGGGCCTGTGCTACATTCCGGTAACCGGCCTTCCCAAAGTGTCCTTCGGCGTATATTATCCGTATGACCATGATCATCCGGTTCTGAAACGCTTTCTTGCACTTCTTTCCAGACACATGAGAGATACCGTTTAATATACCCGTAAATTATAAAAACTCCCTGCAGGATCCTGTTTTGCTGCCAAAACCACAAAACCACTGATCCTGCAGAGAGTTCCTTTTTTTGTTATATATCTATATCCCCGGTTATGTCCAGTTCAATATGCATATCACAGGAATCGCATCCTATCAGAGTATGCCCTTCTATATTGGATAGGATGCCAACATTTCCTCCACAGAAGGGACATATCTTCTGAATGTTTTCTCCTGTTCTGGCAGCCTGCAGCCAGCCCGAGAATTCCTGTGTATTGGTATTTTTGCTGTTGCAGTGCTTTGTCCAGTCTTTTCCTAATCTTTTTCGTATCTGATCATTTTCATCAAAGAACACTTCATCTCCCTGGGCAATCTCTCTTTCATAAAGGAGCTGATCCGAAATTTTCCTTGTACATTCCTCTCCTTCTTCTGATCTGAGAGTAACTACAGCCATAACCGTCTGGTCATCTCTTCTGTCCTCACATCCATAGTCCAGATCTTCCTCTATTTTTAATACAGTATATATCATTACTTTTCCTCTTTTCTGCATAAAAAAATAAAACCTGTAAACTTTCATTTACAGGTTTCCAACTCCCCCTGTTGGACTCGAACCAACGACACTGCGGTTAACAGCCGCATGCTCTACCGACTGAGCTAAGGAGGATTAGAGAGGCGCCAACCAGATTTGAACTGGTGATAGAGGTGTTGCAGACCTTTGCCTTACCACTTGGCTATGGCGCCATATACTATATTATACACACATATTTATAAAATATGCAAGTATTTTTTTAAGTGACTCCTACGGGAATCGAACCCGTGTTACCGCCGTGAAAGGGCGATGTCTTAACCGCTTGACCAAGGAGCCGTTTTTTATACGCTTCTCAGAGAAGCTCTTGTTTAATTTACTGTACCTTCAAAACCACACATGTAAAACTCTTTATATCCAACTTTTGCCGTTTTACTTAGGTATTGGCCCCGTCCGCTTAGCAACCGGTCACTCATAAGCCTTCGGCTTATTTCGTGTCCTTTGCTTCGCAAATGACTTCGGTCCGTCTTCCTCATCCAGGAATGCAAGCATTCCCGTCTGTTCCAGACTTCCCTCGCCGCTTCCTAAGCTATTAGGTCAAGCCCTCGACCGATTAGTAGCAGTCAGCTCCATACATTGCTGCACTTCCACCTCTGCCCTATCTACCTCGTCGTCTTCAAGGGGTCTTACTCCTTTCGGATGGGACATCTCATCTTGAGGGGGGCTTCACGCTTAGATGCCTTCAGCGTTTAT
>NZ_NFHH01000036.1 GCF_002161285.1 Blautia sp. An81 | reverse complement strand
CGCCCGCTGGAGTGCATAATCTTAAGTGTAAAGAACTCTACATGGACGCACAGGAGGATATGCACATGAATGATTACAACAAAATCACAGCCCTTTACTCCCGCCTTTCCGTAGGCGACGAGGACAGGGACGGCGGCGAAAGCAACTCCATACAGAACCAGAAGAAGTTTTTGGAAAGCTACGCCAGACAGCTAAAATTGACGAATATCCGGCACTACATTGACGACGATGAAAGCGGCAGATTTTTCGACCGCTCCGCCTACTCCCGCATGATAGAGGACGTAGAAAACGGTAAAATCGGCGTGTGTATTATGAAAGACATGACCCGCTGGGGGCGCGACTATCTCCAAGTCGGCAACGCTATGGAGATATTCAGACGGAACAATGTGCGCTTTATCGCGGTCAACAACGGGATAGACAGCGAGAAGCCCGACACATTGGAGTTTGCGCCCTTTATCAACATCATGTCGGAGTGGTACGCAAAGGACATCAGCAAGAAAGTAAAGACCGGCATTAAGACGAAGGGCATGAGTGGAAAGCCGATTGCCACCGAAGCTCTCTATGGCTATGTCAAATCCCCGGACAACAAGGATTTTTGGATAATCGACGAGGAAGCCGCCGGAGTTGTCCGTTTGATTTTTCGCCTGTTTCTGGACGGGAAAAACCGCAACCAAATCGCCGTATATCTGACGCAGGCGCAAATCCCAACGCCCACATTCTACATGAAAGAGCGCGGGCGGGGAACGTGCAAAAACAGGGCGCTCAATGAGGATAACCGTTACAAGTGGAACAAAGCCACTTTGACCCATATCCTTACACGGCAGGAGTATTGCGGCGATGTAGTCAACTTCAAGACTACAAAGCATTTCCGGGACAAGCGGAACCACTATGTAGACCGGAGCCAATGGCAGATAACCGAAAATGTGCATGAGCCGATTATTGACCGCGCCGACTTTGAAACCGCACAGCGGATTTTGGAAAACGCGCCCGTCAGACGCCCCAACGGGGACGGGGAAATCCACCCTTTGTCGGGCTTGCTTTTCTGTAAGGATTGCGGCGCAAAAATGCACATCCGCATAGATTACAGAAACGGCGGCAAGCGGCACGTTGCCTATTGCAGCGAGTACCACAAGGGAAAAGCCAAAAACCCCAAATGCCATTCCCCGCACATCATTGACGCGGACTTGCTCATGCAGACCGTCGCGGAAGTGCTGAAGAAAATCGAGGACTATTCTATCAGCAACCGGGCGGAGTTTGAAGCCTTAGTGAAAAAGAACCTTGCCATGCAGCAGACCGACCAGACCAAAAAGCAGCAGAAGCGTATCCCACAAATCACGACGCGCCTTGAACAGATCGACAAGGTGCTGAACAAGCTCTATGAGGACAACGCCCTCGGCACTATCCCGCAAGACCGCTACGAGCAAATGTCGCAGAAGTATTCAGAAGAATACTACGCATTGAAAACGGAGCTTTCCATACTCCAAGAGCAGCTATCCGCTTATGAGAACGCGGGAGGACGGGCGCAGAAGTTTTTGAAGCTGACGGAACGCCATGCCGCCTTTACTGACCTCACCCCCGCCATTCTCAACGAGTTTATCAGCAGGATTGAAGTGCATGAGCGCGACCAGAAAAGGGCGAGATACGCAATCCAGCACATCAGCATATATTTCAACTATATCGGCAGATTTGAGAACGAAGTAACGCAGCTTGCAGAGCCGACAGAGCAGGAAATCCGGCAAATGCGGGAAGAAATCGAAGAAGCCAAAAAGGAAAAGAGCCGCGCCTACCACCGGAAGTATTCAAGGGAGTACCGGGCGCGAAACCTTGAAAAGCAGCGGGAGTATGAGCGTATCAAGGCGCGGGAATACCGGGCAAGGAGAAAGGCGCAGACCGCCGCCGCACAGCCCGCACAGTAAAACAGAATAACCGACAACCAAGAGGGATTTTCCGGCTACGGGAAGTCCCTCTTTTGTGCCCGGAGAAAGGAGCTGCCTATGGCAGAACAGACCCCCGACAGTATCATCACGACGCAGAGAAACGGGCAGACTATTGTTGCGGAGTTATTTTTCAATCACAGCAGCACAGAAACATTCCGCGACAAGCTGCTCAAGACGATACTTGCCGACAGTTCGTGTTTATCTGCGTCTGACGGTCAAGAGCCGGAAAAATCGGAAATCTTGCGATAACAGCCGCCCCGACGATACATTCCACGTCCGGGCGGTTTTTATCGTCAAAAACGCCGTTTTCTCCAAGTCAAGAGCCGGAGAAAACACCCGAAAAATGCCCCTATTGCGTAACAGGGGCACAGAAAGGAGTTTGCATGAGGACAGGGCTTACCAAGCAGGAAAAGACCACCGATATTTGGTTTGACGAGAAAGACCCCCTTATCCATATCCGCACCCACAACACCGCCTTGAAAAAGCGTCTGCTTGCATACAGCCGCCGTTATCCGGCGATCTGCCAGCAGACTGACGCAGACCCGGAAACGGGCTGCATGGAGTTTGACATTGAGAAAGGCCGCTTCTCTTTCCGTCTGACCGCCCCATACAGCGAGGAACGGCGGGAAGCGGCGCGGCGGTATGCCAGAGAGAGCAACGTCGCCGACAGGCTGAAATAGAGTTGAAATGTTCATAGTTTTGTGCTATACTTTTTCTAAAAGCAGAGTAATACTGCGGAATTGATTGGAGGACAACACAATGGTTACATTTATGAGATTAAGATAAAACCGCGAGTTATGTTGCGGTTATCCGTATTGCATAACTCGCTTATTGAAGCAGAGATGTAATTACGGAGGAAAAACAAATGAATAATAATTTATCACGCTTTGCAGACAGCAAGGTTTATTTTCAATGCCCAATTTGCACAAAATCAATGGATATACAAGGCAATAGCCTAATTTGTAGACATGGACATTGCTTTGATATTTCAAGATATGGGTATGTAAATTTGTTGTTAAAATCATCGCCCAAAACCAACTACAGCAAGCGGTCTTTTGACAACCGGCACCAAATTTTGGAGTATGGCATGTATGATGTTGTGTTGGAGAAAATCATACAGTTTATTTCTGATACGCCATCTATAAGAAACATTTTAGATGTTGGTTGCGGCGAGGGTTTCTATGCAAGGCAGATACAGCAAAGAACAGAACGAAACATCTTTGCCTTTGACTTGTCAAGGGAGGCAATACAGATTGCATCAAAAAAAGACAAGCGCAAAGCAGTGAAGTGGTTTGTTACTGACTTATCAAAAATCCCTTTGAAAGACGGAAGTATGGATTGTATTTTAGACATATTTTCGCCTGCACACTACAAAGAATTTCAGCGATTGCTATCTCCTAACGGATATGTTGTGAAAGTAATTCCTACGAAAAATCATTTGAGGGAAATCAGGACTAAAGTGCAAGCACACTTGAAAAATCCAGATTATTCAAATGAGTCTGTCGTTGAATATTTTGAGAAATATCTTAAAACCATTTCAAGAGAAACGGTTTCAGCCACCGTACAGTTGTCATCAGAACAAAGAATGTCGTTTATTGAAATGACGCCGCTTCTCTTTTGCGTTGAAAAAGATTGCGTTGATTGGCGTACTCTCACACATTTGACAATCGAAGCTGATGTTTTAATAGGAATGTATTAAAGGGCGTATTGATATTTAATATTCCCATTTATTGAGCAGAACGGAGTAAACCAAACACCCTAATCAAAAGGACAGCCGAGGAAATCGACTGTCCTTTTTCTATGCCGACAGGTAGAAAGGAGTGACCACCCATGACGAAACCGAGAGAAAAAAAACGCGAGGAATTGCAAGCCGAGATTGAGGACGGGAAGAAGAAAATCCGGCAGCTTGAAAATCGGGAAAAGGTGTTGCGGCAAAAGTTATCCCAAGAGGAACGCCGGACGCGCAGCCACCGGCTGGTCGTCCGAGGCGCAGTCTTTGAGAGCATTGTGCCGGAAGCCAAGACCATGACCGATGAGGAAGCCGCCGCCTTTCTCCGGCTTGCCCTGACGAGCGAGGAAGCGCGGGCTTATCTGAAAAAACGCACCGAGGGCGGGAAAAGCGAATAATCCCTTTGGAACAAAGGGCGCACTTATACACCCTTGCGGGCGTGTGCGCTCTGCCGAGGGCGTATCTCCGCACAGGGAACTTTCCCCGCGCTCCGATATGGCGGCTTTGCCGCAACAAGGGGCTGCACCCCTTGCGCCGCTTACGCGGCTATCCCTGCACACCCACAAAAACAGTACACCCGCCGTTGGCGTCTGTACCATTTTTGCGGGTTTGGTTATCCTATCCGGGAGGTGATACCCATAGCCATTTACCATTGTAACATCGGCATTGTGAGCCGAGGAAAAGGCAAGTCAGCCGTTGCCGCAGCCGCCTATCGAAGCGGCGAGAAAATCACAAACGAGTGGGACGGAATGACCCATGACTACACCCGCAAGCGCGGCGTTGTCCATACGGAAATCCTACTGCCGCCCCATGCCCCGCCCTCTTTCTCTGACCGTTCAACCTTGTGGAACAGCGTGGAGCTTTACGAGAAAGCCGGGAACGCCCAGCTTGCCAGAGAGATTGACGCAGCACTCCCCATAGAATTATCCAGAGAGGAACAGATCCGGCTTGTCCGTGAATACTGTTCCTCTCAATTTGTTTCAAGAGGAATGTGCGTTGATTTTGCCATTCACGACACCGACAGCGGCAACCCCCATTGTCATATCATGCTTACCATGCGCCCCCTTGACGAGCGCGGCGCATGGGCGGCGAAGTCCAAAAAGGAATATGACCTTGACGAGAACGGCGAGCGCATACGCTTACCAAGCGGCAGATACAAGACACACAAAGTTGACCTCACAGGCTGGAACGACAAGGGCAACGCGCTTTTATGGCGCAAGGCATGGGCGGATATTTCAAACGCCTACCTTGAACGCGCCGGACACCCGGAGCGTATCGACTACCGCAGCAACGCCGAGCGCGGCATTGACGAGCTGCCCACCGTCCACATGGGCGTAGCGGCCTGTCAAATGGAGAAGAAAGGCATAGCCACCGAGAAAGGCGAGCTGAACCGGAATATCCGAAAGGCAAACCGCCTTATCCGGGAAATCAGGGCGCAGATTGGAAAGCTCAAAGAATGGATTGGCGAACTGTTCAAGGCGCGGGAAACCGCCCCGGAGCAGCCCCCGCAATCCCCCGGCCTTGCAAATCTGCTGATGAAGTATTTAAGCGTTCAGAGAGAAAAGAGCCGGAAGTATTCGCAGAGTTGGCAAAGGCAGCACGCCGCCGATGAACTGAAAACCGTTGCAAAGGCGGTCAACTATCTTTCCGAGCA
The DNA here is from genome assembly GCF_002161285.1 of Blautia sp. An81. Taxonomy (GTDB): domain Bacteria; phylum Bacillota; class Clostridia; order Lachnospirales; family Lachnospiraceae; genus Blautia; species Blautia ornithocaccae. Next base: position 26,518 of record NZ_NFHH01000036.1, on the reverse strand, counting down.
TGGTATTTCTACCCTTGCGGAGCTGGACGCTGCCCTTTCCTCTGTCAGCGACCAAGCCGACGCTATCCGGGAGGGCATGAAAACCGCCGAGAAGCGCATGAAAGAATTGCAGAAATTGATTGAATACGGGAAGAACTACACCGAGTACAAGCCCATTCACGACGAGCTGAAAAAGCTGAAAAATGGCTGGACGAGCAAGCGTGACAAGTACGAGGAAGCCCACCGCGCCGAGCTTACGCTATGGAACGCAGCGAGCCGCTATCTCCATGCAAATCTGCCGAAAGGGACAAAGACCTTGCCTATCTCTGAATGGGAAAAAGAGTACGCCACTCTCAGCGGGCAGAGAACAGCGGAATATACCAAGCTGAAAGAAACCCGCGCCGAGGTTGCCGAGCTGCACAATATCCGCAAGTGCGTTGATATTGCACTGAAAGCCGACCAGCCGGAGCAGACCCGCGCCAAGCGGCACGACTTAGAACGATGAATGGAGTTGAGATTTTTGTACTACACCCAAGAACAGATAGACCGGGCGAATCAAGCCGACCTTGTTTCTTTCCTGCAATCACAGGGCGAGCAGCTTACCCGCGCCGGGAATGAATACCGCTGGAAACGGCACGACAGCTTGACCGTCCGGGGAAACAAATGGTACAGGCACAGCCAGAGCAAGGGCGGCGGCCCCGTTGATTTTGTTATAGAGTTTTTCGGCAAGAGCTTCACCGAAGCCGTGGAACTTCTCACAGGAGAAAAGGGAGCCGCACCGCCGCCGGACAGACCTTGCCCCGCGTCCCTTTCCGACTTCCGGCTACCACCCCCAAACAGCGACAACCGAACAGCGAGGAACTACCTCACAGCAGCCCGCCGCATTGATGAAGATGTGACGGGCTTTTTCTTTGCCCGCGGCGATATTTACGAGGACGCAGCCCACCACAACGCCGTATTTGTGGGGCGGGACGAGGACGGAATACCGCGCTACGCCCACAGCAAGGGAACGGCGGGAAACTTCCGGCTCGATGTGAAAGGCAGCGACAAAGCCTTTAATTTCTGTTACCGGGGCGAGGGCGACAGGCTTTTTGCCTTTGAAGCCCCCGTTGACCTGCTCTCTTTCCTCTGCCTGTTCAAAAAGGAATGGCAGAAGCAGAGCTATTTGTCATTGGGCGGCGTGGGAGAAAAAGCCCTATTGCGTTTCCTTTCTGACCGTCCGAACATCAAGACCGTTTACCTCTGCCTTGACAGCGACCAAGCCGGAAACGACGCTTGTAGCCGCCTTGCGGAGCTTGTGCCGGAGGGCTTGACCGTCCACCGCCTTGTGCCGCTGTTTAAGGACTGGAACGAGGTATTGCAGCACCGGGCAGAAATCACAGACGGGAAGTATATCCAGGAAGCAGTTTACGGCCTGAAAGAGCCGCCGCAGGAAGAAACCGTCGAGATTATCCGCATGAGCGAGGTTGACACGCAGACCGTTGAATGGCTATGGGAGCCGTATATCCCTTTCGGGAAAGTAACCATTGTGCAAGGCAACCCCGGCGAGGGCAAGACCACCTTTGCCCTACGCCTTGCCGCTGCCTGCACCACCGGGGGAACGCTGCCGGGAATGAAGCCCCTGCCGCCATTCCAAGTGATTTACCAGACCGCCGAGGACGGGCTGGGCGATACCGTCAAGCCCCGCTTGATAGAAGCCGAAGCCGACCTTGACCGCGTGCTTGTGATTGATGAAGCCAAGCGGGAGCTTACCCTCTCCGACGAGCGCATAGAAAAGGCAATCACGCAGAACGGGGCGCGGTTGATTATCCTTGACCCAATACAGGCGTACATGGGCGAAAAGACCGACATGAACCGGGCAAACGAAGTGCGCCCCATGTTCCGCCGTCTTGCCGATGTTGCCGAGCGTACCGGGTGCGCCGTTATCCTTATCGGACACTTGAACAAAGCTGCCGGAGGGCAGAGCGCATACCGGGGCTTAGGTTCTATCGACTTCCGCGCCGCAGCAAGGAGCGTCCTGCTGATCGGGCGCGTGAAGCGGGAGCCGAATGTGCGTGTTATCGTCCATGACAAATCTTCCCTGGCGCCGGAGGGCAAGCCCGTTGCCTTTTGCCTTGACCCGGAAACAGGCTTTTCATGGATAGGCGAATACGACATAACCGCCGACGAGCTGCTATCCGGCGCGGGCGGGAACACCGCCACCAAGACCGAACAAGCCGAGAAGCTGATACTTGACCTGCTTGCAGACGGGAAAGAGCTTGCCAGCGAGGACATTGTAAAGGCCGCAGCCGAAGCCGGAATATCCGAGAGGACGGTACAGAACGCCAAGCGCAACATGGGCAGCATTTTGGGCGCAAGGCGTGTCGGCGGTCAATGGTATAACTTCATCAAGAAGAAGCAGCCGCCCGAACCCGCAAGCTGAAAGTGCAAAACGCAGACCCTTTGCACTTTGCACTTTCGCACTTTCACAAGAATTTGCGTCAATAACTCAAAAAAGCACTTGACAAAACGCTTCATGGGGCACCCATGAGGACATCGCACCCTACATCGACCCGGTGTTCCAGAACAATGTGATTCTGACTAAAACCGAGAGCCTGACCATGAACAGCCGCCCCAAGGACCCCAAGACCGCCAGAAACAAAAATGTGCTGGTGATCGGTGGCTCCGGTTCCGGCAAGACCCGCTTCTGGCTGAAACCGAACCTGATGCAGATGCACAGCTCCTATGTGGTGACAGACCCAAAAGGCACCATCCTGGTGGAGTGCGGCAAAATGCTTCAGCGCGGCACACCCAAGCTGGGCAAGGACGGCAAGCCCATGAAGGATAAGCACGGCAAGGACATCTATGAGCCTTATCGGATCAAAGTCCTCAATACCATCAACTTCAAGAAGTCCATGCACTATAATCCCTTTGCCTACATCCACTCCGAAAAGGACATCTTGAAACTGGTCACGACGCTGATCGCCAACACCAAGGGCGAGGGCAAGGCCGGGGACGATTTTTGGGTTAAGGCCGAGACGCTTTTGTACTGCGCCCTCATTGGGTATATCCACTACGAGGCCCCGGTGGAGGAACAGAATTTCTCCACCCTCATCGAGTTCATCAACGCGATGGAGGTCCGGGAGGATGACGAGGAGTTCAAGAACCCCGTGGACCTGATGTTTGACGCGCTGGAGGCAGAGAAGCCCAACCACTTCGCCGTCCGTCAGTACAAAAAGTACAAGCTGGCTGCGGGCAAAACCGCAAAATCCATCCTGATTTCCTGCGGTGCGCGCCTTGCCGTGTTCGACATCGCGGAGCTGCGGGAGGTCACGGCCTACGACGAGCTGGAGCTGGATACCCTGGGAGACCGGAAAACCGCCTTGTTCTTGATTATGAGCGACACGGACGATAGCTTTAACTTCCTGATCTCCATGTGCTACACCCAGCTGTTCAATCTGCTCTGCGAAAAAGCGGACGATGTGTACGGCGGGCGGCTGCCGGTCCATGTGCGGTGCCTCATTGACGAGGCCGCCAATATTGGACAGATCCCTCGGCTGGAAAAGCTGGTTGCCACCATCCGAAGCCGTGAGATTTCCGCCTGCCTGGTGCTGCAAGCACAGTCCCAGCTCAAAGCTATCTACAAGGACAACGCCGATACCATCATCGGCAACATGGATACCTCCATCTTCCTGGGCGGCAAAGAGCCGACAACCCTCAAGGAGCTGGCCGCCGTGCTGGGCAAGGAGACCATCGACACCTACAACACCGGCGAGAGCCGGGGCCGCGAGACATCCCATTCTCTTAACTACCAAAAGCTCGGCAAAGAGCTTATGAGCCAGGATGAACTGGCCGTCATGGACGGCGGCAAGTGTATCCTCCAGCTGCGCGGTGTGCGGCCTTTCCTCTCGGACAAGTACGACATCACCAAGCACCCCAATTACCCGTACACCGCCGACGCGGACCCCAAGAACGCCTTTGACATCGAGGCGTTCCTGTCCACCCGGCTCAAGCTCAAGCCCAACGAGGTCTACGATGTGTATGAAGTAGACGCAGAGGGCGTGTAAATCTGTTCCGCTGTGAAAGACCTGCTAATAAAAGTCAAGTAGAAATTTCAGATTTTTAGGGAGGCGAAAAAATGCAATACAAAATCAAGCCGCTGAGCATCTCAAAATTAAAACGGCGGCCAGCCAGATGGTATAGAGTGTAAAAATCAGTCGTGCTCCAGGGATTCCAAGTAGGCTTTCACAGAAGCGTAGTAGATGCGCAGGAACTTGTTGGCAGAGGCCATCATGTAGACACGATATGGCTTGCCTTCAGAGCGTTTCTTGTCCATGAACTGGTACACCGGCTCGTCTATTGGAGCACATTGCAGGATGACGCTCATCACCAGAAAGAGCGTCCTGCGCAGTGAGGCAGATCCTCGCTTGGAAATGCTACGGCTACGGACATCTATTTGACCGGATTGGTAGGGCGGGGCGTCAATACCCGCAAAGGCAACCAACGCTTTTTTGGAATGAAAACGGCGTACATCGCCAATTTCAGCCAGGAGTTGAGGGCCGAGGGTTGGGCCAACACCAAACATCCCCATCACTACAGGATACTCCGGCAGAGAAGCTGCCAGGGATTGCATCTCCTGTTTGAGAGCAGCTAACGCGGAAGAAGTTGTCTGGAGTTGAGAAATGGCCTGTTCTACCAAAAGTTTTGCCGTATCCGTTTTCGGTATGACACCGAAGTGTCTGCAAGCAGAGGCATAAATATCCAGCGCCTTATCCTCGCTGAAATTGTAGCCGTGCTTTCTGCACCACTTCTGGTATTGGGTAGTAAAGGCCTTCTCAGACCGGCCACAAACGCACTCGCAATGCCAAAAAGTAGCGACAAAGTCCACCCACTTCTCGCTGCCATCGGCGCGGGGCGGACTGGTAAACAAGCGATTTGCGTCTGGGAAGGTGGTGTCCAGCAGGGAGATCAGGTTATTCTTCAGCATGGTCTGAACTTTGGAATACTGTTGGTACTGCCGGTAGCAGATTTTCAGCATGAGTCGGGTATCCTCCTCCGGGATATATCTCGGCAATGTGAGCCAGTGGTCAAGACCGTAGTTGGCCAGCTTTACGGCATCCTTTTTGTCGGTTTTGGCCCGTCTTAAACTGTTGTTTCCGTAGTCATGCACCAGCATTGCATTGACTACCGAGACATAAAGGCCCGCGTCGTGGAGCAGCCAGGCCACCGGAGCATGGTAATTACCCGTGGATTCCATCACCACACGGGTCTCGCCGTCCAGGCTTTTGAGCAGTCCTGCCAGCTCGCTCAGTTCATTGGCGGTGTGACGTACTTCAAAGGGTGAAACCACTACCTCTCCGAAGGGCCGCATGACTGCAATCATGCTCTTACCCTTGGAAACATCGATGCCAACGCAGTTCATTCACATTCCTCCAATACAAAGAATCTGCAACCGGAATCCATCTTTTCTCGCTGCCGATTCAATCTATTGTGTGACACGAACTCTCCGACATCCGGTGGTTCAACCTGCTTAAATCGAACGCTGCAACGAGAGGATGGCTAACAGTCTTTCACACGGACATACAAGCCCAAGGAGTGATTGGTCAGCCAGTTGCTCCTCTCATTGTAGCTTAGGCACGAGATGGAGGGAAAGCCGGACTGGCTGTCCGGCTTTCCTGTCCAAATTTATTGTAATAGGAGTGATCTTATCTACCCGCCTCAACCGCCCCGGATGGGGCCATCGGCGTACAAAGCGGACAATCACCAAAAAATAATGAAAAAAGGAGGACAGCCGGAATCAGGCCCCGGAAACCGGGTGCCGATTGTTCCGGCTTTTGTATGCCTATGAATGACTAAATCAAACTTTTCAAATGATTCCGGCTAACTATAATTTATGGCATTTTTCAATCAGGCTATCACCGTTCTTCAGACCCTCGTTATCGCTCTGGGCGCTGGTCTCGGCATCTGGGGTGTCATCAACCTGCTGGAAGGTTACGGCAACGACAACCCCGGTGCGAAGTCCCAGGGCATGAAGCAGCTCATGGCTGGCGCTGGCGTCGCCGTGGTCGGCATGGTCCTCGTACCCCTGCTCTCCAGCCTGTTCACCGTCTGATCGCTCCCGTCGTTAAGCTGTCATAAGAAATCCTTGCCGCCCCTGCCCCCAAGCGGGGGCGGCTGAAAGGAGGTTGACACCGTATGGATTTCTTACTCGATGCCCTTACTGACTGGCTCAAGGAAATGTTGGTAGGCGGCATTATGAGCAACTTATCGGGGATGTTCGATAGCGTGAACCAGCAGGTCGCAGACATTGCGACACAGGTGGGCCAGACCCCTCAGGGCTGGAACGGGAGTATTTTCAGCATGATCCAAAATCTCTCCAACTCCATCATGGTGCCGATTGCTGGCGTGATCCTGGCTATCGTGATGACGCTGGAGCTGATTCAGATGATTACCGACAAGAACAACCTGCATGATGTGGACACCTGGATGATCTTCAAATGGGTGTTCAAATCTGCCGCTGCCATCCTCATCGTCTCAAACACCTGGAACATCGTGATGGGCGTGTTTGACGCAGCTCAAAGTGTGGTGGCGCAGGCGGCGGGCATCATCGGTTCCGACGCTTCCATCGACATCTCCTCTGTCATGACCGATATGGAGTCCCGGCTGATGGATATGGACCTGGGGCCGCTGTTCGGCCTGTGGTTCCAGTCGCTCTTTATCGGCATTACCATGTGGGCGCTTTACATTTGTATCTTTATCGTGATTTATGGCCGTATGATTGAGATTTACCTTGTGACCTCGGTGGCTCCCATCCCTATGGCCACCATGATGGGCAAGGAATGGGGCGGTATGGGCCAGAACTATCTGCGCTCGTTGATCGCCCTGGGCTTCCAGGCATTTCTCATCATCGTCTGTGTGGCGATCTACGCCGTGCTGGTGCAGAGTATTGCCACCGAATCCGACATCATTATGGCCATCTGGAGCTGCGTGGGCTATACGGTCCTGTTGTGCTTTACGCTCTTTAAGACCGGCAGCCTCGCAAAATCCGTTTTCAATGCACATTAACCAGGAAGGAGGTAATCCCTTTGGCTTATGTACCTGTACCCAAGGATCTTACGAAAGTCAAAACCAAGGTCGCGTTCAACTTAACCAAGAGGCAGCTTGTCTGCTTCGGCGGCGGTGCGCTGATCGGCGTACCGCTTTTCTTCCTGCTCCGGGGGCCTGTGGGAAACAGCGTGGCTGCCATGTGTATGATGCTGGTCATGCTGCCCTTCTTCATGCTGGCGATGTATGAAAAACACGGTCAGCCCCTGGAAAAGATCGTGGGCAATATCATCAAGGTGGCCGTCATCCGGCCCAAGGAGCGCCCGTATCAGACCAACAACTTCTATGCCGTTTTGGAACGGCAGGAAAAACTCGACAAGGAGGTGTATGACATTGTTCACGGTAATCAAAAGCTGGCTGCACCGGCTGTTCGGAAAAGACGAAAAGACCGCGCAGCCGGTTAATCAGAAAAAGATGAAAAAGCTGTCCCGCGCCGACAGAAAGCAGATCGAGGCTGCCATTGCCCGTGCCAATCGCACAGACAAAAAGAAAAAATCGGCTCAGGACAGTATCCCCTATGAACGGATGTGGCCGGACGGCATCTGCCGTGTGGCAGGCAGCCGCTACACAAAGACCATCCAATTCCAGGACATCAACTATCAGCTCTCGCAGAACGAGGACAAGACAGCGATCTTCGAGGGCTGGTGCGATTTCCTCAACTACTTCGACAGCTCCATTCAGTTCCAGCTGTCCTTTTTGAACCTGGCAGCCTCTGAGGAGACCTTTGCCCGCGCCATCAACATTCCTCTCCAGGGGGATGATTTTGACAGCATCCGGGTGGAGTACACCACCATGCTGCAAAACCAGCTGGCAAGAGGCAACAACGGTCTTATCAAGACCAAGTACCTGACTTTCGGCATCGACGCCGACAGCCTCAAGGCCGCCAAGCCCCGTCTGGAGCGCATTGAGACCGACATTCTCAACAACTTCAAACGCCTGGGCGTGGCCGCCGAGACCCTGGACGGCAAGGCGCGGCTGGCACAGCTTCACGGCATTTTCCACATGGATGAACAGGTGCCGTTCCGCTTTGAATGGGACTGGCTGGCTCCGTCCGGTCTGTCCACCAAGGATTTCATCGCGCCGTCCGGCTTCGAGTTCCGCACCGGCAAACAGTTCCGTATGGGTAAAAAATACGGGGCTGTTTCTTTTTTGCAGATCCTCGCCCCGGAGCTGAATGACCGGATGCTGGCGGATTTTCTGGATATGGAAAGCTCTCTGATCGTCAGCCTGCATATCCAGTCCGTAGATCAGATCAAGGCCATCAAGACGGTCAAGCGGAAAATCACCGACCTGGATAAATCCAAAATTGAGGAACAGAAAAAAGCCGTCCGCGCCGGATATGACATGGACATCATTCCCTCCGACCTTGCCACCTACGGTGCCGAGGCCAAGAAGCTCTTGCAGGATTTGCAGAGCCGAAACGAGCGAATGTTCCTTGTGACCTTCCTGGTGCTGAACACGGCGGACAATCCCCGGCAGCTGGGCAACAATGTGTTCCAGGCCAGTTCCATCGCACAGAAGTACAACTGCCAGCTGACAAGGCTTGACTTCCAGCAGGAAGAAGGGCTGATGTCTGCGCTGCCCTTGGGCCTCAATCAGATCGAGATTCAGCGGGGGCTGACCACCAGTTCCACGGCTATCTTTGTTCCGTTCACCACCCAGGAGCTTTTCCAGAACGGCAAAGAGGCGCTGTACTACGGTATCAACGCCCTGTCCAACAACCTCATCATGGTGGACCGCAAGCTGCTGAAAAACCCCAATGGACTGATTCTCGGCACCCCTGGTTCCGGCAAGTCCTTCAGCGCCAAGCGCGAGATCGCCAACTGTTTCCTGCTCACCAATGATGACATCATTATCTGCGACCCGGAGGCCGAGTACGCGCCCTTGGTGGAGCGCCTGCATGGGCAGGTCATCAAGATTTCGCCCACCAGCAGCAATTACATTAACCCTATGGATTTGAACCTGGACTACTCGGACGATGAAAGTCCGCTGTCTCTCAAGTCCGACTTCATCCTGTCTCTGTGCGAGCTGATCGTAGGCGGCAAAGAGGGCTTGCAGCCGGTTCAGAAAACCATCATTGACCGCTGTGTGCGGCTGGTGTATCAGGACTATCTCAATGACCCCCGCCCGGAGAATATGCCCATCCTGGAGGACCTCTACAACCTGCTGCGGGCGCAGGACGAGAAAGAGGCGCAGTACATCGCCACGGCGCTGGAAATCTATGTGACCGGCTCCCTCAATGTGTTTAACCATCAGAGCAATGTGGACATCAACAACCGTATCGTCTGCTACGACATCAAGGAGCTGGGCAAGCAGCTGAAAAAGATCGGTATGCTGGTGGTCCAGGACCAAGTGTGGAACCGCGTTACCATCAACCGTGCTGCCCACAAATCCACCCGTTACTACATCGACGAGATGCACCTGCTGCTGAAAGAGGAACAGACCGCCGCCTACACGGTGGAGATTTGGAAGCGGTTCAGAAAATGGGGCGGCATCCCCACCGGCATCACGCAGAATGTCAAAGACTTGCTTTCTTCCCGCGAGGTGGAGAACATCTTTGAGAACTCCGACTTCGTGTATATGCTCAACCAGGCGGGCGGGGACCGGCAGATTCTCGCCAAGCAGCTGGGCATTTCCCCTCACCAGCTTTCCTATGTGACCCACTCCAGCGAGGGCGAGGGCCTGCTGTTCTATGGCTCCACGATCCTGCCTTTCGTGGACCATTTCCCCAAGAACACCGAGCTGTACCGCATTATGACCACCAAACCCCAGGAACTGAAAAAGGAGGATGAATGACCATGAAACCCAACACCGAACTGAATACCATGATGTTTTTTGACGATGCCCTGGAGGGTGAGCGCACCCAGCTGCTCACCGAGCTGGCCGATGCCGTCAGCGAGACCCGCACGGCGGCGGATCAGGCTGCGGAGCTGAACGAGGACGGCGAAGCGGGCCTGCTGCGCCTGACGGAAATCTGGTGCGCCATGAACGGCGTCCCGGCCATCGTCATCTTCGAGGGCGGGCAGTCCGAGCTGCTGGCCAATGTGGTGGCGCAGATCTACGCCCATCTGCTTCAGCACCCCTCCCGTGACCCTGTGGGGCTGGCCGTCTATGTGGAGCTGCGCTACATGACGGCCTCCCTCATGTTGGGGGAATGGTTTGAATAAGGAACCGCGCCTGCGCTTTACGGACGAGGAACGGGCTGACCCGGCTCTGGAGAAGCCCATCCGTAAGGCGGACAAGGCCGCCGCCAAAGCAGACAAGGCGCAGGCCAAAATCCCCAAAAAGCAGGTCCGGCAAAAGACGGTGGACCCGGAGACCGGCAAAGTGACCACCAAGCTGGTGCTGGAGGACAAGAAGAAGCCGCCCTCCAAATTGTCCCATGCGGTGCGGGATACCCCCGCCAATGCCGCTCTGGGGAAGCTCCACAAGGAAATCCGGGAGACCGAACAGGACAATGTGGGCGTGGAGAGCGCCCACAAGTCCGAGGAGGCTGCCGAGACCGGCGTTAGGCTTGCACGGGAAGGCTACCGCAGCCACAAGTTGAAGCCCTACCGCAAGGCGGCCCAGGCCGAGCAGAAGCTGGAGAAGGCCAATGTGAACGCCTTGTATCAGAAGTCCCTGCGGGAAAATCCCCAGCTTGCCAGCAACCCCATCTCCCGCTGGCAGCAGAAACAGGCCATCAAAAAGGAATACGCTGCCGCCAAGCGCGCCGGTCAAGCTGTCGGGAACACCGCCAAGACTGCGGAGGCCACCGGCATGGCGGCCAAGGCGGTCAAGGAGAAAGCCCAGCAAGCGGGCGCGTTTGTCATGCGCCACAAAAAGGGCTTTTTGATTGCGGGTGCGATCTTCCTGCTGGTCTGTATGCTGCTCAACACCATGTCCTCCTGCTCCATGATGGCGCAGAGTATCGGTTCCGTGGTGTCCGGCACCACCTACCCGTCGGATGATCCTGAGCTGGTGGCGGTGGAGGCCGACTACGCTGCCAAAGAAACGGCGCTGCAAGCCGAGATCGACAACATCGAAAGCAGCCATCCGGGGTATGACGAGTACCGCTATGACCTGGATATGATCGGGCATGACCCCCATGAGCTGGCAGCCTACCTGTCCGCCGTGCTGCAAGGCTATACCCGGCAGAGCGCCCAGGCCGAGCTGGAGCGCGTGTTCGACGCACAGTATGAACTGACGCTTACCGAGGAAGTGGAGATACGATACCGCACCGAAACTTCCACGGACCCCGTGACCGGCGAGACGACCACCGAGGAAGTCCCGTATGAGTATTACATTCTGAATGTGAAGCTCACCAGCAAGCCCATATCTTCCGTGGCTTCGGAGCTGCTAACCCCGGAACAGCTGGAAATGTACCAGGTGTACCGGCAGACGCTGGGCAACAAGCCGCTGATCTTCGGCGGCGGCTCCCCGGATACGAGCAACTCCGAGGACCTGACCGGCGTGGTATTCGTCAACGGCACCCGCCCCGGCAATCAGGCCGTGGTGGACATAGCCAAAAGTCAGGTGGGCAATGTGGGCGGTCAGCCCTACTGGAGCTGGTACGGCTTCAATTCCCGTGTGGAATGGTGCGCCTGCTTCGTGTCCTGGTGCTACGGCCAGATGGGGCTGTCCGAGCCGCGCTTTGCCGCCTGCCAGTCCCAGGGTATTCCGTGGTTCCAGTCTCACGGACAATGGGGCGGGCGTGATTACGCCAATATCGCCCCCGGCGACGCCATCTTCTTTGACTGGGACCTGGATGGCAGCGCCGACCATGTGGGCCTTGTGGTCGGCACAGACGGCAGCCGGGTCTACACCGTGGAGGGCAATTCTGGCGACGCCTGCAAGATCAAGAGTTATTCCCTGTCCTACGAGTGCATCAAGGGCTACGGCCTGATGAACTGGTAAGGCCGATTTATGAGAAAAGGAGTGATTGAAATGGCTAAGAACAAAATCCAGCGCATTGACCAGGAGATTGCCAAGGTCCGCGAGAAGATCGCGGAGTACCAGGACAAGCTGAAAACCCTGGAGGCGCAGAAAACCGAGGCGGAGAACCTGGAAATCGTTCAGATGGTGCGCGCCCTGCGGCTGACCCCGGAGCAGCTGAACGCCATGCTCTCCGGTGGTACGGTCCCTGGCATGGCCGCTGCCTCCGCCAACTACAACGAACAGGAGGATACCGACCATGAAGAATAAGAAAATTTTCAAAACCCTTTCGGCCCTCTGCGCCGCCCTGGTGCTGATGATGGGCCTTTCCGTGACTGCCTTTGCCCAGGGAACGGAAGAACTTCCGGCGGAGGATGCCACCAACGACAGCAATGTGGTCGTGGAGGAAACCGAGGACAGTCCGGCCCTGACCCCGGATGGCAACGCCGCCCTGGTGGATGATTTCGGCGACAACAAGCAGCTCATCACCGTCACCACCAAGGCAGGCAACTACTTCTACATCCTCATTGACCGGGCCAACGAGGACAAGGAAACCGCTGTCCACTTCTTAAACCAGGTGGACGAGGCGGACCTGATGGCGCTGATGGAGGACGGTCAGACCACCCAGGAGCAGCCCGCCACCTGTACCTGTACGGAGAAATGTGTGGCCGGTGCGGTGAATACGGCCTGCCCGGTGTGTGCCACCAATATGAGCGCCTGCACGGGTAAGGAGCCGGAACCGGAGACCCCGGAAGAAACCCCGGAACCGGAAGAACCGGCGCAGAAACCCGCAGGACTGAATCCGGCCATTCTTTTGGCGGTGCTGGCTCTGATGGGTGGCGGCGGCGCTTTTGCCTACTTTAAGCTGGTAAAAAGCAGACCCAAGACCAAGGGCAACGACAATTTGGACGATTATGACTACGGCGAGGATGATACCGATCAGGAGGACGAGGACTCCTGGGAGACCGAGGAATCTGACGAGCCGGACGCTGACGGGGGCGGCGACGAGGAAAGCGAGGACAAGACGGTTTGACCCGCTTCACCGACAGCCCCTATGAACGCATGATGACACGCAGGCCGGAGGGCGGGAAGGAAACTTCCCGTCCTCCTACTTTATCTCCCGGCCACCCCTGTTATGGCTGCGGAAATTACCGTGACGGTCAGCCCTGCGTGGGATTCTGCCACCGGCAGCTGACCGCATGGCTGCGGGAAAGGAGGATGAAAAACCATGAAGCTGGTGATCGCTGAGAAACCGTCCGTTGCCCAAAGTCTGGCCGCCGTGATTGGGGCCACCGCCCGCAAGGACGGCTATCTGGCGGGTCAGCTGGTGTGTGGGCCATCTGGCTGGTCTGGCCGACGCCGACGCTTATAACCCGGACTACGCCAAGTGGCGCTATGACGATCTGCCCATTCTGCCGGAACCCTGGCAGATGGTGGTGAGCAAGGACAAGAAGAAACAGTTTGATGTGCTGAAGCAGCTGATGAACGCCCCGGATGTGACCGAAGTGGTAAACGCCTGCGACGCCGGACGCGAGGGGGAGCTGATCTTCCGCAGCGTCTATGAGCTGGCGGGCTGCCAGAAGCCCATGAAGCGGCTCTGGATTTCCTCAATGGAGGATTCCGCCATCCGGGAGGGCTTTGCAAACCTGCGCCCCGGTGCAGACTATGACGGCCTGCGGGATGCGGCCCTCTGCCGCGCCAAAGCGGACTGGCTGGTGGGTATCAATGCCACCCGGCTGTTTTCCGTGCTGTACCACCGGACCCTCAACATCGGACGTGTCATGTCCCCGACGCTGGCCCTCATTGTCCAGCGAGAAGCCGAGATCGACACCTTCAAGCCGGTGCCATTCTACACGGTCACACTGGAGCTGCCCGGTTTCACCGTTTCCGGGGAGCGCATGGCAGACAAGGCTGCCGCCCAACAGCTGAAAACGGCCTGCCAAGGTGCGGCTGCCACAGTGAAAAAAGTGGGGCGCAAAAACAAATCCGAGAAGCCGCCCGCCCTCTATGACCTGACCACCCTCCAACGGGACGCCAACCGGCTGCTGGGGTTCACCGCCCAGCAAACCCTGGACTACCTGCAAAATTTGTATGAAAAGAAGCTCTGTACCTACCCTCGGACGGACAGCCGCTATCTGACTTCGGATATGGCGGCGAGTCTACCGGAGCTGGTCCAGCTCACTGCCGGGGCGATGCCCTTTTCCAATGGCATGGAGATTGCCTGCAATGCCGCCCAGATTGTCAACGACAAGAAAGTGACCGACCATCATGCAGTGATCCCTACCCGCAACCTCCAGGGCGCGGACCTGTCCGGCCTGCCGGTGGGCGAAAAGGCGGTGCTGGAGTTGGTGGCTCTGCGCCTGCTGTGCGCCGTGGCCCAGCCCTATACCTTTGCGGAAACCGCCGTTGTTGTCGAGTGCGCCGGAGCGGAGTTTACTGCCAAAGGCCGCACAGTGAAAAATTACGGCTGGCGGGCGCTGGACGCTGCCTATCGCGCAGGGCTGAAGAATGTGGAGCAGGACAAAGAACCCGAGGACAAGGCTCTGCCTGAGCTGTCTGAAGGTCAGACGCTGCCCCTTTCTGGTGCTACCGTCAAGGAGGGCAAGACCACCCCGCCCAAGCACTTCACCGAAGATACGCTACTCTCCGCAATGGAGACTGCCGGGAAGGACGATATGCCGGAGGATGCCGAGCGCAAGGGCCTGGGGACCCCGGCCACCCGCGCCGGGATTCTGGAAAAGCTGGTTTCCACCGGCTTTTTGGAGCGCAAAAAGAGCAAGAAAACCGTGCAGCTCATGCCATCCCATGACGCGGTATCCCTTATCACCGTGTTGCCGGAGCAGCTGCAATCGCCCCTTCTGACTGCTGAGTGGGAGTACCGGCTGGGTGAGATCGAGCGTGGCGAGCTGGCCCCGGAGGATTTCATGGCTGGGATTAGTGCCATGCTCAAAGAACTTGTGGGAACCTATCAAGCTATCAAGGGAACGGAGTATTTGTTCAGCCCTTCCCACGAAGTGGTGGGCAAATGCCCCCGCTGTGGCGGAGAGGTTGCAGAAATGCAAAAAGGCTTCTTCTGTCAGACAGAATCTTGCAAATTTGCAATTTGGAAAAACAACAAGTGGTGGGAGATGAAGCACAAGCAACCTACCAAAGCCATCGTAACGGCACTGCTCAAAGATGGCCGCGCTCATGTGAGGGGCTTGTACTCCGAGAAAACCGGCAAGACCTACGATGCCACTGTGGTGTTGGCGGATGATGGGCAGTACGCCAACTTCAAGCTGGAGTTTGACCAGCAGAAAGGTGGCAAACGATGAAGCTCTCACGCTATGAACAGGAAACCATCATCCTCTACAACCAGGCCGAAGCCACCGCCGAGGTCTATACCCATGACCCCCGGCTGCTGGAGAAGCTGCGGCGACTGGCAGAGAAATACCCGGACCAGATTGTGAAAAAGGACCGCCAGACCTTTCTCGTTCCCAAACGCTGTGTGTCCGTCCGGGAACCTTACAGCGCCGAGCGCCGTAAGGCAGCCAGTGAACTGGCCAAGGCTGCCGGATACAGGCCGCCCACCCCCAAGAAAGGCAATGAGTAAGCATGGCTGAAAGTGTCTTTGAGGCTGTCAAGCAGTCCATCACCGTCCGAGAAGCAGCGCAGATGTACGGAATCGAGGTCAACCGGAGCGGCATGGCCTGTTGTCCCTTCCACGATGACAAAAATCCCAGCATGAAGCTGAACGAGGAATATTTTTATTGCTTTGGCTGCGGAGCCACCGGCGATGTGATTGACTTCACAGCGAGGCTCTACAATCTGTCCCCCAAAGAGGCCGCCGAGAAGCTGGCCCAGGATTTTGGCCTGGCTTATGACAGTCAGGCCCCTCCCCGGCGACGCCATGTCCGCCAGAAATCCGAGGCGCAGAAATTCAAGGAGGACCGAGACCATGCCTTTCGTGTCCTGGCCGACTACTTTCATTTGCTCCGCAAGTGGGAAACGGACTACACACCCAAAACACCGGAGGAAAATCCACATCCCCGATTCATGGAGGCAATCCAGAAAAAGGACTATGTGGGCTATCTGCTGGATTTTTTTCTGGAGAACAGCCCGGAGGAGCAAAAGCTGTGGATTGCCGAACATCAATCAGAAATAGCCAAATTGGAAAGGAGAGTGAAATTCATGGCTGATAAGACCACCAATCGAGAACGGTTACAAGAGATCACAGCGGGCATTGAACAGGGTATCAAGGAACTGTTTGAGAGCGAGAAGTATATGCGCTATCTGTCCGTCATGTCCAAGTTCCACCGCTACTCCGTCAACAACACCATGCTCATCTATATGCAGCGCCCGGACGCCACCCTGGTGGCCGGGTTCAACAAGTGGAAAAATCAGTTTGAGCGCCATGTGAAAAAGGGTGAGCATGGTATCACCATCATTGCCCCCACGCCCTACAAAAAGAAGATCGAGGAAATGAAGCGCGACCCGGATACTCATGCACCCATCCTGGACGCGGATGGCAAGGCGGTCATGGAGGAAAAAGAAATTGAAATCCCCATGTTCCGTCCGGTGAAGGTGTTCGATGTGAGCCAGACGGACGGAAAGCCCCTGCCAGAGCTGGCCTCCAGCCTGTCCGGGACGGTGCCGCACTATGAGGCTTTCATGGAAGCTCTGCGCCGCTCGGCTCCGGTTCCCATCGAGTTTGAGCCGATGGCCGAGAACATGGACGGCTATTTCTCCTCTGACCAGCAGCGGATCGCCATCCGGGAAGGCATGAGCGAGGTGCAGACTGTTTCCGCCGCTGTCCATGAGACCGCGCACAGTAAGCTCCACGACCCCAAAAAGTACGAAGCGGAGCCGACCTGGAAGATCGTGATGGTGAGCGAGGGCGGCACCAAGCATGACTTCCGTCTGGACTTCGCCACCGAAGCAGAGGCGGAACAGGCCGCCGCCGAGGAAGGCTGGCGCTATGTGGACGAGAATCGGTTTGAGTGGCGGTTGGAAGTGGAGGAAGATCTGACGGCGGTGAAACAGGCCGCCAAGAACCGCAACACCGAGGAAGTGGAGGCCGAGAGCATTTCTTATGCGGTTTGCCAGTATTTCGGCATCCAGACCGGCGAGAACAGTTTTGGCTACATCGCTTCCTGGTCGAAGGACAAGGAGCTGAAGGAGCTGCGGGCCAGTCTGGAGACCATCAACAAGACTTCCTGCGAGCTGATTAACGACATCGAGCGCAACTACAAGGAAATCTGCAAGGAGCGCGGCATTGACCTGACTGCCGCCACGGAACCGCAGCAGGACTCTATCGAGCAGCTGGCAGCAGACATCGACCAGTTCACTTTCGATTATGACCCTTATGAGTATCGGAACAATGCAGATAGCCGTGAGGACGCACTGCACGAACTGACTGCCACACTCCGAAGCGGAGATGCCAGCGGTGTACGCGAATGGCTCCAGAATATCGTGAACGAGGATGAACCGGATGAAACCACCCAAAAAGCTGCCGAGCTTATGGGACGCTTGGATCAGCTGGTGCCGATGACTGAACCGGAACAGCTGACCGAGCCGGAAAATACCGAAAGTGTCCAGCCCAGCGCCGAGTACCGGGAGGCCCTGTTGGTGCTGGATGATACCAGCTACCTTCATGTTCAGCCCTGCGACACCGGCTGGGACTACACGCTCTACGATGTGGCAACCATGAAGCAGATGGACGGCGGCCAGTTGGACGGGCCGGATATGGGCCGTTCCACAGCGGTTAGCCATATCTGCGAGGACCTGGGGATGGGCGGCAAGTCCATCAAGTATGCGCCGCTGTCCATGATCGAGACTTTGCAGGAGGCGGCTTACCACCAGATGCAGGAACAGGTCAGCCAGCAGACCACAGAAGCTGCCGCCACCCAGCTGCCGGATGCCCAGGAGCAGGCGTTGGACGAGTATCCCATGCCGGACCCGGCACTGACTCAGGATGATCTGGAGAAATGCGGCTACCTGGACGGTGACCTTCTGCCCCTCTCCAAAGAGCGAGCCTATGAGCTGATGGAGCGAGACCTGACCGTTTATATCGTCCAGGAGGGTGAAAACCCGGAAATGGCCTTTGACACTGCCGACCTGGACGCCCATGACGGTATCTTTGCTGTGTCCCGCGAGGAATGGGAGCAAAGCCCGGACTTTCACGAAAAAGTTTTGGAACGACAGGATCGGCAGTTGGAACGGGAACAGGCGTTTCTTTCCCATGAGGGAAATTGTTTTGCTATTTATCAGGTGAGCAAGGATGACCCGCAGAATGTGCGTTTTATGAATCTGGATTGGCTGCAATCGCACAATCTGTCCGTAGAGCGGAGTAACTATGACCTTATCTATACCGCCCCTCTGGACGGTTCCGGCAGCACTATGGAGCAGCTGGAAAGGCTGTATGAGCAGTTCAATCTGCAAAAGCCGGTGGATTTTCACAGCCCGTCTATGAGCGTCAGTGACATCGTTGCCATCAAGCAGAATGGTCAGGTATCCTGTCATTACTGCGACAGTGTTGGTTTCACCCAGGTGCAAGGTTTCTTGCCGGAAAATTCGCTGAGAAATGCGGAAATGACGGTGGAAGATGATTACGGCATGATCGACGGTATCATCAATAACGGCCCAAAGGAGCCGACAGTGGCCCAGCTGGAACAACAGGCCCGCAGTGGTCAGCCCATTTCTCTTATGGACTTGGCAGCAGCCGTCCATCGAGAGGAACGGGAAAAGAAAAAGTCCGTAATGGAGCAGCTGAAAAGCCAGCCCAAGACGGAACACAAAAAGACAGCGCAAAAAAAGAGCGCGGAAAGGGAGCTTTGATATGAACAACTTCACCTTTGAGGAAACGAACCTTCTTTGCATCTACAACACCGGCAGCCGCACCGGGCTGATCGACGCTCTGACGGAGATGCGCGGTGAGCTTTCGCCGGAGGAAGCCGAGCTGCGGGAACTGACGGACAGCGCCCTGGGTAAACTCCAAGCTATGAACGACACCGAGTTTGCCGAACTGGAGCTGTACCCAGATTTCGACGAGTAAAAAACACACATAAAGACCTGATGGGACGGCCTGATATGCCGTCCCATTTCTATTCAACATGAAGGGAGGACAGAAAACCATGCCATCCAAAGCTGAATTTTACCGGCAGATGGCCGAACAGGTATCGACCCAGCTTGTAGGCAGCTGGAAGGAGTGGACGGCTTTTCTCACCACCGCCGCCCGCCTTTATAAATACCCATTCCACGAGCAAATGATGATTTACGCCCAGCGCCCGGATGCCACCGCCTGCGCCGAGTATGACCTGTGGAATGAAAAAATGGGACGGTATGTGCGCCGTGGCTCCAAGGGTATTGCCCTGGTGGACGATTCCGGCGACAAGCTTCGCCTGCGCTATGTGTTCGATATTTCCGATACCGGCACCCGTGAACATTCCCGTACACCCTGGTTGTGGCAGCTGGAAGAACAGCACATTGGGCCTGTGTCGGCCATGCTGGAGCAAAACTACGGCGTTGCCGGTGACAATCTCGCCCAGCAGCTCACGGATGTAGCCGGAAAGCTGGCGAGTGAGTATTGGGACGATCATCAGAGAGATTTCCGCTATATCGTTGACGGTTCGTTCCTGGCGGAGTACGATGATTACAACATCGAAGTCCAATTTAAGTCCGCCGCCACCGTCAGTATCGCCTATGCCCTGATGTCTCGCTGTGGGCTGGATACGGAACAATATTTCCAGCATGAGGACTTCATGCCGATTTTCGATTTCAATACCCCGGCCACGGTTGGGGCGTTGGGCGCGGCGGTCAGCCAGATTAACCAGCAGGTTTTGCGGCAGATCGGCGTCACCATCCAGATCTATGAGCGCGAGCAACTCGCGGAAAGGAGCGTTACACATGGAGAACAGCCTGACTTACACGATGAACGGAGATTATCAGATTCCCGACCTGAAGCTGACCGAACAGCCGGAGAAGCCCCTGGGCAAGTACGGCAGGATGCGGAAAGCGTACCTGAAGGAACACCGGCCCCTGATTTACAATCAGCTGCTGCTGACCGAGAAGCTGTACCCGCACCTCATCGAGATCGACGAGACAGCGCAGAGCCGTCTGGAGCAGATGATGCCCCAGCTGGCGAAAGACGCGGGCGCGACGGAGCAGCTGAAAGCCAGCGACCCGATGCGCTGGGTGGGCCTGATGAACACCTGCAAAGCACAGGCCGAGGAGATTCTGATGGCGGAGCTTATTCACAGCTGAGTTTCTTCCTCTCCGAAGCAGAACAAATCAGAATCATAGATGAAGCAGAGAATGTGAAAACATCCTCTGCTTTTTCTTTTGCCCAGGCTGACATCGACCATGTGCTGCGGCTGGGCGGCAACACCTATCGCCAGAGAGAGCGCATTGTCGCGGCCTTTGAGGAGCAGAAGTCCACCACCGAGATCGCAGACACCCTGAAAACCCTGTACCATGGCGGCAACGGGATTGGCAGCATCACTGCATGGTATGCCGAGGATGGAATCCATCTTTCCCACGGCAAAACTGCCCGTTACGATAAGTCCGCCCAGGTCATTTCCTGGGAGAGTGCCGCTGAGCGTATCGGCCAGCTTTTGCAGGACGGCCAGTTTGCCACCAATGTGGAGCTGGCTGAGGCTGCGGGCTATGAACGCTCCCTCCTCGCGGAAAAGTTCTGGAATCTGTACCACGATTTCAGCGAGGAAGCCAGAGAAGCTGGGTATCTGCCCATCCTTTCCAACAATCCGGGGCGCGGTTTCCCGGAGGAATCTGCATGGCTCACCGAACAGCTGAAAAGCCCGGAGTTTCGCCAGAACCTTGCGGAAGAATATGCTGCCTTCTGGACGGCCTACCAGCAGGATCGGGATTTGCTGCGCTTCCACTACCATAAACCCAAAGAAATTTGGGAGAACCTGCAAGATCTGTCCTTGCCTCGCACCACCTTTACCTCTCAGTTGACGGAAGTACCTTCGGTCAAGCAGTTTATCTCTGAGGACGAGATCGACGCCGCCATGACCAGAGGCAGCGGATTTGAGGGCGGTAAGGGCCGAGTTTTCACCTTTTTCCAGGAACCCCATACGGATAAGGAAAAGGTGGATTTTCTCAAACATAAGTATGGTATTGGCGGTCACTCCCATGCCCTGTCCGGTGCAATGAAAAGCGATGAAAGCCACGACGGAAAAGGTCTGCACTACAAAAAAGACGGCTGCCCGGATGTGCATTTCACCTGGGAGAAAGTCGCCAAACGGATTACCGACCTGATCCAGAAGGGACGCTATCTCACAGAACAGGAACAGGCGGAGTATGACAAAATCCAGGCAGAAAAGGCCCTGGCGGAAGAAGATGCCCTGCAAGCCCAGCAGCCGGACCCGGCTGTGTGGGAATACAACGGCGTCAAGGAGCGCCACCCGGATGATATAATCCTCTACCAAATGGGGGATTTTTTTGAGCTGTACGGTGAGGACGCCAAAACTGCTGCTGCGGAACTGGACCTCAATCTCACGACCCGCGCTATCCCCGGCGGTGGCCGTGTGGAAATGTGCGGCTTTCCGGCAAACCGGCTGGAGCAGGTTGTGGAACAGCTGCGGGATAAGCATGATGTGACCATTTCCGCTGTCCCGAAGGGCGGCAGGGAGCGGCAGGAGTATTCCATGCCCTCTATCGACCATGAGGCGGAACAGCACATCAATGCCCAGGAAGCGGAGTTTGGCGCAGACGGGACCAGAGTATTTCAGGAGACCGAAGCAGCCGCAGCCCCTACGATTCGAGAACTGCATGAGCAATACAAGCCCATTGTACTTGCCGCTGTTATGGAAGATGTGCCATATCGCAATGCCTGCGGTCACAGTGACCATGAGAACGCCGTGATCGAGGGCAATGCCGCTATTCGCCGTGCTGTCCTGGGATCTGGCAACATGGAGCTGCTCCGCCTCTATTCCGACACACCGGAGTTCCGCCAGCGCCTTCATCGAGAAATCATCGACGAGACCTATCCCAAGCTCCATGAGCTGCTGCACCCTCTCACGGACAATGACATCGACAAGGCTATCCAGGACTGGAACGGCAAAATCGAAAGTAAACACGCCGTTGTCCGTTACATGGAGAAACATGGGCGGGAAAAAGATACCGCTGCATGGCTGGCCCATGAGTTTGACGGCGGCGATGGCAAAACCCCGTTTTCGGTTCGCCCGGAAAGCCCCGAAGGAACGGTGCTGCCCTGGCCCAAGGTACAGCGCCGGATCGCTCAGCTTATCAAGGAGGACCGGTTCTACACCGAAGCGGAACAGGACCGGTTCGACAACATCGACCCCATCGCCATTCGGGAGGCTTTGGCCGAGCGCGGCATTGTGAATGGTGAACTGGTGGATGAGGAAAAACTGGATAATGACCCATTCATCCAGCGTGTTATGGCGGATGTGGAGGCCATATCCAGAGAGAGCGTCCCGGCAGATGAGCCGGAACAGCCTTCTCCCCATAATTTGCGTGTTCTGGTTTCAGATGAGGAATACGCTGCGGCTCGTGGCACACTCCGGGAGCGAACCTCCTACGATCCAGCGGTTCCTCCTTACAATGTGGGTGATATTGTCTATCTGGATGACCGGCCCCATCAGATCACAGAGCTGCGGGATGACACGGTGCAGCTGCTGCCCACCGGCATGAGCTATCCCATCTACCGGGCTGAGAGCCGGGAACGGTTTGAGCAGCTTTTGCGGGAGGATAACCGCAACGACTTCTATACCGAATTCCTGCCTGCAAATCTGGATACGGTGGACCAGGACCTTCGGGATGTGCTGGCCCATGGCCTGATTGGTGAGGCGGACAAGGCGGAGCTTTCCGAGCTTCTTCGCAACGGCAAGAGTAACCAGGAGGTAGCCTTGTGGCTGAGCCGGGCCTATCCCAACATCGTGGAAACGATGGAGCTGGAGACCGGCGAGACCGCCGATTACCGCACGATGCCGGAAGGTATCGAGCTGGAAGTGCTGG
The DNA here is from genome assembly GCF_002161285.1 of Blautia sp. An81. Classification (GTDB taxonomy): domain Bacteria; phylum Bacillota; class Clostridia; order Lachnospirales; family Lachnospiraceae; genus Blautia; species Blautia ornithocaccae. The sequence goes on along the minus strand of NZ_NFHH01000036.1, from coordinate 3,562 downwards.
ATGCAGATGAAAAGCGTCTGGCCATGCTGTTCTTCCAGTGGAGCGAGGTTGCGCCTTTGCTGCGCGGGATGTATGCCCGTCAGTTGGACGGTTTTGAGCAGGAACGCCCCGAACCGGCTGCCGAAACCCCGGCCTTCCAAGCCGAGACTGTGGCTGTCTATCCGGGCGATAAGAACAATCTGCCCTATGATGTGGTTGTTCAGACCCTGCGAACCAATGAGCCGGAGCCGCCCACGCCTGCTGTCGAGCCGGAAAAGACTCTGGATGAGGTACTGGACGAACACCCCGTTTCCATTCAGGTAAACGGCGAGTGGCAGACCTTCCCCAATGTCAAAGCTGCCGAGGAAGCCTCTTATGAGGAATACAAGGCCAATCTGCGTCGCACCGCCGAGAATTTCCGTATCACTGACGATCACCTGGGCGAAGGCGGCCCCAAGGCTAAGTTCCAGGCCAATGTCGAGGCAATCAAGCTGCTGAAATACCTGGAGGAAACCACCGAGCAGGCAACGCCGGAACAGCAGAAAATCCTTTCTCGGTATGTGGGCTGGGGCGGCCTTGCCGATGCCTTTGACCCCGACAAGGAAAGCTGGAGCAAGGAATATGCCCAGCTGAAGGAACTGCTGACCCCGGAGGAATACGCTGCTGCCAGAGGTTCCACCCTCAACGCGCACTACACCAGCCCTACGGTCATCAAAGCGATTTACGAGGCTGTGGGCCGCATGGGATTTGAGACCGGCAACATCCTGGAGCCGTCCTGTGGTGTAGGCAATTTCTTCGGTATGCTGCCGGAGGAAATGCGAAACAGCCGTCTTTACGGCGTGGAGCTGGATTCCATCAGCGGGCGTATTGCCCAGCAGCTCTACCCCAAGGCCGACATCACCGTGGCAGGGTTTGAGACCACCGACAGGCGGGATTTCTACGATCTGGCGGTGGGTAATGTACCGTTTGGCCAGTATCAGGTTCGGGATAAAGCCTATGACAAGCTGAATTTCAGCATTCACAACTACTTTTTCGCCAAGGCTCTGGATCAGGTTCGTCCCGGTGGCGTGGTGGCCTTTGTCACCAGCCGCTACACGATGGACGCCAAGGATTCCACCGTGCGCCGGTATCTTGCTCAGCGCGCCGAACTGCTGGGGGCCATCCGTCTGCCCAATGACGCTTTCAAAAAGAACGCAGGTGCCGAGGTCGTTTCGGACATCATCTTCCTGCAAAAGCGTGACCGTCCGTTGGACATCGTGCCGGAGTGGACGCAGACCGGGCAGACCGAGGACGGCTTTGCCATCAACCGCTATTTCCTGGACCACCCGGAAATGGTGCTGGGCCGACAGGAACCGGAAAGCACCGCCCACGGCATGGACTACACCGTGAACCCCATCGAGGGGCTGGAGCTTGCCGATCAGCTGCATGATGCCGTGAAGTACATTCGCGGCACCTACCAGGAGGCCGAGCTGCCGGAGCTGGGCGAGGGCGAAGCCATCGACACTTCTATCCCTGCTGACCCCAATGTGAAAAATTACTCCTACACCGTTGTGGACGGCGATGTGTATTACCGTGAAAACAGCTGTATGGTACGGCCTGACCTGAATGCCACCGCCGAAGCCCGTGTGAAAGGACTGGTGGGTCTGCGAGAATGTGTCCAGCAGCTCATTGATCTGCAAATGGACGCCGCCACACCGGACAGCGCCATCCAGGACAAACAGGCCGAACTGAACCGGCTCTATGACAGCTTCTCTGCAAAATATGGTCTTATCAATGACCGGGCGAACCGGCTGGCCTTTGCTGATGATTCCAGCTACTATCTGCTCTGCGCGCTGGAAGTCATTGACGAGGACGGCAAGCTGGAGCGCAAGGCGGATATGTTCACCAAGCGCACCATCAAGCCCCACAAGGCGGTGGACACTGTGGATACCGCAAGTGAAGCTCTGGCCGTATCAATTTCCGAAAAAGCCTTTGTCGATATGGCGTATATGGCGGAGTTGACCGGCAAGACCGGCGACGAACTGGCCGCCGAGCTAAAAGGCGTGATCTTCCGTGTACCTGGGCAGTTGGAGAAAGACGGCACTCCCCATTATGTAACAGCCGACGAATACCTGTCCGGCAATGTGCGGCGCAAGCTGCGTCAGGCACAGCGGGCCGCACAGCAGGACCCTTCCTTTGCAGTCAATGTGGAGGCCCTTACCGCTGCCCAGCCCAAAGACCTGGATGCGTCGGAGATTGAGGTGCGCCTGGGCGCTACCTGGATCGACAAAGAGTACATCCAGCAGTTTATGTATGAGACCTTCGACACGCCGTTTTATCTCCAGCGCAATATCGAGGTCAACTATTCTTCTTTCACCGCTGAGTGGCAGATCACCGGCAAAAGCTCTGTAAGCCAGAACAATGTGGCAGCCTATACCACCTACGGAACCAGCCGTGCCAATGCCTACAAGATTCTGGAGGACAGCCTGAACCTGCGGGATGTCCGTATCTACGACACCATAGAGGATGCAGACGGCAAAGAGCGCCGGGTGTTGAATGCCAAAGAGACCACCCTGGCCGCCCAAAAGCAGCAAGCGATCCGGGACGCTTTCAAAGACTGGATTTGGAAAGACCCGGACCGCCGCCAAGCTCTGGTCCGCCAGTACAATGAGGAAATGAACTCCACCCGTCCCCGTGAATACGACGGCGGACACATTACTTTCGGTGGTATGAACCCGGCCATCACCTTGCGGGAACACCAGAAAAACGCTATCGCTCATGTGCTGTACGGCGGCAATACGCTGCTGGCACACGAGGTAGGCGCTGGCAAAACCTTTGAAATGGTGGCTGCCGCCATGGAGAGTAAGCGCCTGGGCTTGTGTCAGAAATCCCTCTTTGTGGTGCCGAACCATCTGACCGAACAATGGGCGTCGGAGTTTCTGCGGCTCTATCCTTCCGCCAACATTCTTGTCACCACCAAAAAGGACTTTGAGACCCACAACCGCAAGAAGTTCTGCGCCCGCATTGCCACCGGCGATTATGACGCCATCATCATGGGACACAGCCAGTTTGAGAAAATCCCCATCAGCCGAGAGCGTCAGGAACGGCTCCTTCAGGAGCAGATCGACGAGATCACCGAGGGCATTGCCGAGGTGAAGTACAGCGGCGGTGAGCGTTTCACGGTCAAGCAGTTGGAACGCACCAAGAAGTCCCTGGAAGCCCGGCTGGAGAAATTGCAGGCCGAGAGCCGCAAGGACGATGTGGTAACATTCGAGCAGTTGGGTGTGGACCGCCTGTTCGTCGATGAGGCGCATAACTATAAAAACCTGTTTTTATACACCAAGATGCGGAATGTGGCAGGTCTCTCCACAAGCGATGCCCAAAAGTCCAGCGATATGTTTGCAAAGTGTCGCTATATGGATGAACTGACCGGAAACCGTGGTGTGATTTTCGCCACTGGCACCCCCGTATCGAACAGCATGACCGTGCGCCCGTAAGGGGCTGTAATAATCTTACCTTGAGCAAGTAATAGGGCAAGGTATCAAAGCGGAATAATCCGCACCCTATCGTCACCCGACTTATCCAAAAGGGGAAACCCGATGGG
>NZ_NFHH01000035.1 GCF_002161285.1 Blautia sp. An81 | reverse complement strand
CGGACGCTCACTTTGTTCAATTAGGCCAAATCGAAAATGGTGTAAACGAAGAGGCAGTTCACTGGAATGCCAAAACTGCTTTTTCGTTTACCCCATCATCGATTCTAACCTAAAGAATTGTCTATTCTAGTTCTTAAGATCCTCTTTCCTTTTATCTTCAAAATATTCTTTCAATGCATCTTTTACTGCCTGTTTGACAATAAAATATAGACCTAATATTACAATAAGTACCGCTATCACAATAATTGGCAGCCATTCCATATTTACCTTTCTCCTTCCATATTTACCGCAATTTCAGTTTATCTATGTCTAGTTTTCACCAAAAAAATTTCTTCTAATAGACATGTTTGTCCATCTCATAAATACCAAGTTATCATACCAGTTTTGTTTATTATAATACCCCGGCTTTTCCCTGTCATTTTCTTTCTGCTGTTCCCAGATCAACTGCTATGGACAGGCCGATTCCTATACCGGCGCAAACCAATAACATGCCTATCATTTTTCTCTGAATGATCAGACACAAACCTATGGTCACAAGTGTTAAAGCAAGTATTATGGATGCGATGAAGCAAATCTTTTGCCACTTTCCTTTTCTATGTCTAAAATATTCTTTTCTTTTTTCACTAATTTTATTTTCTGCTTTATATTCAATAATGCCTTCTATCAGCGCTTTTATGATATCTTTAATAAGTTCCATGATAATCTCCTGCAAATTATTCTGTGCTTTCCTCAAAATCGCTTTTATAGCAAAGATAATTAAAACCAGCTTATTTTTTCATCTTTAAATTGAGGCTTGTCTCCATTTTGATAAGGATTATAGTTATTTCGATTACACCCAAATTCGGTCAGGGATCTTATTTTATTATCAGTTGTCCATTTAATTAAGGACATTCCGTCAAATTCCTCTTTTCCTCCTGTACGCATTTCGTTTTTGAAATACCACTCTGCTATAGTTTGGTCATCTTTATGGAAAAACTGCTTTATCTCCCAGCTGATAACTTTCCCCCGTGTATTCCATTCATGAAACCAATGTTTCACTGTTTTGCGGTCTTCATACTTAGGACCCCAACTCTCTGTATAGACCACATCTTCTGTGAAAATCTCGTCAATACCTAAATCCTGTTGTGTAAGCCACATATCAAACCATAAACGGATAATTTTTTCTCTTTCATTCATAATGGCGCCTCCAAAAACTCCACTTCAACAGATAATTTTCTGACATTCTCCTCTGATCAATACTGTTTGTCCATCTGCTAATTCGATCAAATCCTTCTTTGATATTTCTCCACAAGGACTTCCTTTTTCAGCATGGGGTATCAAGGGATTTGCCAGATAGCCCAAACTATCGGCAAAATTTCCTGCTGCGATCATACTGCCTGCGCTTATCCCCAGATATACCAGCCCCTTTTCAATGGCCTGTTTTAGCGGTTCCGAAAGCCCTGTCCTATTTACTTCATCCATAAGTCTCCGGGCATTCCCGCCGCAAAAGGCGATCACATCATACTGAGCCAGCTCCCGGGCATTCATTAATCGAAGCTGATCCGGTATATTCCGGACATAGCTTGAATAGGTTCTTTTGTATCCATCAGAAAGCAAAAGCGCCAGATCATAAATGAGGATATTATTTACCGATATCCCCATATTCATAAGACGCTCCATACATACGATAATACCTTCTCTCGCTCCATCATTCTCCACTGCTGCAGATGGAACCAAAATCGCTTTTGTGTCAATCGGTTCTTTTCCAACGCATTTCCAAAACAATGATGTAATTTTTTCGTTTAAACCGCTTGAGGTCAAAAAAAGAGTTCTCATGAGTCTGCTTCTCCCTTTTATACAATAATATTCAGGATTTATCGCTCCACAACAATAGTCAGCATAACTAAGTCTTCATTTCCGGTGTTGATGATACTATGCTCTGATCCTTTTGGACAGATGTGACAAGTCCCCGGATTAAGGATTTCTTCTGTTCCGTCACAAACTGCTTTACCGGTTCCTGAAAGAATATAATTGATGTCGTCACTTGTGGGATGACTATGCATGCCGATGGAACCGCCGGCATGTATGGCACAAGGAATGATCTTACCTTTGTCATCCATATACATTCTGGCCGTCATCTCGCCTGTGCCATTGTTCATTCCCGGCATATGTATTTCCTTTAACTCATTAAAATCAATTAACATTTCAATTTCTCCATATCGTATATGATACTTATTGATTATATTATATCCCATTAACTCTATTTTCTAATTCGGATTTACCAGCGTGTCATGTTTTTCCTAAACTTGTTTGTATAAGACTGTTTTAATTCATCTGCAGTTATTCCATAACAAAGAAGAACATCATTATAATACATAAGAACATCTGCAAGTTCTTCGATAAGTTGTTCCCGCAAAGTGTCATCTGAAACAGCATTTTCACTGCCGTTCTTTTTAATGATATCAATTACTTCTCCGATTTCACCTATCATCCAGAGTAATTTATTTTTCCCTGTTTCAGGAGAAATCGGTTCCCATTTATCTTTATATTTATCCTGCAATTCTTTTTGCATTGCTAACATTTCATTTAATCCAAAATCTGCCATAAATAAGCTCCATAAATTTATCTGTTTCCGGTTTTTATGTATTCTATCAGTGCTTCCACATCCTCAAAGTCGTCATAGTCCCCATTTATGCCATCACGGTGGTAAACAATTCCATTGGCCTCGTTTTTTTCCAGACAGTCCAAAAGATATGCTTCACCATATCTTTTAACAAATAATGTAAAAGCATAGGGTTTTATTTTGCCTAATAATCCTTTTCTGCACTCTTCATCGCATTCATAACAATGTTGTTTTTCTTTTTCAATAGAGCATTTTCTGTTTTCGCACCAGTCTTTGTCCGGACATTGACCTGAATCACAGCCGGAACAGGCTGCGTTTTCAGAACATAAACAACAGGCCAGTCCGCAGCGTGCAATTCCTAACTCCCGTTTCATAACAATTCCTCCAAGCTTCCGTTTTCTTTTCATGTCTTATATACTGTCAATCATATTTTTCAATGTTTATTGTACCAATTGCCGACAGATTTGGCTCGCCGGTAACCAGATCCTGAGGCGCTGGTATCAGCATCATAAAGCCTTCTTTTCCATATCTTTGTGCATAGCCCTGGGCATATTCTTTTTCTACAGAAATATGCAGTACTTGTCCGATAACCATAGCCGTAATTCCTACACCGCTTAGATCCTTTGTCTCTTTCAAGGTACATTCTATATTGATAAAAGCCTCTTGAATAGCCGGTGCATGAATCGTTTTTCCATTGGAAAGTGTAAAGCCTCCCACAGCAAATTCATCGGTTTCCATATCGTTGTGATGAATGGTATCTACCAGTTTATCGTAATAGCATATAGGCAGAAAATTTATACAAAAACATTTTTCCCTTTGAATATTGGCGTAGGTATGGGTATGTTGATACAGATTCCCCATTACGGCAAAAAAGGCAGTTTTATCTCCATGAAAACAACTCCATGAATGAAAGCAAACATTTGGCTCTCCGTTTTCTTTCCATGTAGTAATTGCAAATAAAACTGTCGGTATTCCAGCCGTCACCTCAAAATGTGAAAACAAGTCAAATTCTTCCGGATAGGAAGGTTTAAAATATTTTGGAAAGTCTTTTCCGATTTCTATTTTCAATCGATCACCTCCTGGATTGCATATGTCAAATCAGCTTAAACACCATTTTGCAATATCTTCAATCAATTTTGTAGGTAGTTCTCTATCATAAGGAAAATATATTGCATTTTTCTTAGTAACAACTTCTTCTAACTCCAGTGCAAACTTTTCAATAGCTTTAATCCCTACATAAAAGCTGACGTGCTTTTTACAAGCAGAAAAGGAAATGGATTTTCCTTCTTTCTCATAATACGGCATACTCCATAATATACGTTCATTTACACACGGAACACTTTTTTGTAATATGATCATCATTTCTGTTAAATGAGAACGTGTCTCTATGGGCTGCGAATTTATATATTCTAATACTGTTTCCGGTGCTTTCCCGCAGTAATGACCTTGATTTGCTCTTTTAAACTCCCTCCCGCATTTTGGGCATATCCACATATTCTGTTTCCTCCGCAAATTCCAAACTGTCGGCCTGTTTTTTCTTCATTATAACATTGGTTTATTTCCCTGTCATTTTATTTCTCGCTCATGCAAAAAGAGAGCGGAACATCAGCTGCCTAAATGGATATTCTCAGTCCGGGCGCATCTGTCTGAAGCAAGGTAAAGGGGAATAGCCGCAAACTGTGCAATAACCGATATAATTACCATGGCAGGAATGCTCATATCATAAAGCACACCCATGATCCAGCTTCCAAGGAACCAGAAGATACCAAAGGAACATTCAAAAATGCCATATCCCGTGGCCCGGCAGTCTTTAGGAACCATAGAAGTGACCACAGCTTTCAGGATAGATTCCTGAGCGCCCATCCCGATTCCCCAAAGAGCTACACCCAGCAGGAGCATATGGATAGAGTGAATGGAAAATACAAAAACAGCAAACACACTGGAAAGCAGCGTAGAAATCATCAGTGCCTTTACGCCGATCTTATCATAAAGATGCCCGAATACAAGAGCGGCTGCAGCATCTACTAACATCGCACCGGCATAAAGCAAAGGAAGGGTTCCCTCTGTTACCAGCGAAGATGTCTCTGCCAGACTGGCCGCCAGGCCGGTATAAGTCCTGGAAACATGCATAATGATAAGGGAATAGTCAATAAATCCAAAAGCAAAACAGCTGATCCCTGCAATATATAGTACAAAACTTTTTCTCATGCGGAAAGGAACGTGTTCTTTCGGCTCAGGCTCAAATTGTTCCGGATTTGGGAATCTGCGCCGGGTAACAAGGAGCAGAACCAGCGTAATAGCACCAGGAATAGCAAGCACCCCAAAGCAGAAAGCATAGGTCTGAAAGACATCTCCCTCTGTCCGAAAAAGCATTACCAGGTATAGCAGTACCGGTCCTAAAAAAGCGCCGATCTGATCTAACAGTTCCTGCAGGCCGAAGCTCTTTCCGACACCTTCCTGAGATGCCGCAAAGGACATAATCGTATCTTTTGCCGGTTTCTTAATAGCTTTGCCCATCCGCTGAATGAGCAGCAACAGACATGCCCATACCCATCCATGCTCTCCTACCAGAGCCAATGCCGGCACTGCCAACACATCCAGTACATAGCCAAAGATTGTAATCGGCCAATACTGCCGGGTTTTATCCGTAAGTTTTCCGAATACATATCGCATAGAATATCCGACCAGTTCTCCCAAACCGGAGAAAAAGCCAATCGCACCGGCAGAAGCTCCCATGACAGACAAATACGCTCCCCGGATACTGGAAGCGCCCTCATGGGTCATGTCAGAGAACAGACTGACGATTCCAAACAGAATGAGAAATACCATTGCCTGGGACAGATGTTTTTTCTTTTGACTGACATCCATATCCATATTACTCACACTCCCTTATGCGTGCTGTCATCTCAGGAAAATCGGCTTTGCTTTCTTCTTTGCACCGATGATAAAGAATATCCAGCAGATGCGCAAACTCCTTCTGCTCCTCCTTTGAAAGTGGTTCAATAAGCCATTCATAAAACAGAGCCTCAATGTGGGCTTTGGAATTTTTCAGGCTCTGGGCCTGCTCCGTAGGAAAAATAAGCTGGCTGCGCCCATCTGCCGGATTATTTTCTCTCCGAAGGTAACCCTTTGCCTCCAGATTGGCAGTCTGCTTTGCCACAGCCCCTTTGTCTGCCCCTAAGATTTTACTTATTTCCGCTTGCGTGATGCCGGGCCTTTTCCGTACAACATGAATGAGATCGAACTCCGCAGTGCCGACCCCTTCTGCTTTCATCATCCGGGAAGTAAACTTCCCCACCTCCCTGGCTATTTTTGTAATCTGACGCTGTGTGATATCCACATTGATCCCTCCTTAAAAAAGATGTACTATCAACTAATTAGATGATAGTACATCTTTTTTTACCAGTCAAGATGATCATGTTCTGCAAACTGCTCAATCTTTTTTCCTTGTCAAAAATATCCCGGCAATTGCCCCTATAAGGATAATCGGTGCTAATCTGACAAACAGCCATTCAGCTGCGTGATAAATCACTCCGGCAACAGCTAATTCAGGATCACTATAATCCCAGCCCAAGTATGGACTATTTAATACTAGTAAAGCTGCAAATATTATCACTATACCACACGCAATGAAGATAAATAGCCACTGAAGCATTTTCCGTTTTGCTGCCGCCTTTTTTGCAAGCTGCAAATTTATAACCTCCAGTTTTTCAGAAATTGCTTTTAAATCATTCCTTTTCGGCTCAGCAATCGTTTCTCCAAGCAAAGTGCTTACGGGCGTTTCAAGGACTTCCGATATAGAGATTAACATATTCGAATCAGGGACTGACAGTCCTTGCTCCCATTTGGATATTGTTTGTCGCACTACATGCAGCTTAATAGCAAGTTCTTCCTGTGACAGACCCTTTGATTTTCTGATTGCTTTAATGTTTTCATTTAGCATGAAATCCAACCTCCCTTCTTTCAATTGTTGTCACAATTGTACGAAAACCTGCCCGTTGCCGCAAGCAACGCATAATAACATTTCCACTTCCCTGCTGCAATTATTTATGATATATCGCTCTATAACATATCCGAATGCGGTTTTAATAAATTAAGCAATTCTTTCTTTTTTCTCCACAGGCATCCATCTCTGAATTTAATACTTTTGGAATAATCATCCCTCCGCCTGCATTTTTCTATAAATAAGATTTTTTTCTCTTCATATCCGTTATCAGTTCCGGGTTATCCTTCTTCATCTTCTCTACCAGAAGGGAAATATTACTGCTGTCTTCTCTAATCGCATCCAGCTCTGACTCTGTTATTCCCACAAACTGAAGAAATTCCACTTTACCATGCAGTGTATCCAGAGTCTGCGCAGAGGTATCATTCACAATAAGAAGTGCTGTTATGAGCGACTCCGTCCCTATGTGAAGAGAAGTTCCGTTTCCTGGCACACATTCGCCCGCTTCAAAAAATCTTTCGGTTGTGTATGTATATCGTGCAAGATTTGACAGCATATCCAGTGCCCATAAACAATCTTCCGCACTGTTTTCTTTAAGCTTTATAGTCATCTCATATCCCCATCTGCTGTACTCTCCTCCAAAGGCCTCTTCCTCCGCATAGAGCTCGCTCATTCCGTATGTGACTATATGCTGATAGCCTTTCTGAGATTCATAAATAGAATATCCGTCAAGATAATTATCGCCTCCGAAAATCGCTCTTGCGTGGATATTTGTACCGTAATGAGCAGGCTCTTGTCCGGGATACAGCCGGTCAAACTCTCTGTCGATTGCATCCCAGCCGGGTGCCCAGTCATCGTCCTTCTTCATTTTTTCCACATACTCCTCTCTCGCCATTTTACAATACCTCCTTCATTTCTTTGTAGTGATCTTTTTCGCATCAACATACCGCATAAGATAATGGGAATTCGAAGTTTAAAACTCATATCTTGTTCCATGTGAAAGTAACAGTCCGTCCGTTAATTCCACACATAAAATTATAGTGTTTTCATCATCAAAATCATTATGTCCATTATCAATCCATTGGGCAAAAACAATTTTCAGTTTCTCAGCAATTGTACGATTTTCTTCTTTTCCGAAATACCCTAAATTCTTACCCTTTCCGTGTGCGGTAAACCATTCACCTGCTATCGCAACATTTGGGTTCTTTTCTATTTGTTTTATTTTATTAGAAAGTGCATATGTAATGATATAAAATGAACCATCCTCATAATAAGCATTTACCTTCCGTACATACGGCACTTCCTGTTCCACCGTCGCTAATGCAATCACTGTGTCTTTTCCAAAACGTTCAGTCATAATTTTTTCTGCTTCTGAGCATAATTTTCTCATAAAGTTATCTCCTCCTCAAAATAGCAAGGATGTCAGGCTATAAAGCCGCCCTTACTTATGATACGGCTCTCCCGCCATAATACGGTACCCTCTGTATATCTGTTCCAGCAATATGACCCGCATAAGCTGATGTGGAAAGGTCATCTTGGAAAAGCTGAGCCCATAGTCGGAGCGCTTCAACACCTCCTGGCCCAGGCCGATGGAACCGCCGATGACAAAGATAAGATGGCTCTTCCCCTGAATCCCCAGATTTTCTATCTTCTTGGAAAATTCTACGGAATCCAGCATCTTTCCGCCAATTTCCAATGTGATGACGTAAGCATCCTCTTTCAGATACTTTAAAATCCGTTCTCCTTCTTTCTGGCGTATCTGGTTCTCCACTGTCTCGCTGGCATTCTCCGGAGTCTTTTCATCTGCCACCTGAATAATTTCCAGCCTGCAATATTTACTCAGACGTTTTGTATATTCATCTACAGCGTCCCGGAGATATTTTTCTTTGATTTTTCCAACAGTTACAATGGTAATCTTCATGATTTCCGTTCCTTCCTAAAACTTTATATAAAGATATCCTTCTGCCTGTTTCTGGAGCAGCTCTGAAATTCCCCAGGGAACAGTCTCTGCACCTCCTGGCAGTTCCTGTTCTTCTGTACCGCACTCTGCCATAGACTTTTTGCAGACCAGGATACGACCTCCTTTTCCTGTCAGCTCTTTTATCTTCTCTCCGATTTCTTCCCTGTCCCTGCAGCCACAGACTGCCTGATCCTCTGCCAGGATCTGAATCTTTCCCGGCTGGCCTTCCTGTTCCCATGCACAGAACAGCTCTGCTCCGGCTTTCAATGCTCGTATAAGTCCCTTTTTCGTATCTGCATGGAGCAGGACCTTTTTCTCTTCTTTCCCCGAAACTCCCGACGAATCTTCTGTTTTCATCACCTCATATTCTACTTCATCCAGGGAAATCGGCACTCCGGTCTTGCTGGTCACGTTGACGCCTCCATACCAGGTGCTCTCTACTGTAAAAATATCTCCTTCCTGGTACTCCATAGACCAGTCATTCATTTTATTGATAATTCTAATTTTGTCATTTACTTCCGCTTTCATAGGAAACTCTCTCCCTCCTCAGTTCTTTTAATCTTTCTTTGTCTTCCTTTGAAACCCGATAGGACTCCCGGATTTTCTGGATCGCCTTATTGTGAGTAAAGTCGTCCAGAAGATTTTTGCGGAGAAAGACTTCCGTCTTCTCTGGAAATTTCACATAGCAGACAGAAACTGCCCAGGCTGCCGCCATTTTCACATAATATCCTTCATGATGTACTTTCCCCAGAATTTCCAGAACCCGGTCTATATACTCCTCGTTGATAAAAAAATCAAGGATAGAAACCAACGCAAAACGTATTTCATACTCCTGTACACTGTCTGCATATAGTTCTAAAAAGGCAAACCACTCCTCCTGGTCTTTTTCCATGAACTTATAAGTGGCGCAGCAGCAGTCACAGATGGCCCAGTTGTTGATATACGGCACAAAAGCCTCCAGCTCCCGGCAACGCTCTTCTCTACTTAATCTGGCATATCCAATCATCATTCCCCTGATCATCAACTCCTCATAGATCTCTGGATCTGCCTCTTTTGTAAAGCTCCAGTAGTCCTCTCTGGCTGCCTTTTTGCTGATCCTACGGAGCTGAGGTACACGAACTCCCAAAAAGTTTCCCATTCCCGGAACTAAGGATTTATGGAACTCCCGATAGTCTGGATCTGTATTTTTCTCCAATTCTTCCCTGACCCACTGGGTAACAGAGTAAGACGTCTCGTTTCTGCATTCCGACATACTATATCTCCTTTATAGATCATGATGCGTTATCTGAAAATCTTTCTTATATTCTAAGTTATTCCTCCGATATATGCAATTCATATTTATAATTTCCTTTTATACATTTAAATGCATATTTATAAATTGTCGAAGTTGTCCTGATTTTTTCCTGCATAAAAAGGGAACTGCTGCGTCAACATCAATCTCTTAATGTTGTTCATACAGCAGTTCCCCTATTTTACAGATTTAAATCTGTTTAATTTTATTTTCTGTTTTTGATAAATTCATCAATACCTTTTGCAGCAGCCTTTCCAGCGCCCATAGCCAGGATAACTGTAGCAGCTCCTGTTACGGCGTCACCGCCTGCAAATACGCCTTCTTTAGAAGTCTGGCCGTTTTCCTCATCGGCAATGATACATTTTCTTCTGTTAATATCCAGACCGATTGTTGTAGAAGAAATCAGTGGGTTTGGTGAAGTTCCCAGGGACATGATCACAGTGTCTGCTTCCATGGTAAATTCAGAACCTTCGATAACTACCGGACGTCTTCTTCCAGAAGCATCTGGCTCTCCCAGTTCCATACGCACACACTTGATTGCTTTCACCCAGCCGTTTTCATCTGGAATGATTTCTACAGGGTTTGTAAGAAGGTCAAAAATCACACCCTCTTCTTTTGCATGGTGAACTTCTTCTCTTCTGGCCGGAAGTTCTTCTTCACTTCTTCTGTATACGATATGTACCTCTGCACCCAGACGGAGAGCTGTTCTGGCAGCGTCCATAGCAACGTTTCCGCCGCCTACTACCACAACTTTCTTTCCTGTCTTGATCGGTGTATCGTAATCCTCACGGAAAGCTTTCATCAGATTGCTTCTTGTAAGGTATTCGTTTGCAGAGAAGACTCCATTGGATACTTCCCCCGGAATTCCCATAAACATAGGAAGACCTGCTCCTGAGCCGATAAATACCGCTTCGAAGCCGCCCTTTTCCAGCAGCTCATCGATAGTAGTAGACTTACCGATGATTACGTTGGTCTCTATCTTAACGCCAAGAGATTTTACGTTTTCCACTTCTTCTTTTACTACTTTATCTTTTGGAAGACGGAACTCCGGAATACCGTATACCAGAACTCCTCCCGGCTGATGAAGAGCTTCAAAAATAGTTACATCATATCCCAGTTTTGCAAGGTCACCTGCACAGGTAAGTCCGGAAGGACCGGAACCGATCACGGCTATTTTATGGCCGTTCTTCTCAGCAGGAGCTTCCGGCTTGATACCGTTTTCCTTTGCCCAGTCAGCTACAAAACGTTCCAGCTTTCCAATAGACACAGCCTCGCCCTTTACGCCTCTGATGCAGACGCCCTCACACTGGGTTTCCTGAGGACATACACGTCCGCATACAGCAGGAAGTGCGCTGGACTGGCTGATCACTTTGTACGCTTCTTCAAAATTGCCTTCCTTCACTTCATGAACAAAAGCAGGGATATTAATTGAAACAGGACATCCCTTGATACATTTAGCGTTTTTACAGTTCAGGCAGCGAGCCGCCTCTTCCATAGCTTCTTCTTTATTATATCCGAGACAAACCTCTTCAAAATTTGTGGCTCTTACCTTTGGATCCTGTTCTCTGACAGGTACTTTTTCTAATACGTTACCCATTATTCGTCACCTCCGCAGTTTCCGCATCCGCCGTGATGAGTATCTCCCTCACGCTCTTTCAGCAATGCTCTTCCTTCCTCAGTCTTATACATCTGCTGTCTCTTCATTGCAAGATCCCAGTCAATCTTATGTCCGTCAAATTCAGGGCCGTCTACACAGGCAAATTTCACTTCTCCGCCTACGATCACACGACAGGCGCCGCACATTCCTGTACCATCTACCATGATAGGATTCATGGATACGATAGTCGGAATATTGTATTTCTGAGTAGTCAGACAACAGAATTTCATCATGATCATAGGACCGATGGATATACATTTTGTATAAGTCTTACCTTCTGCCATAAGGTCATCGATAACTTTAGTAACCATACCGCTGCGGCCATAGGAACCGTCATCTGTAGTAATATATAAATTTCCTGCTACAGCTTCCATTTCCTTTTCCAGAATGATCAGGTCTTTTGTCTTGGCTCCTACGATAACATCCGCTTCAATTCCCTGTTCATGCAGCCATTTCACCTGAGGATAAACAGGTGCAGTACCTACACCGCCGGCAACAAACAGAAGTTTTTCTTTCTTCAAATCCTCTATATCTTCATTTACAAGCTCAGATGGACATCCCAGAGGACCAACAAAATCCTCGAAAGCGTCTCCTGCCTTAAGTTTTGTAAATTTCTCTGTGGAGGCTCCCACCGGCTGGAATACAATCGTGATCGTACCCGCCTCTCTGTCATAATCACAAATGGTCAAAGGAATCCTTTCACCCTTGTCATCTAATTTAACAATGACAAACTGGCCCGGCATACAATGCTTTGCAACCATAGGCGCTTCTACATCCATGAGATAAACAACCTCATTAAGCTGTTGTGCTTTTAGAATCTTATACATAGTCTCCTCCTCATATTCTTACAAAATATCGGCTTATCTGCTGACCTTCCAGCAAAAATCTGCTTTCTTTTGGCTTTTGTCGATATATTGTTATGATTGCTACATGTTAGTATAAGACAAACCGCATAAAAATTCAATCCACTTTCTCGTTAAAGCAGCGAATTTTGTGCAATCTGCCTCTATAATAGGCGGTTTTTTCCCTAATATCCGTAATATACATATACTTCACTGGCTACAGGACTCTTTTTCCCCCGGCTGTCTACGGCAATAGCGGAAAAAGTATGTTCTCCCTGAGGCATAGCTACAGGCCCGGTATACTCCGTACTGTCTACTGTAGGTGTTTCATCAAAAGCATAATACACCGTACAGCCCTCAGGAGCAGTTACAATGATATTTTCCTGATATTCATACATACCTGATACCGGTGCGATTTTGGGCCGCTCCGGAGCGTCAAAGCTGATAACATATTCTTCCTCTCCTATATCGCTTGGAACTGATTTTTCATTATAGGCAATATATTTGAAAGTAAACGTCCCCTCTTCAGTCAGCTCTACAGGCTCTTCATATCTTTCACTGTCCTGGTCCGGGTCAGAACCGTCCAGGGTATAATACACAGTTGTTCCCGAAGGGATATTGGAAATTTCAATCGTCACTTCTTCACTGTAGGAACCTCCCTCCTGAGAAATTTCTGGAAGGGAGCATACATAGTTCTGATAAATTTCTCTCATATTGTCACTGGCCTGGTTCATAAGATCACGGATAGCCGTATATTCTCCCTGTTGTTCATAAAGTCTTAAAAGTTCTCCATAGGCCGTTGTATTATCCGGATTCTCCTGGATCACTGAAAGGAGAATTGACTGAGCGGCTGACTCGTTATTATCCCGCACATAAATCCTGGCCTCCAGGATCTCGGCTTCCGGATTGTCTGGTTCCAATTCCCGGGCCCTGGCTATATATTGAAGAGCACTGTCATAATCGCCCTCTCTATAGGCCGTTTCTGCCTGGCTCATCTGATGGTCAAAAGAGTTTATCTGTGTCTGATAGATAAATCCAAAAGCAGCGATACCCAGAACTATAATGCCTCCTGCCACGCCGGCAATCACCTGCCGTTTATGCTTTTTCTTTTTCCTCTCCAGTTCCGCTTTTCTCTCTTCTTTCTCTCTTTCCTTTCTGGCCTCCATTTCCCTGCGTTTCTTTTCCCGTTCTTCAAGCTCTCTCTGCTTAATGAGGGTCTCCAGTGTATTGTACTCCGGCACCCACTGAACTTCCTTTCCGCATACAGGACAAAACAGGGTTCCTTCTTCCAAATCTGCACCACAGTTTCCACACTTCATCTATATCAAATCCTCATTCTTATTATAAATATTCCTCTATATATTGTTCAAATTGCTCCATGGACATCAGGACCTTCCTGGGCTTCGTACCTTCTTCCTCGCCGACTACTCCTGCGTCACACAGCTGATCCATGATCCGGGCAGCCCGGTTAAAACCGATTTTGAAAGCTCTCTGAAGCATACCTATAGAAGCCTTGTCCTTTTCAATGATAAATTTCCCTGCATCTGTAAAATAAGCGTCTCTTTCACTGCCTCCCTGGCTGGTTTGAGATGCTGTATCCTTCGCAGCTTCAATCTTCTGCTGAATTTCCCGGTCATATTCTGTCTCAGGGTGCTGGGATGACAGGAAATTCACCACAGCAGCTACCTCCTGGTCTGATACAAAGGCACCCTGGACTCTGGCCGGTTTCTGATAGCCCTGAGGATAAAACAGCATATCACCCTTGCCCAGCAGCTTTTCTGCCCCATTCATATCCAGGATTGTTCTGGAATCCACGCCAGAAGATACAGAAAAAGCAATCCTGGATGGCATATTGGCTTTGATCAGTCCTGTAATAACATTTACAGAAGGGCGCTGAGTTGCAATGATCAGATGGATTCCTGCTGCTCTGGCAAGCTGAGCAAGACGGCATATCGCGTCCTCAACCTCTCCTGGCGCCACCATCATCAGGTCAGCCAGCTCATCTACGATAATAACAATCTGCGGAAGTTCCTTGGGCTTATTTTCATCCTCTATATCCTTCAGATTCTCTACCTTGGCGTTATAACCTTTCAGATCTCTGACATTATACTGGGCAAACTTATCATATCGTTCCATCATCTCTGCTACAGCCCAATTCAGGGCTCCGGCTGCTTTCTTCGGATCTGTCACAACCGGAATAAACAGATGAGGAATTCCGTTATATGCGCTTAGTTCTACCACTTTAGGGTCTATCATAATTAATTTTACCTCATCGGGGGAGGCTTTGTAAAGAAGGCTGACGATAATCGTATTGATACATACAGATTTACCGGAGCCGGTAGCCCCTGCGATAAGGAGATGAGGCATCTTTGCAATATCTGCGATCACCGGACGGCCTCCGATATCCTTTCCTGCTGCAAAAGCCAGCTTGGAAGGACAGTTTTTAAATGCTTCAGACTGAATAAGGTCCCGAAGCATAACCGTACTGTTATTTTCATTTGGTACCTCAATCCCCACTGCTGCCTTACCCGGTATGGGCGCCTCAATACGGATATCTGTAGCAGCCAGATTCAGCTTAATATCGTCTGTCAGACTGACGATCTTGCTGACTTTTACACCCTGTTCCGGCTGCAGTTCATACCGGGTTACCGTAGGGCCGCAGCTCACGTCGGTAATGGTCACATTTACGCCGAAATTATGTAAGGTTTCCTGGAGTTTTCCCGCTGTTTCCCGGAGATGGGCATTAGAATCTCCGCCGCCGTTTTTCCCTTTCTTTAAAAGAGACACTGGAGGATATTTATATTCTTTTTTCTTTTCTGTCTCTCTGGTCTCTATTTGATTTTTTACTTCATCTACACCCTGACGGATTTCCTCAGGAGAAGATTTGGGATTTTTTCTGCTTTTATCCTCTTTTCCTTCTTCATTCTGGAGTTCCTGTTCATCTTCAGCTGCCGCGATTTCTTCCAGGTCCTGAACCAGACGGTCTGAACGATGGATAGGGAAAGCTTTCTCCGGAACAAATGGTTTTTCTTCTTCCAGTACCGTCTTTTCCTCTTTTTCTGATCTTTCTTCCACGAAAGGCATCCTTGGTTTTTCTGCCTGAGAATCATCTTTATTTTTCCTTCTTCTGGAATCTTTTCGGACTTTTTCAGTTTCCTGGGCAGACCTCTCTCTGCGGTGTTTTCGTTTTTCTTCCAGTTCTTCCTGCTTTTCCGCTTCCTCTCTTCGGAGTTTTTCCGCTTCTTTCCGCTCTTCCTGTCTTCTGGCAGCCCCCTGATAAAGAGCCATGGTAAATTTTCGTATCATGTCGAAAACCGATTTCTGGGTAATTAATACCAGAGAAATCATCAACGCGGCCACGATAATCGCATAAGTGCCTGCAGACCCGAAGGCAATCACAGAAAAGCGGCACAGAACTCCTCCCAGGATTCCACCGCCAGTTTTATATTCTGCTGATATATTAAAATAATTCCACAGATTATCCTCCAGCACTTCTCCTTCTGTAATCATCTGCATAAGCATACATACTGTAATAAACAGCAGGGCAAATCCTGCCATCTTTCGATAGGCTCTGGGATTTCTGCTGTTTGAGATTACAAAAGCCGTACCTAAAAACAGAAAAAAAGGAAGGGCATAGCACACTACCCCTACCAATCCGAAGAAAAAACTGCTAAAAGCATTTCCTACGGCTCCTCCTATGCCAAAATTGCTGACAAGGAGAACCACTGACAGCGCCAGCACAATCCAGAGGATGATCTCTGTTTCCATGGTCCGGTTCTCAACTGTCTGTCTCTTCTTTGTCTGCGTTTTTCTGGCTGTAGACTTTCTTTTTTTCCTTCCTGTAGCGCCTTTTTTTGCTGCCATCCTTATTCTCCCCTTGATATTGTCTTGTCCAACGTTATGCGATTAAAAAACTCCCCGCAATTGCCGCTGCACCAATGATAAAACAGTAAATAGAAAAACCATAAAACCTCTTATTCTGCAGGATCTTCAGCATCTTTCCAATACAGAAATAGCCTGCAATTCCTGCAAAGACTGCTCCTGCCCC
Organism: Blautia sp. An81; assembly: GCF_002161285.1. Classification (GTDB taxonomy): domain Bacteria; phylum Bacillota; class Clostridia; order Lachnospirales; family Lachnospiraceae; genus Blautia; species Blautia ornithocaccae. The sequence continues at coordinate 16,282 of NZ_NFHH01000035.1, read as the reverse complement.
ATAACAGGCCCATACTGACAGGCTCACTGGATTTCCCGCCAGATGAATACATTCCAGGATAAAAGCTCCGATGATCACCGGAACAGACAGAAGGAATGTATACTTTACGGCAAACTTTCTCTGAAATCCATAGGCCAGACAGACAGCCAGAGTAACCCCCAGCCTGGAAACTCCCGGCAGCACAGTCAGCCCTTGAAGGATTCCTATGACAAAAGCCGTAGAATAGCTGATATCCCTTGGGATTTTTTTCCCTTTCGGGAAGAAATCAGCCACCAGGAGCAGGATTCCTGTAATAAAAAGCCCGATACCCGGTGCCAGGAGATTACCGCTGGCCAGCTCCGCCACATCCTGGAGAAGAAAACCCTCTACAGCTGTGGGAATGGCTGCGATTACGATCAGCAGAAACAGTTTTCTATAATTGTTGGAAATGATCTTCTTATACCTTCTGGCGTCTTTCTCATGCCTGTTATGAAAATAAGTCCTTATATTCTCATATGCATCGTAAAGACTTCTGCAAAATTCCATCAGAAGTTTTTTTATCTCTCTGCGCAGTGCTGCCACTACCGCTGCCACTGTAGCTAAATGGACAGCTGCTGCAAAGGGAAGACCTGCCTCCCGGCTAATATTTAACAGGTTTTCTATGATTGCCAGATGGCCGGAACTGCTCACAGGGATAAATTCTGTGATTCCCTGGACAAGTCCCAGAAGCAATGCTTCAATTATCGTCATTATCCTAACCTCTTCATTTGTATTTTCTTATTATCAACAGCTTATTTTATCATATGTTCTTTCTTTTTTCAATGAGTTCATAGAGCTTCTCCATGGCCTCTTTGATTCCTCCGGTTTCGTCAATCAGTCCCTCTCTGACTGCTTCCTCTCCCTCCAACATAGTTCCTACATCTTTGACCAGCTGAGAAGTATCCAGCATCAGTTCCTCTATCCTCTCTTGTTTCATCTTGGAATGGTCTGCAATAAATCTGGTAATCCTGTCCTGAATTTTTTCCATATTCCGATACGTCTGCATAACACCGATAAACATGCCGCTGCTCCGTACCGGGTGGATCACCATAGTGGCGCTGGGCACAATAAAAGAATAGTCTGCTGAAACTGCCATAGGCACTCCTATAGAATGGCCTCCTCCCAGAACCAGGGAAACTGTAGGCTTGCTGAGAGATGCGATCATCTCTGCAATAGCCAATCCCGCTTCCACATCTCCTCCCACTGTATTCAGTAAGATCAGAAGACCATCTGTCTCTGTGCTGTCTTCGATTACCGCCAGTTTTGGAAGAATATGCTCATATTTTGTGGTCTTACTGTTATTAGGAAGGCACTCGTGTCCTTCTACCTCCCCAATAATCGTCAACAGCTGGATGTGATATTTTTTATCATTTTCTTCCAGCATGGCTGCTCCAAGTTCTTGTATCTGTCGATCCTGCTCCTGAGCAGCCTCCAGCTTTTCTTCTTTCTCTTCAGACATAAAAATACCTCCAGTTTCATTCTCTGGAGGTATTATGTGTATACTAATTGATTTTATTCTCCGTCCCAGTTGTTCCACACATCTGTTACGTCATCATCATCTTCAAGAAGATCCAGTGTTTTCTGAAGATTTTTAATATCCTGCTCGTCTGTAAGAGTTACATAATTCTGCGGGATCATGGCTACCTGGGCTTCTGCCATAGGAATGCCTGCTGCCTCAAGGGCTTCTCTTACTTTGCTGAATTCATCTGGGTCGGTAATGATCTCATAACTGTCTTCCTCTTCAGAAAAATCTTCAGCTCCTGCATCCAGAGCAGTCATCATAAGGTCGTCTGCATCCATCTCACATTCTTCTTTGTCAATGATAATCTGTCCTTTTTTGTCGAACATGAAAGATACAGAGCCTGGTGTGCCGATATTTCCGCTTCCCTTTGTAAAGGCACTTCTAACATTTCCTGCTGTACGGTTTTTATTGTCTGTAAGAGTCTCCACGATAATAGCAACACCGCTGGGGCCATAGCCTTCGTAAGTAAGCTTCTCAAAATTATCTGCATTGGCATCGCCTGCTGCTTTCTTAATACCTCTCTCAATGGTATCATTAGGCATGTTGTTAGCTTTTGCCTTTGCGATTACATCTCTCAGTTTACTGTTATTTGCAGGGTCCGGGCCCCCTTCTTTAACAGCAACTACGATTTCTCGTCCGATAACTGTAAAGATTTTTCCCTTTTTTGCGTCATTTTTCTCCTTTTTATGTTTTATGTTTGCGAATTTTGAATGTCCTGACATGTTTCTTCTCCTTTTTCTTCTTCGGGCAGCTTGTCCACCCGTACCTTTTGTATTGTATTATTCTCCACTGCAAGAATGGTGAATAGATAACCTTTTGTCTTGATCTCCTTATCCTCTTCCATATTGGGTACATGACCTAACAGAGAAGTGAGATATCCGTTAAGAGTATCGAATTCATCTGCTTCGTCAAAATCTGAGCCCAAAACTTCATCTACCTGTTCCAGAGGAGTAAAGCCTTCCATGATCAGAGAATCATCTGTCTGCACATGGATAAACTGTTCTTCCTCATCGTATTCGTCCAGAATATTTCCTACGATTTCCTCCAGAATGTCTTCCATTGTTACAAGGCCCGCTGTCTGTCCATACTCATCCACTACAATGGTCATATGTATTTTCTTTGCCTGCATAGCCTTAAACAGGTCGTTTATATTCCTGGTCTCTGGAATATAGGAAGCCTCTCTGATAAGGTCGGGAATGGATTTTATCGCCATTTCCCCGTAATCTGGATCAGCCATCCGTCTCATTGCATCCTTTAAATGAAGAATTCCCACAATATTATCAATGTCTTCCCTATACACCGGATATCTGGAATTGCTGTTATCCAGCATAAACTCCAGAGCCTCTCTCAAAGTAGTATTTTCCTCCAGCCCATGGATATTCTTTCTGTGGGTCATGATATCCTGAGCCTCTGTCTCGGAAAACTCCATGATATTTTGAATCATTTCCGCTTCATTTTCTTCAATGACCCCTTTCTCATGGGCATCGTCTACCATAGAAATAATCTCTTCCTCTGTTACCATGTCCTCATGATGGTGAGGGTCCACGCCAAAGAGGCGTACAACACCATTGGAAATCTTCAGTATCACAAAAGTCAGCGGTGAAAAAAGTTTCACAAAAAAACGGACGATTCCGGCTGTCCGATATACCCACCTGTCCGGGTTACTGACAAAAATTTTTTTTGCAGAGACCACACCTAAGGACACCAGAAGCATCAAAGCGAAAATCACCACAAGCACAACAGAGACCACCATAGTTGCCTGGGCAGGGATTTCAATCCCGGCTAGCCTGACAATCTGGCTGCATCCTCCATACACATAGGGCGTGATTCCTCTGATTCCTATATATCCGGTAAGAATACTCAGAAGCGTGGCCGTAGTGAGAATCGTATTCACAATAGGAACCGGATGGTTCATGGCTTTTAAAAGCCAGACAGATTTTTTATCGCCATCTTCTTTTGCTCTTTTCTCTATTTCGCTCTGGCTCACTTTCTGTACCGCAGAACCGAATCCATAAAGCACTCCGTTAATGATAATAAACAAGACAAAAAATATGAGAGCCCATAAAGGGCCACTGCTGTCATCCATAAATCTTTTCTATTCCTTCTTTCTTCCTGTGTTTTTCACTGCCGGGCCCAAGGCCCACAGAATTAAAATACCATTTTCTCTAACGTTCGTCAAGATTTCCCTGGAAAAAGCCTGGAAGGACTGATTATGTAGGAAGCTCCAGGCTGATGCACAGGGCATGATTGACCTTCTGCAGGATTTCTGCATCTAAATGGCATACCTTATCTTTTAGTCTTCGTTTGTCAATAGTCCGAAGCTGCTCCAGCAAGATCACGGAATCCTTTACAATTGCATAGGAAGACGCATCAATCTCTATATGGGTAGGCAGTTTGGCTTTATTCATCCTGGAAGTAATCGCCGCACAGATTACTGTGGGGCTATGTTTGTTTCCTACATCGTTCTGAATGATCAGAACAGGACGAACGCCTCCCTGCTCACTGCCCACTACCGGACGCAGATCAGCGTAAAAAATGTCACCTCGTTTGATAACCACAGATTTCACACTCCGATATTTAATGAGAGATTTTCATTCTCTCTTCTGATATAATTCTGCCCAGTTTTTCTGTGTGTATTCATGTATTATCCAAGGTATCTTTATTCCATCACCTGTCCGTCCTTAAAATAAATCCTGGGCACCCTTTTACTGATGCAGCAGGCAAACTCATAATTAAATCTGCCGGACAGCTCACCCAGCTCTTCCATGGTAATCTGTTCCTCTCCACTTCTGCCCAGAAGCACGACTTCATCCAATTCTTTTGCCTGGGGAATATCTGTCACATCTACCATAAACTGATCCATGCAGACTCTCCCCAGAATGGGAGCTCTCTTTCCCCGTATTAAGACGCTTCCCTTATTAGAAAGACCTCTGGCATAGCCGTCTGCATATCCTACGGGAATCGTTGCCACCCTGGTTTCCCTCTGGGTAGTAAAGGTTCCCCCATAGCTGATCTGAACACCAGCCTCCACTGTTTTTATGTACGCAATATGACTTTTCAGCTCCATCAGCGGTTTCAGAGGAACTGGTTCCCTCTCCACATCTTCTGAAGGATAAAGTCCATAGAGAATGATCCCGGCACGCACTGCGTCCAGGTTTGCCTCGGGCATACGAATGATTCCGGCACTATTAGAACAGTGGCAAACAGGTATATGCAGCTTCTGCTCTTCTAAAGTCTTCCGGAAACTTTCATACTTTCTCAGCTGCTCATAGGCAGGCTCCGTCTCTTTTTCATCAGCTCTTGCAAAATGTGTAAACAGTCCTTCTATCTCTATTCCCGGAAGACGGGAAATTTCCAGGATTTCCGGCACTGCTTCTTCCGGGTCTCTATATCCGATCCGGCTCATTCCAGTATCAACCTTTATATGGATTTTTACCGTCCTGTGGTTTTTTACAGCAATCTGAGACAGTTTTTTCGCCATGGACAGTTTAAACACTGTAGGGCGGAAATCTTCTCTGACTATCCGCTCATAATCTTCTTCGTAGGTATATCCCAGGATCAGCAGAGGTTTACGGATTCCTCCCTGGTAAAGTTCCTCTGCCTCTTCTACCGTTGCCACAGCGATTCCCCAGACCCTTGAGTCTTTCACCGCTTCTCTGGCAAGAGGCAATGCCCCATGCCCATATCCGTCTGCTTTCAATACAGTAATGATCTTGGTTTCCTTTTTCAGATTTTGCTTAATACTTGTCAAATTAAAAGTAAATGCATCCAGATTAATATCCGCCTGGATTCTGCTTGGTAATCTCATCTATCTGCCCTCTCTTTAAAGTTCATTTAAAATACTGGCTGCCGCCTGGGCAATGTCCTTCGCCAGCATACCGGCACGTCCTTTTTTCTCAGCTGCCAGATCCCCGGCCACCCCATGGAGATATACTCCCAGACATGCGCTCCCAAAAAGTTCTCCCTTTCTCTGAGCAAGTACGCTCAGAAGAATTCCCGTCAGTACGTCTCCGCTGCCTGCAGTAGCCATGCCGTCATTTCCCGAAAGATTGATACAGACTTTTTCCTGATTTTCGGCGATAACTGTTCTGGCGTCTTTGCATATAAGCACTGTATGAAGCTCCTCTGCTGTCTTTCCTGTAATCTCTATGGGATTCTTTTTCCATTCTTCAACAGATACTCCTGTAAGTCTGGAAAATTCCCCCAGATGAGGCGTAAGAATGGTTCCTCCCGGATAATTTTTGAGAAGCTCTTTCCTTCCTCTTAGAAGATTAATGCCATCTGCATCAATGACCAAAGGCTTTTTCCCATTTGCAAGAAGGATTTCCAGAAGAGCTTCTGCAAGAGGTCCTGTTCCAATCCCCGGTCCAATGCCGTATACGTCTGCCCAGTCCATTCCTTCTTTCATCATTGCCTCTAAATCCGTATTTTCATCATATACCTGGAGCATGGCCTCTGGAAAGCAGGAAAACATCTGCCGGTTTTCTCTTGCAGTACATACTTTGAGCATTCCTGCTCCAGTCTTCATGGCTCCATAACCGCTTAAATAAGCTGCCCCGAAAATATCCCGGCTCCCGGCCACAAGAAAAATCTTACCGAAACTTCCCTTGTTTCCCTCAGGCAACCTTTTCAGTTTCTGAAGATCCTGAAAAGTACAGGCACAAAGTTCCGGCTTTAAAACAGCTCTTTTGTCTTTATATATTCCTACGTCTGCAACAATGATCTTTCCGGCATATGCCGCTCCCGGATAAAAACATAATCCGGCTTTTCTATATCCAAATGTCACCGTCAAATCTGCTTTTACTGCTGCGCCCAGCACAGCTCCGGTGTCTGCGCTGATTCCAGAAGGGATGTCCACAGACACTACCTTTCCCTGGCAATCATTAATCAGAAGGATGGCATCTTTGTATTTTCCTGATACCCCCCTGGACAGTCCCACTCCAAGGACAGCATCTACTATAGTAGTATATTCATTGGGAAGAAAAGTCTTGACAAAGGAAATACCATATTTTTTTCCAATATCTATCTGTTTCTTCATTTCTTCTGTAAAATGACCGGGATTTCCTAAAATACAGACATCTACATCATAGCCTGCCAGAAAAAGAAGGCGGGCTATGACCACTCCGTCTGCTCCATTATTTCCTCCTCCGCAGAGAACCAGTGTCCTGGTTAAAGGAAATCCTTCTCTCAGCATTTCGTCATATACTGCAAGTCCTGCCCGCTCCATAAGAACAAGAGACGGCACCCCCATCTCCTGAATCGTAAATGTATCCAGTTTTTTCATCTGGTTTCCTGTCACCAGCAGTTCCATCTGTAACACCGCCTTTTCCTTTTTTACCTTCTGAAAAATTTCTCAGACTTCATATTTTTACAGAAAAAACTGCCGCAAAATTTCTTTTACAGCAGTTTGCTCCTCCTATTTCTTATCTTTGTGTTCTGATACATAACAGTTCAGATTATAAGAGAGACGCATAAGACTTTCGGACAAATGTACATTCTCTACGATTACATCCTCCGGCACATCCAGATCCAGATGTGCAAAATTCCAGATGGCCTTTATCCCATGCTGCACCAGAAAATCTGCGGTTTCCGCCGCGTTATTCTTAGGCAGTGTCAGAGCTGCTATCTGAACGTCATGGGTTTCCAGAAACTGGGGAAGTTCCTCCATCATACGGATTTCATTTCCCCGAATAGAAATCCCCTTCAGCACTGGATTTACATCAAAAATCCCTACAATTTTAAATCCTCTTTTTTCAAATTTTACATAATTAGCCAGAGCCTGTCCAAGATTTCCGGCACCGATAATGATCATATGGTGTGTCTTGTCAAGCCCCAGTATTTTTCCGATTTCCGCATACAGATACGGGACATTATAACCATATCCCTGCTGTCCGAAACCACCGAAATTATTCAAGTCCTGGCGGATTTGAGAAGCGGTTACCCGCATTTTCTCACTGAGCTCATTGGAGGATATCCGCTCCACGCCCTCTTCCAGAAGTTCTCCTAAATATCTGTAATAGCGGGGCAGTCTTCTTATTACTGCTTTTGAGATACCTTTATCGTCCACGACAAACCCTCCTATCAAAAGTACACATTCCTAACTAATATTATATATAATCGTTAAATTAAAGTCAATTATAATTCCTTTTATCTGTTGTCAAATTCAGATTTTCCGCTATAATAGTAGGGACAGACTTTTGCAAAAAAACACTAAAGGAGACAACAGAAATGATACTTGCATGTCAGAACATTGAAAAATCCTTTGACGGCGAGCTTCTGCTCCAGGATGTAAATTTTCATATAGAGGAACGGGAAAAAGCGGCCCTTATCGGTATCAACGGTGCAGGAAAAACTACTTTGCTCCGGATCATCATGGGGGAACTTCCCGCTGACAATGGGCAGGTGATCCTGTCCAGAGGAAAGACTATCGGCTATCTGGCTCAGCACCAGGAGATCGACACGAATCTTTCTATTTACGGCTCTCTCTTGGAAATGAAGCAGCATATCCTGGACATAGAACAGAACATGCGGGCATTGGAAAAAAAAATGAAGCATGCCTCTGGAGAAGAGCTGTCCAAAATCATGGAATCCTATTCCCGCCTTACCCAGAAATTCGAACAGGAAAACGGCTATGCCTGCAAAAGTGAGATCATAGGTGTGCTGAAAGGACTGGGTTTTGAAGAAAAAGATTTTGACAAAATGGTTTCCACACTATCCGGAGGACAGAAAACCCGGGTAGCTCTTGGAAGACTTCTTCTCTCCAGTCCGGATATTATTCTTCTGGACGAGCCTACCAACCATCTGGATATGGATTCTATCGCCTGGCTGGAAACTTATCTTCTAAATTATCCTGGAGCTGTATTCATTGTATCTCATGACCGATACTTTCTGGATAAGGTCGTCACGAAAATTGTTGAGCTGGATAATACAAAGGCTACGGTTTTTACCGGAAATTATTCTGCCTACAGTGAAAAGAAAGCCCAGCTTCGTAAGGCGGCCTATCAGGCCTATTTAAATCAGCAGCAGGAAATCAAACACCAGGAAGAGGTTATCGCCAAGCTTCGGCAGTTCAACCGGGAAAAATCTATCCGCAGAGCAGAAAGCCGGGAAAAAATGTTGGAAAAAATGGAGGTTCTGGAAAAGCCTACAGAGGTAGACGCAGCTATGCGTATCTCCTTAAAACCCAGGATCACCAGCGGAAATGATGTGCTGATGGTGGAACATCTTTCCAAATCCTTCCCCTCTCTCCCTTTGTTTCAAGACCTGAACTTTACCATTAAACGAGGGGAAAAAGTGGCTATTATCGGAAATAATGGTACTGGAAAGACTACCATTCTAAAGATTTTAAACCGCCTTCTTCCTGCTGATGAAGGCAGCTTCCGTCTGGGCAGCAAAGTACATATCGGCTACTATGACCAGGAGCACCATGTGCTTCATATGGAGAAAACGGTATTCGAAGAAATCTCCGATGAATATCCAAAGCTGACCAACACAGAAATCCGGAATCTTCTGGCCGCTTTTCTTTTCACAGGGGACGATGTATTCAAGCCCATCTCTGCTTTAAGCGGCGGAGAACGGGGACGTGTCTCTCTGGCAAAGCTTATGCTGTCAGAGGCCAACTTCCTGATCCTGGACGAGCCCACCAACCATCTGGATATTATCTCCAAGGAAATCCTGGAAGACGCTTTAAAAAGCTATGAGGGAACCGTCCTCTATGTGTCCCATGATCGTTATTTTATTAACCGGACAGCCACAAGGATTCTGGAACTAACCAACCAGAAACTGGTAAATTATATCGGAAATTATGATTATTATCTGGAGAAAAAAGAAGAGCTGACTTCGGTCTACGCCCCTCAGCTCCAAGAAGAGAAGCCCCTGGAAAAAATGTCTTCTACCAAGCAGGACTGGCAGCAGAAAAAAGAGGAGCAGGCCCGTATACGAAAACGTGAAAATGAGCTTAAGAAAACAGAAAAAGCTATTGAAGAGCTGGAAACCCGGGACAAAGAAATCGATGAAGAGCTTGCAAAGCCTGAAGTAGCCACAGACCCCTCTAAGTGTATTCCTCTTTCCGCAGAGAAAGGAGAAATTGCCGAAAAACTGGAGGAGCTTTATGAAAAATGGGAGGAACTTGCCCAATAGGCAGGTTTCTCCCATTTTTTAATCTTTCTTTCACCGTTTCCTGAAATTTCTATTTCTACTTCTCCAGTTCTTTGCGTATCTCCTGAATAAATTCCTGGCTGTTTAACACTACAGGATTCTCCAGACTGGTGATCAGTGCAAGATCTTTTGTCATCTTTCCGCTCTCAATAACACCTACAGTAGCTTTCTCCAGCTTGTCAGCAAAATCACAAAGATCCTGGTTTCCATCCAGCTCCCCTCTCTTTCTCAGAGCTCCTGTCCAGGCAAAAATGGTGGCCACAGAGTTGGTAGAGGTCTCTTCTCCCTTCAGGTGTTTGTAGTAGTGGCGCTGAACTGTTCCATGAGCTGCCTCATACTCAAAATATCCATGAGGAGACACCAGTACAGAGGTCATCATGGCAAGAGAACCAAAGGCAGAAGATACCATGTCGCTCATCACATCGCCGTCATAGTTCTTGCAGGCCCAGATAAAGCCGCCTTCTGCTTTCATGACTCTGGCTACTGCATCATCGATCAGTGTATAGAAATAGGTGATGCCTGCAGCCTCAAACTTCTCTTTGTACTCTTTGTCATAAATTTCCTGGAAGATATCTTTAAAGGTGTGGTCGTACTTCTTGGAAATAGTATCCTTAGTGGCAAACCACAGATCCTGCTTTGTATCCAGGGCATAGGAGAAACAGCTTCTTGCAAAGCTTTCAATGGAAGAGTCCAGGTTATGCATTCCCTGAGCCACTCCCGGCCCCTGAAATTCATGGACCAGTTCTCTGGTCTCTTTCCCTTCCTGGTCTGTATATACCAATTCTACCTTTCCTGGTCCTGGAATGATCATTTCTGTATTTTTATATACATCACCGTATGCATGTCTGGCAAGGGTAATCGGCTTCTTCCAGTTCTTCACACAGGGCTCAATGCCTTTTACCACAATAGGTGCCCGGAAAACCGTACCATCCAGCATAGAACGGATGGTTCCGTTTGGACTTTTATACATCTCTTTTAAATGATATTCATCCATACGTGCGGCATTGGGGGTAATAGTGGCACATTTTACAGCAACCTTATATTTCTTTGTAGCATCTGCCGCATCTATAGTTACCTGGTCATTGGTCTCATTCCTGTGCTCCAGGCCCAGGTCATAATATTCTGTCTTCAGGTCCACAAAGGGAAGGAGCAGCTCATCTTTGATCATTTTCCAGAGGATTCTGGTCATCTCATCTCCATCCATCTCCACTAGAGGTGTGGTCATTTTAATTTTTTCCATAGGTAAAATCTCCTTTCTCCCATCTTTCTTTACTTCATTTCTTCCCGAAGAACCTTCTCAATGTCAAAGTTCTTCAGATTTTCTATGGTATTGGCAATATGTCCGTAGGCGGCTTTTTCCGCCTCCTGACTGTTCCCCTGCCGGATAGCCTCCAGGATTTCTCTGTGCTCGCTGTTAGAAGGCCGCACTCTCATTCTGTACTGCACCGAGGCCTTACGTACTCTCTGCAGATACTGGTGAAAATCTCCCAGGGTATGGGTGAGGATCCTGCTTCCAGAAGCCTCATACAAAAGTTCGTGGAATCTGCCATCCTGCTGGCAGACCTGTTCATAGTTGCCCTTTCCTGCATGGTAATCGGAAAGGACAATAGCCTCTTCCATACCTTCCAGCTGTTCTTTTGTGGCCCTCCCGGCTGCCATAGAAGCGCACAGCCCTTCCAGCCGGGCTCTTATCTGATACATGTCCATAACATCCTGGGAGGAAATGCCGGTGACAAAGGCACCTTTATTAGGTATGATCTGTACCAGTCCTTCCAGGGCCAGCTGCCGTACAGCCTCTCTTACAGGGGTCCTGCTCACCCCCAGTTCCTTTCCAATAGTGCACTCTACCAGCTCATCGCCTTTTTTATATTTTCCTTTCAGAATGTCTTCCCTGAGTTTCTGAAAAACTTTTTCTCTCAATGACTCTCCTGCCATCTTCTTTCGCCGTCCTTATTCCAGTTTCACTCCCAAACGGCTGCAGCACTCATCAATTACGGCCAAAAGCTCATCATCGGTCAGTACCGTTACACGGCCTTCTTCGTACTGCTTGTCCACCCAGGCTTTGACCATGACTGCCAGCTCACTGTTCTTGTCAATCTGCTTCTCGCCAGACAGGCGGAAATGATTGTTGATCCAGTGGGCGATCCCTGCCAGGCCGGAAGTATTGGAGACTGCCACCTGAGGCGGACGGTTCAGGAATTTCTCTGTATCAAATATATTATAAATCTCTTCATTTTTCAACAGTCCGTCTGCATGAATTCCGGCTCTTGTAACATTAAAGGCAGTTCCCACAAAAGGAGTCTGGGGCGGAATCTTATAACCAATCTCTTTTTCATAGTATTCAGCCAGTTCTGTGATGACTGTGGTGTCCATTCCATCCAGAGAGCCCTTCAGCTGGGCATACTCGAATACCATAGCCTCAAGAGGTGTATTCCCTGTCCGCTCTCCAATACCGAAAAGAGAACAGTTTACACCACTGGCTCCATAGAGCCAGGCTGTTGTAGAATTGCTTACCGCTTTATAAAAATCGTTATGGCCGTGGAACTCAATAAGTTCAGAAGGAAATCCGGCATGGGTCATAATGCCGTAGATGATTCCCGGAACAGATCTGGGGATCACAGCGCCGGGATAATTTACCCCATACCCCATGGTATCGCAGCACCGGACCTTAATGGGAATGGAATATTCCTCCATCAGCTTTGTCAGTTCCAGACAGAAAGGAATTACATAACCATAGATATCTGCCCTGGTAATATCCTCCAGATGGCATCTGGGACTGATGCCAATTTCCAGGCAGTCGCGGATTACGCTGAGGTAATGTTCCATAGCCTGGCGGCGGGTCATCTTCATTTTATAGAAAATATGATAGTCAGAACAGCTGACCAGAATTCCTGTTTCTTTCAGACCAATATCTTTTACCAGTTCAAAATCCTTTTTGCTTGCTCTTATCCAGCTTGTAACCTCGGGAAATTTATATCCTTTTTCCAGACATTTATATACTGCATCCCGGTCCTTTTTGCTGTAGAGGAAAAATTCGCTTTGACGGATCTTTCCGTTAGGTCCTCCCAGTCTGTGGAGATATTCATAGATCTTTACAATCTGTTCTGTACTGTAGGGGGCCCTGGACTGCTGACCGTCGCGGAAAGTAGTATCTGTGATCCAAATATCATCGGGCATGTGATGAGGGACGATCCTGTCGTTAAAAGCAATCTTCGGTACCTCTGTATAAGGAAACAGGTTTCGGAATACATTGGGCTTTTCCACATCTACCAGAGGATACATATGCTCCTCCAGTTCCAACAGATTCGTGTGATAATTCATACGTACAGCTCTGTCAATCATTTCTCTCACTCCTCATTTTCTGTAAAAATCATAGTTTCATACGCTACTATATAGAACTGCTTGTATCATTGTATACAATTATACAAAACCTGTCAATAAGTTTTTTAACTTTGATAGCATCCATAACCAGAAGTTATGACCTACCTAAAAAGTTTTGCAGCTGAAAAAGCCCCCATCCCTGGAGATTGTGGGGATAACCCAGGTCTTTTGCTGTAGCCCTCAGCCGTTTTTTTACATCCAGATTTGTAAGCTCCGGATATTTTTCCAGAAGCAGCGCAATTCCCCCGGAGACAACAGGGGTAGACATAGAAGTACCGCTCTTTCTGGTATAGGGATAAGGACAATTTTTATTAGAACAGGAAATAATCTCATTTCCCGGAGCCACAATGTCCGGCTTGCTGATACAGTCTTTCGTAGGGCCTCTTCCGGATATTCCCTGATTACGTACCAGCATATCGGAGGAGCCTACTGTAATGATCTTCCGGCTGCTGCCCGGAGCTGTAATGCTCCCTTTTCCCGGCCCCATATTGCCTGCTGCGGCCACTACCACCAGTCCTTTATCCCAGGCTTCTTCCACAGCCTCTATCAGGTCCTCATGTCCTTTTCGCTGGGTAGTCCCTACAGAAATATTTACAATCCGGATATGATAGCGTTCCATATTTTCTTCAATCCATTTCAGTGCCTGGATAACCTTTTCCTTATTTCCGTTTCCTTTTTCATCTAAAACTTTAATGGGAATGAGGCCGCAGCCAGACGCTGTCCCCCGGTATTTCCCGCCGGAGGCAGCCCCGCTCCCGCCCAGTATTCCCAGCACATGGGTGCCATGTCCGTTATCATCATAGGCCTGTTCCCGTCCATGGATATAATCTCGAAAGGCCCAGATCCTGCTGCCAAAATCTATATGAGGAAAAGCGCCTGTATCTAAAACAGCCACTCCGATTCCCTTACCACTTAATTCCCTCATGACTTTTCTCAGATACACCTTTGTTTTTCTATATCATATTCTTGGGAAATCTCCCTGGTTCCAGTCAAGATTTTCAGGGAACATTCATAGATTGAAAAGAATGAAGAGCCAAAAACATGGGAGTTTTTATGCCATCTATACGAGAAATGATTCTTTCCGAAGAGTATGCAGATGTCATCGTCCCTTATTTTCCCTGTTTTCTCAATCAATATCGGGAACAGGGTGCACAAGTCTTTAATGAGTATTACGGGATGATCCATTATCCCCTTTCTGAGCGGTCCTTTGCCGCTTTTTTTGAGGAGGGCTTTTTTTATACCACTGTGCCCAAGCTCTACACACTTTTGGACACGGTAAATCTGGATGCAGCAGGGATTACCCAGGTACAGAACCAGCCGGTACTGAAACTTACCGGCCAGGATATTATCCTGGGATTTATCGATACGGGAATTGACTATACTCATCCGGCTTTTAGAAGAAGTGACGGCAACAGCCGTATATACGGTCTCTGGGACCAGACGGTTCAGACCGGCACACCGCCCTACGATCTGGAATATGGAAGTGTCTATACCCGGCAGGAAATTAATCAGGCATTGGCACTGGAGGATCCTTATTCTCTGGTTCCCAGCCAGGACGAAATCGGCCATGGCACGGCTCTTGCCGGGATTGCCGCCGGTACTGCCCTTCCTGAAAATGACTTCGCTGGAGCCGCTCCTCAGGCAATGATCGCTGTTGTCAAACTGAAACCTGCCAAGGAATACTTAAAATCCTTTTTCTATGTTACAGGAGACGCTCCTGCTTATCAGATGACGGACATCATGGCCGGCATCCGTTATCTCATCCGGCTCTCGGAAGAGCTGTTAAAACCTCTGGTAATCTGTCTGGGGCTTGGCACCAGCCAGGGTGCTCATTCTGGGGATTCTCCACTGGACTCCATGCTGTCTGTCACAAATCAGTTCCGGGGCATTACCGGCGTATCCGCTGCAGGCAATGAAGCCGGAAGAGCTCACCACTACTATGGTACTGCTCTAAACTCTACAGAGTATAACGCTGTGGAAATTCTGGTAAAGGAAGGCACCCGGGGATTTTGCGCTGAACTTTGGGGACAGCCTCCGGAAGTCTATGCGGTTGGTTTTGAATCCCCTTTAGGGGAGGTGGTCCAGAAGATTCCTCCCAGACTCAGCTACAGTGAAAATATTTCTTTTATCCTGGAAAACACCAAAATTTTTGTCAGTTCTGAAATCATCCAGACAGTTTCCGGAAGCCAGCTTATTTTTATCCGTTTCACAGATCCAACTCCCGGATCCTGGAAAATCCGTGTGTATACAGGAAACTACAACAGCGGCAGCTATCATATCTGGCTTCCGATCACTGGTTTTTCAAATCCGGATGTGACTTTTCTGGAGCCTAATCCTGATACCACCATTACCTCCCCCGGCACTTCTCTCTCTGTAATCACAACAGCCGCCTACAATGCATACAACAACAGTCTCTATCTGAATTCCAGCCGAGGTTATACAAGGACCGGACAGATCAAGCCGGATATTGCTGCCCCGGGAGTAAATGTTTTTGCCCCTGCTCCGAGACAGCGCTATACCACGATTACCGGTACGTCTGCTGCTGCTGCAATTACCGCAGGGGCCAGTGCTTTGGTCATGGAATGGGGTATGAATCGGACTCCCTCCAGGATCTTTAACAGTGAGGAGATGAAATCCCTCTTCATCCGGGGAGCCCAAAGACGGGGAGATAATCTTTATCCAAACCGGGAATGGGGGTACGGACTTTTAGATGTGTATCAGGTATTTGTTTCTCTGTCTTCTCCCTGAAATATTTTGCACCCTTTTTTTCCCAATGCATAGTATGTAAGTGTAAACAAGATTTTTGGAGGAAACATTCATGAGTGATTTAGCTGCTACAAATTGTGGTTGCGGTTGCGACGATAACTGCGGAGGAGGCATGAGCCGTGGCTTATTCGGCGGCGGATGCAGCTGCATCATCTGGATTCTGCTTTTATTGAGCTGCTGTGGAAACGGCAATACCTTCAGCGGTAATGACGGATGCAGCGACTCTAGCTGTCTGATCCTGATCTTACTGCTCCTGTGCGGATGTGGCAACGGATGCGGAAACGGATGCTGCTAAAATAACAGGAAAGGGGGCTGTCACATCATATGTCATGAATATTTATACATTTTATGCGAATTTGTCGAGCATAGCTTTGAGACCATAGGCTCAAAGCGGCACAGACTGAGCAATAAGATGTATAAATATTCTCGATTTCGATT
>NZ_NFHH01000034.1 GCF_002161285.1 Blautia sp. An81 | reverse complement strand
TTTCTTCCCATTTCAACCTCACTGCGAAAAAGTTTTTTTGTCATATTTCTATTTTCGCAGTGAATCCATGTGTTTTCAATAGGTTTTAGTGCGAATTATTTTTACCTGTCAGAACTGCCCCTTCCCCTGAATCTCGAGAGGCTTGAACACTTTGCGCGCCGCCGCAATCCATGCCTTGTCCGTACAGAACAGGAAGCCGTCACCAGGCGCGCATACATCGATAACATGCTTGATATCATCCTTAATCTTGTCAATGCTTTGTGTTCTCACAGCCGCCACTTTCAGGCCGCCCTCAATAATCTGATGATCGCCGAGTTCCTTCTTGGCCTTGCAGATATCGTCATCGTCAATATATAAGATACAGGAATCCTTCGGCACTTCCAGGAAATGATGCCATACCTTCTCCCAGCTGCCCTCCAGCATGATCCATACCTTGGAGCCTGCTGCTGCAGCCCGCTCAATCC
Organism: Blautia sp. An81; assembly: GCF_002161285.1. Taxonomy (GTDB): domain Bacteria; phylum Bacillota; class Clostridia; order Lachnospirales; family Lachnospiraceae; genus Blautia; species Blautia ornithocaccae. The sequence continues at coordinate 37,372 of NZ_NFHH01000034.1, read as the reverse complement.
ATTTCTTTTCATAAGGCCAGTACAGCTCCTCAAACTGCTTCGGGCTTAAGTACGGCGCGATGTGAGTCATATGGCACGCATAGGGGAATTCATCTACCGGGCCGGACATACGCGGAAGATTGTATACCTCCCAGAGTTTGTCGCAGGCCGCTTTCACCTTATCCGGCTGTCTGCGCAGGTCTGTCAAGGTTCCCTTGAAACCGCGGCAGTAGTCAAACAGTGTATCCACCGGGTTAGAGAATACTTTGGAGAAATCCGCGATATCAGTAATTCCATATTTCTCCGACAGTACCTGGAACTGCTTTCCCATCAGCACGCCAAGAGAATAGAACTTGTCCTCTGCCACTGTCTTCAGAACCTTTTTCGCATATTCCCGATCCTCATAAAGCTTCGGGTACTTTCTGGGAACCAGCACTTCAGAGACAAAGCGGTTCGGATCCTCGATAAACTGATCGTACTCATCCCTCTCCATCATGGGCATCTGCACATGCTCCGGAGTCACTCCATCCGGACCGAACTTGTTCTGAAGGGGCTCCAAAACCTCCTCAATCTTCGGTGTAAACAGTGTTCCGGAAAAAGTATTTCCATCCGCCCACATCACGTCAAATACATCCGTCATGGCCTTTACATATTTATCCGGATCATCAATAATATCCGTAACCTTCTGTCCTGTCCAGGCTACCTCAGCGCAGCTGGAAGCCATCATAGTGGGCACATAATCAGCGCCTTCCCGCTTCAGCGCTTTCATCAAATTACTTCTTTTTTTGTTCAGCAGTTCGTTATAAAATATATATAATTTGCACAAAATTTTCAATTATTTTTGCTTATTTTAATCATTTTTAAACAATTTCTCCTGCTGGCTAAAATTCATTCTCCGGCAGATTCTGTCTGTCCAAACATCCCTCCAGTCTGTGGGCAAGCCCACCCCAGCTCCCCCACCTCTCAATCTTGAGGGACTTAAACACTTTGCGCGCCGCTGCAATATCACAAGGCGGTAACATACCTTATTGCGGCGTGTGCATCCCGCCCGGAAGGCTTTTTATTCTATAGGGCAGTCCGGAAGAATTTCCTATAAGTTAAAAAGCTTTCCCTTATTTTTTCCGGTAAGAAAAAAATAAGGGAAAGCTAATACGTAAACTGTTTTATACAATGTACCTTTTATTCCTCTGACCCTTCTTCGGCGTTTTCCTGGTTCATTGCAATCCTTGGCTTGGTAGTCAGGATCCTCATAAACTCTTCTCCCGAGATGGTCTCATGTTCATAGAGATACTTAGCCAGTTCATGGAGTTTCGGCATATTCTCTTCCAGGATCTTCACAGCCTTGTCATGCTGTTTCTGTACCAGATCCACTACCATTTTGTCAATCCGTGTCTGTGTCTCAAAGGAACAGGTCAGGGAACTGTCTCCTCCTAAATACTGGTTGGATACAGTCTCCATGGCTACCATGCCAAACTCCTGGGACATACCATATCTGGTGATCATACCTCTGGCCAGCTTGGTAGCCTGTTCAATGTCATTGGAAGCTCCTGTGGTAATGGAGTGGAAGATCAGCTCCTCTGCCGCTCTTCCTCCTGTAAAGGTAGCAATCTTATTCTCCAGTTCTTCTTTTGACATAAGATAGTGTTCTCCATCCTCTACCTGCATGGTATAGCCCAGAGCCCCGGAAGTCCTTGGGATAATGGTGATCTTATGCACCGGTGCGGAATGGGACTGCATGGCAGCAACCAGTGCGTGTCCCACTTCGTGGTAAGCCACAATAAGTTTTTCCTTGTTGGAAAGGACCTGGTTTTTCTTCTGATATCCGGCGATGACCACCTCAATGCTCTCCTCCAGGTCTGCCTGGGTGGCAAATTTTCTGCCGTCACGGACTGCCCTCAGAGCCGCTTCATTCACAACATTGGCCAGATCAGCTCCGGAAGCTCCAGGGGCTGCCTTAGCAATATCACTGAAGTTCACATCATCGGAAATCTTGATCTTTCTGGCATGAACCTTCAGGATCTCCTCTCTTCCCTTTAAGTCAGGAAGCTCTACAGGAATCCTCCTGTCAAAACGTCCCGGCCTTAAAAGTGCAGGGTCCAGAGAATCTGGACGGTTGGTGGCAGCCAGGATTACAACACCTTTTGAGCTGTCAAATCCATCCATCTCTGTAAGAAGCTGGTTTAATGTCTGCTCCCTCTCATCATTAGCTCCGGCAAATTGTCCGTCACGTTTTTTACCAATGGTATCAATCTCATCAATAAATACGATACAGGGAGCTTTTTCGTTGGCCTGCTTAAACAGGTCGCGGACTTTTGCAGCGCCCATTCCCACGAACATTTCCACAAATTCAGAACCGGATATGGAGAAGAAAGGGACGTCGGCCTCTCCTGCCACAGCCTTGGCCAGAAGGGTCTTACCTGTTCCGGGAGGTCCAACCAGAAGGGCTCCTTTTGGAAGGGATGCGCCAATCTCTGCATACTTTCCTGGGTTATGAAGATAATCTACCAGCTCGGTCAACAGTTCCTTGGCCTCGTCTTCTCCGGCTACATCTGAAAACTTGATCCCTGTAGATGACTTTACATAGATCTTGGCATTGCTCTTTCCGAAAGTCATAGCTCCCGGACCACCCATACCGCCCATGTTTTTCATCATCCGCTTCATCAGCCAGCCGCCTACTACCCATAAAAGTACCAGGGGCAGTACAAAACTGATAAGGGATGAGAGCAGCGGGTTCATCTGCTGAGGAATCTCCTCAGAGAAGACTACTCCTGCCTGATCCAGTCTCTCTACCTCGTTTACATCGAAAATACGGCCTGTCTTATAAACCTGCTGCTGGTCGCCGTCCTTTTCCAGATAATAAATCGTATCTTCTTCCAGATTTACTTCTGAAATCCTGCCTGCCTCAAGATCATCCAAAAACTGGTCATAGGTAGCGTCCTGTATGCGGCTCTCTGACAAAGAGGGCACAAGGAATAAGTTAACCGCCGCCAGTATGACCAGCACGATAAGGTAATAAAACATCACCGGTTTTTTTGGAAGCTGAGGCTTTTTCTTTTCTTTAATGTCCATTTGTTTACCTCCAACCTTTTCCATTTTATTTATATAGTATAAAAATATGACAGCATCATTATATAAAAACTATACTTCTTATTATAAAAACAATCAATGAAAAAACTGTGAAAACTTTTAAAAAATTCAGAAAAGAAGCCCCAGTATCTGGGCTTCTTTTCCTGTTTTTCCTTGTTTACTTTTCGCTGTCATCCCCTGTCAGCCGGAGGATCGCTTTCATTTCTTCCGGCTCCATATCCAGGAATCCGGAAAGTTCTTCCACTGTATATTTGATATTATCATCTTCTGTGAGAGCCTTTAACCGTTCTTCCAGGTTCTGGACCTTTTCCACCAGGAAATTATCTTCTCTCTTCTGCCTGGTCTGCTCCTCCAGAAATTCTTCCACCAGGCTGCGGACTTTATGCATAAGCCATTCTTCTGCTGCTTCTTCCTCTGTCACATCCTTAAGCTCCTCCAGTGCCATAAGAAGAGCTGTATTTGCCTCAGAAAGCAGATCTGCGAAGAGAACCTCCCGGCAGTTCAGGTCTCTTGCCACATCTGCCAGTTCTCTCTGGCAGGCCTTTACCAGACTTTCCCTGGCACCTTCTTCATTTCTTTTGCAGGCCAGAAGCAATTCCTGCCGGTCTCTTAAATTTCCTTCAAATCCAAAGGCTTTCAGATACTCCTTAAGATACTCTTCTTCCTCTGCTGTAAGAGGAACTCTTTCCTGTTTTTTCTCTATATGAGGAACCGGCCCTTGTCCGGCGTCTTCTCTGTCTCCTGTTCTTCCGGTAACACGGATTCCCTGGACTTCCAGATAATCGTAGACCTTCTGGAGTTTCTCCTGATCCATATCCTCCTCACCGAAAAATTTTTCCACCAGCTCTGCCCGTACCTGTTTCCCGTTATTCAGAGCCAGGGTCTGTATATCTTTTAGTTTATTCTGAAATTCAATAATATCCATAGCTTTCCTCCCATCTTCTACAGTAGCTTACCACAAAAGAGGATGGTTTTAAAGCTCTTCCGGATTTTTCTTTTCTAATGTAAGATACTTTAAATACCTTACGCTATGCCTTCTCCTCTGCCTCCTGAAGCTTCTGTCTAAGAAGCTGGTTCACCTGTTTAGGATCTGCTTTTCCTTTCATCTGCTTCATGATCTGTCCTACCAAAAATCCGGTGACTTTCGTCTTTCCTTCCAGATACTGCTTTACCGTGTCTGGATTTTCTTCCAGGACTTTTGCCACGGTCTCTTCCAGAAGTCCGGTATCCAGAACGGTTTTCAGCCCTTTCTCTTCTGCATAGATCATGGGGTCCACATCGTCTGTAAAAATCATACGGAAAACTTCTTTGGCAGTTTTATTGTTCAGCTCTCCCCGGTCTGTCATCAGGATCAGCTCTGCCAGATGTTCCGGAGAGAAGGAGATTTCTTCTGTCTCTATTCCTTCTTCTTTTACCAGGCGCAGAGTTTCCCCAATATACCAGTTGGCCGCCTTCTTCGGCATCTGGCAGATTGCCGCAGTCTTTTCAAACATTTCGCTCAGGTGTCTGGACTGGGTCAGAAGGCCGGCGTCATAATCTGACAGCTCGTACTGCTCCATATACCGTTTTGCCTTTTCCTCCTGAAGTTCCGGCTGGGCATTCCGGATCTGGGCTATCCACTGATCGCTGATGCGCACCGGAGGCAGGTCCGGGTCCGGGAAGTAACGGTAATCCTTGGCGTCTTCCTTGGAACGCATAGCGTAGGAATATTCTTTATTGTCATCCCACCGCCGGGTCTCCTGGATCACCGGGCGTCCCTCTTCCAGAAGCTCAATCTGCCGGGCCCTTTCTCCTTCGATAGCTCTTGCAATAGCCTTAAAAGAGTTCAGATTCTTCATCTCTGTCCTGATTCCCAGCTCCCGGGATCCCACCTCTCTTACTGAAAGGTTTACGTCGGCACGCATAGACCCTTCCTGAAGCTTACAGTCAGAAACTCCCAGATACTGGCAGATAAGCCGCAGTTTTTCCAGATAAGCGATCACTTCCTGGGCATTTCTCATATCCGGCTCAGACACGATCTCAATAAGGGGAACGCCGCTTCGGTTGTAATCCACCAAAGAGCAGTCATCCCACTCGTCATGGATCAGTTTTCCCGCATCTTCCTCCATGTGCATTTCGTGTATCCGAATCTTTTTAGGGCCTGCGGCTGTCTGGATTTCCAGATAACCATCGTGGCAGATGGGAAGATAAAGCTGGGAAATCTGGTAGTTCTGGGGGTTGTCAGGGTAAAAATAGTTCTTCCTGTCAAACTTGCAGTACTGGTTGATCTGGCAGTTAGCTGCCAGGCCAAGAGCCAGGGCGTATTCCACTACCTGCTTGTTTAATACCGGGAGAGCGCCGGGAAGGCCTGCGCATACAGGACAGGTATGGGTATTGGGTGCTCCTCCGAACTTAGTAGAGCAGCCGCAGAAAATCTTGGATTCTGTGGAAAGTTCCACATGGACTTCCAGTCCGATGACAGTCTCATATTGTTTTTCCATTATCCTTCCTCCTTTGCAAATGCCAGAGGAAAGTCCCCTCTGATCTTTTCCAGTCCCATAGCCGCCTGGAGAACCTTCTTTTCTTCAAAGCAGTTTCCGATAAACTGCAGTCCTACAGGAAGTTTCTGGCTGTCCAGAGTCCAGGGCATGCTAATGGCAGGAAGTCCTGCCAGGTTTACCGCTACGGTATAGATGTCGCTTAAATACATCTTCAAAGAATCTGTAAGACTTTCTCCCAGATGGGGCGCCGGCGACGGTGAGGCAGGAGCCAGGAGAACATCATATTTTACAAAGGCCTCGTCAAAGGCTTTCTTGATAAGAGCCTTAGTCTTCAAAGCTTTCAGATAGTAAGCGTCATAGTAACCGGAGCTTAATACAAAGGAGCCCAGAAGGATTCTTTTCTTTGCCTCTTTGCCAAATCCCTCTGCTCTTGTTTTCTTATACATATCATGAAGGTCTGTTCCTTCCATAGAACGGTATCCGTATTTTACCCCGTCGAATCTGGCCAGGTTGGAACTGGCCTCGGCGCAGGCGATGATATAATAGGCCGGGATCACATAATCTGTCATCCCAAGGGAGAAAAACTCTACAATAGCGCCGTTCTGGCTCAGAGCGTTTACCGCATCTACAATGGCTTTTTTGATCTCACTGTCCAGACCTTCAGAGAGATACTCTTTAGGAACGCCTACCCGAAGCCCCCTGATATCCTCTCCCAGATCTTTCGAGAAATCATAAAGCTTTCTCTGGATGGAAGTGCTGTCTCGTTTATCATATCCTGCGATCACGTCCAGAAGAGCTCCGCAGTCTTTTGTATTTTTTCCAATGGGACCAATCTGGTCCAGGGAAGAGGCGTAAGCCACCAATCCGTAACGGGATACAGTGCCGTAAGTTGGTTTCAGGCCTGTGACGCCGCAGAAGGCGGAAGGCTGGCGGATAGATCCTCCTGTATCAGAACCTAAAGCCAGGGGCGCCTCTCCTGCTGCCACAGCCGCACAGGAACCTCCTGAAGAGCCTCCCGGCACCCTGGTCAGATCCCAGGGATTTTTCGTTTCTCCAAAGGCAGATGTTTCTGTTGTGCTTCCCATGGCAAATTCATCCATATTGGTCTTTCCCAGGAGGATCATTCCTGCCTCTTCCAGCTTTTCCACAGCATCTGCGCTGTATGGGGGCACAAAATCATTTAAAATTTTAGAAGCGCAGGTAGTGGCCTGTCCCCGGGTGCAGATATTGTCTTTTACCGCAATGGGAACACCTGCCAGAGGACCGGTATATTTTCCCTGGCGGATGCCTTTTTCCACTTCTTTTACTCTCGCATATATCTTTTTTTCGTCAATATCCAGATAAGCGTGGACAGAGGGTTCCACAGCTTCTATCTGATCCAGGTAAGCTTTCACAGCTTCCTTTACGCCGATCTGCCCTTTTTTAATCTCCTCTCCCAGAGCAGTGGCTGACATCTCTATGATCTTCATGTCTTTCATCCTTTCTACACGGTCTTGGGAACCTGATACTGTCCTTCTTTTTTCACCGGAGCGTTGGCCAGCATTTCCTCCTGGGCGTCCCCGTTGGTCACTTCGTCCTCCCGGAACACATTTTCCAGTGGGAAGATATGGGAAGCTGCCTCCACATTTTCCGTATCCAGTTCATTAAGCTTTTCTACATAATCCAGGATTTTTTCCAGCTCTGTCCGCATTTCTTCCCGTTCATCCTCAGACATGGAAAGCTTTGCCAGGATCTCTATATTTTCCATTACTGTATCGTCTATTCTCTGTGCGCTCATTGTTTCGCTCCTCTCTAGGGCTCAAGCCTTGTTAAATCTCTTGGGAATAAAGTAGTCTCCCGGATGTTGTCCTCTCCTAAAAGCTGCATGGTCAGTCTTTCCAGGCCGATGCCCAGTCCTCCGTGGGGAGGCATGCCGTATTTAAAAGCATCCAGATACTGTTCCAGTCCTTCTTCGCTCATACCCTTTGCTGCGATCTTATCTTTCAGCATCTGATAATCATGGATCCTCTGGCCTCCTGTAGTGATCTCCAGTCCCTTATACAGCAGGTCAAAACTTAAAGTATAGCGGCTGTCTTCCGGATCATCCATAGCGTAGAAAGGACGTTTCTTAGAAGGATAATGGGTAACAAAAACAAAGTCTGATCCGCACTCTTCCTGGAAGTATTTTCCGATCAGTTCTTCCTCCTCCGGTTCCAGATCAAAAGGCGCCCGGATCTTTCTCTGGTATTTTTCAGAAACCAGTTCCTTTGCTTTCTGGAAAGTTACACAGGGAATTTCTTTGATCTCAGGAAGAGTTACCTTTAAAATATCCAGTTCTTTCCTGTATTCTCTGTTCAAAAGATCCATGGTGTATTTCAAAAATCCTGTCTCCATCCGGCAGATATCGTAAAAGCTGTCAATATAACCCATCTCAAAGTCCAGGCTGGTATATTCGTTCAGATGTCTTCTGGTGTTGTGTTTCTCTGCCCGGAATACAGGCCCGGTCTCAAATACCCGGTCAAACACGCCTACCATCATCTGTTTATAAAGCTGGGGGCTCTGCTGGAGCACTGCAGGATGATGGAAATATTCCAGCTTGAAAAGGTTGGCGCCGCCCTCGGCACTTTTTGCTCCGATCTTGGGGCTGTGGATCTCTGTAAAACCCTGATGATACAGGAAATCCCGGAAACCTCTGGTGATCCCTTCCTGAATACGGAATTTCGCCCTCTCTCTTACATTCCTTAAAGAGACAGGGCGCATGTTCAGTTTGGCTTCCAGGGACGTGTTCAGGTTCCACTTTCCTACCGGCAGGGGCAAAGGCTGGTCAACCTTAGACAAAAATTCCGTTTCCTTAATCCTCAATTCCTTTCCCTGGGGAGCTCTCTCTTCAGTTTTCACAGTTCCCGTCACACGGATACAATCCCCTTCATGAAACTCCTTCAGATCCTCTCTGGAGACGCCTTCCTCCCAGACAGCCTGAAGAAGCCCTTCCCTGCTTCTAAGAATCACAAACCCAATCTCCCCCATATCCCGAAGACTATGGACCGCCCCCTCCAGACAGGCAGTATCCCCCTCCGCCTTCTCCAAAAACTCCTCATATCCAGACTTTTCTCTCTCAACAATACCCTTAACAAATTCCATAATCCCATTCCCTTCCTTTACCAAAACTATCACTCTCTATTGCAACTATTCTGATCTTCTTTTATATCTAAGCGACCACGCACCGACCAACCGTGCTTTTCACTCGACATCCAGCACCAGCATACCATCCAAATTTCTTTTTTAATTGAATTCCTGCAATGCCGTACAACCTTTGTCCCCCGGCAGCGGAAACAACCGTAGCTTCAAGAATACAGGTGTGTTTTCAGCGAATTTCCCGAGCATAGCTTTGAGACCTCAGGCTCAAAGCGGCGCAGGCTGAGCAGAAAACACACCTGTATTCTTGCTCACCACGCTCCCCCGGTTCACCTATTCAATCAAAAAAGAAATTAAAAAAGTCCGAAATACCCAGAAAAATCCAGATACTTCGGACAGGATATCTTTGATTACATCTTCGTAATCCTCTTAATCGCCTCTATTGTGTTTTCATAGGTGCCGAAAGCACTTAACCGGAAATAGCCTTCTCCGCAGGCGCCGAAACCGCTTCCAGGAGTTCCTACCACATTCACCTCATGGAGAAGGGTGTCGAAGAATTCCCAGGAGGTCTGGTTACCCGGCGTTTTCAGCCATACATAAGGAGCATTCACGCCGCCGCTGACTGTATAGCCTGCGTCTTTCAGACCATTATATATGGCGTGCGCATTTCTCATATAATATGCAACCTGCTCTTTTACCTGGGCTTTTCCTGCTTCTGTATACACAGCAGCTCCTGCTTTCTGCACGATATAAGGAGCTCCGTTATACTTGGTCCCGTGTCTTCTGGCCCAGAGGTCATTTAAGGAAACTCCTCCGGACTTCAGATCTTTCGGCACTACCGCAAATCCCAGACGGACGCCGGTGAATCCCGCATTCTTGGAAAAACTTCTCAGCTCAATAGCACAGGTTTTTGCTCCTTCACATTCATAAATGCTGTGAGGCACGTCCTCCTCAGTGATATAAGCCTCATAGGCCGCATCGTAAATGATCAGACTGCCGTTTTTATTGGCGTAATCCACCCAGCCCTGAAGCTGTTCTTTACTGATCGTAGAGCCTGTAGGATTATTTGGAAAGCAGAGATAGATCACATCCGGGGTTTCCTTTGGAAATTCCGGGGCAAAATTATTCTCTGCCGTACAGGGCATGTAGATCATACCGTCAAAATTCTGTGTCGTCTTATTATAATTTCCTGTTCTTCCCGCCATAACGTTGGTATCTACATATACGGGGTAAACCGGATCGCACACAGCAATCTTATTATCCAATCCCAGGATCTCCTGAATATTTCCGGAGTCACATTTCGCTCCGTCAGATACGAAGATTTCTTCTGGATCAATGTCACAACTGCGATCCTGATAATCATTTTTCGCAATAGCCTCTCTCAGGAAAGCGTAGCCCTTATCCGGCGCATATCCGTGGAAGGTCTCTGCATGAGCCATCTCTTCCACAGCTCCGTGAAGAGCCTCAATGATCGCCGGCGCCAGGGGCTGTGTCACATCTCCGATTCCCAGTCGGATGATTTCTTTTTCCGGATTTTCCTTCTGATATGCTGCGATTTTTTTTGCAATATCAGAGAACAGATAGCTTCCAGGAAGCTTCAGATAATTCTCATTAATAGTAAACATATCACATTTCTCCTTTAACATTCGTCATAGATCAACGTCAATATCATCTGGGCAGTTTCTACCATATTCGTGCCGTTGTCCATGCTGCATTTCTGAATGTAGCGATAGGCCTCTTCTTCTGAAAGATGATTACGCTCCATCAGCAGGAACTTGGCGTTCCTAATATAGTTTTCTTCTTTCTCCGTCCTCTTCCTTGGTTTTTTCCTGTCTTTTTTATACCGCCGTTCTACCTGGCTGAGGACCATTTCCACGGTATTGACTAAATCATATATTTTCACTGGCATAGTCACGGCGATGATTCCGCTTTCTGCCGAGCTTACAACATTTGCTGATCCCATCAGCAGCATTTCAAAATATTTTGGTATACATTCATACAACTGGGTATAATGCATATCCGGAAGTTTATAGCCGCTGATGATCAGTCCTCTCTGATCTTGATTTGCCTCGATTAAAGCTGCGGAAGCGGTACAGCAGGATACTACATTTTCAAATCCATGGTTCATCAGGATCTTTCGTATCCGCTTTGCATCTTCAATCTTGGGTAATGCCACAATGATGATGCTCATATACTGCTCCCTGCCTTTTCTTTAATTCTGCGAGTACCTTATAGCAGACATCCTATAGGATGTTTGCATTGCCGATTAAAAAATATTTAAATCTGGTACAGATACTGTTCCAGTTCCCATTCGGAAACCTGCTTCATATAACTCTTCCACTCTTTTCTCTTGCCTTTTTTATAATGCTCCAGAAAAGATTCTCCCAGCATCTCCTTTACCCAGACATCTCTTCCCATCTCATATAACGCATCGCTTAAATTTTCCGGCAGGGCTTCGATACCCTGATTATTTTTCTCTTCTTCGGACAAATCCCGGATGCTTCTCTTCAGTTCGGCAGGCGCCTCCAGTCCCTGTTCTATACCGTCAATACCGGCTTCCAGGCACAGGGCAAATACCAGATAAGGATTTGCAGAAGGATCCGGACTTCTCAGCTCAATAGCCTTCTCTTCTCTCATACCCTGGCATACCTTTATGAGTGCTGTCCTCTGGGTAGAAGACCAGGTTACATCTGAGGGTGCTTCAAATCCCGGTACCAGGCGTTTGTAGGAATTCACCAGAGGATTGAAAACCGCTGTCATACCCTTGATATGTTCCAGCAGCCCGGCGATAAAGGAATATGCTTCTTTACTCAGTCCCAGACTGTCCTGGGGATCTTCAAATATATTTTTTCCATCCTTGTAAAGAGCCATGTTGATATGCATACCTGAACCGTTTACCTCGGATCTTGGCTTTGGCATGAATGTGGCGTGGAGTCCATGACGCTTTGCCACAGTGCGGACCGCCACCTTAAAGGTCATCAGCTTATCCGCTGTGTCCATCACATCTGACATAGTAAAATCAATCTCATGCTGACCGGGAGCGATCTCATGATGGGAAGAAGCTACTTCATATCCCATATCCTCCAGAGTCAGTACAATGTCTCTTCTGGCATTCTCCCCCAGGTCCACCGGACTCAGATCCAGAAAACCGGCTCTCTCGTGCGTCAGGGTAGTAGGAGAACCATTATCATCGGTATGGAAAAGGAAAAACTCACATTCCGGATTTACCTTAAAAGTATATCCCTTTTCCTCAGCTTTTTTCACAGCGTTCTGAAGAATGTATCTGGGACTTTCCTTATAAGGTGTCCCGTCCGCCTTATAAATATCGCAGATAAATCTGGCTACCTTTCCCTGCTGGGGTCTCCATGGAAGAATGCAGAAAGTATCCAGATCCGGGTGGAGATACATATCCTCCTCTTCGTTTCTATAGAAGCTCTCCATAGAAGAAGCATCGATCACACATTCATTATCCATAGCCTTTTCCAGCTTGCCGAAAGGAATCGCAATATTCTTCATAGTACCGAACATATCGGTAAACTGAAGACGGATAAATTCCACGTCTTCTTCCTCTGCCATATGCAGAATATCCTCTCTGGTGTATTTCGCCATAATGACCACCATGTCCTTTCTGAATTAATCAACAATCCCGCTTAAGGCAGCGGGCAGCCGGCCCTGCATTCCTATTTGGCGACAGGATATGCTCTGGCCTTTTCATCACACAGGAAAGTACAGCGGACTTTCTTATGTAATGAAAAAGGGCGCACTTACTCAGGTCCCCGCCTGAATAAGAACGCCTTTGTCCTTCATGGGTGGTATTATAGCAGTGTAAAATTGAAAAGTCAAGATATGGCCTGGGAAATTATTCGTATTTTTGCAAGACACTCTTAAAGGATCTTCAAAATATCTTGAATCCTGCAGCCCAATGTGTTATATTGAGAATAGAAAAAGGGAAACCATAGAAGCGGTCTACCCTCAATGGTAACTAAATTTAACGCTTTATAGCGTCAGCCGTCACTGTTGGCAGTAGTGGCGGCTACTTTCTTTTATCCTTGAAAATCTCATATACGAGACCAACAAGGGCAACAATGAATATTAAAAGCTGAATCAAATCAGCATATGTAACATACATTGGCATCGCCCTCCTTTCTTTCGTCTGGAGGGTTCGCCCCTCCGGAAATCGGAGGGTAAGCCGCCTGGCTCTATGGTTTCCCGTGTTCCTATTCTACCATGCAGCCTCTATTTCTTCAATCTTGTTTCTGCAATTTGCATATTGAAAACAAAATCCGCATATACTATAATGCCCATAGGCAAAAAGATAATGCAAGTCCATTGTGGACGACAGCGAATAGCCCCGGTGTTCCAGCACCGGGGCTTTTCTATTCCCTTTTTTGGAGTGGCAGGGCTTATGTCCACAATTTTATACGGTATATCCCATCAAATCTTTATCTACCGCCTCTGCCGCTTTTCTTCCCTCTGTAATAGCCCATACTACCAGGGACTGGCCTCTGTGCATATCTCCTGCTGTAAATACTCTGGGCACGCTGGTCTGGTATTCATCGGGTTTTGTCAGCACGTTGGTCCTTGGATTCAAGTCTACTTTGAAAGCGTCTGTCACATATTTCTGGCTTCCCAGGAAACCTGCTGCGATCAGCACCAGCTGGGCGTCAATGACTTTTTCTGTGCCTTCCACCGGAACCATGTTCATACGTCCTGTCTTTTCGTCTTTCTTCGGCTCCAGGCTGACGATCTTGGCTTTCTGCACATTACCTTTGTCGTCTTTTAAAAATTCTGTCACAGTTGTCTGATAGATTCTGGGGTCTTTCCCGAAGACTGCAATGGATTCCTCCTGGCCATAATCGGTCTTCAGCACTCTTGGCCACTCCGGCCATGGATTCCCGGGAGTTCTGGTTTCTGAGGGCTTAGGCATCATCTCTAACTGGGTAACGGATTTTGCTCCCAGGCGGATAGCAGTTCCCACACAGTCATTTCCCGTATCGCCGCCGCCGATGACCAGCACATGTTTTCCTTTCGCAGGGATAAACTGGTTGTCTTTAAAATTAGAATCCAGAAGGCTCTTGGTCACAGATTTCAGGAAGTCTACGGCAAAATAGATGTTTCCCGCATCTCTTCCCGGCACCTGGATATCTCTTGGATTGGAGGCTCCGCAGGCCAGGACTACCCGGTCAAATTCTTTCAGAAGTTCCTGAGCTTTCACATCTTTGCCTACGTCCACGCCGGTTTTAAAGACTACTCCTTCTTCTTCCATGAGCTTCACTCTCCGGTCAATGATGGATTTGTCCAGCTTCATGTTGGGGATCCCGTAGCGGAGAAGTCCTCCTACCCGGTCATTCCTCTCAAATACCGTTACCCAGTGTCCTTTCCGGTTCAGTTCCTGAGCTGCCGCCAGTCCGGAAGGACCGCTGCCTACTACCGCCACTTTCTTTCCGGTACGCACAGGCGGCACCTGGGGAACTACCCAGCCGTTTTTCCAGGCAGTCTCGATAATTGCCTTTTCATTGTCTTTTGTGGCTACCGGGTCTCCGTTAATATTACAGGTACAGGCAGCTTCGCACAGAGCAGGACACACATGGCTGGTAAATTCCGGAAAACTGTGGGTCTTGGACAGTCTCTCGTAAGCCTGTCTCCATTTTCCCCGGTATACCAGATCATTGGTCTCCGGCACCAGGTTGTGCAGCGGACAGCCGGAAGCCATCCCTGCGATCATCATACCTGCCTGGCAGAAGGGAACGCCGCATTCCATGCAGCGGGCTCCCTGGATCTGCTGTTCCTCTAAGGGCAGAGGTTTCTTGAATTCATTAAAGTTCTTAATTCTCTCTAAAGGCGGTGTCTGTACTGCGTCTTTTCTCTCATAATCTAAAAATCCTGTCGGTTTTCCCATCTTTATACCTCCGAAAATACTTCTGTAAATGCTTCCAACTGTGCCTGTTCTGTACTCATTCCCTGTTCCTCCAGCTTAATGCTCAGGGATGTCATTCTCTTGTAATCATCAGGAATGATCTTCTTAAACTTCGGAAGATATTCGGTGAAGTTTTCCAGGATTTCTTTTCCTCTCTCAGAGCCGGTATACTGTACATGCTCCTCAATCAGGCTTTTCAGTTCATGAACATCTACCTTGCTTTCCACCTGTTCAATGGAAATCATATCTTTATTCAGATTTTTATAAAGAGTATTGTTTTCATCTAATACATAAGCGATACCGCCGCTCATACCTGCGGCAAAATTCTTTCCTGTAGAGCCAAGGATCACCACACGGCCTCCGGTCATGTATTCGCAGCCATGTTCTCCTACTCCTTCTACTACCGCATAGGCGCCGGAGTTTCTTACGGCAAAACGTTCTCCTGCAATACCGCTTATAAATACTTTTCCGCTGGTGGCTCCGTAAAGAGCTACGTTACCGGCGATCATATTATCCTGGGCAGAGTATTTCCGGTTTTTCGGCGGATACAGGATCAGCTTTCCGCCGGAAAGTCCTTTGCCGTAATAATCGTTGGTATCTCCTTCCAGTTTCAGGGTCAGACCTTTCGGGATAAAGGCGCCGAAGCTCTGTCCGCCGGCTCCCTTGCAGTTTACAGTCAGGGTGTCTTCCGGCAGTCCGTGTTTATGCTGTCTGGTGATCTCTGCACCCAGAATGGTGCCGAAAGTCCTGTCTGTGTTGCTGACTTCCACAGATACAGAAGCTTTTTCTCCTTTTTTCAGGGCAGAAGCAAATTTCTTCAGAAGTACTTTCTCGTCCAGGGTCTTCTCCAGCTGGAAGTCGTATACATCCGCCGGATTAAAGGTTACCTGTTCTCCTTCTTTTGCAAAAGGATTTTCCAGAATAGCACTAAGGTCGATCTTAGCAGCCATTGGATTCTGGGCTTTATCTTTTACTTTCAGAAGGTCGCTTCTTCCTACCATCTCGTCAATGGTACGCACTCCCAGTTTCGCCATATATTCACGGAGTTCCTCAGCGATAAATCTCATAAAGTTTACCACATATTCCGGTTTTCCGGTAAAGCGTTTCCGAAGTTCCGGATTCTGGGTTGCCACGCCAACAGGGCAGGTATCCAGGTTGCAGACTCTCATCATCACACAGCCCATAGTTACCAGAGGCGCAGTGGCAAAGCCGAATTCCTCTGCTCCCAGAAGGGCGGCGATAGCCACGTCTCTTCCGCTCATGAGCTTACCGTCTGTCTCAATCATCACACGGCTTCTCAGACCATTCATCAGCAGGGTCTGATGGGTCTCTGCCAGTCCCAGCTCCCAGGGCAGTCCTGCGTTGTGGATAGAGCTTTCCGGAGCTGCGCCGGTACCTCCGTCATATCCGGAGATCAGGATAACCTGGGCGCCTGCTTTGGCAACGCCGGCAGCTACGGTTCCCACACCTGCCTCAGAAACAAGTTTTACGGAAATACGTGCATATTTATTGGCATTTTTCAGGTCATAGATCAGCTGGGCCAGATCCTCGATAGAATAAATATCGTGATGTGGCGGCGGAGAGATCAGGCTTACCCCGGGGGTTGAATGTCTGGTCTTGGCGATCCATGGATACACTTTTCTGGCAGGAAGATGTCCGCCCTCTCCGGGTTTTGCTCCCTGAGCCATCTTGATCTGGATCTCTTTTGCGCTTACCAGATACCGGCTGGTAACGCCGAAACGGGCGCTGGCCACCTGTTTGATGGCGGAACATCTGTCCACAGCAGTTCCTGCAGAATCCAGACGTTCTTCACTTTCTCCACCCTCACCGGTGTTGGATTTTCCATGAAGCATATTCATGGCGATAGCCAGAGTCTCATGGGCTTCCTGGGAAATGGAGCCGTAGGACATAGCTCCGGTCTTAAACCGTTTTACAATATCCTCTACACTTTCCACTTCTTCAATAGGGATTCCCTTTTCCGGGAAGTTAAAGTCCATTAAGGAACGGAGATTTCCGCTTCTCTCCTCGTCTACCATTTTTGTATATTCTTTAAACATGCCGTAATCTCCCATACGGGTAGATTTCTGCAGCATGTGGATAGTTGCAGGATTGTACCGGTGTTCCTCGCCGCCGCTTCTCATCTTATGCTTTCCAATGCTGTCCAGAGTGAGATCCACTGCTCTTCCAAGGGGATCGAAGGCTTTGGAATGAAGTTCATCCACGTTTTTGGCAATATCGTCCAGGGTAATTCCCCCTACACGGCTGACTGTGCCTGCAAAATATTTATCGATGACTTCCTGGGAAATACCGATAGCCTCAAAGATCTTTGCGCCCTGATAGGACTGGATGGTGGAAATACCCATTTTGGAAGCAATCTTTACAATGCCGTGGATCACAGCGTAATTGTAATCATTTACTGCCGCATAATAGTCTTTGTCCAGCAGTTTTTCATCGATCAGCTCCTGGATCGTCTCCAGCGCCAGATATGGATTGACTGCACAGGCCCCATATCCAAGAAGGGTTGCAAAATGATGTACCTCTCTTGGTTCTCCGGATTCCAGGATCAGAGAAAGAGAAGTCTGTTTCTTGGTATCTACCAGATGCTGGTGTACCGCAGATACCGCCAGCAGAGAAGGAATGGGCACATGGTTCTCATCCACCCCTCTGTCGGAAAGGATCAGGATGTTGGCTCCGTCTTTATAGGCTTTATCCACCTCTACAAAGAGACGGTCAATGGCTCTTTCCAGCTTTGTACTCTTGTAGTAAGTAATAGGAACCACCGCTACCTTAAAGCCTTTTTCCTTCATGTTCTTGATCTTTAACAGGTCTGTATTGGTCAGGATCGGATTATTGATCTTCAGTACCTGGCAGTTTTCCGGCACTTCTTCCAGCAGGTTTCCGTCTTTTCCTACATAAACCGTGGTACTGGTAACAATCTCTTCACGGATGGCATCAATCGGCGGATTGGTAACCTGTGCAAAAAGCTGCTTAAAGTAATCAAAAAGAGGACGGTTTCTCTTGGACAGCACTGCCAGAGGGGTATCCACGCCCATGGCAGCAATGCCTTCACTGCCTTTTAAGGCCATTTCATAAATGGACTTTCTATATTCTTCATAAGTATATCCGAAAGTCTTCTGAAGTCTTCTTCTCTGCTCGGAAGTATATTCCTCCACCCGCATGTTAGGGATCTTCAGATCCTTCAGCTCGATGAGGTTGCTGTCCAGCCACTCGCCGTAAGGCTGGGCATTGGCATAAATCTCCTTGATCTCTTCATCGCTTAAAATCTTGCCTTTTACGGTATCTACCAGAAGCATTTTTCCAGGATGGAGTCTTTCTTTCAGAACAATCTCCTCTTCCGGTACAGGAAGAACACCCACCTCAGAAGCCAGGATCACATCACCGTTTTTCATAACATAATATCTGGAAGGACGAAGGCCGTTTCTGTCCAGTACAGCGCCCAGCAGATCGCCGTCTGAAAATACAATAGAGGCCGGACCGTCCCATGGCTCCATCATGGTTGCATAATACTGATAGAAATCCCGGATCTCCTGGGAAAGGGTCTGGTTGTTGGCCCAGGGTTCCGGAATGGTGATCATTACTGCCAGAGGCAGATCCATACCGCTCATTACCAGGAATTCCAGAGTGTTGTCCAGCATTGCTGAGTCAGAACCCTGACGGTTTACCACTGGAAGGACCTTGTGAAGCTGGTCTTTTAAGTGGGCAGACTCCATATTTTCTTCCCTTGCCTGCATTTTGTCCGCATTTCCCCGGATGGTATTGATTTCCCCGTTATGTACGATAAAACGGTTAGGATGGGCTCTCTCCCAGCTTGGGTTTGTATTGGTGCTGAATCTGGAATGGACAGTAGCGATAGCAGATTCATAGTCTTTATCCTGGAGATCCGCAAAGAAAGTGCGGAGCTGTCCTACCAGGAACATTCCTTTATATACAATGGTACGGCTGGACATAGAAACCACATAAGTATTATCGTTACTCTGCTCGAAGACTCTCCGGGCAATATACAGCTTCCGGTCAAAATCCAGTCCTTTTTCTACATTTTCCGGTTTTTTAATAAAGGCCTGCATGATATGAGGCATACACTCTTTGGCCTTGTGTCCCAGAACATCCGGATATACAGGAACCTCACGGAAACCTAAAAGCTCCAGTCCCTCTTTCTCCACAATGATCTCAAACATCTTCTTAGCCTGGTTTCTTTTCAGTTCATCCTGAGGGAAGAAAAGCTGGGCAATACCATATTCTCTCTCTCCTCCCAGATCGATCCCCATTTTTTTACAGACCTTGGAAAAGAATTTATGAGAAATCTGAAGAAGGATTCCCACGCCGTCTCCTGTCTTTCCCTCTGCATCTTTTCCGGCTCTGTGTTCCAGGTTCTCCACGATATGGAGTGCTCTCTCCACCGTCAGATGGCTCTTGATTCCCTTGCTGTTTACCACTGCGCCGATTCCACAGTTGTCATGTTCAAAGGCGGGACTGTACAGTCCCTGTTGTTGTTCTCTCATCACATTTTCCTCCCTATCTGTTTCTTTTTCCTCTTCCATACTCGTCTGCTGCTTTTACGAATCCTCGGAACAGCGGATGGGCACGGTTTGGTCTGGATTTCAGTTCCGGATGCCCCTGAGTTCCAATGAAGAAGGGGTGATCCTTCAGTTCTATCATTTCCACGATCCGTCCGTCAGGGGAAAGACCTGCCATGGTCATTCCATGTTCTTCCAGAGCAGACCGGTAGTCGTTGTTTACTTCATAGCGGTGTCTGTGACGCTCGGAAATTTCTTTTGCTCCGTATAATTCATATGCCTTTGTTCCCTCTTTCAGCACACAGGGATAAGCTCCCAGCCGGAGGGTTCCTCCGATATTTTCCACGCCGTTCTGTTCCGGCATAAGATAGATCACCGGGTGCATAGTGTCAGGATTCAGTTCTGCGCTGTTGGCGTCCTTAAAACCGGCTACATTTCTGGCAAATTCTACAATAGCCATCTGCATGCCCAGACAGATTCCCAGGAATGGAATCTTGTTTTCCCTGGCATATTTTACAGCCTGGATCTTTCCTTCCGTTCCTCTGTGTCCAAAGCCTCCCGGGATCAGGATTCCGTCTACCCCTTCCAAAAGCGCCTGGCAGCCCTGGCTCTCGATTTCTTCTGAGTCTACCCAGCGGATATTGACGTTTACCCGGCTGGCGATACCGCCGTGTTTTAAAGCTTCTACCACACTTAAGTAAGCGTCATGAAGCTGGATATATTTCCCTACGATAGCGATTTCTGTCTCGGACTGGGGATTCCGCAGGTTCTCCACCATAGCCGTCCAGTCTGTAAGGTCCGGTTCCGGGCATGGGATATGAAGACATTCACAGACCACCTGAGCCAGATGTTCTTTTTCCATAGCCAGAGGGGCCTCATACAGGTATTCCACATCCAGATTCTGGAGTACATGATTGGGCGGTACATTACAGAACAGTGCGATCTTGTCTTTCAGCTCATCAGACAGCCGATACTCCGAACGGCATACCAATACATCCGGCCACAGACCCATACTCTGAAGTTCTTTTACACTGGCCTGAGTAGGCTTGGTCTTCAGCTCTCCGGAAGCTTTCAGATAAGGTACCAGGGTCACGTGGATCAGCACTGCGTTTTCCTTTCCCACATCATGCTGGAACTGACGGATGGCTTCCAGGAAAGGCTGGCTCTCAATATCTCCTGCAGTTCCTCCCACTTCTATAATCGCAATCCTGTCTTCCTCAGGAGTTTTTCCTCTGTAAAACCGGCTTTTGATCTCATTGGTAATGTGAGGGATGACCTGTACCGTGCCGCCGCCATAATCCCCGTGACGTTCCTTCTGAAGCACTGTCCAGTAAATCTTTCCCGTAGTCACATTTGAATTTTTATCCAGGCTTTCATCAATAAATCTCTCATAATGTCCCAGGTCCAGATCTGTCTCTGTGCCGTCGTCAGTAACAAAGACTTCTCCATGCTGGATAGGGTTCATAGTACCCGGGTCCATATTAATGTAAGGGTCAAACTTCTGCATGGTCACCTGATACCCTCTTGCTTTCAAAAGCCTTCCCAGAGAGGCAGCCGTGATCCCTTTGCCCAGGCCTGAGACCACTCCTCCGGTTACGAATACATATTTTACCATCACATTTTCCTCCTTCTACAATGATCGGGTAGGAAAGAGTCCTTTCCTACCCGATGCGATACTGCGGGCAGCTCCAGGCAAAGCCTGTCGCTGTCCGTTGCCCGGCAAATGGTGCTGCGTGCCAGTGGCACGCGTCCAGCACGGACCGTAGCGGAGCGAAGACCTGCTCGTGCAAGCACGACAGTCGCTTGCCGGGGCGTATCGCACAAAAAGGCGTCAGAATCTCCCAAACAGAAATTCTGACGCCTTCGTCATAACTTTATTCATAACTGCTGTCTACTATAACCGATTTTTTTCATTTTGTAAATCCCTGTTTTGAAAAAATTTTTATAACTGAAATTTCTGGATACTCTGGCGAAACTCTCTGTTTTCTCCGTGGCAGCTCACCACAAGAGGTTTCTCCAGTCCCAGGGCAAATACTCCTAATATAGATTTCCCGTCTACTACGGCGCTGTTATAGGCCAGGTCCACATCGAAGTCACATTTCCTTGCTGCCCGGACAAATTCCTTTACATCGTCCGGCTTTTTCAGACATATCTTCATATCTTCCATAAAAACAACCTCCTGCTTTATACTATGATGCCATGATTTTCCAGGTCATAGCGCTCATGACTGCCTGCAGACATATGGCATCATAAGGATATCTAAGTATCCCCTGCTCCCGGCTTTTTTAAACAGAAAGGAAAAAGAATTTTAAAAAATTTCAAAAAAGGGATTGACATTTTTCTTTCCCTGAGTATATACTACACAACGTAAAGCAAAGGCGCTTTGGATAGAGATATCCAGGGCGCTTTTTCTATTTCTATGGAAAACAGATTCTGCAAAAGGAATCTGTAGGAAAGGAGCATACTATGAAAAAAGATATTCCTGCTTTATACGGAAGCCTGGTATTTAATGATAAGGTCATGAGAAACAAACTTCCGAAAGATGTTTACAAAGCTCTTAAGAAAACCATTGAGAACGGCACCCATCTGGAGCTGGAAGTAGCAAACTCTGTGGCAGTTGCCATGAAGGAGTGGGCCGTAGAAAACGGCGCTACCCATTTTACACATTGGTTCCAGCCTATGACAGGCTTTACCGCTGAAAAACATGACAGTTTTATCTCCCCCACTTCAAACGGAGAAGTGATCATGGATTTTTCCGGAAAAGAACTTGTGAAAGGCGAGCCGGATGCGTCCAGCTTCCCTTCAGGCGGACTGAGAGCTACCTTCGAAGCCAGAGGATACACCGCATGGGATCCTACCTCTCCGGCCTTTATCAAAGACGGAACCCTGTATATTCCTACAGCTTTCTGTTCCTATGGCGGAGAAGCTCTGGATAAGAAAACTCCTCTGCTCCGCTCCATGGAAGCCCTGAGCAATGAGGCAGTAAAGATCCTGCACATTCTGGGCAATACAGCCGTAACTCATGTTTCCACCACCATCGGACCAGAGCAGGAATATTTCCTTGTAGATAAAGATTTATACAAACAGCGCCGTGACCTGGTTCTCTGCGGAAGAACTTTAATGGGAGCTTCCGCACCCAGAGGACAGGAAATGGAAGATCACTACTTCGGCGCTCTGAAGCCAAGAGTTGCCGCTTATATGCATGACCTGGATGAGGAGCTGTGGAAGCTGGGAATCCCTGCTAAGACAAAACACAACGAAGTAGCTCCTTCTCAGCATGAACTGGCACCTATCTTTGACACCGCCAACGTGGCCGTTGACCACAATCAGCTGACCATGGAGATCATGAAAAAAGTGGCAGATAAACACGGCCTTGCCTGCCTGCTCCATGAAAAACCCTTTGAAGGCATCAACGGAAGCGGCAAGCACAACAACTGGTCTATCTCTACAAATACAGGAGAAAACCTGTTAGATCCGGGAAAAACGCCGGATCAGAATATCCAGTTCCTGGTATTCCTGATGGCGGTTATCAAAGCCGTGGACGAATATGCAGATCTGATGCGTGTTTCCGCAGCCAGCGCCGGAAATGACCACAGGCTGGGCGGCAACGAAGCCCCGCCGGCTATCGTATCCATTTTCCTGGGAGATGAACTGACCGCAGTTCTGAAATCTATTGAAGAGGATACTTACTTTGACGAGCATCAAAGCGTACAGCTGGAGACCGGTGCACATGTGCTTCCTCATTTTATGAAAGATAACACGGACAGAAACCGTACTTCACCTTTCGCCTTTACCGGAAACAAATTTGAGTTCCGTATGCTTGGTTCCTCTGCTTCTGTGGCAACACCAAATATTATCCTGAACACAGCTGTGGCAGAAGCCCTGTCTCAGTTCGCCAAAGAGCTGGAAGGAACTGCACCGGAAGATATGGAGCATGCTGTACATGAACTGATCAAACGTGCCATTAAGAAACATAAAAAAGTAATCTTCAACGGAAACGGCTACACAGAAGAGTGGGTGGAAGAAGCCAAAAAAAGAGGTTTATACAATCTGGAATCTACTCCTGACTGCCTCCCTCAGTTTATCTCTGACAAGAACGTGGAGCTTTTCACAAAGCATCACATCTTTACAAAAGAAGAAATCTTCTCCCGTTACGAGATTCTTCTTGAGAACTATGTAAAAACCATCGGCATTGAGGCAAAGACCATGAAGGAAATGCTTACCAAAGACTTCCTTCCTGCAGTAAGCAGCTATGCAGCTTCCGTGTCAGACAATGCTCTGGCCATGAAAGCGCTGGCGCCTTCTGTACCTACCGCTTCTGCTGAAAGTCTGGTTTCTTCTCTGGGGGATGCCTACGAAAAGATTTCATCTGCTCTGTCTACACTGGATGAAGAGATCCAGGAGATCGATAAAAAAGGCTCCATGCAGGAATCTGCAGACTACTGCCATAAGACCGTTCTCGCTACTATGGATGAGCTGCGGGCAGCCGCCGATGAAGCCGAAGCAAAAATTCCGGATGAGGAGCTTCCATATCCTACCTATGATGCTCTCCTCTTCTCCGTGTAAAGGAGCCTACTCCAAATGGAACTGGATGCACAATATGAAATAAAAGAAGCCTGCGGCGTTTTCGGTATCTATGATTTTTCCGGAAACGACGTAGCGCCTTCCATCTACTACGGACTCTCTGCTCTCCAGCACAGAGGGCAGGAGTCCTGCGGCATTGCCGTAAGCGACACCAAAGGACCTAAGGGAAATATTGATTCCCACAAAGGCATGGGACTGGTCAGCGAGGTATTTAAAGAAGAAAATCTCCACAGCCTCCATGGCAATCTGGGAATCGGACATGTGCGGTACTCCACCACAGGAGCCACCACTCTGGCCAACGCCCAGCCTCTGGTGCTGAACTATGTAAAGGGAACTCTGGCTCTGGCCCACAACGGAAACCTGGTCAACGCCCAGGAACTGCGGGATCATCTGGAGAAAAACGGCGCCCTCTTTCATACCACTACTGATTCAGAGGTAATCGCCTACTGTATCGCAAGAGAACGTATAACCTCTAAGACTGTAGAAGAGGCTATCCTGAAAACAGCCGGTATGATCCGGGGAGCTTACGGTCTGGTCATCGCCAGCCCCAGAAAGCTCATCGGCGTCCGGGATCCCCTTGGTCTGAAACCTTTGTGTCTTGGAAAGAGGGACAACGCCTATATCCTGGCATCGGAAAGCTGCGCCCTCCAAAGCGTTGGCGCTGAATTTATCCGGGATATCCGCCCCGGCGAGATTATCACTATTACAGAACAGGGGATTTCTTCTGACTATACGCTCTGTCAGGAAAAGAAAGCTCACTGTATCTTTGAATATATTTATTTTGCAAGGCTGGACAGCACCATGGATAATATTAATATCTATGACGCCCGAATCCGGGCAGGAGCCGCTCTGGCAAAATCCTATCCGGTGGAAGCAGATCTGGTCTGCGGGGTTCCGGACTCCGGTATTCCCGCAGCAAAAGGCTTCTCAGAGGCTTCCGGGATCCCCTTCGGCCTTGCTTTCTATAAAAACAGCTATGTAGGCAGGACCTTTATCAAACCTACTCAGAAAGAGCGGGAAAACAGCGTCCGCCTTAAGCTCAATGTTTTGGAGTCTGTGGTAAAAGGAAAGCGTATCGTATTAGTGGACGACTCTATCGTCCGGGGCACCACCATCGCCAATCTGATTCATATGCTGAAAAAGGCAGGGGCCGTAAGCGTCCATGTACGGATCAGTTCACCCCCCTTTTTATATCCCTGCTATTTTGGCACGGATATACCATCCAACAAGCAATTGATCGCCTCTTCCCATTCCACAGAAGAAATCTGTTCCATGATCGGGGCAGATTCTCTGGGATACATGAAAATCGAAGACCTTCAGTCCATGGTAGGAGACCTTCCTATCTGTAAGGCCTGCTTTGATAATCAGTATCCCATGAAGATCCGGTAATCAGGGAAATGATACCCCGTCATTTTCCGATTACATATATCACATTTTTCTTTATTTTTGCGTGCAACGAGCCAAGGGGACATGCTTGCATGTCCTTTTGGCGACTGCCGCACAAGCTGGACAGTCCGCTGTCCAGCCTTAGCCAGGCATCTCCGGAACAGATATGTTTTCATGCATATCCCGGGGATGTCACAAGGGCCGGGAACTCATGTCCGGTCCGGTGGCGGGGCCCCGAAGATATTCAGGCGTATCGGCGGGGTCCCCACTGTCCGTTACCCGGCAAATGTTTGCTCGCACAAGCGCGGCAGCCATCTGCCGGATGTATCACACCAAAAGAAGCAGATCATACAGGCTTTCCTCCTATATGTCTGCTTCTTTTTCATGTTTTGATAGATTTTTCCGTCCTTCTGACTCCCAAAATCCCCTTAATATTTAGATGATGTAATTATTGCCGGCCTGGTTCTGCCAGGTCAGAAGGTCTTCCAGGGTATAGCCTTCTGTGACTTCTCTGATTGCCTTGTCTAGCTTTTTCCAAAAGAGAAGGGTAATGCAGTCCCCGGCCCGGGGGCATTGATTGGTTTCTCCTTCCAGACATTCTACCGGTGCCAGGCTGCCCTCTGTAAGCCTGAGAATGTCTCCCAGAGAGTATTCTTCAGGCTTTCTGGTCAGACGATAGCCGCCCTGAGGTCCTCGTATGCTTTTTACATAGCCGGCTTTAGACAAAATAGCTACAATCTGTTCCAGATATTTGGCGGAAATTTCCTGCCTGGATGCGATTTCTTTAATCCTTACCGGTTCTCCGCTGTCATGGGCAGCAATATCCAGCATCAGTCTTAACGCATATCTTCCTTTTGTTGAAATCTTCATCTTATCCCTCGAAAAGTGGCGTAGAATAATACCGGTCTCCGCTGTCCGGCAGAATAACTACAATGGTTTTTCCTTTATTTTCCGGTCTCTTTGCCAGTTCAATGGCACCATGCAGGGCAGCACCTGAAGAAATCCCCACCAGAATTCCTTCTTTATGAGCCAGAAGTTTTGCTGCGGCAAAGGACTCTTCACTTCCAAGAGCCAGAATCTCATCATAAATCTGAGTATTCAGAGCCTTTGGCACAAACCCGGCGCCAATACCCTGGATTTTATGAGGACCCGCTGTTCCTTTAGAAAGTACCGGAGAATCCGATGGCTCTACAGCTACAACCTTCACCTGAGGATTTTTTGATTTCAGATATTCGCCGGTTCCTGTAATTGTACCGCCGGTTCCTACTCCTGCCACCAAAATATCCACCTTTCCATCTGTATCCTCCCAGATTTCCGGACCTGTAGTCTTCCTGTGCATAGCTGGATTTGCCGGATTTTCAAACTGACGGGTAAGAAAGCTTCCCGGAATCTCCTTTGCCAGTTCCTCTGCTTTTTCAATGGCTCCGGTCATTCCTCTGGCTCCTTCTGTAAGAACGATCTCCGCCCCGTAAGCCTTCAGAATGTTCCTTCTTTCCACACTCATAGTCTCCGGCATGGTCAGGATCAAACGGTAGCCTTTAGATGCTGCAATCGCTGCCAGACCTATTCCTGTATTTCCTGAAGTAGGCTCGATGATCGTTGCACCAGGTTTTAAAAGGCCTTTCTCCTCTGCATCCTCGATCATGTTTTTTGCAATTCTGTCTTTTACGCTTCCCGCTGGATTCAGGTATTCCAGCTTAACCAGAACTCTGGCCTCCAGTCCTTCTTCTCTTTCAATATTCCCTATTTCCATAAGAGGAGTTCTTCCTATTAATTCCTGTACGCTTGCATAAATTTTTTCAGCCATAAAATACCGCCTTTCTTTTATTTCCTCAGACAGTAAACCAAGGGCCATGTCTGCCCGCACTTTTGGCAACTGCTGAGAGGGTGAATGTCCCGCTGTCTGCAGCGGAATTTTTATTTCCTAGTAATCTTATAGGAATAATATACTATAAAAGAATATTTGTCAACCCCTTTTTAATCCCCTGTCTGCTACAGCCTGTCAGAAGCAATAATTAGCGTGTCTTTTGCAATATAACAGCACATAAAATTAAGGCCCGGAAACAAGTCTTTCTGTTGACTGTTTCCAGGCCTTTTCTCAGGCAGCCAAGGCTGCGGCACTGTTATTTTATCCCTCAATGGAGATATATTTCTTTTCTTCTACTTTCTTAGGATCTTCTTTTGGAACGGTGAGTTTCAAGATACCATCTTCAAACTTCGCATGAATGTCCTCCTGCTGAACATTTTCACCTATATAGAAGCTTCTGCTCATAGCTCCTGCATAGCGCTCTCTACGGATGTATTTGCCTTCTTTGTTCTGCTCATCCTTGTTCATGCCTTTAGTAGCGCTGATGGTCAGATAGCCATTCTCCAGTTTTGCAGTAACTTCATCTTTCTTAAAGCCCGGCAGATCAATATCCAGCTCATAAGCATTGTCTGTTTCTTTTACGTCTGTCTTCATAATATTCTTCTCACTGTTTCCATACAGAGGTCTTCTTCCAAAGAATTCTCTCTCAAACGGGAAATCCATAAAATCATCAAATAAATTTTCTCCAAAAATACTAGGCATCATCATAAGTCATATCTCCTTTCAATAGACATATAAAAATTTATTTTAGCACTTTGGGAAAACCGAAGTGTTGTTTTCGGAACTTGGGAACCTTACTTTTTATCTCTGTTCCTTTGTTCTATATGTAATATAGCACGTATTATCAGCACTGTCAAGCCCCGAGTGCTAATTTTTTTGAATTTTTTGCAAGGCCGTTAAATGAAAAAGTTATTTCTGATTTTTCTCCTTTTTTGCTTCTCTATAAATCAGGGGTGGATTTTACCTTTGCAATCGTGTTATCCTGTACTCCCCGGAGCGGATTGGAGGTCATCATGGCAACTCATCATATTGGTAACTTTAAGCATCTTGCTCTTTCTGATCGTGCAGAGATTGAAATCATGATCGAAAAAGGCTTCTCTTTTTCTCAAATGGCCAGGGCTCTTTCCAAAGACTCCTCTACCATCTCTAAAGAAATCCGATGGCATCGTTTCCTTGTTCCACACTATCGGGACGAGAACAGCCGCAGACGCTGTTCCTTTTACTGTCTGGACTTTTCTCCCTTGATCTGTCCACAGCTCTTAAAGCCTCTTTACGTTTGCAACAGCTGTTCTAAACTGCGTATCTGTTCTATCGTTCTCCGCTATTTCCCGATAGTAAATCTGGATTTTCCCTCAAAATTACTCCCATCCATCCTTTCCATGTAATTATCAATTAGCGAAACAATGTTTAGCCAATTCCATGACATCACCAATATTACAGCCCCGCATATTACAGATTTTTTTATGCTGTCCATTGAAACAGGTACGCCTTTACTTAGACGTACTAATACCTACAGTCCAACTCAATGCATTAAAGTTTTATACTTACAGAATTGAGTACAATTCCTATCCATTGCATTCTCTAAAACCACTTCGTCCAGCTTATCCTCAAATTCCTTATCTTCATCGTACCAGAAGATGATCCGACGGTGGTAAACCTCCGGCAGAGGTGCAGCAAATCTGCGGTTCAAGTCTTGTATTACTTTGTCTGTATCCATGCTGCATTATCTCCCTTCTGTATTTTTTACATAAATTGTGCTTCTTGAAGCACCTTCTTTTCTCAGCCATCCTTTTTCAACCATTTTAACCAGTATTTCTCTGGTTCTACGCTGTTTGATACCAAGAAGTTTCATTGCCTGTGCTGTTGTAATGCCGGCATTTTCCGATACATATTTATAAATTTGCTGTTCCTGTTCATTTGCCGGCACTTTATCGGCGGTTTCCCGGCGGTTTCCCGGCGGTTTAACGGCAGTATTGGAAGCATTGAGGTCAACAGTGCCGTCAATCTGACCTCGATAGATATTGATACGCAAATCAACCTCGCCACCAATAAACTCTGGTTCCCGCAGTCCGGCAGCTTTGACTTTATCAATAATTCTCGGAATGCCGCTTCCCCAATGCTCAATTAGATTCATATACGCAAAGGCATGAGCAAGAGCTTCATTTCTGATTTTGGAATAGCCCTCTTTCATACGCTCCATAGTTTGTCCCATTGGCAGCTTTCCTGGGGAGGTGATTTCCAAGCGGTTATCATACACCGCAACCTGTATCGTACCATGATCCAAATAACTACGATGCACCATGGCATTGATAATTAACTCACGAATGGCATCCGGTGGGATTTCATAAACGTCCTGGCGATAAATCCCCACAATAGTAGCACCCAGGTGAATATTTCGCAGAACAAACTGAAATGCTTCATCTATCTGTTCCCAAAGCAGACCGGTATATTCCCGTCGATCAACAAATACCGCTTTTGTTGTGCCTTTGAACACGCCACATTGCGTTGCAACATGAAGTCCTGCGTTGCCTGTCAAAATAGCAAAGGCATTGGACGGATAATCTTTTCCATCACGTTCAATCAAAACCCCCCAGGAACGAAGCTGTTGTCTGCCAACATCTTTGATAGATGCTTTCTGTTCCTCATTGTGGGCATTCTTGACGGCCTGTTCTTTCATAGCTTTGCAAAGAGCATCAATGTCTTCATCCGTGATACTCAACCCGGTACACAAAGCCTGATCGTAGTAGCGGTTGCTGCCCTCAAACAGTAATTCTTTTATCATATACTCGTCAGCAAGACGAGTAGTTCCGGCAACACGAACATATACGCCTCCATCTCTGCCAAGCGCTTTGATATAATATGGGCGCTGTCTGCCCTCAGAAATCTCTACCACAATAACAGTCTTACCATTAATCGTCTGTAAAGAAATATCCGGGATAATTGCCGGTTCGCAGCTATCTGATACGGCATTGGCAATGGCATCCATTTTTTCGAACACATCTTCCTTAGCAAAACCGACAACTTCGCAAGAGGTGAGTGCTAATTTTTTCAATATTTTTTTGGAGAACACCTGAAAAAGCTTGATTTTACGGGCTTTTCAGGGTCTCCAATTTTTTGATTTTTTCAAAAAATGGCTTACTACACCATTTTTACACCATTTCTACACCAATTTCAGAATCGGGGACCTCCAAAATTCCCTGTAAATTCAAGGAAATCTGAGTTAATTTACTACACCATCAAACGCGGAAAAATCCGTTTTTTTTGCGATTTTCACTCCAAGGCAATCAAAAATCTCTGATTTGAAGACTGAAAATCCGGTCACATGATTTGAACCAGATCCATCTTCGCAATCTCTTTTTCAATCCTGGACCGGTCTGTGATATGGTTATAAACTTCCATCGTGACACTGATGTTCGCATGTCCCATCACATACTGAACGACCTTCATATCCAGATCCGTCTCTGCCATTCTGGTACAGGCTGTATGTCTGAGAATGTGGGCGGAAATGTGCGGCAGCTCTTCCGGCTTTCTCCTCTCCCGCTTTGCCCGCTCATTTTCTTCCTCATTATACGCCTTCACAATATCCCGGAGAATAAAGTTCACGGTAGTCGGCATCATAGGACGTCCACTCCTGCTCATAAACACGAAATTCGAAAGCCCTTCGATTTTCACATCCCTTGGAATTCCCATCTGAAAATTCAGCCGTCTCTGAGTCTCAAAGGCTTTTGCCACCATTTTGCTCATGGGAATCTCCCGAATCCCGGCTTCTGTCTTCGGCATTGTCACATGAAAATCACACCCGTCTCCATAGTTCTTATAGATCAGCTGATGATTCACGTATACAGTTCTGGTCTTCAGATCCACGTCCTTCCAGGTGAGTCCAATCAGTTCTCCACAGCGGAGTCCCGTTCCAATCATCACCTGCAAAAGCGGCAGATAGATATGGAATACCTCGCTGTTCTTTACATAGTTCAGCAGATTTTTCTGCTGGTCAAAGGACAGGGCGGTGCGTTTCTTTTCCGGTTCCCCATAATCTCCCAGCGTTCTCTTGGCCGGATTCTTCCGGATGATATCGTCATCTACAGCCACCTCAAAGCTCGGTAAGATCATATTATGGAGAAACTTGATGGTACTGTGGGAATATTTCTGTTTGCTCAGCCGGGAATAAAACAGGCGTACATGAGATGGTCTTACCTGTACCACTTTCATCTGTCCGAGTTCATTCCTCACAAGACTGTTCCACATCCTTCTGTAATTGGCCTGTGTACTCTCTGCTAGTTTTCTGGTATCCATGTGGATCTCAAACAAATCATTGAGAGTCATATTCTTGAATTGGGTATCGGTCATAATTCCTTCGCTCTGGTCTTTCTCAATCTCTTTTTCTTTTTTCCTGAGTTCAGCCAGATCCGGAGAATAAACGGCCAGGCGTCTGCCAGTCCGTTCATCTTTGTACCGGTACATATAGAGTCCATCCTTGCGTTGGGATTCCCCGGTCCTCAGATTTCTTCCTCTATTGTCTTTTCTTGCCACAAAACCATTCCTTTCTGGAACAGTTCAGCCATCATTCGTATGTAGTGCGGTTTTGCGAATGGCACATGCTGAACTGTTTCTTCTGTAATCTTCACACCTCCCTGTTGTGGGGAATGGTCTTGTCCTGTCTATGAAAAGTATAGCACAAAACCACTCCCACGCACATCTGTGTTCCTCTATTCCGCTATTGCTTCCAGGTATTTCTCCACTTTCTGTACGGAGTACAATACCCGGCGGCCGATGGTGATCCGGGCTCCCGCATCTTCCGCAATCTTCCTTGCAGTCATCTGTCCGCAGGAAAGCATAGCGGCCAGACCTTCAATATCCACTGCCAGACGGCAGCTGCTCTCTCTTTCTTTTGTCTGTCTCATTTACCTCATCTCCTCCTTTATTCTTTTCTGCATCCGCCCCAGCTTTTCCTGAGCCGTACGTTTTCGAAAACTCTCACCTTTAAACTGAACCGGCACGCACATCTCCAGCAACCGGTCATAAATCCTGGCATGCGCTGTATCCTGCGGATTATTTAACTCCTGCAACGTCAGATTTGTCGTCGCTATCAAGGGCTTCCCACTCCGATATCTGCCGTCGATCACCGCATAGATCTGTTCCAGTCCGTACTCTGTCCCCCGCTCCATTCCAAAATCATCCAGAATCAAAAGCGGAACTCTGCACAGATTTTTTATGTATGTGTTCTTCTCTGAAAAATTAGCAGACAGATCATTCAGCACTTCCGCAAAATTGTTCATGCGCACTGCAATCTCCTGTTCCAACAGTGCATTGGCAATACAGCCCGCCAGAAAACTTTTCCCGGTTCCCACTGCTCCCCAGAAGAGGTAGCCTGTATTTTCCGCCTTCATTGTTTCCCAGTCTTTCACATAAAGCTTTGCAAGCACGGTATTTTCGGAAAGTCCCTTATCATTCTTAAATGTCCATTCCTTCATGGATCTATCCGAGAAACAATGTTCTTTCAATTCTCTGACTACAGCTTCATGACGCTGCTGTTCTCGGTACTGTTCCTCCTCTTTTCTCTTTTGTCTCCGGCACTCACATTCACGCGGATGTTTTTTTATTCCCAAAACTCCCATTTTCTCCTGATCGAAATAAGCCTCCTTCGGTTCATGACATTGTCCACAATACAGAAGCCCGTCTTCTCCGATGTAATCCTCCCTGGTTCTTTCTCCCGGCCGCATCATGTTCTTTACTGTTTCTTCTACCATCTTATTCATAGACTTTCCTCCTCACTGCAGGTATAATCCGGAATGTTTTTTACCGGGGCTGACCGTTCTGCCCATCTTCTCAAGGTAACAGCATGATCAGCATATTGCTTTCCACTGGAACGCATATAACTGGACAGTTCCTCGATCAGCCTGTCTAATTCCCGGATCTCCTGTTTCAATTCTCCATATTCTGTTTCGGAGAGAAACACATTGTGATATTCGCCATAGGCAGAGCGCGCTTCTCTCTCTTTATTTGTTTGACTATATATCAAGTAACTATTATTTAAGTAATTAGGGGATACTTTTCTATCCATCACAGGGACAGGTTTCTTTCCCTCATAAGTATCATTTTCTTTCCCTTTGAGGGACACTTTTCTTTCCTTCACAGGGAAACTTTTCTTTCCCTCTGCCGGGATTTTGATATACAGCAGATTCGGTTTGGAAAATCCCTGTTTTTTTCTCACCAGAAGTCCGGCTTCTTCCAGTTCATTCAATGCCTTTTTTACAGTCATGTGACTCTTTCTAAGATCGTCAGCCAGATAAGCAATGGGATAAACCACAAAAATGTGGCCTTCCTCATCCTTCCACCCTGTCTTCCTGGAAAGACTCGCCCGATCCAGCAACAGAGCATACAGGACCTTGGCTGTCTGAGTCAGATCCATCCCCAGCAGAAACCGTGGGTAAGGAAGATATACCGGAATCTGGGTCTGATCCGTCATGTATACCATCTGATCTTTATTCTTCACATCCATCCTTTTGTTTCTGTCTGATCTTCCGCCGACGGCTTCGCTTGGATTCATAGCAGGGGCAACAGACAATCACAGTCCGGAAACTCTGCTTGCAGTCTCCAACACATTTCCGGCAGGTGTCATTGTGGGCAACCCGCCCTCTTTCATTGAGAAAAAAGTCCAATTCCTGTTTTCTTTTCTTGCTCATTCTCGGCACAGACATTCCTCCTTCCTGCCATCCTGCCAGTACCTGGTACAGGACAGCGAAATATGGTCGCGTTTCGGTATCATTTTTTGCATTTTTTGCCCTTTACGACAGGCTTTTTTGACCTCAAATATATTTGCCTGGGGTTTATCTATCTGACGGCAGAAAACGCTGTTTGGTCGTGTTTCGGTATCGTTTTGGAACAATTCATCTGGACTACTTTAACCGCCCCGATAATCCCGTTCAAAATCCCCTGCCATCTTCAACACTTCTTCCCTGAGTGCAAATAATTCCGCGATACAGCGACGGATTTCATCTTCCATAGCCAGTGAACGCTCCCCGCCCGTATTGAAGTACCGTGCGATCTGATTCAGGTTCACACCGATCTTTCCATATGCCCCCACCAGACTTCGCAGTTCTTCCATATCGGCGACTACTTCTACCCGATGCACGATCTCCTTTTCCACCAAAAGTTTCCGCAGGCATTCGGATCTGGACACCCCTAGGATCTCTGCTTTCCTGTCCAGAAGTTCCAGTTCAATATCCGACAGCCGGACTCCGACAAAATGCGGGTGATTTAGTTCCCGTTCTAATCTCTTTTTTCTCATGGCTCCTCCTTTCTTCTCTTTTCTGTTACTTCAGTAACATCACAAATGGGAGAACCGGCAGTCCTGCCGGAATCTTCCTTTTGTGCTGCGTCCCACTTTCCAGTGGACGCCAATATCTGCCAAATCGGCAGATCATCGAGGGTATGGGGAATCGAAATCCCAAGCAAGAGCCCTACACAGGAAAACACGATAGTGTATTACGGGGTGGATCTTGCTCTGGGAAAATCCCCATCAAGAGCTCAACCTGAAAGTTAGGGGGGCTGCCAGGAATGGCATTACCGCTTAACACGGGTGGATCTTGCCCTATAATATCTACCCCCTCACTTAACGTAACCGGGAGTGGCTTTTTTACAGGGGCTAAAAGAAATAAATTTTATTCTTATCAACCAGATCCGCTCTTATCTTTTTTATTCTTTAAAGATCCCCTCACTTAACCCAATCGTCAGAGACAGAAATACAAGGAGATTCGAAAAATCTTTTAATTTTCTACTTCAAAAAATATTTCCCCGCACTTATAGAAAGGAAATTCGAGGATTATACAGTGTTTGGAGACTAAGTTTTTAATAAAGTGCACAAAAAAACATCCAGTCTTTTTTGACCGGATGCCAGATTTTAATTCATTGATTTCTGTTATAAAAAATAGCCACCAGATTTTCCGGCAGCTATTCGCTTATTACATCATCACCATATTCATTTTTTATTCTGTCGCACAATCGATTCCAGCTTTCTTCTTCCTCCTCTGGAGTTCTTTCCGGCAATATCACATCTTTTATATCATCATCAATAGCTTTTACGTATTTATCCGTTAAATCCGGATACTCATCCAACAGGCTTTCGAAAAGTTTATAGAGCCCACGCTCTGTACACTTAGCCAGACATGAAGAAAAAAGTTCCATTGTCATTGGCTTTTGTTTATCGATTGCCGCCAGCTCATCATCGGAAACCTCGAATGTTAAGATAAGGAATTCTTCAAAATTACGTTTTTCTTTTTCTGATAGTTCATCATATTTTTTCATCCCAGTTCTCCCTCCATATGCCTCTATTATAGATACATTTTTCAGTATAGTAAACCATTATTTTTACCATGATAATGATTATATTACAAACTGGGAAGTGAGCAGAAATGATAAACTATTCTCCATTGTGGGAAACCATGCGCCAACGGGATGTCTCCACCTATACACTGATTCATAAGTATGGTATCAATCCCCGGACGATCAATAATTTAAAACATAATAAGTCTATTACCATGTTTACACTGGAAAGGCTTTGTGAAATTTTGAATTGTGAACCGAATGATGTAATAAGATTTGAGAAGAAATAAAAGCTACTGGAATACTTTATCCAGTAGCTTTACATCATTTAGAGCTGCTTTTTATCAATATTTTTCCATATTATCAACAGTTTCTGTTAAATTTGAATATTTATCAATTAATGCTTTTATTTCTTCTAAAAATTTCTTTTTTAGACCTGTTTGTAAATCATTCAAGCCCCGCAAAGATAAGGCCATATAAGCAAATGCAAAGGTAGTATCATTATTTTTTAGATTTTCAGCAATTATCTTTAATTTTTTATTAGTATACTCGACATCGTATTCAGATAAAAATTTGATTACTTCAATAATATCCATTACATATTTTGCATTGTTAATATCAGACTCATTTAGCAAATTGTTATATTCATCTATTGTCTCACTTTGGGCCAATAAACGATGTTTAACAGTCAGCGAATAAAATTTATAGTTTAGTAATATCTGTTCTGCTTCAATACTGCATTCTTCAATTAATGTATCATTGTACTCTTTTCCCTCTTTTTTATATTTCATTTTCAAAAGGTGATACATTATTGCATATACAAGCATATACTCACATTTTTTTTTCTTCCCTGACAATAACTTTTCAACTTTATCTTCTGAGTATTCTAGAAAGATATAGCTAAACACATTTTGCATACTATTTGCATCTGTTACTGCATGCCAAACATTTTTTTTTACTTCATCAGCATTTAAATCATATTTTTCCGAAATATCAGCACCCAAATCTTCATTTTCATTAATATAATTTGTTAATTGATGAATAGATATCCCTAGTTCTTTCATCATTTCTTTAATAAAATTTATAAGATTATTATTAACTGGAATCTTTCTTTCAAGCATATCGAAATTACGAAACGCCAAGTCATTTTCTAAATCTTTTATATTCGCTCTCTCTGCAAATTCTTCAAAAAATCTATAATAACCATCATCATCATTCGCTATAAAATTTAGTATCTTTTCAAATTCTATTTTATCAATTTGTTGAATTTGCCCTTTTTCCAATTTGGATATATAAGCAGGACTTTTCCCCAACATTTCAGCTACATCTTTTGCCTTTACTTTATATTGTGTCCTAAATTCCTTCAATCTCAAACCTGTCGCTTCACTCAATTTTATTTTCAATGACATAAAAACAACCACCTATTATTATTATTGTATACATATTATCACAGCATTTAATTCGTTTCAAGTTTTTTACTTTCTTTATTTACAGTTAATTTTTTTACTACATTTCTTGATTTTTATTTCTTGCTATGTTATAATACACAAAAAGATAAAAAGAAAAGTCCACCCAAGCAGGATGAACTTAAAGGTATTAACATGAAATCAGTCAATACATATTCGCATATCTATTATACTTGATTTCTATTTATTTTTCAATATCTTTCTGAATCAGTCGCTGAAAGGAGTATTTAAAGACACCAGTTCTTTTTATCAAATATCACATATTATAGACTATCTAGTCAGAAAGGATTTATGATGAAGGAAATTTTAATTTTAGGCTCCCAAGAATATGAAAACTCCGAAACAACCAATTACGGCGATTGCATTTTGATTAATACAGGTAGCAAACTATTCATATATGATTGTGGTCACGAGGCACATGCCGACAAAGTTATATCATATATGGATAAGCATGGTTATGAAAAGGCCACACTCATTCTTTCTCATAACGACAAAGATCATTTTGAAGGAATACGTTATTAGCGTCGGGTTAAAATAACCATCTAGTGTCAGGCTAAAATAGCCAATCCTAGTCAAATTAAAAAAGCCATTACATACAGGTCTTCATCCTCTTATACTGATGATAAGCCAATGCA
>NZ_NFHH01000033.1 GCF_002161285.1 Blautia sp. An81 | reverse complement strand
GAGATGTCCCATCCGAAAGGAGTAAGACCCCTTGAAGACGACGAGGTAGATAGGGCAGAGGTGGAAGTGCAGCAATGCATGGAGCTGACTGCTACTAATCGGTCGAGGGCTTGACCTAAAAGCTTAAGAGATTAAGCGAAGCGGTAAAGTTGGATATAGGTTTTACATATGTGGTTTTGAAGGTACAGAACCTTCTTAATACGGCCCAGTGGCTCAGTTGGTTAGAGCGCCGCCCTGTCACGGCGGAGGTCGAGAGTTCGAGTCTCTTCTGGGTCGTTTGTTTCTGAAAAGAAACATTTATCTATAATGGGATCTTAGCTCAGCTGGGAGAGCATCTGCCTTACAAGCAGAGGGTCATAGGTTCGAGCCCTATAGGTCCCATTTTATAATAAGGGCGATTTCCCGAGTGGCCAAAGGGGACAGACTGTAAATCTGCTGGCAACGCCTTCGGTGGTTCGAATCCACCATCGCCCATTTAAAATTGAATACCACATCATGCCGATGTGGCTCAATTGGCAGAGCAGCTGATTTGTAATCAGCAGGTTATCGGTTCGAGTCCGATCATCGGCTTAGATAATAACGCGGGGTGGAGCAGTCTGGAAGCTCGTCGGGCTCATAACCCGAAGGTCGCAGGTTCAAATCCTGCCCCCGCTACTTAATGCCCAGATAGCTCAGTTGGTAGAGCAGAGGACTGAAAATCCTCGTGTCGCTGGTTCGATTCCGGCTCTGGGCATTTTTTATGGAGCATTAGCTCAGTCGGTAGAGCACTTGACTTTTAATCAAGTTGTCCGGGGTTCGAATCCCCGATGCTTCATTGATTATGAAGACTTAAATCTTTATTTTTTAAGGATTTAAGTCTTTTTTGTTTTCTTTAGAAACATTCCATGGAATTTACATAATTTTTTGCTAGGATAGGAAAGGAGGTATAAAATTATGGATATTTTACATGAAACAGAAGATTATTTTCAATTCATAAAGCCTTATCAGGAAGCCATGGATTTTCTTATGGTTCAGATAAATATTTTGAATGATGATTATAGAGAGAAGTATAAAGATTATCCTATTCATAATATACAGACCAGGATAAAAACTAAAGAAAGCATTCTAGGAAAGCTGGAGAAGAAAGAACTAAAGAAAGACTTTGAAACCGCGAAAAATCATCTTACAGATATTGCAGGAATCAGAATTATCTGTTATTTTGAATCAGATGTTTATCACGTGGCGGAGCAGATTAAGAAGTATACAGATTTAATCTGTATGAGGGAAAGTGACTATATCGCAAAGCCTAAGCCAAATGGATATAAGAGCTATCACATTATTTTAGGGGTTCCAGTGTATCACACAGACAGCAAAGAATACTATCCGGTGGAGGTACAGATACGGACCTTGACTATGGATCTATGGGCCAGTATGGAACACAGGATTATTTACAAGTCATCAAATGTAAACATCAAGAAATCAAGAAAAGTATTTTTAGAGTTTGCTGAAGAACTGAGAGACTGTGAAAAGCAGCTCTTTGAATTAAAAGAGGAAAATAATAAGGAGGAAGGATAAACAGTAGTAAATAAAGGGAGGCAGGATTATGTATGCTCAGAATATGATTAGCAAGATTCCAACAAAAGAAGAAGCAGAAATGCTGCTGTGTGAGGCAGAAAAGCGAAATCCAGGTCCATGGACAGCACATTGCAGAACAGCGGGTTATTGTGCGAAAAAAATTGCGGAGAACTGTAAAGGAATGGAGGATGAGAAGGCGTATGTGATGGGACTTCTTCATGATATAGGGAGAAGAGAGGGAGTTATGGACATGAAGCATATATTATGTGGATATCACTTTATGCTTTCCAAAGGATATGTGGACATTTCGAGGATTTGTTTAACTCATTCCTTTCCTTACAAAGATGTTAGAGCATATAACGGAAAGAATGATTGTAATGAAGAGGAAACTTTGTTTATTAAGGAATACTTGGAAAATACAGAATATGATGATTATGACAGACTTATTCAGCTCTGTGATGCCATTTCTTTTCCGGACGGTCCCACTTTTCTGGAAAAGAGACTGGTAGATGTAGTTATGAGGAGAGGCTTTAATGAGCTGACTATTTCAAAGTGGAAATCTTTTTTTGAATTGAAGAATTATTTTGATGAAAAAGCAGGAGGAGATATCTACGAGATAGTAAATTTGAAATAATGACAAAAAAGAAACCAGAATCAATGAGGGGGGAAGGTTGATTCTGGTTTCTCTTTTTTTAATATTGTAAAATATTAAAAAGAAGGAGAGCCGGTTAAAATTAATACCGGCATATGAAAAAGAAAAAGATTTTTGAAAAAGTCTTATCGGCTTTTACAAGTAATACTATAACGGGAAAATGTGATGATTCTGTGATGAAAAAATAAAAGAAATGTGAAATTGAAAAAAATTACAAATTATATACCAATATTGCATAAATCATCATAAAGTCAGGATAACGCAACAAGAGCAGGAATCTGAGGGGGCTGATTCCTGCTCTTGTCTTATAATCATAAAAAAGAAGGAGTAACTGACATTTCCTATGTCAGTATATGAAAAGAAAAAGATTTTGAAAAAGTCTTATTGGCTTTTACAAGTATTAATATACATGGTAAATAAGGATAATCTGTGACAAAAAGCTAAAAGAAAAATAAAAAAGGATTTTTTTGATTTATATTTATTTTAGTTTTCCTTTTTAATTTCTTATTTTTCTGCTTTATAGGGCGGATCGGCGGGATAGCTGCCGGCTGCTTTCTGCATGCCTCTCTGAATGGCATCTCTGGAATTTTTCCAGTCCGCATCTTTGTTTTTGTAGTCAAATTTATCACAGAACCATTCCAGGTCATCTGTGACTCTCTGAAGATTCTCTGTCATAAGAGGAAAGAGATGATCATAGAAGTCTCTTTTTTCTTTGTCAGAGAGAAGTACTTCTGCTGTTTCTACCAGGTCTGAAAAATGGGGAAGACAGAAGCCCTTGCTGTTTTTGAAAAGGTCTTTGAATTCAGGATTTTTCCTGTATAGTTCAAAGAAGGTATCCAGATAGCGATTGTATGTATTTTGATAGTAATCGCAAATATAGCAGGAATTTTCCTGTTCTTTTACCCAGTTTCCAATAGAGGTCTTAGGATTGTCCGTATCAATCTTTGCTTTTTTGAAATGTCCCAGCATGGAAGCTTTTCCAGGGGAGAACATCTTTATCTGCTGTTTCAGCTCTTCATTTTTCTTTTTAAAATGGGTAGTAAGAATAAGGCCGCATCCCAGACGGTTTCCATAGTCGAACATTTTTTTATAGTGGGTTCGACAGAAGCCCATTTTATCTGTTTCAGCTCTTACATCGTCTTCCATATAAGAGGCACCGGAGCCCAGAACAAAGTCCATAGCGTGCTGCTCCAGATTTCTTTCAATAAAGCAGAAGGGACATTCATCTTCTGCTTTGAAGGCATCCATTAAAGGAATGGTATATATTTTTTCTTTCATAGTTTTTTCCTCGTTTCCTGTTTTTTTAAGAGTAACATAAATGAGAAGATAAGAAAAGAGACTGATGTGGAGAGAGATAAAAAATGTGGAAAACTCCTCCAAAAATTTCAGGGGATGTGGACATAAAGGAGAAGATATTATAGTATTTACAAGAAAAGCAGGGTTTGATAAGATGGATATAAACTGCAGAAAGAAAGGAATTATTATGACAAGAGATGAAGTATTAGTTATTCTGGCAGGGATTATTATTCTGGCAGGAATTTTTCTGGGATGGAAGGGAAAGCCCTCTATGATCAGAGAACGGTTTTCCAGTGGTGTTTCCCCGAAAAATGAAAGAAAATTTATGATGACTATAGGAGGAGGAATAGCAGTTCTGGGAGCTGACCTGATGATTCTGGGAATTCTTCCAATGGTTCATCCAGTAAGTGATGAGATGTCCCTGATCATTCTGGCTATAGGAATCGTTCTGTTCGTGGCTGTGATCCTGGTAGGACAGAAATATTATAGAAGATAGGGAATTTTCAAAATCAAGATGATTTTCTGGTATCCCGGCAGATGAAAAAGTGGTAAAATGGTTTTCAGAATATATACAGAATGGAGAGGAATGAAATGAGCAAGGAATACCATATTGAAACGAAATGTATCCAGTCCGGCTGGAAGCCGAAAAAAGGTGAACCGAGAATGATGCCCATCTATCAGAGTACAACCTTCAAATATGACACTACAGAAGAGATGGGACGTCTTTTTGATCTGAAGGATAATGGATATTTTTATACAAGATGTCAGAATCCTACAAATGACCTGGTGGCTGCTAAAATTGCAGATCTGGAAGGCGGCGTAGCGGCTGTCCTTACTTCTTCTGGACAGGCAGCAAATTTTTATGCGGTATTTAATATCTGTGAAGCCGGAGATCATGTAATCTGTGCATCTGCAATTTACGGCGGAACTTTAAATGTCCTGGGAGTTACAGCTAAAAAGATGGGAATCGAATGTACATTTATTGATGTGGATGCACCTAAGGAAGAGCTGGATAAGGCTTTCCGACCAAATACAAAAGCTGTTATCGCAGAGACTATTGCAAATCCGGCGCTGGTAGTTCTGGATATTGAAAAGATGGCAGAACTGGCCCACAGCCACGGCGTTCCTTTAATCGTGGACAATACCTTTGCTACTCCTGTAAACTGCCGTCCTTTTGAATGGGGAGCGGATATTGTAACACATTCCACTACAAAATATATGGATGGACATGCAGCCCAGGTAGGTGGAGCTATCGTGGACAGCGGAAACTTTGACTGGGAAGCTCATGCCGATAAATTCCCAGGTCTGACTAAGCCGGATGAATCCTACCATGGAGTCATCTATACAAAACAGTTTGGAAAAGAGGCTTATATCACTAAGATTAATGCTCAGCTTATGAGAGACTTAGGCTCTATACCTTCTCCTATGAACTGCTTTATTCTGAATCTGGGACTGGAATCTCTGGTGCTGAGAGTAGAAAGACATTGCTACAATGCTCAGAAGGTAGCAGAATACCTGGAAGCTCATCCACTTGTTGGAAAAGTAAATTATCCGGGACTTCCGGGTGATAAGTATTATTCTTTGGCACAGAAGTATATGCCAAAGGGTACCTGCGGCGTAATATCTTTTGAACTGAAAGCCGGAAGAGAAGCAGCAGTGAAATTTATGGACAGTCTGAAGCTGGCTTCTATTGTAACTCATGTGGCAGATGCCAAGACCAGTGTTCTTCATCCTGCCAGCCATACACACAGACAGCTGAATGATGAGCAGCTTGTAGCCGCCGGAGTTTCTCCGGGAATGATCCGTCTTTCTGTGGGAATCGAACATGTTGATGATATCATCGGAGATCTGGAACAGGCTCTTGCAGCAAGTGAAAAGTAAGATATTTCCAGGAAATAGATTATGAATTTATATCAGATCACTACCTGGGTTCATGAATTGTTTCGACTCCAGGTAAAAGA
The DNA here is from genome assembly GCF_002161285.1 of Blautia sp. An81. GTDB lineage: Bacteria > Bacillota > Clostridia > Lachnospirales > Lachnospiraceae > Blautia > Blautia ornithocaccae. The sequence continues at coordinate 34,134 of NZ_NFHH01000033.1, read as the reverse complement.
GGAAGGCGTCTATATAGACGCTACCATGGGAAATGGCCATGATACGCTGTTTCTCTGTGAGATGGCCGGAGAAAAAGGAAAGGTGCTGGCTTTTGATATCCAGGAACGGGCTTTGGAAGCTACAGATAAGCTTCTCAGGGAACACCAGATGAGAGAAAGAGCCGGTCTGTATCTGGAAAGCCATGTGTTTATAGACCACTACGCAGAAAAAGAATCTGTAGATGGGATTATTTTTAATTTCGGCTATCTTCCGGGAGGAGACCATGAACTGGCTACCCGGGCAGATACCAGTGTAAAAGCTGTTGATACAGGGCTTGCCCTGCTGAAAAGAGGAGGAGTCATGGCTCTTTGCATCTACAGCGGCGGAGATACAGGATATGAGGAGAAAGAGAAAATCCTGGAGTATCTGAAAGCTTTAGATGAGAAGCGGTATCTGGTTATTATGAATAGTTTCTATAACAGAAAAAAAGACCCTCCTCTGCCGGTATTTGTTGTAAAGAAGTAAAGAATGTATGGGACTTGCGTTTTCTGACATATAATAAGATAAGTCAGAATGCAGGTCCCTGTTTTTATGAATAAGGAAAAAGATTCTTTTGCATTTATTCTTTTGCTTTTTATACTTCTTCCCTATTTGCTGACGGTTCTTATTCTGGGAAGAAAGGCATGCCCTTTAAGCAGGGATATCAGCCTGGAGGAATATGTGCCGGCTGTTACAGCTTCACAGATTTCCTGGGATTACAGCAAAGAGGCCATCAAGGTTCAGACTCTGGCAGTAAGGAGCAATCTGTACAGCAGCCAGGAGAAAAATGAAATGATAGAAGCTGCAGCGGATTATATAAGAAAACAGGATATGAACAGCGTTGTGATGGATAAATATCAGGTCTTCTGGGAGGCTGCCAGAGAGACAGAGGGCCAGGTACTGAAACAGAACGGAGAAATAAAAGAAATCCCCTATCATGGAGTAAGCAGCGGCAGGACCAGAGATGGAGGGGAAGTTCTGGGAGAAAATTTTAAATACATACCTTCAGTAGATACTTCAGGAGATATAGACAGTGCAGAATATGTAGAGGGATGTTATTTTTCTGTAAAAGAACTGGAGGAGAAGATCAAGGAGAAATATCCAGGGTTTGTTCTCGATGAGGAAGTGACAGTGGAAATAAAGTCTTCGGATTCAGCCGGATATGTTATGGAAATTATGATAGGGAACCAGGAATTTCAGGGGGAGGAGATAAAAGAGGTGCTGGAACTTCCATCTTCTTGTTTTACAGTACAGAAGCTGGAGGGAGAAGTACGTTTTTTATGCAGAGGTTCAGGACATGGGATGGGAATCAGCCAGTATACTGCCCAGCAAATGGCTTTAGAAGGGAAAAAGTATGAAGAGATTCTTCAGTACTTTTTCCCTGACCTTACAATAGAATCGCTAAAATGAGAAATTCAGGGAGCGGTAACAAGATTCAGGTAGGAGGTTTCTACGGTTATGCCGTCTTCGGCAGAAACGGAGGAGATATCAAAGCTTACCTGATCCCCTTCCTTAATTTCATAGAATCCCTGGACATTAAAGGGATAAAGGAGGGTCATAGTCCCGTGGATGGTAATGGTGCTTCCTGTTTTTATATCATTTCCCGAATAATCTTCTAAGTCTGTAACTTTGGCCTCCATAGTTGTAGCATCAATAATGGAGGTGATTTCTGCCTGGAGGCTTTCCAGACTGGTAGTATCTGATACAAGATTCTGGGAGTCTTCTGAATCATCTTCCGGCAGTTCCTGAGCAGAGATACTGACTACTTTTTTGGAACCAGAAAGATAGCTCACATCAAAGAGCGCATTTTCCGAGTAGGAATAAGACTGTATCTGTGAATTATTTTCCAGTTCTTCAGAAGGAACTGCATAGGAATAGGAATTGTACAGTTCTCTGTTAATATTCAGAGAAATCTGCTCTTCATTTTCATCTATTCCGGTAAGGGTATAGGTATTCAGATTCAGAATATGCCGGTGCATAGTGAATTCTGCATTGCTGAGTACGGCCCGTGATGGTTCTCTCAAGGATAAAATATCCATAACACCTGTGCGGAGAAAGACAATGCTGCACAGGAGTACAATAAGAGCATAGAAAAAGGGAATGTCCACATGGTCGTCTAAAAAATCCCGGAGTCCGGGACGAAGTTTATAGATAATATAAAAGATACTGGACAGAAGTATAATTGCTGCCAGGATATAGTAAAGTACCGGTGCCTGGGTGAGATGGTAACAAAGCAGCAGGACCAGGCAGTCTATCAGAATAAATACGGCTGCAAACCAGCCTTTATAAGTTTTCCCCATGTAAGCTCCTCCATATGAAGTATTTAATTCTAAAATAATTTCATGCAAGCACGAAATTACATGATCTTTTGACCCTGATATCACCATTTTATCATATAAGGGGGAAAAAGAGAAATGAATTGTGTATAAGTTTTCATTTTCTGGCAATCCTATATGTGAAAACAAAAAGGGGCGGATTGCTCCAGGATAGTCAGAGGTGATGATTATGAATAAAAAGAGGAAAATTCGAGTGCTGCTGGGCAGTATTTTGACACTGGCTCTGGTGGTTACATGCGGAGTTGTGTATCAGTCCGGGAGTAAGAGCACACCAAATGAGAAAGAACTTGTTATGGAGAACGAGGAGGATTCTGTGGATCAGGCAATAAAGACTGAGGAGAGAGAGGATTCAGAAGAAACTGCGGATGCTAATACATCTAATGTAGAAGGAACCAGAGATGTAGAGGAAGAAGATTCACAACAGTCTGATGCTGCCGGAGAACAGGCAGAAAATACAGAGAGTGCAGAACAGACAGATGAAAGTCAGGACCAGGCTGCCCAGGATTCTGAGGCTGCTTCGGCTCAGGTAACAGAGCAGGTGGAAACAGCCATGGCTCCTGAACTGAATTTTACAGAGAGCTCTCTTATGGAGTGGCCGGTAAACGGACAGGTGGTCATTGACTATAATATGGACAATACCGTGTATTTCCCTACGCTGAATGTCTATAAGACCAGCCCTGCCATTGCTATTTCGGCAGAGGTAGGATCGCCGGTAGCGGCAGTTGCCAACGGACAGATTTTGTCTATTGTGGAGAATGAAGAGACAGGAACTACAGTAACTGTGGATATGGGAAATGGATATCAGGCGATTTACGGACAGCTGAAAGACGTTCCTTTCCAGGCAGAAGAATATGTCTCCGCAGGAGCTGTTCTGGGTTATATCAACGAACCTACCAAATATTATACAGAGGAAGGGGCAAATCTGTATTTTTCCCTGCAGAAAGATGGGACACCTCTGGATCCCCTCCAGTATCTTCCATAAGAACAGAAGGGATTCACAATTTCAGGCTGTAAGAGTATAATAAAGTATGCGGAAAAATCCGCAGCCGATCATACTCTTACAGTCTTTTATGACTGAGCCTGCCAGTGGCAGGAAAATCAGTCCTATTGGTAAAGTACCATTTTTATCGGCAGCTTAACATATAGGGCGTCATGTCTGGCTCTGTATGCAGATGAGGCGTCCATTACATAGATTGGGAGCAGAAGAAATGAATTATACCTATATACTGCGGTGCAGAGATGGAAGTCTTTATACAGGATGGACAAACAATCTGGAGAAAAGGCTTAACTGTCATAATGCTGGAAAAGGGGCAAAATATACAAAAGCCAGGCTTCCGGTGGAACTGGCATACTTTGAGACTTTTCAGACAAAGAAAGAAGCCATGCAGAGGGAATGGGAAATTAAGAAAATGACAAGAAAAGAGAAAATAGCACTGATTAAAGAGAAGCGATAAAAAGGTTCTTTTTTTATTTCTGCAGAATCTTCATGATAAAAAATCGACACCTGAATAAAAAACGCTTACTGTGGACGGGGGAAGACGGACTTTATAATAAAAGCTATAGACTATGTAGGCAGGAGGAATATTATGGATTACAGACTTTCTGATACGAAATTTTATCTAAAGGATGCAGGGGATATCAGCTATCTCTACATGCCTCTGGTAAATGAAAAAATCATGAGCTGTATTACCCCCGACGGACATGGAGACAGCAAGATTTCTCAGAACCATTTCCTGCTGGAGCCGGTGAGTGTGGAGAATCTTCACAGCAGTATGAGCTCCAGAAACTTCTGGTGCGTTATGGAGAAGGACAGAGTTTGGTCAGTTTTTGGATATTCTGCGCAGCAGGTGGGAAAGGATTCGGAAAAAAGCTGCGTACATATGGGGGCTTACTGGCAAAGGACAGAGAGAAAAGAAGAAGAGACAGGGCTTACGGCATCTGTACTTTCTTTTTGCCCGGCAGGAAAAGAAGCGGCAGAAATTATGCTGGTGACGCTGGAAAACAAGGGCGATGAAGTTTTGGAACTGACCCCGGTAACGGCAGTGCCTATTTACGGAAGAGGGGCAGATCATTTAAGAGACCACCGGCATGTGACTTCTCTTTTGAACAGGATACAAATAAAAGAAGACGGAATCCTGGTAACGCCATCTATGGCCTTTGACGAAAGAGGACATCATAAAAATGACCTTTCCTATGGGGTATTTGCAAGAGATGAGTATGGGGAGAAACCAGAAGGCGCAATTCCTTTTGTAGAGGATTTCATCGGAGAAGGAGGAAATCTGCTGGCACCGAAAAGCCTTCTGGATCAGGAGAAAGATTTGCAGCAACCGGGCTATGTCTGTGAGGGCTATGAGGCAATGGGAGCTCTGTGGTTTAAGAAAATCTCTCTTCTTCCAGGAGAAAAGCACAGCTATGTGGTAGTACTCAGTTATGGAGAAGAAGGGCTTTGCTATCTGGAAATGGGAAAAACTATGGAAGCTTTCAGAAATATGAAGGACTATTGGGAACAACAAAAACTGATCACATGCCAGTCCTCAAACAAAGCTTTTGACAGCTGGATCAGCTGGATCAGCCTTCAGCCCCATTTAAGAAGGATTTTCGGATGTTCTTTCCTTCCCTACCATGATTATGGAAGAGGGGGGAGAGGATGGAGAGATCTGTGGCAGGACTGTCTGTCTCTTATTCTGATGGATCCCGGCTCAGTGAGAGAAGATCTGGGAAACTTTTTTGCCGGGGTCCGTATTGATGGAACGAATGCAACGATTATCGGCAGCAGGCCGGGAGAATTTATTGCGGACAGAAATTCTATTGTCAGAGTTTGGTCAGATCATGCTTACTGGTGTTTCCGTACAGTTTCGCTTTATCTGGAACAGACAGGAGACTATGCTTTTCTTTTAGAAGAAAAACCATACTTTAAAGATCGTATTTTATACAGAGGAGAAAAACTGGAAGAAAATCCGGCAGAAGACAAAAATGTCCTTCTGACAAAAGAAAGTAAGGAATACATGGGAACTGTGCTGGAGCATCTGATGCTCCAGAACCTGGCTCAATTCTATGAGGTAGGAGAACACAACCATATGCGCTTGAGAGGAGCAGACTGGAACGATGCATTGGATATGGCTTCTCAAAGAGGAGAAACTGTAGCGTTTACTGCAGCTTACAGCGGAAACTTTAAAGAAATGGCAGATCTTTTTGAAACTCTGGAGACAAGAGGCATCCACAGTGTGAAAGTTTTCAGGGAATTAAAAATGCTCCTGACAAAAGACACAGCTGTTTATGAAGACCAGGAGAAAAAAAGAGAAATCCTGAAGAAATACTGTCAGATATGCCAGCCCAGGATAACGGGAGAAACTGAGGATATAGCGGTGAAGGAACTGGCTGAAATATTCAGAGCTATGGGAGAATGGATCAGCGGACATATCAGGAGAACGGAATTAACAGGAGATCAAAAAGGGAATATCTGGTTTAACGGATATTATGACAATCTGGGAAGACAGGCAGAGGGAATGAAAAATAATATTGTAAGGATGATGCTTACAAGCCAGGTATTTACTATCCTGTCTGGAACCGCCACAGATGAACAGGTGGAGAAAGTTGCCAAGGCGGCCCAGGAATATTTGTTCTGTCCAAAAGCAGGAGGATACAGACTGAACACAGATTTTAAAGAAAATGACATGAATTTGGGCAGAATGTTTGGTTTTGCCTATGGCCATAAAGAAAACGGGGCTGTATTCAGTCATATGACGGTGATGTATGCATATGCACTGTACAGCAGAAATTTTATTAAAGAAGGATATCAGGCCATTAAGGCGCTGGCAGACCAAAGTCTGGATTTTGGAACCAGTTTTCTGTATCCGGGGATCCCTGAATATTTCAGCCCCAGAGGAAGAGGAATGTATCCTTATCTTACCGGTGCGGCAAGCTGGCTGATCCTTACAGTTCTTACACAGATGTTCGGTATAACAGGGGAAAAAGGAAATATGAAAATCGCTCCGAAACTTCTGGCAGAACAGTTTGGAGAAGAAGGGATTGCAGAGGTAAACTGTAGATTTGCCGGAAGAAAATTGAGTATCAGCTACATTAACAAACAGCATAAAGAAATCGGTGACTATGAAGTTGAAAGCATCTATATAAACGGAAAAATCTATCCATTTCAGCATGAAAATCCGGTTATTGAAAGATCTTATCTGGAAAATCTGCCGGAATATAGAGAAAATAGTATCCGGATCATTTTAGAGTGATCATTAAGGAAGAAAGAGGAGAAAATTATAAAATGTCAGAAACAAGAACAACTTATGAAATGAAAGATTATCAGAAAAAATCTTTATTTGCCAGTTTTCTGCCCGGTATCAGCGGAGAAAAAGGAATTCCTATGTGGTGTTACTATACCAACAGGGGACAGGCAGTGTCCTGCTTTGGAGTTCAGGATAAGGATCATTCTATCATGGAATTTTATCCTGCACATCAGGCGTATGAAAGAACATCTCTCATGGGCTTCCGTACCTTTTTAAAAATTAACGGAATCTACCGGGAAGCATTTTCAGATCCGGAGAATATACAGACCATGTATGTGGGCATGAACAGCCTGAAACTGGTAGAAGAGACGGAAGAATATAAACTTACAGTAGAATATGAAACATTGCCGGAAGAAGCTTTGGCAGGAATGATGAGATCGGTAAAAATTGAGAATAAAACAGAAAAAGATCTGCATCTGGAAATTGCAGACGGCGCTGCAGAACTCCTCCCTTACGGGGTATCTGCTTCCGGTATGAAAGAAATGGGCCAGACATCCAAAGCCTGGTTCCAGGTTTTGGATGCAGAGAAAAATTGCCCTAAATTTAAAGTACGTGCAAGTATGGAAGATTCTGCAGAGGTCACAGAAGTAAAAGGCATGAATTTTGCTCTAGGTACCAAAAAAGAAGGGGAATTCCTTCCAGTGGTGGTGGATAAAGAAGTGCTTTTTTCATATGACAGCTCACTGCAAAATGCTGTAAATTTTGTAAAACAGAGTATAGGCAGACTTTTGGAAGAAGAACAGGTGACCTGTAACGATGCGCCCTGCTGCTTCTTTCTTACAGAGCAGATGCTGAAACCGGGAGAATCTGAAGAAATCCAGGAAATCTACGGAATGAGCGAAAGTCTGGAAGCTTATGAAAATTTAGAAAATAAAATGCTGGAAAAAGGCTGGTTCGAAGAAAAACAAAAGAGAGCAAAAGCACTGGCAGATGAGATTACGGAGAGAATCGGAGCAAAAACGGCAGACAGCCTATTTGACGGTTACAGCAGGCAGTGTTATCTGGATAATCTTTTAAGAGGCGGATATCCGGTGAAACTGGGAGAAAAGCAGATTTTTTATCTTTATTCCAGAAAACATGGAGATATGGAAAGAGATTATAACTTCTTTTCTATGCTTCCGGAATTTTACTCTCAGGGAAATGGAAATTTCCGTGATGTAAACCAGAACAGAAGAAGCGATGTACTCTTTTCTCCATTTGTAGGAAGAAGCGGAATCAAAACATTCTACAATGCTCTTCAGATCAATGGATATAATCCTCTGGGAGTAGAAAAAATGACTTATCAGGTTAAAGAGGAAGAACTGGAAAAATTAAAGGGAAGTGTATCAAAAGATATAGAAGAACTTTTAAAGAAAGAATTTACTCCTGGGGAGCTGTATAAAAACCTTGTGGAAACAGGAATGAAAGTAGAAGATACAGAAGCTCTGTTTGCCCGGATTATGGACGGCACTGTCCGAATGGACAGAACAAAATTTGGAGAAGGCTACTGGAGTGACCATTGGACATATAATCTGGATCTTCTGGAGGCCTATCTTGGAGTTTACCCTGAGGAAGAAGAGGAGCTTCTTTATAAGGATAAGACATATCTGTTTACCCAGGCAGAAAAGCAGATTCTTCCAAGAAGAGAAAGATATGCAGAGACAGAAAAGGGAATCAGACAGTATCATTTCCTGAAGGATAATGCGGATACTTCTCTTGAAGAAAATCGGTATTTGAAAGACAATGAAGGAGAAACTGTCAAAGTCAGCCTTATGGCGAAACTGTTTACTCTTGCGGCAAATAAGGTATCTGCGCTGGATCCTTATGGAATGGGAATTGAAATGGAAGGTGGAAAACCAGGATGGTACGATGCTTTAAATGGTATACCGGGATTACTGGGATCTTCCATGGCAGAATCTTATGAAACAGGAAGAATGATAAAATTTATGCTGAAAACTGCAGAAAAACTTCACCAGGAAACGGAAATCCCCGTAGAAGTTTATGAACTTACACAAAAACTGACAGAAGCATGTGAACTTGCAGACAATGAGAATACAGACGGAGAAATGTATGGTTTCTGGACAAAGATAAATGAGGCAAAAGAGACATTCTGGGAACAGACAGGAAAGGCGGTATCCGGCGAGAAGAAAGTACTGAAACCGGAAGAGCAGATACGTATTTTAGGTGCGTATGATAGAATTCTTGATCAGGCAAATAAAAAGGCCCAGAAAATCGGAGGCCCGGTATGCCCGACATATTTCTATTATGAGGTAAAAGAGTATCAGAAGGATCAGCAGGGAATCCTTCCTCTGAAATTTGAAGTAAGAAGAACGCCGGATTTTCTGGAAGGATCTGTACATGCTATGAAACTGGCAGAGAGCAGAGAAGAAAAAGAAGAAATCTATCGTCATGTGAGAGAGAGCAGGCTTTATGATCAGGAATTGAAAATGTATAAGGTCAATGCATCCCTTTCTGAGGCGACTTTTGAACTGGGACGTGCCTGTGCTTTTACCCCGGGCTGGCTGGAAAATGAGTCTATATGGCTGCATATGGAATACAAATATCTTCTGGAATTGTTGAAAGCAGGACTATATGAGAAATTTGCAGAAGATTTTCACTGCTGTGCAATTCCCTTCCTGAATGAAGAAAAATACGGAAGAAGCCTGTTGGAGAATTCTTCTTTTATCGCCAGCAGTGTTAATCCAAATAAAAAGATCAGAGGGAAAGGATTTGTGGCACGATTAAGCGGATCTACAGCGGAATTTTTACAGATGTGGCAGATTCTGATGTTTGGACAGAAACCGTTTATTGTGGAAGACGGAAAACTGAAATTAAATCTGACTCCTTTTATCCCTTCCTATATTTTAGGAAAGGAAGGAAGCTTGGAGACTACATTTTTGGGAGAGATCAAGACTGTTTATAAAGCAGAACAGATGCAGAGCCTGGTACCGGGAGAATATCAGATTAAAGAGATCCTTCTGACTGACAGAGAGGGAAATACAGAACGGACAGGAACAGTTGAGGGAGATACAGCAGAAAGATTACGAAACGGATCTTATAAAAAAATGGAAGTTATATTTACAAAGGAGCAGACATGGATATGAAGGTCATCACAACAGACTGCAAAAGGAATAAATACTGGGAAGAACAAGATATAAAGATGCAGGAAATCCCCTGTATGGAGGCAGTTACCATTTATCCGGAAGTAAAAAGGCAGGAAATGAAAGGCTTTGGCGGAGCATTTACAGAAAGTTCAGCCTTTTGCTACAGCAGCCTTTCTGATCAAGAAAAAGAAAACTTTATAAATGCCTATTTCGGAGAGGACGGACTTCGGTATAATATAGGAAGAACCCATTTGAACAGCTGTGACTTTGCTCTTTCAAACTATGCGGCAGATGAAGATGAAGGAGATACGGCGTTTGAAAAATTTTCTCTTGAGAGAGAGGAAAAATACATATATCCGATGATTCGGGATGCGGAAAAAAAGAGAAAGGAGAAAATTCCTCTTCTCCTTTCTCCATGGAGCCCACCGGCTTATATGAAAACCAATGGGGAAATGAATCATGGAGGATTTCTGAAAGAAGAATATTATGAAAGATGGGCGAAATATCTGGCGAAATATGTAAAGGAAATCCGCAAAAAGGGATTCCGGACTTCATGGATCACGGTGCAGAATGAACCGGATGCTGTACAGACCTGGGATTCCTGCAGATATACTCCCCGGCAGGAGGGAACTTTTGCCGGAAGTTATCTTGGTCCGGAGTTTGAAAAGCAGGGACTGGAGGACATGGACATCTTCATATGGGATCATAATAAAGAAGCTGCATATGAGAGAGCAAAAGAGGTGCTGGCACAGAAGAATGCCCATCAATATGTAAAAGGAATTGGAATCCACTGGTACACCGGTGACCATTTTGAAAATGTCCGTATGATCCGGGAACAGTTCTCAGACAAGGAGATTTTTTTCACAGAAGGATGTGTGGAATACAGCCGATTTGACCGTAATAACGAAGTTTACAAAGCAGAGATGTATGCACATGATATGGCGGGAAACTTCCGAAGCGGTGTCAGTGCCTTTTTTGACTGGAATCTGCTTCTGGACGAAAAAGGAGGACCAAATCATGTGGGAAATTTCTGTGATGCTCCGGTGATGTGTACAGAAAACTTTGAAAAAATAGAAAAGCATTTAAGTTACTACTATATAGGACATTTCAGCCGATATATAAAGCCAGGAGCAAGAGCCGTACCTGTTTCTTCCTGGTGTATGGAAGCAGAGGGCGCAGCATTTGTCAATCCTGACGGTGAACGTATCCTGGTACTTCTAAACAGACAGGACAGCCCGGTAAAAGTCAATGCAGGAGAAGGAAGAGAAGGCGTATCTCTGGAACTTCAGCCTCACAGTATTGTTACATTATGCTGGAAGTAAAAAAATGACACCTTAAAAAAATTTGAACCATTTTTTTGGAGAAAATGGAATTTTATAATAAATTTATAAAATTTCAGAGAAAAAGGAGGTACCAAAAGGTATGAAAAGAAGAGTATTTGCTCTGGCTCTGGCAGGACTCATGACTTTCTCTATGGCTGCGTGCGGAAACAGTGGGGGAAGTTCTTCCGGCGGCAATGCAGCTGCAGGCACAGATGAAGCGGCTGCAGAAGCAGAGGACAAAGCAGTAGCAGGAAGTGAGGATGCAGAAAACAAACTGGTAATATGGACACTGGCGGACGATTTGAAACAGTTTGCTGAGCATTATTGTGAGCAGAATCCAGACACACAGATTGAAACAGTGGTTATTGCTCCGGCGGATTATCTGACAAAAATCCAGTCAGCAATGAGAGGAAAAGCAAAAGAACCGGATATTATTGTTGCAGAACCTCAGATGCTGGATACAATGTATGAGGCTGGCTATCTGGAAGACCTGGACCAGGATCCATATAATGCACAGCAGTATGCGGATAATATGGTAGACTATGTATGGAAAGCAGGACAGGACGCTGACGGCGTACAGAGAGCTATCTCTTATCAGATTACACCGGCTGCAATCTACTACAGAAGAGATATTGCCCAGAAAGTATTCGGTACAGAAGATCCGGAACAGATCGGTCAGTATTTTAAAGATTATAAGACAATTTTACAGACTGGTGAAACACTGAAAAATGCAGGATATAAGATCTTCGCATCTGACGGAGAACTTGGATTTTTTGCTGGCGACTCTGCATGGGTTGTAGATGGAAAACTGAATGTAGACCAGGGAAGAAAAGATTACATGGATCTTTGTATTGACCTGTATCAGAAAGATATGACTGCATATGTAGCAAGCTGGTCAACCACCTGGTATCAGGGAATGAGCGGCCCCATCCCTGTGATTGATTCTTCTACAGACGTTTGGAATGAAGAACAGATGCAGGAAGCTTCTGAAAGCGGACAGACTACAGAAGTATTTGCTTATGGTCTGCCAAGCTGGGGAGTTCTTACTATGAGAGATCATGTAGGTGATCTGTCAGGCAAGTGGGGAGTCTGTGCAGGTCCTGCTTATGGATTCAGCGGAGGTACCTTCCTTGGAATCAACTCTTTAAGTGAAAAGAAAGACCTGGCATGGGATTTCATTCAGTTTGTAACTACAAATGAAGACACACTTGACTGGTGGATCGAGACTTCCCAGGGTGACGTAGTATCCTGGATTCCTACTATTGAGAAACATAAAGAAGATGCAAATGAGATTTACGGCGGACAGAAGCTCTATGAGTTCTTCCTGGAACAGGCAGAGGGAATCGACTATTCCAAAGTGACAAAATATGATAAAGCTATCGGCGATGCATGGTCGGCAGCGATCACCTCTATAAAAACAGGAGAAATGGATAAAGAGACAGCAATCAACAACTTCTATGATACTGTTGAATCTACATATCCTGAAATTGAAGTTGACAGATAAGGCATAAAGAAGTAAAACTGCCGCATTAAACAGAATATGTTTATTGCGGCAGTTGCCTGTAAATGGGGGAAAGGAGAATCATTATGGCATCTCAAAAAGCTGTAAAAAGCAAAAAAAGAGATATAAATAAAATGGGGTATTTATTTGTAGCTCCATTTGTCATTGTCTTTCTGATATTTAATCTGTATCCTGTCCTTCGTACATTATATCTGAGTTTTACAGACTATCAAGGTTTTGGAGACCCGGTTTTCGTAGGACTTCAGAATTACGAAAGGGTACTGACAGATAAATTTTTCTGGAGAGATTTATGGAATACCATAAAGATCTGGGGCGTAAATATCGTGCTTCAGCTTGGCTTGGCATTCCTTCTGACGATTATTTTCAGTGACATTAAGTATAAAGTAAGAGGACTGAGCATTTACCGTGCGCTGTTCTACCTGCCCAACCTGATTGCGGCAACTTCTGTTGCTTTCCTGTTCAAAACATTGCTGGACTGGAAATACGGAACAATCAATCAGATCCTTACAGGAGCAGGAATTATGGGAAGTCCGGTAGACTGGCTGGGTTCCACAGCTACCGCACCTTATGTGATCTCTGTGATCGGCGCCTGGATGTGGTTCGGAAACTCATTCATTATGCTGATGGCAGGTGTGCAGGGGATTTCCAAAGATTATTTCGAAGCCGCTGCAATCGACGGAGCCGGCAGATGGAAAGTTTTTCTTAAGATCACACTGCCGCTTTTGAAACCAATTCTGCTGTATGTAGGTATTACTTCTTTGATCGGAGGTCTCCAGATGTTCGATCTGCCGTTCCTGATGTGCGGAGGTACCATTGGAAATCCTTCAGGAAGTACACAGACAGTGGTTATGTATCTGTATAAATTCGGATTCGAGACAAATCAGGTTGGATTTGCATCCGCTATTGCCTACACCCTGTTCGTCATCATTCTGGTGGTATCTGTTATCCAGTTTAAGGTGATGTACGGAAAAAATAAAAATGAAGGGAGATAAACAAAATGGCATTTAGAATTAAAAAATCAATTTTGTATATTGCTTTGACTGCGCTTGCCGTTCTCTGTCTGTTTCCTTTTCTTTTGATGATGGTAAATGCCACCCGTACAGGAAGCGAGATCGTAACATCCTTTACATTGATACCGGGACAGGCGCTGGCGGAAAACTGGCAGATCGTATCCGGATACTTCAATCTGTTTAAAGGTATGGCAAACAGCTTAATGGTAGCAATTCCTGCTACCCTGCTCAGTGGATATTTTTCTTCTTTGACAGCTTATGCGCTGGTTGTTTATAAATTCAAAGGGAATAAGCTTCTCAGCGTGATCATCGTTGTATTTATGATGATTCCAAGCCAGCTGAGCCTTCTTGGTTTTTATGACTTGGTTACCATGCTGAATCTGGTGGATTCTTATATTCCTTTGATCGTTCCGGCAATTGCAGCTCCCGGTATTGTCTTCTTTTTAAGACAGTACTGCGAGGCTTCTATCCAGCCGGCACTGCTGGAAGCAGCCAGAATGGACGGAGCGGGAGAAATCAAGATTTTCCACAAGATTATCCTGCCGTTAATGTCACCGGGAATTGCAACGATGTCTATCGGTACTTTCATTGGAAACTGGAACAACTATCTGACACCATTGATCTTACTGAACAGTCCGGATAAATTCACACTTCCTGTTATGGTTGCATCACTGAATTCATCTACAGATATTACTGCAAATCAGGGTGCTATCTATCTGGCGGTTGCAATTTCTGTCATACCGATACTGATTGTATTTGCATTCTGTTCAAAATATATCATCAGCAGTATTTCTGCCGGCGGTGTAAAAGAATAGAGAAAGATATAGAGACAAGACCGACGATCCATGTTTTATGGAAAGTCGGTTATTGTCGTATATAAAAGAAAGAGGATATTGGGAGAAAAATATGAAAAAAAGGAAGATTATTCTGATAATTTCCGCAGTGGTAGTTGTGGCTCTTTTATTTTACATAACAGATATGATGCGAAACTGGAATGAACTTTCAGAGAAGGAAGAGACGGCAGCAGAAGAAAAAATGGTTACTCTGGACTGGTATATTAACTTTTCCTGGTTTGCCACAGAATGGGGGGAAAGTCTGGTATCCCAGGAAATCACCAAGAAAACAGGAGTAGATATTAACTTTGTGGTACCCAAGGGGAATGAATCAGAGAAAATCCGTTCTATGATCGAATCAGATACTCTTCCGGATATGATCACAGTAGGATGGTGGGGGCCGGAAGGACAGGAGATGATCTCAAAGGGGCAGGTTTATGCCCTGAATATCCTGGCAGAAAAATATGACAGCGCCTTTTTTTCAGAAGCAAATGAGGACACAGTAGAGTGGTATACAAGAAAAGATGGAAATATTTACGGATATCCCAATTATTCTTATACTTATCAGGACTATACGGAGAACAGCGAGGTACCTTCAAATCAGAATTTTCTCGTGAGAAAAGATATTTATGAGGCAATAGGCAGTCCGGATATGACTACGCCGGAAGGATTTGAAGAAGCAGTGAAAAAGGCTGCGGAGATGTTTCCTGTGGTAGACGGAAAATCACTGATCCCTGTGGGAGCTGATGAATTTACAGACAGAGGTAATAATTCCTTTGACGTATACCTTCAGAACTTTTTAGCTGTTCCATATGAGAAGGATGGAAAATATTACGACAGAAATACAGATCCGGAATATATCAGGTGGCTAAAAGTTTTTCGAAAACTGGGGGAAGAAGGGTATTTGAAGAATGATATTTTTGTGGATAAAAGATCCCAGCTGGAGGAAAAAATCAGAGACGGAAGATATTTTTGTCTTTTATATCAGAGTACCGATATTGAGGACCAGGAAAAGGTAATCTTTAAGGAGGATCCGGAAAGGATCTATATAGCAGTAGACGGCCCGAAAAATTCAAGGGGAGATGATCCGGTACTTCCGGTGAGGGGAATAAACGGCTGGACCGTAACCTATATTTCAAAGAATTGCGAACATCCGGAAAAAGCTCTGGAAATGATGACTTATATGCTTAGCGAAGAGGGACAAAAAACCCTTTATTATGGGGTGGAAGGCGCTATGTATCAGGTCAGGGACGGAGAGATTATAACAAAACCGGAAATTTTGGAACTTTTAAATACAGACAGAAAAAAATATGATGAATTATATGGAGCGGCAGATGCATATTGGATGCTGAAGGACAGTGTGGCGGAAATCCAGTGGAGAGGAAATGAGTTTTCCTGCGTGAACGATATGAAAAAATGGACCTATCCTTATACCGCTTATACAGGCCAGTACGATATGAATTTTGGAGAAGACAGCAGAAGCCTTGCCATCTATAACCAGCTTCTGCAACTGTGGTCCAAATATCTTCCAAAACTTCTGCTGGCCAAGAGTGAAGAAGAATTCGATATTATTCTTGAGAAATACTGTGCAGAGAGAGAAAACAAAGGCTATGAAGAATTTTGCCGGTCTGCAGAACGTGTTTTTCAGTCAAATAAGGAAAGACTTGGAATAGAGGAATGAAAAAGATAAAGAAGTATTTCAGCGAACTTAAATTAAATCGAAAGCTTACAGTTACCATGCTATGCCTGATCGCCGTTCCATTGCTGGTATTTATAATGTCATTTTTTACCTATACAAATAAGACCAGGATTAATGAAATGGTATCTGAAACAAAAGCGAGGATGGTGGAAGACTATGCAGATATTCAGAAAATGATAGAATCTGTAAATATGTCTACACAGGTGATTATGAATGACAGACAGCTTGTGGAGCTTCTGGAAAAATTGAATCGGAATGAAGAAATACCAGCAGAGGATTATGTGGAATTTTCAAAGGAACATATTGCACTTTTAGAAAGCTTTATAAACAGTAATCCCTATTTATATCAGATCCGTGTTTATGCGAATAACAATACATTCCCCGAGATGATGCCTGTGCTCTACCATCAGGACAGGCTGAATGAAGCTTCCTGGAAGAAAAGTCCGGCATCTGGATCCTGGCAGATCGGCTATGAAGATTTTCTGGAAGAGAAACAGGAAAAAAAGCTGATGGCTTTGACCAGTGAGATTACAGATTTCCTGGGAACGAAAGTAGGAATACTGGAAGTTGCAGTGGGCATGGAAGACATGTTTCCCCGTATGTATGAATCCGGAAATGAAAGCTGGGTAGGTTTTGTAGAAAAAGGCGGAGAAATTTATTCTTCTGGAGATAAAGAAAAATCTACATGGGAAAAGAGCAAAGAATCTATTGTAGAGGAAGCAAAAAAGACCGGGACAGAATCATATGTCCATACGAAAATCCAGGGAAAAGAAGTGATGATTTTTTCTCAGCCGGTGAGGGAATTGTCAGGAAATTATATACTGCTTGTGAATATAGACCAGCAGATACAAAGTATTATCTGGCAGCAGGGAAAAATACTGGTGATTATGCTGCTGCTGTTTGTGCTTCTTGTACTGCTTATAGATGAATCGGTAAGTCTTCTTTTAAGAAAATTTTACGATGTGCTGGGAGTGGTACGGAAGATCAGAAAAGGAAATTTGGAAGAACGGATACCGGTGAAGGGAAAAGATGAAATGGGAGAACTGGGAATCCAGATTAATTCTATGCTGGACAGTATAGAGGTGTTAATGCAGGAGAAGCTGGACCGGGAAATGCTGATCAAGAATACAGAAATCAAGGCATTACAGAATCAGATCAATGCCCACTTTATTTATAATGTACTGGAATGTATAAAAATGATGGCGGAGATTGACGAGGAGTTTGAAATTTCTGATGCAGTGACTTCTCTCGGAGAGCTTTTCCGCTATAACATGAAGTGGGTGTCCGGAAATGTTACTATCCAGGAGGAAATCGCTTACATAAAAAATTATATACAGCTTATGAATCTGAGATACGACTTTACCATAATTCTTTCCATAAAGATTCCGGAGGATATTTACGAACAGGAAATTCCCAAAATGTCTCTGCAGCCCATTGTAGAGAACGCAATTTGCCATGGGATCGTAGAAATGGGAGAAGATGCTACAATTTATATTAAAGCACTGCGGAAAGAAGAAGAGTTTGAAATCTCTATTACGGATTCCGGTATAGGAATGGACGAAAAACAGATGGACATCCTTGAAAAAAAGATCCGTGGAGAAATTGAGGCCAGCGGCGGTTCAGGAAACGGAATCGGACTGAAAAATGTGCAGGATCGCATTAAAATCCAGTTCGGAGATAAATACGGGCTGAAAATTCATTCGAAAGAGGGATGCTTTACAAAAGTAAGCGTACTTCTTCCTTATAAAGGTAAGTAGAGAGGAATTTCATATGGATACATTGTTAATTGTAGAAGATGAAAAGATGATCCGCAGAGGGATTGCTGTTATGGCTCAGAGAAGCTCTGTAGAGATTAAAGAAATTATAGAATGCCGCAATGGTGAAGAGGCGATGGAAATCCTGAAAAACCGGAAGATCAATACGGTATTTACAGATATACGCATGCCTAAAATGGATGGAATTGAACTGGTAAAGGAAATGGAGAATCTGGAACACAAACCGGATGTGGTGGTGGTCAGCGGATATGAAGACTTTAACTATGCGGTAGAGATGATGAAACACGGGGTTGCAGATTATATTTTGAAGCCGGTGAAAAGGGATAAGATAGAAGAAATACTGGAAAAGCTGGAAGAAAAGCAGAAATTAAACTGCAGGAACTACCAGATTCAAAAACAGATGTTATACAGCCAGCTCCGTTATTATCTGACAGAGGAGATTCTGGAAAGCGACTGCTGGGAAATTATCAGGCAATGGGAAAAATGCTTCCAAGAGGAGCCGTATCTGGCTTTAGTATTTTCTGAAAGGAGTGCGGAGACCGAGGAGGAAGGCTGTTTCTGCATAGATCATGTCAGAAAACAAAAAGCCCTATTTATTCCTGAAAAGAGCTATGGAGAGTGGGAAAAAAAGACAAAGGCGGAATTTTATGGGATCAGTCTTCCGGCAAGGGGATTTAAAGAGTGCAAAAGAGCTTTTGAACAGGCAGAACATGCAAGAAAGAAAGCCTTTGTAACAGGAAGCCTTTTCTGCTTCTATGAAGAAGAATCTCGTGATGAAAATGGAGATGAGGAAGCAGAGCAGTTTGTACAGCAGTTTTCCGGTTCGGGAAGAAATACAGCGGTAAAAGATTTACTGAACAGGTGTTTCCAGGCAAGACATGGGGAAGAAGACCCGTATAAACTTCTGAATGATATACAGAAGATATTAAAAAAGCTGGCGGTGTTTTACAGAACACTGATTCAGGAAAAAGAGATTCTGGCATATGAAGAACCCCTTTTATGGAATACATTAGAAGAATATGAACCCTGTCTGAAAATGTGGCTGGAACGTCTGGGCGGGTGTATTGATGTGAAATTTTCTTCAGATCAGAATAAGAGAAAAATCCAGGAAGCAGTATCGTATATCCGGGAAAATTATACAAGAGATCTGAATATGGCCATGGTTTCAAATTATGTTTCTATGAACTATTCTCTCTTTTCTATTGAGTTTAAAAACTATACGGGAATGAATTTTGTCAATTACTTAAAAGAAATCCGCATTAAAGCGGCAAAGAGACTTCTGGAAAATACGGAACTTAGGATCCAGGAAGTGGGAAAAATGGTGGGATACGAAAACGATAAGCATTTTATGAAAATTTTCAAAAACATCTGCGGAGTCTCCCCTTCGGAGTACAGGAAAATGAAAACCAGTATGAAGCAGTGAAAAAACGCCGGGTAGTGATAAGACACTTGTCCCGGCGATTGTCACAAATATGGGGCTTATAAAATCTGCTTTAAGTTATATGCTTCATCTACCAGGAGTATATCTGCATATTTTCCAGGAGTAATCGAACCTACTTTGTCATAGATACCGATGCTTTTGGCTGGATTTCTGGTAGCTGCAAAAATAGCTGTGGATTCGGGAATGCCGAATTCCATGGCTTTTTTCATGCAGTCAAACAGGTTTGTGGCAGATCCGGCCAATGTGCCGTCAGAAAGGGCAGCGAACCGGTCTTTCATATAAACAGCCTGTCCCCCCAGCTCGTATGTTCCATCAGGCATTCCGGTAGCCATCATGGAATCGCTGATCAGGCAGATCCTTTCTTCCCCGAACATTTTAAAAGCAGCCCGGATCATGGAAGGATGAATGTGATAACCATCGCAGATCAGTTCTGCCATACAGTTCTCTGTATCCAGAGCGGCGCCTATCACACCCGGATCTCTGTGGGCAAAGGGAGGCATGGCGTTGAAGAGGTGGGTCACATGGGCGGCACCGGCATCCATGGCTGCTTTTGCACAGTTATAATCGGCGGTAGTATGTCCAAGAGAAATCATGACTTCGTCTTTCAGCTCCCGGATAAAATCCATTGCTCCTTCTTCCTTTGGTGAAAGGGTTACCAGTTTTATGATATTTCCGCAGTGTTCATTGCAGAGACGGAAGAAATCCGGATCCGGAGGACAGATATGCTCCGAGGCCTGGGCACCTTTTTTCTTTACATCTACGAAAGGACCTTCCATATTAATTCCTGCAATCCTAGCCATGTCAGAGGATGTTTCCATATCCTTAACAGAGGCGAAGATTTCCAGAAGTTTTTCTTTTGCCAAGGTCATGGAGGTGGGGCAGTAGGAGGTGATTCCGTGCTCCTTTTCATATTTTAGTATCACCTTCAACCCTTCCGGGTCTGCATCACAGAAATCATGTCCAAAAGCGCCGTGGCTGTGAACATCTACTAGCCCTGGAATTGCTTTTAGACCGCTAGCGTCAATTTCTGTCTTATCTGTTACCTCTTCTTCACTGGAAACCAAAAAACCTTTTTCTAAATAGATGTCTTTTTTCTGAAAGGTTCCATCTTCCTGAAACACCATTGCATTTTTGATAATCATAAAATTCTCCTTTTCTGTTCTGGGTCAGCAGTTTTTTTATTGAAAATCTGTAGTCTCTGCTTTTATTATAATTCCACCAGGAGATTATTTCAATGTATGGAAGAAAAGGAGAAAGAACTTTCATGGCTTACAGGAGGACGGAAGTTTTCTCACCACCGGAGAAATGCCTACAGAGGCCATGGAAAAAGGCAGTCCCGGAATTCAAAAAGACCATGGAGCAGAGATTTCAGATTCCATGTGAGGTTGAAAATGATGTGAAATCGGCTATATGCACCTTCCGGGAGAGGAATTCCAGGACCTGGGAGCCGGCAGTATTTTGGTGAAAAAGACAGCAGAGTACAAAAATATCCCTGTGGAGAGCATTAATGGAAAATATGTTTTTGAGAATGCAAAAAAGGGGATAAGGACTGTATCCGTGCCATTGATCAGATGGTAGAGATACTGGGTATGGGAATAGCCAATATTTGCTATGTAATAAACCCGGAAGTAGTTGTGCTGGGAGCATTTTATAACTTTAAATCAAGACAGAAAAATCACTGAGAGAAAGAGCAAAAAGGACAGGAGGCAGAGAGATGGAAGAATACGAAAAAAATATGATTCCCCATATAAAAATGGTATTAAACAGTTGCCAGGAGCTTTTGAATAAAAGCTATTCTCTGATGGACGAAGAACAGATAGACAGAATAGAAAACATTCTTTCATTCCGGAGAGAAACCCTTCATGACTATACCCTGGAGGCTTTGGATGAAAAAGGATGATATTTTCAGGCTGTAAAAGTCCCTGTTAGAATCCGGAAGGAGCGGGGTTTCTAACAGGGACTTTTATGTTAATTATTAATATCATAGGACAATCTATGAGAATGGCTTATGATATAAAAATTTGAAAATTAGTAGTTTTCTACTTTTCTTTCAAAGTAAGCCTTTGGATGAGCGCACACCGGGCAAACCTCTGGAGCTTCATCTGCCATATGTACATATCCGCAGTTTCTGCACTTCCAGCCTAAAGGTGCATCTCCCTTAAAGGTCTTGTCTGCTTTGTAGCTTTCCAGAAGTTTACGATAACGTCTTTCATGAGCAGCTTCTACCTTGGCAACTCCTTCAAATTTAGCAGCCAGCTCTGGGAAACCTTCTTCTCTTGCTTCTCTGGCCATGCGGGCATACATATCTGTCCACTCAAAATTTTCCCCTGTTGCTGCGTCCTCCAGATTGGCTGCTACATCATGGATGCCGTGAAATTCTTTAAACCACATTTTGGCATGTTCTTTTTCCTGATCCGCTGTTTCCAGATAGAGAGCAGCCAGCTGCTCGTAACCGGCTTTCTTAGCTGCGGAAGCATAGAAAGTATATTTGTTTCTTGCTTCGGACTCACCTGCGAAAGCTGCCAATAAGTTCTGTTCTGTTTTTGTTCCTGCGTATTTGCTCATGGTAAAAACCTCCTTAGTCTAAATGTATATTATATAGCTGCATGCAAATTTTTAAATGAATATTGTATGTAGTAAAACCGGTTCATAAATCAATATAATTTTTCATTTATGGACCGGTTTTAAAGTTTCAATTTTAAAGTTTTGGAAATTAGCCGAAGTATCTCTTCAGAAGGCCTGCGAATGCTTTTCCGTGACGAGCCTCGTCTCTTGCCATTTCATGAACTGTATCATGGATAGCATCCAGGTTTGCTGCTTTTGCACGTTTAGCCAGGTCAAATTTACCTGCTGTAGCTCCGTTTTCAGCTTCTACACGCATTTCCAGGTTTTTCTTTGTGCTGTCTGTAACAACTTCACCTAAAAGCTCAGCGAATTTAGCTGCATGTTCAGCTTCTTCGTAAGCAGCTTTTTCCCAGTATAAACCGATTTCCGGATATCCTTCTCTGTGAGCAACTCTTGCCATAGCCAGGTACATACCAACTTCTTTGCACTCGCCTTCGTAGTTAGCTCTTAAGTCTTCCATGATATCTTCGCTTGAGCCCTGAGCAACACCTACAACATGCTCTGCAGCCCAGCTCATTTCTCCAGACTGCTCAGTGAACTTATCTGCAGGCGCTCCGCAAACTGGACATTTTTCAGGAGCAGCGTCGCCTTCGTAAACATAACCACATACATTACATACAAATTTCTTCATAACTTTGTTCTCCTTTTCTTATAGAATTTTTATAAAATCTGGCTTTGCCAGGTTTTTACAGGAATTTAATAATAGTAATGATTACTATTTTGTCTCTATGTCAAATCTAACATACTAGAGAAAAACTGTCAACTACTTTTCTGTAAATTTTTTTCATTTAAGCAGTTTTTACAGATACCGTAAAAAGTTGTGGTGTGGGCAGTGATCTCCCCATCAAAATTTTCAGAGACTTTCTGGGTGATATAGTCCATATCAGCCATTTCAATATCTTTGATACAATGGCAGTGTGTGCAGATAAAGTGGCTGTGAGGTCTGGTATTGCAGTCAAACCTGTCCGGTCCATTACCTGTAGAAATTTTGGCAATCTCTCCCAGCTCTACCAGGAGAGAAAGGTTCCTGTATACAGTTCCCAGACTGATATTCGGGAATTCTTCTTTAATTCCTGCATAGACTGTATCCGCAGTAGGATGTTCGTGACAATTCTGAACAAACTCTCTGATACATTCCCGCTGTCGGCTGTATTTTAATGCTGGCATAGGCTTCTCCCCTTTCTATCGCAGGAAGTCCTGAACGATTAATAATAGTAATTGTTACTGATATTAAGATATCATATCAGATGAAATTAGTCAAGTATTATTTTGAAAAATTTTTACTGTGATATCCAGGGGCAAACCTTGTATTGTCAGAAGGCAGAATCTTTGATATTTTATTAAATATGAAGGCTTTTACGGGAGAATTATCTGGAGTCTTTCGGAGAACATATATGCTGTAATCAGAAAGGAATTGAGATATGACAAGTATTAAAGACGTGGCAAATCTGGCAGGCGTAGGTCTGGGAACTGCTTCCAGGGCTCTGTCGGGAAAAGGATATGTGGCACATGAAACAAAGAAGAGGATAGAGGAGGCAGCAAAAAAGTTGTCTTATAAGCCTAATGTACTTGCACAGAATCTCTTAAAGAACAGTTCTGGTATTATAGGAATCCTTATTCCGACACTGGATCACTGCTTTTTTTCCAGGCTGGTCCAGGAGCTGGAGTCCGCATTATATAAGAAAGGATATAAGACCATGATCTGCTGTACGGTCAGTATGGAGCACGGAGAGCAGGACTATCTGGATATGCTGGAAAATAATCTGGTAGACGGCATTATAACCGCAACTCATTCTTTTAACGACGAAGCTTATTTAAGGAGCAGCCGGGTGATCGTTTCTTTTGACAGAGATTTCGGAGGGCATATCCCTATGGTAAGATCGGACCACAGGGCAGCAGGCAGGATGGCAGCGGAACATTTTATGGAAAAAGGCTGTAAAAAGGTATTAAGTATTTATGGAGAGGATGCCAGAGAGGGACATATAATCGTAGGGCTGGCCCACAGAGAGCTGAAGGATTGTTTGGAGTCTCAGGGAATCCAGGTTTTGGAAGATTATATCAGCCAGGATAAATTTGACATGAGGCATTATTCTGAAAAGGCTGCGGAATGTCTGAAGAAGTATCAGGATATAGACGGCGTATTTGCCTCAGACCCTCTGGCAGAGGCTTTTCTGTGGGAAGGAAAACGCTTTGGAAAGAAGATACCGGAAGAACTGAAGATTATCAGCTATGATGGCACAGAGAGAACCAGAAGCGTTTTTCCGAGAATCAGTTCTGTGGTACAGCAGATTGACAAAATTTCCCTGGAACTTACAGATATTCTGACAAGGAAAATCCAGGGAGAAGAGGAGGTAGAGGATAAGATAACGGAAATCCGGTGGCAGCAGGGGGAAACCTGCTGAAAAAGAAAGACGGGGATTGACAAAGCATAGTGGAATCCTTATATTTAACTTATGGAAAGGTTTCCACAAGAAATCGGCAATTAGCAGAACATGATAAATAAGAATGTATAGAAGGGAGAAAAAAATATGTCAATGGACAGGCTGAAGAGTCTATATTACGGACTCTACGGAGAAAACGGAATCACGAACTTTTTTTATGACCAGCTGGTAAGCATCATGGAAACAGCCAAAGCAAGCAGAAGCCCTCAATTGAAGCGGCAGGATAAAAAGGGAAATTCCTGGTATCTGTCAGAGCAGATGGTGGGAATCATGCTGTATGTGGATAAGTTCAGTGAGGACTTAAAGAAGTTTGAGTCAAAGATTGACTATTTAAGTGACCTGGGTGTAACCTATGTACACTTTATGCCTTTGCTTCAGCCAAGGGAAGGCCAGAATGACGGAGGATATGCGGTAGCTGACTACTTGAACGTGGATAAGCGCCTGGGGACAATGGCGCAGCTGGAAAGAGTTGTAGGAAAGTTAAAGAGAAAAGGGATCCGGACCTGTATTGACTTTGTGCTGAACCATACGGCGAAAGAGCATGAATGGGCTCAGAAGTCCAAGAAAAATGAGCCGGGCTATGAGGATATGTACTATATGTTTGACAATTATGGTATTCCCTCAGAATATGAGAAAACACTGACTGAAATTTTCCCTTCTGTGGCGCCGAAGAACTTTACTTACTACGAAGATATCAATAAATATGTTATGACCAGGTTCTATGAGTTCCAGTGGGACCTGAACTACAAAAATCCCAATGTGTTTAATAAGATTGCTGAGGTCCTGCTTACATTGGCAAATAAGGGTATTGATATTTTCCGCCTGGATGCTATTCCTTATATGTGGAAGGAGCTGGGAACAAATTCTATGAATCTTCCCCAGGTTCATACGCTTTTGAAAATGTACGAGATGATCGTCGAGGAAGTATGCCCTTCTGTTATCTTCCTGGGAGAAGCTATAGTAGAGCCTCATGAAATCGTGAAGTATTTCGGATCTCCTGAGGAAAAGGAATGTCACATTATGTACAACGCTTCTCTTATGGTCCTATTGTGGAACTCTCTGGCTACCAGAGATGTAAGACTTATGGAGAAATCTCTTGCCATTGACTATGGCACTCCTGAAGACGGAGTCTGGATTAATTATGCAAGGTGCCATGATGATATCGGATGGGGATTTGAGACTAATATTATCCGGGATCTGGGAATGGACCCAGAGGCTCACAAGCAGTTTATTATCCAGTTTATGGAAGGAAAATTCCCGGGAAGTTTCTCCAGAGGAGAGCTGTATGAGTTTAATCCTCAGACACTGGATGCCAGAAATAGCGGAACCATGGCTTCTATGTGCGGACTGGAAGAGGCTGTAGTGGAGAAAGACCGGTATAAGCTGGAACTTTCCGTGAAGAGAATTCTTCTTCTGAACAGCATTATTATTTCTTATACAGGTATCCCTCTTCTCTACAGCGGAGATGAAATTGGCCAGCTGAACTGGTGGGAGTATAAAAAAGATTCGGAAATCTCCCATGATTCCAGATGGCTCCACCGTCCGCCTATGGATTGGGATAAGGCTGCAAACCGTCATGACCAGAGTACTGTGGAAGGCATTATCTTCAGCAGAATTAAAGAGATGATAGAAATCAGAAAGAGCCATGAAGTATTTTCTTCCAGACTCCATTCTATACCAGTGGATACCCAGAACAAAGCTGTGTTTGGATTCCACAAAGAGGATAAGATGCTGGTACTGGCAAATTTCAGCGAGAGGGAACAGGTAGTAGACTGTAATACTGTGAACTGGTTTGGACTGCCGGGAGAGCTTCATGACCTGATTCAGGGAAAGACCGTGCGTCTTTGGGAAAATATCGTACTGGGTCCTTATGAATATCTGTGGTTAATATAAGAAGAACGGGACTGTTGTATGAAACGATGCTGGACTTTGTTTCATACAACAGTCCTATCTATTTTTAGAAAAAAAGAAAAAAATACAAAAACTCACCCTTGCTTTTTACGAAAGTCTGCTGTAGTATAATGAATAACCAGATGTAGTATTTAAAACTACATAATAAACTTTATAATACTAAATGAAATTTCGGAATATACTATTAACAGCAACGTCAAGAACAGGAGTGGTGAGTATGAAATTTAAAATCAAGGATCCGGGAAGTGCTATTACCCATTTTATAGGCTGCATTATGGCAATTATAGCAGCAGCGCCTTTGCTTATTAAAGCGGCCAGAGAACCGGGCAGCATCTATATGATCGCAATGAGTATTTTTATCTTGAGCATGATTCTGCTTTATGCAGCCAGCACCATTTATCATACGGTAGATTCTACGGAGAAGGTAAACCGGCGGCTGAGAAAAATGGATCACATGATGATTTTTATACTGATAGCTGGAAGTTATACCCCAGTGTGCCTGATTACCCTGGAAGGAAGGACCGGATATCTTCTCTGTGGAGCCGTATGGGCGGTGGCCTTGATAGGAATTATTGTAAAAGCTTGCTGGATTACCTGCCCTAAGTGGTTTTCTTCCGTAATTTATATCGGAATGGGATGGCTGTGCGTATTTGCATTTGTGCCTATTGTAAAAGCTTTTTCTCCGGCAGGATTCGGATGGCTTCTTGCAGGAGGACTGATTTATACCATAGGCGGCGTCATTTATGCTTTGAAACTGCCTATATTTAACTCCAGGCATAAAAATTTTGGCTCACATGAAATCTTTCATCTTTTTGTCATGGGAGGAAGCATCTGTCACTTTATCGTCATGTATTTCTTTGTGATGCCGGTAGGTGTTTGATAGGCTGGCAATTATTCGTTCATATGTTTCAGGATAGTGAAAATAAAAGAGCTGTCCCGTTAACCAAAATCAGGAATATTCCTGATATATGATTAATGGGACAGCTCCTTTTTGAAAATTACAGTAATTTATTGTTTACGGGAATAGTCTTTCCCTGGTCCTGAAATTCTTTTCGAAAGGCTCTGGGAGTAAAACCAATGTGCTTTTTGAAGTAATTACAGAAAGAAGGAGCGTCCTTAAATCCACAGGACAGAGCGATTTCTGTAATGGTATAATCTGTGGAACAGAGCATTTGTACAGCCATTCGCAGCCGGTGCCAGAGCAGGTACTGTTTAGGCGAGGTTTTTCCATGTTCCATGAATATTTTGTACAGATAAGTCCGGTCTATTCCCACATGTCTTGCTACATCGGAGATACGGATATCATAACTGTAATTGTGCTCTATATATTCTCTGGCTGCTTTGAAATATTCATCAGAAAAATCCCGGCTTTTTTCCGGAGAGGGATTCTGCATAAAGGAAAGTAACATAAGAAGATTTCCCATGGGCTCCAACTGACGGCCATGGGATTCCCGAAAGGAGGCCAGAAGCCGTTCCATACAGGCCAGAAGAGCAGAGATATTGCTGCCGGGATTCTGATAAATAAAGGAATCAGAAAACACAGTCTGTGACAGAATTTCCGGACATGCGCTTCCGTCAAAGCCAACCCAGGCATAGCTCCAGGGATTTTCCTTATCTGCCTGATAGTAAGTAGACTCCATGGGGGGAATGAGAAAGGCATCTCCTTTTTTCAGGGAATAAGTGACACCGCTTTTCTGGAAGATGCCTTTTCCCTCCAGGATTACATGGATAAGATAATGAGGGCGGACGGCAGGACCAAAATAATGTCCGGGCTGACACTCTTCTTTTCCACAGAAATAAACGGTGAGAGAGGCCTGCCTGGAGGTTGATTTTTTTTCCATAAACGAACTCCTTTGGCAATATTGGTGCAGGTATTTAATCGTGCAACAATTTAACAATAAAATTATATAAAAAAAGATAGATTCTATTCTGATAAGATTATATAATAAAAAACGGAGAACAGCAATGAGTCAGCAAAGGAGAACGGACAATGGAACAGAAACTGTTGTTTTTTGACATAGACGGCACGCTGATTACAGAAGGCACCGGAAAGATTCCTGAAAGTACCAGAAAAGCCATAAAAATGGCCAGGGAGGAAGGCCATCTGCTTTTTATAAATACAGGCAGAACAAGAACAAGCCTTCTAGAAAAAATCACCAGCCTTGGTTTTGATGGATATGTATGCGGCTGCGGTACGAACATTTTCCTGGGGAATAAGGAACTGCTTTCAGTGAAGCTGAGCAATGAGTTCTGCACTCAGATAGCAGAGACAGTGCGAAAGTATAAGGTCCCTGTGTTTTATGAGGCTTCCGACGCCATTTATTTTGACCATCAGGTGCCCGACGAAGAGGGCTGGATAAAGAGAGCTCAGGATGCATTTGAACTTCAGGGAAGAGATATTGAAGAAGTGATACAGGGCAGTGAGAAGGTCTTTGATAAGCTTCTGGTAATACTGAAACCAGAAAGAAAAAATCAGGAATTAAAAGAATATCTTTCCAGGTATTTTCTGTGCATAGACAGGGGATACAATATGTATGAGGTGGTGCAGAGAGATTATTCCAAGGCTACAGGAATCCGGTTCCTCTGCCAGCATCTGGGAAAAGGCATAGAAGACTGCTATGTATTCGGGGATAGTGAGAATGACCGCTCCATGCTGGAGGCAGTGCCCAACAGCATTGCTATGGGAAACAGCCAGGAGTCTATTAAGGAATGCTGTTCCTATGTGACGAAAGATATTGAAGAAGATGGTATTTATGAGGCCATGAAACATTTCGGGCTGATCAAAGAATAAAACAGGAGGAGACAAAAATGGCAATAACCTGCAAAGACAATGTATTTACACTGAAAACAAAAAATTCTGCATATCAGATGAAGGCAGACAGAGGATTCTTGTTTCATACATATTATGGTCCCAGCGTAGGGGACACGGATATGTCCTATCTGGGAAGGACTATTGACAGAGGATTTTCCGGAAATCCAGAGGGGATTGACGACAGAGGATTTTCCCTGGATACTCAGCTTCTGGAATATCCGGGCTATGGAACAGGAGACTACAGGGATTACTGCCTCCGTGTAGTTTATCCAGATGGAAGCCAGGTAACCAACCTGAAATATATTGATCATGAAATTCTGGAAGGAAAGTATGCTCTGGAAGGGCTCCCTGCCATGTACCAGGGAGAGGAGAAAGCAGAGACCCTTAAGATTACTCTGAGAGATATTCACAGACATGTGGAAGTTATCCTCTATTACGGAGTTTTTGAAAACCTGGATATTATTACCAGAGCCTGCAAGGTCATCAACAAAGGCAGCGAGAGCGTTCATCTTAGAAGAGCTTATTCTATGTGTCTGGATTTCCATCAGAAAGATATGGACTTTATCCAGTTCTACGGACGTCACGCTATGGAACGTGTAATGGAGAGAAGCCATCTTCACCACGGAGTACAGGGCATTGGAAGCAGAAGAGGATATTCCAGCCATCAGTACAATCCTTTTGTAATCCTGGCAAAACAGGATACTACAGAAGACAGCGGCTGGTGCTGGGGCTCCTGCTTTGTATACAGCGGAAATTTCCAGGCTGAAGCAGAAGTTTCCCAGGCAAATAATACCCGTCTCACCATGGGTATCCATGACACCCAGTTTGATTTTCTTCTGGAAGAGGGAGAGGCTTTCACTGCTCCGGAAGTGCTGCTGTCCTTTTCCTCAGAAGGTCTGGGAAAACTGTCCAGAAATTACCATAAAGCAATCCGCCAGAATATCTGCAGAGGAAAATTCAAGAATGCAAGGAGACCTATTCTGATCAACAATTGGGAGGCAACCTACTTTGGATTTGACACAGATAAGCTTCTGGAGATTGCCAGACAGGCAAAAGAAGTGGGTATTGAGATGCTGGTTATGGACGACGGATGGTTTGGAAAGAGAAACGATGATAACAGCGGACTGGGAGACTGGGTGGTGAACGAAACCAAACTGCCGGGAGGTCTGAAGAGGCTGGTAGACGGCGTAAATGAAATCGGTCTGAAATTTGGAATCTGGTTTGAACCGGAAATGGTATCAGAGGACAGTGATCTTTACAGAGAACATCCGGACTGGGCTTTGAAGGTGCCTGGACATTCCCTTACAAGAGGAAGAAATCAGCTGGTGCTGGACTTCTCCAGAGAAGACGTAAGAGAACATATTTTTAACAGAATGTGTGAAATCCTGGAAAGCGCGAATATTGAATATGTAAAATGGGATGCAAACCGTCACATGACCGATGTATGGTCTGCTGAACTTCCTCCAGAGAGACAGGGAGAGGTATTCCACAGATATATTCTGGGGTTATATGATTTCCTGGAAAAAATCACAAAGAGATTTCCAAATGTGCTCTTTGAAGGCTGCAGCGGCGGCGGCGGAAGATTTGATGCGGGAATGATGTATTATCATCCTCAGATCTGGTGCAGTGATGACACAGATGCCATAGAGAGGCTTCGGATACAGTACGGTACTTCCTTTGCTTATCCGGTATCTACAGTGGGCGCCCATGTGTCTGTATGCCCTAATCACCAGACGGGAAGAAGCGTATCCATGAAGACCAGAGGTGTGGTTGCCATGGCAGGAACCTTTGGTTATGAGCTGGATATTACAGAGATGAGTCAGGAAGAAAAAGAGATTGTTAAGGAGCAGATTGAAGAATTTAAGAAATATTATGATCTGATCCAGAATGGAGACTACTACAGACTGTCTGACGACGGCACAAAGTCTAACTATGTGGCATGGCAGTTTGTATCTCCAGACCAGAAAGAGTCTCTGCTTAACGCAGTGGTCCTTCGGACAAAAGCCAATCCTCCTTTCCAGTTTGTCTATGCAAGAGGGCTGAAACCAGAAGCCATTTATCATGTTGAAGGGACAGAATTAAATTTATCAGGAGCAGCTTTGATGAATGGAGGTTATCTCCTGCCTATAGTGACAGATGACTATGAGGCTGTACAGATTCATCTGGTTGAGTGTGAATAAGCTATGGGAAGACAAAAGAAAAAAGGTATTTCCAGAGAAGGACTCCTTCTGGTGGTGGTAGTTCTTTTCTGGTTTGCCCTGTACCTTCATATTCCCTATCAGACGCCTTTCCTGACTGGAGCAGGTGTGGCTGCAGGATTTACAGGAACCATTGTGGGGGCTTATGGAATTACCCAGCTGATATTCCGGCTTCCTCTGGGAGTTCTGGCGGACTATGCGGGAAGACATAAGATTTTTGTTATTTTGGGAGCCGGTCTTGCCGGTCTTGCCTGTGCTGTGAGAATCCTTGTTCCTACAGGACCGGGATTTCTGGCTGCAAATCTGATTTCCGGATCTGCTGCGTCTATGTGGATTGCCTACATGGTAATGTATTCCAACTACTTTTCCAAAAAGGAGCAGCAGAAAGCTACCAGCAAGGTAATCATGGCCTGTAACCTGGGCATGTGTCTTGCCTTTGTATTTAGCTCCTGCTTCTATGGAAAGATGGGAATGGCATTTCTCTGCGGTGCGGGAGTTATCGCCGGAATTGCCGGAGTTACAGGAGGGATTTTTGTAAAAGAAGACCTGGTTCCTGTAAAGGGGAAAAAGGAGGAACGGCCCGGAATAGGGAGTTATCTCTCCGTATGTGGGAATAAGCGCTTAATCCTGTTTGCCTTTCTGGCCCTGATACAGCAGGGAATCCAGATGGCAACTGCCATGTCCTTTACTACCCAGATTCTGGAGAACCTGGGGGCTTCGGCCCTGTTTATCGGCTGTGCTTCTATTTTCTATATGATAGCAGCAGTTGTTTCCGCCCAGTTTGCTTCTACAGACCTCTGTGAGAAAAAAGGGCCGGCCTTTTATGTGCCTCTGGTATTTTTCCTTACGGCGGTTTACTGTATTCTGGTGCCGGCAGTGGGAAATATTTATGCGATTTTTGTACTCCAGGCATTCCCTGGAATGTCAACAGGTATCCTTCTTTCTTACTTAACGTCAGAATCCATGAAGGAAGTTCCAAGGGAGAAGAATTCTACAGCTATGGGATTTTTCCAGGCAGTCTACGCTGTGGGAATGACTCTTTTTCCCTGGGCGGTAGGCGTGCTGACGGAAAATTTCAATATTGAGACCGGCTATAATTTCCTTGCTTCTGCAGCTTTTATAGGAACCCTGATTTCTATGTGGTATTACAGGAAACAGAGACGATAAATTATCCGAAAAAATGTAAGGCAGTTCTGACAGGTAAAAATAATTCGCACTAAAACCTATTGAAAACACATGGATTCACTGCGAAAATAGAAATATGACAAAAAAACTTTTTCGCAGTGAGGTTGAAATGGGAAGAAAAGAACGAAGAATACAAAAGAAACTTGAAAAAAATCCAATTGGAGAACTGAATAAGATTCAAAACAGATTTTACAGCCAGCTCTTCTGGAAATTTTCCCAGACAAAAGATCCCCGGCATCCCAGCTATATCACATATTCCAATCGGATGATGCTGGGGACCTTATATTATAAGGGGATCGCAGGAATTGACAGTATGCAGGAAATGACGGAACGGTTTAATGATGAGACGATCTCTAAAAACCTGTCTGTGTTCATGGGCGAAAAAGCCGGGGAATATCTCCCCCACCATGTAACAGAGAATGAATACCTGGAAAAACTGGATCCAATGGAATTGGAAGAGATCAAGCAGGATCTGGTATACCACCTGATCCGGAAACGGAGTTTTGAGGATGCAAGGTATAAGAAGAAATGGCTGGTCATCGTAGATGGGACACAGCTTTACTGCGGACAGAGGAAACTGAATGAACACTGTTTGGAACGGTGCAGCAATAAAGGGACGGATAAAGAGATCACGCTGTATCACCGGGATGTGCTGGAGGCAAAGATCTATTTCGGCGAAAAACTGGTAGCCAGCATAGGAAGCGAGTTCATCGAAAACAATGGGGAAGACCGGAAACGACAGGAAAACATGAGTGCAGAAGAGATCAAACAGGATTGTGAAACAAAAGCATTCTTTCGGCTGGCGGAGCGGATCAAGAAAAGATTTCCGCGGCTGCCGATCCTGCTGCTGGCAGACAGTCTGTATGCGTCAAACCCGGTCATGGAACTGTGCAGGGAATATAAGTGGGAGTTTCTGATCCGCTATAAAAAGGGGAGCATACCAAGTATAGCGGAAGAATACGAAAAGATACCGGAAAAAGGAAGAGCAGGGAAAGCAGAATTCGTGAATGATATCGATCATGAGGGAAGGCAGGTGAACGTATTAAGATACCGGGAAGAAGAGGAGGGAAGCGTAAGGGAATTCCAATGGCTGAGCAGTATGAAGATCACGAAAGGGAATGCAGAAAAGATGGCAGAAACAGGGAGAAAACGGTGGAAAATAGAGAATGAGGGATTTAACCGGCAGAAGAACTGGCAGGGGAGCATTACCCATACATGCAGCTGGGATGACCAGGCACAGAAGAACCATTATCTGATGGAACAGATATCAGATTTTATGAAACAGCTGTATGAGCATTATTATCTGAAGAAAAACGGGATTGAAAAGAAGCAAAAAAATATATCTTCTGATTTGTTAGAAAGCCTGGGACAGCAGAAAACAAAAGAAGATATATTTCCAGTTGATGAAGATAGATCGTCATACAACTAAGATAAGTATAGCAAAGGAAGTGATGCCTGCCAAGAGGGAAAATATATAGCAAATATATACAAAAAGTGAAAAAAGGGGGAGGTCTTTCCAATGGAAGTGGATAAAACCAATGGAAAAGCCGGAGAATGTAGATAACCCGTTTTTTTAGAAAACTCTCCATCCTAAAGCAGGCAGATATATTTTTACCTTTCAAAACTG
>NZ_NFHH01000032.1 GCF_002161285.1 Blautia sp. An81 | reverse complement strand
TGTGGATATTTTCACTCATCTACAACTTCTCCTTCCCGCTTACATTCTATCACTTTTCTCATGTATCGTTAAGCAAGTTACGATGCAAGCATCGGGGAATGTACCCTCCTATGATTCAAAACCACGCCTATGATCAGCAAGACTCTGGACCGTTTTCCCAGAAGTCCCAGAACATAGTTCAATACAATAAGGAAAACCAGAACTTTTATGTATTGAGTTCCGCTCCAGGCAAAGAACAGCAGAGAAAAGAGGAGCAGTATCACATTCTGAATCCGTATACGGAAACGCCCCCCTGCCTTTTCCGCCGCCAGTATACATAGAATACATGGAATAAAACAAAGAAAAATAAATGTCAGCGAGTTAAATATCAAATTTTTTCTCCTTCCTTTTTACAAACATCAAGCCATCTGCAGGACTGCAGGTGGCTTGACAGCATACTTTTATATAATTATATCCTATTTTCTGCAAAAAACAACCATTTCCGACAAAATCTGTCATTTTTTAGTAACACTTTGGTCATACAAACCAATTCTTTTCTATTGGATATACTCTTTCAGGAACTGATAGATTTCCTCTTCTGTAGGCGGACAGCCTTTCAGGAAGTGTCGGAACTTTCTGGTACACTGTCCAATGCCCAGCTCTCCAGTCTTTCCCCGGAAGCCCTGGCCGATGCAGATTTTCTCATTCAGATTTTTCATCAGCCCCTCTTCCTTCAGACGCTGAAGAGCTGGTATCAGATATCCGTAACAGGCGCTGCAGGATTCTACCTCTTCTACAGTATCCTGAAGTTCCACGATTTTTCTGTCCTTGGGAACCACAGCCTTTTCCTTCGGAAGATTTAATTCCCGAAACTCAGCCAGTTCCCAGTCCTCCAGTCCTGCACCCAGATCTGCTGCCATCTGGATATAGGGAATCTCTTCCAGATCATATCCCATAAGATGAGCCACGTAAGCGTCACACAATACCGGATCTGCAGCGGCCATAATCCGGTTCATCACTACCGGATTTCCTCCATCTTCAAAATCCCAGTCTCCGCAGATATTGTCCACTACAATAAAGTCCTGATGTATTCCCACAGCCAGATGGGCAATAGGTTTGTGCAGTCCCATAGAATGGAAACGGCGTTTCTCGGAGTTTGGGATCAATCCTTTCATATTTTTCAGCGCACAGGTAATCTTTGTCTGGCAGTGTCCCTTCATTACCGGCACATTGATCAAAAAATCCAGCTTTTTTGCTTCATCGCAGATTTTCAGTTCCATCCCTTCACAGTCATAGGTTTCATAGCTGTCTTTCTGCATATCCAGGAAGTCTACACCGTATTTCTCTGAGAGGTCATAATATCCGCATAGTCTGGCTGTGTCCTCTGTCTTGTCTCCCACCCAGGAGCCTTCTAACATAACAAGATCATGGAAGCCACGTTCCTGAAGATATTCAATGATCCCCTCTACGATTTCCGGATGAGTGGTAGCCCCCCGGGAAGGGTCTGAAGGAGACACCAGATTGGGCTTTATGCCAATACGGCATTCTTTATCTGGTATCCTGGAGGCCAGACAAGCCTCTTCCAGAAGTTTCTTTGTCATATCTTTATAATCTTTCCCGTATATTGCCAGAATCTCTGTATTTTCCATTTCTTTAACCGCCTTTCTGTTGCTATCACAATATAATAATATAAATATTATCCTACAATAAAAGCACAGTCCGCTTTTATATCTAAAATATTGATAAATTCTTTTATACTGATTTTTCTATTTATACCGATTTTATATGTAGCTTCCGATGAATAGTTAATATCCAGATGATTAAGTGGATGTATACGCCCTTTTTCGTATAGTGGATCATAATCGTATCTTATATATCCATCTTCCATATTCCATAAAAGAAAGACCAAATACCATACTTCATCGATATTTTGATATTCATAATCTTCTGCACTTTCCAGAATATCATCTACCACCCGCTCTAATGATAAAGCCATATGGGATTCTGAAGAAAAAATCCTTATAAGCATGGACAATCTTCTGCTGTCTATTTCCAGCTCTGTAACTTTATCATATATTTTAAAATTACCGCCTTTTTGTTCTATAGAAAATGGAAAACTTATTGAAAAAAATTTATCTTTTGTCTCGTAAAAGACTCTGCTCATTTTATCTTTATACAGGATTACTTTGCTCTGTCCATCTGCTGTTTTCCCCACATTGTCTGAAATAATCTTTACGGTTTCCAGCAACAGCAGGATAACATCCTGTTTCTTCCTTATTGGCTTCATTATTTTATCTGTAAAATATTCACCTGGATATATTTCAATGTATTTTTCCATAAACCTCTCAACTTCCTTAATTCATCAGATTATAATTTGCTCTGACAATATCATATAATCTGTCTCTATCCAGTTCATTTTTATATGCGCTGCGAATAATCGCATGAAGTTTTTCTCTATATATTTTCTCAATACCAATCATATCCATAATTTCTTCCACAATATCCCTCTGCGATTTATAAATATTTGTTCTCTTAATTATGGCATTATTTAATTTTTCTTTTTCCGACTCATCCGGTTCCTGAATATGAAGATATCCATTTTTCTCGACAAAGTTTATCCCTTCTTTAATTTTCTCAATTTTCTCACTTTCTCCAGATGGCATCAAAAAATACGATGTAATAAAAGATCTGGTGAGCATCATATAAATAGAATTCCTGTTTTGCAGGTCTCCGTCCAAGCCAGACTGCATAAGACATATCACAAAGGGAAATTCCAGGCCTTTCACATTATTCTTATTGCTTACAAATACACTGCCTCTGCTCTTTTTCTTTGATTCATATCCAATATTAACATCCCATTGGAATCTTTCTCCTATTGCAATCTGAAGATTGCTCGCAAGCTGATAATTCCTGTTATCATTTTCCAGAAACATAATTCCTATGTCATCTGGCTGTAATGAAGGGTTCTCCTTCGTCAGGTTTTCAATAATTGAAAGAATTCGGGGCAGATATAATTCAGGATCTGTCTCAATGAGTTCTATATTTTTGATTCCTGTACTCCCCAAGTCTTCAAAACGTCTCAGAGGTCTTCTGTAAAGATCATAAAAACCTTTTTCCTTCCTGATATCATATCCACAGGCTTCCCATGACTTATCATCCAGCCATCTTAAATAATGCTTCTTTTCGAACAATCCCATGCCAATAGCGTGTGCGCACATAAGTGTCTTTGGATCTGTTCTATAACATTTATTCAGAAGAAAATCTGGATTTACTTCACTTATCATTTCTTTTTCAAAAACATTCTGGAAAATATTCCCTGCAATGTAAAGGCAATATCTTGTAACCTTTCTGCACAGTTCAAAAAATCCGTCTGTAAAATCCTGACTCTCGTCAATTAATATATAGTCAAAACATGGTGCAAAATTTTCTAATTCATTCAATTCCTTCAATGCTTTCCGGCAAATTTCATCGAACGTAACATTGTAAGAAAATCTTTCGAAATGCAGGTTATAATAATTGCAGACATAGCTGTAAACGCCTGAATTTTTGTCTCCTTTAGATCCCCAACTGCTCATCACCCATAAGCGCTCCTGCCACTTTATCTGCTCATCAACCTTCATAAAATCGAAAAATTCTGGGATACGTTCTCTCAAATTCTCTGCAAGTATCTTATTATGACAAGTAAATACTATTTTTAGATCTTCCTTCCTAACATATAATTCCCTTATTTTATGGAGCAACAGCTCTGTTTTTCCCGTACCTGCCAGTCCCTGGATAATGATTTTGTCTTTATGGGGTTCATCAAAAATAAATCTGGTCTGATCACCATCAAACAGAATAATTTTTTTCTTTATCTTTTCAAGAAGAGTATCCGGATAGTCCACGCCTGTTCTTTCTATATCGTTAATACTCCCCGTAAGCAAAGAGATCAAAAACTCTCCTTTTCTTTCTTCCTCCCTTGAATGCAATCTGTTTTTATCCAGGAAATCCTGCAGATGCATTCTCTCAATTTCATCATAATCGTAAAATGCCGTAAATGCCTTTCTCCATTGGCGTGGTCTCCCTAAAACTTTCATATACTCATATCTATCCGAAAGGTGTCCCAGATCGTCTATCATGTCCTCGGCAAAGTCTTCAAACGCCTCTGGATTTCCTCCATAATTGACAAAGATAAGTTTGTGTTTAGGAATCAGCAAAACAAAAGCTTTTTCATAATTATATTTGTATTTTTTCTCTCCCAGAGGCCGGTTGACAATATAAACAGGGTTAATTCCATTTTTTGCATAATTCTCCAACTTATCAAAAAGGGGTTCCAAACCCTCGTAATTTTCTATATTCGTATAAAACAAGCTGTCTGTTTTTCTATTGCTCATTTTCCTCTCCTTCTTTCTGCTTTAATGAAATATCTAAATTCAGTTCCAATCCTTCTGCTATTTTTACCATCATATCCAGAGTAGGGTTATAATCTCCGCTTTCGAACCGACTGATACTCGGTCTGGACACCCCGATAATACCGGCCAATTCCTCCTGAGTCAAATTTCTATCCTTTCGAAATTTCACGTACTGTTCAATCACATTTTTTCTTGTGTTTTTTTGCTTCTCCAGTAGTAGGAACTGGACATTTTCCTGCTTATTCATTATCTCTCCTCAATATTCTCCGGGTTTTAATTCCATGCATCAATAGTAACATATACGTTACCCTCCAGTCAACTTGTTTATATATACCTAAATATTACAAAAATCCCCTTTTTCTCAGGTTCCTCTTTACACGCCGGTTCTAATTGTGTAAAGTAGTATAAGTATTAAAAATTACATATTACCCAGGAGGATTCACTTATGTCAACCAAAGCTTCTATCTTTGAGCTGGACGGCGTTCCTGGCTTTTCCCAGGCCCTTCCTCTGGCTCTTCAGCACGTAGTTGCCATGATTGTAGGGTGTGTAACTCCCGCCATCATCGTTTCCGGTGTGGCCGGTCTTAATGACCAGGACCGGGTCATCCTTATTCAGG
Source organism: Blautia sp. An81 (assembly GCF_002161285.1). GTDB lineage: Bacteria > Bacillota > Clostridia > Lachnospirales > Lachnospiraceae > Blautia > Blautia ornithocaccae. Next base: position 36,479 of record NZ_NFHH01000032.1, on the reverse strand, counting down.
CTGCCCTGTTTGTCTCTGCCATTAGTACCCTGCTTCAGCTTTTTCCTATTATTAAAGGAAAAAATTTTCAGTTAGGGGCAAAACTTCCTGTGATCATGGGAATCAGTTTTGCCTATGTTCCCAGTATGCAGGCCATTGCCGGAGAATTTGACGTAGGCACAATTCTGGGGGCTCAGATAGTCGGCGGTGTCATAGCCATTATCGTAGGCATTACCGTAAAAAAAATCCGTGTCCTCTTTCCGCCTATCATCACCGGTACTGTAGTTTTCACCATCGGCCTTTCTCTGTATCCCACAGCTGTAAATTATATGGCCGGCGGAACTTCCAGCGAAAACTATGGTTCCTGGCAGAACTGGCTGGTTGCCTTCTTTACTCTGGCAGTAGTAACAGGGCTGAACCATTTTGCCAAAGGCTTTTTAAAGCTAGCCTCTATCCTTATCGGTATTATCGCAGGCTATGCTCTGGCGGCATGTTTCGGAATGATCGATTTCTCCGGAATTTCTTCTTCAGGATTTTTTCAGCTGCCTCAGCCATTCCATTTCGGCGTCAGCTTTGAGCCTTCAGCCTGTATCGCCATAGGCGTTTTATTCGCTATTAATTCCATACAGGCTATTGGAGACTTATCTGCTACTACAGTAGGCAGTATGGATCGCGAGCCCACTACTAAAGAGCTCCAGGGGGGCATCGTCATGTATGGTATTGAAAATATTATCGGCGCTGTATTCGGCGGTCTTCCCACAGCTACCTACAGTCAGAACGTAGGTATCGTTACTACCACCAAAGTTATTAACCGCTGTGTTCTGGGACTTGCCGCTCTTGTCCTGATCATTGCCGGACTGGTACCGAAATTTTCTGCACTCCTTACCACCATTCCTCAGTGTGTACTTGGAGGCGCCACAATTTCCGTATTTGCCTCTATCGCTATGACGGGGATCAAGCTGATCATGCAGCAGGCAATGAATTATCGAAATACTTCTATTGTAGGTCTCTCCGTAGCTCTTGGAATGGGCGTTACACAGGCTTCCGGATCCCTCAGTGCTTTTCCTGGATGGGTGACTACGATTTTCGGTTCATCACCGGTTGTTCTGGCTACTATTGTGGCTATTCTTTTAAATGTCATTCTTCCCAAGGGAGAAAAATCCCAGGCTTCCCATAAAGGCGCCCAGGATAAATAAATTCTCTTAAAGACTTTCCCTTTCCAGGAGAACATCCTGAACTTTCTCTTTGATGTTCTTCTTGGAAGGGGAATATTTTTTTCTTAAATACAGCAGATATTTATATATACGGTACATCAGCAGGTCCCATCCGGGACTTTTCCCATAAAGGACTGCACTGCCCTCATACCAGGGACTTTCTTTCACATACCCCTTGCTGAAACCGCTCATCCGGCGGATCTTATTCCAGGCATGGTTGGCTTTCAATTCTTCTTCTGTGAGCTTTTCCGCTGTCATCTGCCCTTCTGTATCAAAGACATCATCTGAAAAAGGGAGATTTCCGAAAGCTTCCGCCTCCTGAAACGAAGGTTTTCCCATAATCCGTCTCAGTTGCCTGCTGATTTCTCTCCTATTTTTTTCTAAAGGAAGTTTTTCTATATCCTCTATTCTTTCCGCCTGCTTTTCTGCATACTCCAGAAGGATACTCTCCAGTTCTTCCAGAAATCTTTTCTTTTTTTCATTTCCCGGTCCACAGACAGGCTCCCACCTTCCATTCTTTTTCTCATATCCTGTTGTCATCCCGTGAGGTGCGCTGAAAATACTTTCAAAAAGGCTGTTGCTGAAATGAACCTTTTTTCTCAAACCTTTTTCCGGAGAAAAATAATAACAGTGATAGTTTTCCCTTTTTATCCCTTCCGGCAGTTCATAAAGCCCCCAGTAATATCCTGACAACTGGCCGCTTTTCCCCAGTATTTTAAGAGCCTGATTGATTTCTTTCTGCATGGATCCTGTCCACCCGCTGTCTGCCAGGGCCATAGGTGTCTCATCCAGAAGTCCCTCCTGTTCCAGATAGCCAAGAAGAGAAGGAAGTTTCTTCCTGGAGTTTACTTCCATTGCTTTCAGAAAAAAAGGACAGCCCTTCAGTTTCTGCCTGATTTTCTTCAAATAGGAATACGGCAGGGGCCGGTCTCTTTCTTCCTCCCATCCCAGGAGTTTCAGCGTCCTCTCCTTTTCTGGTTCACGAATGCCGGAACGTTTAAGGATTTTCTCGACAGTGACCTCAATACCTCCTCGGCAGATATAGTTCAGGGCAGTCTCCATGTCTCTGTGATACAAAGGCAGCCTCAAAGAGTACCGGGAACAGTATAAATACCGGCATTCCAAAGGAAGCTGCAGCTTGTTTACATATACTTGTGCACAGCGGTGCATAAGATAACCGTCTCTGGCAAGGAAATACACTCGATGTATTCCATCACGGCAGGCCTCTGACAAAATCCACAGTACGAAGTCATTTAAAGCCGGAGCCAAAATTTGTCTGGAAGTTTTATCAAAAATCTCGTTTTCTTTCATAATGAGCACCTTACTTTTTTATATAGTATGCCCAGAAAACAAGTTTTCCCCATAAGAAAATTGCCCTATCTCTGACATAATATCAGAAATAAGGCAATTTTTATGCTTGGACAATATATTTTCTATTCAGAAAATTCTTATTTGTTGTTCAGTGCTGCCTGTGCAGAAAGGAAAAAACAATGGGGTTTTTTATGAAATCGCTGTTACTCTCATTCTCTTTCCTATGTAATGAGGAAATCTGCTCGATTTCCTCTAACCTGATAATTGCCCGTCCCTTTCTACCATCAGCAGTAAATGTCGCCTTGGCATCAACCGTTCCGTGTAAATGAATATACCAGTCAAAGGTCTTATCCGTTGTCGGCGTTACTCTATACACGAATTGATTGATAACATCCCTGCTAATCTTTGTGCCGCTGAAATCAATCAGCGTATTCAGCGTCTTAATAATCTCGTCAAGCTCTAAACCTCTTGTCGGCTGTTTATCAGTATCTGCAGATTTTAACTTGTCCTGAAGCTGCTGAATTTCTGTATCAATCGGCACACGCATATTTTGATATTCTTCTTTTGACAATTCTCCGTCCGCCCGCATCGCAATGAGATTTGTCAACCGGGTCTGCGCTTTATCCAATTTTGTCTGCAGAGCAATCGCATCAGAATAGCTGTTGCTCCCTCTGTCCTCTTTATAATACCTCTTAATAAGGTCTATTGCAATAAGAACAGATTGTTTCCGGCTCTGCCACAAATGTTCTAACAGCTCTTTCGCCATAAAGTCGAGTTTCCAGTCTGTTATCATTTTTATATCGCAGTAGCCATCCGTATCAAGACCAAGTTCAGCTCTTTTCCTTTTTGTACCATTATTAAGCTGATTGTAGCACTGATAACCATACGAAGTTCCTCCGTCTTTCTTAGTGTGCCACCGATTTTTACGGAAAGACGAGCCGCAGGAACATCTTAATTTGTTGACCCAAATATCTTTTGAGTCCCGCTTACTGTGGGTTGTTTTTTCTGTGGATACCAGAGAAGGCTTCATTCTGCTCATTCGTATCTGCTGTGCCTTATCCCAAACCTCTTGTGAAATAATAGCAGGGAAATCTCCCTCTACATATTCATAAGTAGACATATCCAAGTTGTTGATGCGCTTTTGTTCCAAGAAATTATTGCTTCTGGATTTATTGTAACACTTCGTACCTGTGTATGTGGCATTACGGATAGCCCGCATTATATTAGATACACTCCATTTCACAAGTCCTGATGCAGTTTTCCTTTTTCTTTCCGTCAGTATCTTAGCAATCTTCATTGATCCATAACCTTGTAAATAAAGATCAAATATCATTTTGACTGTCTCGGCTTGTTCCTCATTGATAACATAGGTGTCTCCTGCCCGGTCATATCCGAGGATATTTCCATTGCCATAAAGGACACCATTATCACGACTGATTTTCTGACCTGCTTTTACACGCTCAGAAGTCTTGCGGCTTTCTTCCTGTGCCAGTGTTGCCATCAATGACAATCTCAATTCGCCATCGCCGTCCATTGTCCAAATATTATCATCAATAAAAAACACTTCAACGCCTATCCCTTTTAACTCTCTTGTTACTACGAGAGTATCTACAACATTACGGGCAAATCTGCAAACCTCTCTGGTTACGATTAAATCAAACTTCCCGTGTTTCGCATCATCAATCATTCTTAAAAAGGCAGGGCGTTTTTTTGCCTGCGTTCCAGTAATTCCTTCATCAATATACCGTTCGCAGACTGTCCAGTTTGGATGATATTTGACTTGGTCGTCATACCATTGTAACTGATTTTCTAACGCAGAGAGCTGTGCTTCGTGTTCCGTGGAAACACGACCATAGATTGCCACCAGCCTTTCTCTGTTCCTATCAAACAAGGAATAATCAGTAAGTTTAAATCTGTAATTGTACTCGTTTATTGCTGTATTCATAACGATACCTCCTTAATTTCAGCTACATTGTAGCCAATTTCAAGCCGCTTGTGAAATGTGCAAATCTTGATGACGCATTATATTTGCATAAGTAGCTTGATTGATTTTTCCCATTTCCAGAAGTATCTCTATCAATTTCAGTGCAGCATAATAGTTGTCTAATTTAAACTCATGCACTTTTCTTCCTCCCTTCCAAAGCTAAACTAATTGACAGCGCATCGTCAACAGATACCATAAAACGCCTGTCCAGAGTTCCTAAAAACATCTGCAGGCGTTGCTTATCAATAGTGCGTATCTGTTCTAAAAGTACGACTGAGTTTTGAGTCAAACCTGAAAATTCATTTATATTTTTATGTGTAGGCAATCTGCTTTTTGTATGCGCTCTACTTGTAATAGCGGCAACAATGACCGTGGGGCTATGCTTGTTTCCGATATTATTAGAAATGATAAGTACGGGGCGTATTCCACCTTGCTCCGAGCCTATAACTGGATTAAGGTCGGCATAATAAATATCGCCCCGCTTTATTTTTCTTTCCATATGTGTATGACCTCCTATCTTATTTAGGCAAACACGATCTGCCTATGTAAGCAGTCAAACACAAGGAAGTTTTTAAGGTCGGGAGAGTATAAACAATTCTCTGCTTCAATGACCGCCTTGTGTTTGACTATATATGAATAGGAGCATTTTTATTTGTCCTCGACACCCCAAAATGCTAATGCGCTAAAAGCGCAGGGAAGTCGCCAAACGGTCAGCAGCGAACTGACTCCACGGGTGTTTCCCCCTCTGACGGTCTGCCAGAGCCGCCCTCATTGCCTGCGACGGATTGATTACCGTTCGGACTGTGACTGGACGGGAGTACCATAGTTCTCTTTGTGGGTTATGGCGTAATCGGGAGCTGCCCGATATTTTGAGTCGGTAAGAAATCGCTCACCACCTTTCATCGCTTTTCTGCTTGTCGGCAGGTCTTGGCGTACCGCTGCACACGCTTATGCTCATCACAATCACAAAGAGGAAGTATTAGGCGAATGGGTATTCACTTTTCAAGGAACATTCCCATTCTCGCCACACAAGGAAAATGGGATGAGAGTTTTTGCCTCTCATCCCATAGCCCGTGGCAACGGTCTTAATATTAGATGTCAAAAAGTTTTTTTAACTTTTTTCTCAGATGCCACATACGGAAATTTACTGCATTAACAGATAAACCGCATTTTTTAGAAATCTCAGAGCTACTAAAGCCTTCCATTTTCCAAAGTGCAATTTGCAAAGTCAGCTTGTCCACCATGATAAGAGCCTGATGGAGCTTCTGGTTTTCAATGCTGTTAAGCAAGTCGTCAACGCTTCTTATTTCGGGCAGTTCCGCATCGGCTTCCATTTCCTCAAGGTATGTAGCCACATCCTTTAGTCTCTGGTAAAACCTTCTGTCAGAGTTGAATACTTCCCAATCGTGGACACGGAGCTTTTCAATGGTATCTTCATCAACGCCTAAGCTCCGCAATTTATTTTCTTCGGCTTCTTTCCAGAGCCGCCATTTCTTTTCTTCTTTGGCTTTGTTATAAGCCATATCGTTCCCTCCAATCTGAATTTTTTTGAAAAATCCAGATTGGTCGGTGGAGAACGACAGCCTACACTGAAAAATTCTTTGTGTCGTGTTCTGACAAAAAACGACAAAAGAAAAACCGCAAAGGCTGTCAGAGCAATGCGGTTATAGGCTAAAAATATTCTATTAAGTAGAAATTTGGCTTCTACTTTTGGGGTATAAATCTCCCTTATAGAAGCGAGGATTTTTTTAACGGATTATCCTCATAAATCCATAATGAGATATATGTAGTTGCTGCTTCGGATAAGCAGCAGTTCGGTGGATTTACACCATCGCATAAAAAATCCCTCCAAACTCAAAACGGGTTTAGAGGGAGCGTTAGGGCATAACAATACAGTCCGTCAAAACTCCGTTTTTTTATATGGCGGACTGATTAGCACTATCCGAAAAAGAAAGAGCCGATGATCCGTGAGGTAACTCACAAGTTCATCGGCTCTGCGTCTATGCGTCTGGCTCTTTGATGACAGTTATATGTAATTCTTTCGCATTGATTAAAGTTTCCCGTTTGCATTTAGGACAGTAGAGAGGATAGTTCTTCAATACGGTATCTTCTCTAATTCTGTCACGGGTTTTATTACCGCAAATAGGACATAATATCCACTGTGCTGTTTGCATAATATCCTTCTCTTTTCTACATTAAATCTTCTTGAAAAAAATTGAAAAAGTGCTGCCACATTTATCGGACATGACTTTGATATAGCCGCATTGTTTACTCACAATATCACGGGTAAGATATAGTCCGATCCCCACACCATCAATACCTGCTGACTGCTTTCCACGGTAAAACCGTCCGAAAATCTTTGCCTGTTCTTCTTCGGGTATTCCGACACCATTATCGGATATATCCAGTCGCAGATAGGACGGATATTCTGTAATCTCTAATCCGACAATCCCACCGCTTGGCGTGTATTTCACAGCGTTATCAAGCACATTGGTAATTGCTTCTGTTGTCCAGTTGAAATCGAGCATAGCTTCAAAATTCTGCTCGCAGTCAAAAGTAATTGTTATGTTTTTTTCTTTTGCCTTCGCATAAACAGTTTTTACCGCTTGCAGGACAATATCATTTAAGCTGTTTTTTTCGGGCTTCAAGCTGATAATACCGCTTTCCAAACGAGACATTTTAATCAGGCTGTTTGTCAAAAAGGTCAGCTTTTCAAGGGAAGTCTGCAAAGTGGCGATGTATTCGCTGCGCTCCTCATTGGATATTCCTTTATCATCCAGTAACTGTGCAAAGGTGTTTGCCGCCGCCACAGGCGTTTTAATCTGATGTGAAATATCTGAAATCAGCGTTTTGATCTGCTCCTTTTCCTGCGCCAGCATTTGATTCTGCGCTGTTAAAATATTGCGGAGCTTCAAAAGTTGGTGTTGCAGACGGGCAGTCAGCGTATCCTCATTTTCAGGAAAAACAATCCGTTCCTGCTGTTCTACCAAAGCCTCTATCAGCAGCGTGATCTGCTCTAACAAATCATCGTGATAGCGGTTGTGCAAGAAGTCAAGCAAAAACAATAAGCCGCATAAAATCGCAAAGGCACAAATGACAAAAAGCATAAGGGCAGAAGTGTTTTCCATAAAAAACACAGAGCCAACAGATACCGCCGCTATGACAGTACCTGCAATCAAAATCAGTTTTCGATATATTTCAAAACGCTTCATCATCATTCTCCAAAGGTATAGCCCATACCAAAAACAGTAATAATGTATTCCTGCTTATCATCGTTTAGTTTCTGCCGCAGCCGCTTAATGTTCACACGCACCGTATTCTCATCAACAAAGTTCCCGTCTATATCCCAAAGCTGTTCCAAAAGCATAGCTTTCGTCACAATCCTGCCTTTATTTTCTATCAAATAGCAGAGCAGTTTGTACTCCGTCGAGGTGAGGCGTACTTCTTCTCCGTTCAGCAGAACAAGGCATTTATCTGTATCTACTTCTAAATCTCTATATCGAATACGGGATTTTCCGCCGCCTGTCCGCTTTAAGACAGCTTGTACTTTTTTCCGCAAAACTTCAATCGAAAAGGGCTTAGGAATATAGTCATCACAGCCAACACCGAAGCCCGCCAGCATATCCTGCTCTGTATCGTTCGCAGTTAGAAACAGGATCGGAATTTCTGAAGTCTCCCTTATTTTTTTACAAAGCTCCATTCCACTGCCATCAGGCAGGTTGATGTCAAGCAGAAACAGATCATACCTTTGCTTTTGATATTTCTGCAAGGCTTCCATATAGCCATAAACTGCTGTAATGGTATGCTTGTCCTTTTCAAGAGCAATCGAAATCCCTTTGCTCAAAATTTTATCATCTTCCAGTAAAAAGATATTTGCCATAACCGCAAAGCACACCACCTTTCCTCAATATATAGAATTGCAGGAGCAGACACAGCAGTGCTGCGCCCGCCCCGCTACCTATTTAGTTTTCAAAATCGTGCAGCCGTTCTATCACTGTCTCCTTTGAGATAAACCGATAAACCAGAGATGGAACAGTAAGGCATATTACAAAAATGGCAATGATAAGACCAACAACGAGCGCCACAGGGTACTCAAACCTTGCATAATCTGCAATGCTCGGTACTGCGTCTGCTACCAACAAAAGGAAAGCATTACCCAAAGTCATAATCAGTATTGTTGAAATAAGCGCATAAAATCCGCCTTCGAGTGTCAAAATCTTTCTGATCTGCTTTTTGGTAGTCCCAATACTTTCCATAATGGCAAATTCATTTTTTCTTGCAATAACTCCGGTAAGCATAACATTCACAAAGTTGATTAAGCCAATCACGATGAGCAGAATCGCCGCACCGTTACCAAGCAGACCGATGGAAAAATACATCTGATTGAATTCCTCCAACACAGAAACAGAGCTTTGAAAATTCCATTCACCGGAAGGCAAGGTGTTGTTGATTGCTATAAGCTCGTTATTTACTTTCTGTAACTGATTTGCGCTCTCAATGTCCACGCCAATATCGTATATGATAGCGGTGTCTGTTAATCGCTCCATTCCTGCGTCACTGACATAAATAACATCAGGAACAGCGCCCACCCATTTACGATGCCCGATATTGAAGTTATCATCAAGGTCTTTGTAGTTGAACGCTCCCGCCACTTGAAAATCTGCGGACTGCCCATCTGCGTTATCCGAAGTCAAATTTAGAGTTTTACCAACCAGTGTAGCGTTCGGCGCAAAGGTGTCCGTATCCATACCCACAATGACCGTATCTCCGTTGCGAAAAGCCTCTATATCAATCGGCGTATTATGGGTATCGTTATATTGTTCTACAAGTTCATCATCAATGGTCACAACATAGCAGCCATAATCTCCGGCATTGGCATAGTCCTGCAGCTCTGAAATCATCTGCTCATAGGGTTTGCCATCGTGATATAACTCCTCGTGCTGCATTTTCAAGAAGCTTTCAAATTCCGAAGCATTAAAGCCGATTTCCGCCCAAGTAATTTTACTCGTGGAAATATCTGCAACACCATCAACCTGTGAAAGCTGTTCTATAAAATGCTCATCAAATTGCGGCGTTTCTTTTTCGAGATTTTCAAACTGGCTGAACTGTGAATCCGTATAACGAAAATCATATTTCATGTATTTATCAACATAGTTTTCTCCGTTGATACTTCCCAAAACGCCATTAACACCTAAAATCGTGACAGTACCCATAAAGAGGGACAGAAATACAAGCACAGCCCGCTTCTTATCACGAAAAACATTATGGAACGCCATCACAGACAGCTTGCCTCCGTTGGTTGAGTTTCTGCTTTTCGTCTTTTTCGGTGCAAAGTTTTGAAAACGGAGAGCTTCAACAGGAGAAATCTTTGCCGCCGCCTTTGCCGGCGCATTACAAGCAATCCAAACGGTTACCGCAGAGAAAATAATGGACAGAATAAAGATAGCAGGGTGGAAAAATACAACGGCGTCCATACTTGATCTACCCTGTTCATATCCTTGCTGTAAAAACAACGGGACAAGGGCAAAGGAAACCGCCGCAGCTAATACGATGCCGATAGGGATTCCGATACAGGCAAACTTAAATGCCTGCTTTTTTACAAGCGATTTAATTTGCTTCTGTGTTGTGCCAATCGTTTTCATCAAACCATAAAAGCGGGTGTCTTTGGAAATGGAAATATACAGGACATTGTAAATCAGAAGATAACCGCTTCCGACAATAAACAGTACCAAGAGAATAACCATCGCAATCATAGAGCCATTGGAAGAACTCATAGAAACCGATCCGTTAAAATACTGATTGTCGTTTAGAGATACATCTTCTTGAATTTGATAAAAGTCTCCCGGCATTTCATTTAGGGTTAAAGATAAAGTTCCGTTATCCTGCAAGGTATATCCGGCATTCGCACAGTAGCTTTCTGAAACAAAAGCCATTCCCGTCCCGATGTAGGAACGAAACCAGCCGCTTAAAGTGAAAATTCTTTCCTGCTGACCGTTCTTATCATAATAGGATAGAGGAATCTCCATATTCAGCGTCGGCGTTTCAATTCCAAGCTGTGCAAGAGCGTCCTCAGACAGCATAATTTCATATTCCTGTGTAGGGTAAGAGCCGTTGATATTGCTGATGGCTTCCTTAAAATGCTGTTCCCATTCTGTTTCATCGTAGTACTGAATCACTATGGACGACTCTCTACCCTCCGAATTTGTCTGGACAGCAGAGCCGACCATATATCGAGTACCGATTGTTTTCACATAATTCAAAGAACGGATTTGCTGTTCCTGCTCGCTGGTGGGCGCATTTAATGTGACATCAGCATTAGAGCCTGCTGTACGCACGCTGGATAATTCCATATTCTGCATATAGTTAATGCCCAAGCTGAAAACTGTTGTAATCATAAAGGTGGTAAGGACAACTGCAAGCACCGCAAATATATTACGAATACGGTTTGCCTTCATCATTCCTTTTTCAACCTTTTTAATTGCTCCTTTGTTTCGGTTATCGTGCATATCTGACACCTCCCGAAACAACTTTCCCATCCTCAATGCGGATTGTCCGATCTGCCATTTGAGCGATTTCCTCATTGTGGGTAATCATAATCGTGGTCTGATGGTACTGCTTGCTGATAGACTGCATAAGCAAGATGACATCCATACTTGTTTTAGAGTCCAAATTTCCAGTCGGCTCATCGGCAAGGATAATAGCGGGCTTGGTAGCCAATGCACGGGCAATCGCTACACGCTGCTGCTGACCGCCGGATAGGTTATTCGGCATATTTTTGAGCTTCTTTTCCAGTCCGAGTGTATGAATGATCTGCCGGACAAACTCTGTATCAGCTTTCGCCCCGTCAATCTCGATAGGGTACACAATATTTTCGTACACATTAAGGACGGGGAGCAGATTGTAATTCTGAAAGACAAATCCAATATTCCTGCGGCGGAAAATGGTCAATTCCTCGTCTTTCATTTTCAAAAGCTCTTTTCCACGGATCGTTACACTGCCGGAAGTAGGGCGGTCTAATCCGCCTATCATATTGAGCAGCGTGGATTTACCACTGCCGGAAGTACCGACAACAGCGACAAATTCGCCCTCGTCCACGGAAATAGATACACCGTCCAAAGCGTGGACTTCATTTTCTCCACTTCCATATATTTTTCGCAAATCCTTTGTTTCAAGTATCGCCATAGCTAAAACCTCCAAATCTATTTGTGATTTTAGTATAGCAGCCACTTCTTACAATCTCATTACAGTCCATACTAAAAATCTTTGTACCATTTTCAATATTATGAAAAAGAAAATATCAATCTTATAAAATTTTAGAATGACCATCATGTAGTTTTTTATCTATTAAAATTTTCTACTTACATTTTTGGCAGTAGAGAGGATAATTTTTTAATATGGTATCCTCTCTAATCCTATTACGAGTTTTATTACCATAAACAGGACATATAATCCATTGAGATTTATCCATTCTATTCACACCAGATTTCTTTTTAAAGTACAAATCCATTCCTCTATGGCTTGAGCCAGTATATATTGTTGTTGTAAAACTGCCATACCAGTAGTCGGAATATCATCATCCTCCTTTTTTAAAGCGATATTTTCTTCCAGATATGTTTTCAACACTGCCATACTGCTCTCAATATTATCCAGACATTCTTGTTGTTTTTCTCTCGTCATACTGTCCAAATTCACGATGACAGCATTAAAATCCAAAAAAATGTTGATAGGTTTACAGGATATTTCAATCATCAGCTTTTCAAATTGCTGTTTTCCTTTTTCAGTCAGAGAATAGACCGATTTCTCCGGCATTTTTCCCTCTTTTTCAGTATGACTTGAAATATATCCTTTTTCCTCTAACTGAATAACCTTTTTATAAATGGAAGGTGTACTGATCTTTACCCATTTTGAAATATTGCGGTATTCTACTAATTTTTGAATGTCATACGCACTCATTGGCTCCTTTTTTAAAATTCCCAAAACAATCAGGTCAATCGTAGCCATTTCAATTACCTCCTTTACTCTCTTGACAACTACTATAAATTATAGTAGAATACCTTTTGCGCTTCAACTACTATAATTTATAGTAGTATAATTTATTTCATTTGTCAAGTGAAAGGAGAAACACTATGGATAATCAAAACAAAAAAATGGAGTTACTGGGCAGTACTCCAATTCCAAAAGCTCTTTTAGCAATGGGTATTCCAACAATGATTGGGATGCTTATCAATGCCCTATACAATCTTGTCGATGCCTATTTTGTAGGCGGATTGGGTGAAAGTCAAATGGCAGCCATCTCGGTTGTATATCCACTCGGTCAAGTAGTTGTCGGATTAGGATTATTGTTTGGTAATGGAGCTGCTTCCTATATTTCCAGATTGTTAGGACAAAAGAACCGTGATCAAGCAAATAGAGTCGCAAGTACTGCACTATACAGCAGTCTTGTTATCGGCGCAATTATAATAGTCCTCTCAATCATTTTCTTGAAGCCCACTTTAAGGCTTTTAGGTGCAACTGAAAGTATTCTTCCCTATGCAACTACCTATGCGAGTATTTATATCGTTTCCTGCATTTTCAATGTATTCAATGTAACAATGAATAACATTGTGACGAGTGAAGGAGCAGCAAAAACGACAATGTGTGCTTTATTGTTAGGTGCTGTCCTTAACATTGGATTAGATCCGTTATTTATATACACCTTTCACTTAGGTGTTGCAGGAGCAGCAATTGCAACTGCTATTTCACAGATAATTTCTACTCTTGTATATTTATTTTATATTTTTAGGAAGAAAAGTGTTTTTCAATTCAAAATAAGGAACTGCACTTTTTCTAAGGAAGTTCTCTCGGAAATTTTTAAAATCGGCATTCCTACACTTGTATTTCAGTTATTGACCAGTATTTCTATCTCGCTAATAAACAATGCTGCAGGTAATTACAGCGATGCAGCCATAGCAGGAATGGGCGTTGTCACTCGCCTAATCTCTATGGGAAGTTTAACAATATTTGGTTTCATCAAAGGATTTCAGCCGATTGCAGGATATAGTTATGGTGCAAAGAAATTTGATCGTCTGCGTTCAGCTATCAAAACTTCTATTTTATGGTCAACCATTTTCTGTGTTGTTGTAGGCTTATTACTTACTTTGTTTTCTCCAACCATTGTTTCACAGTTTACGACTGGCAATACAGAAATGATTAACATCGGAGCCTCATCCTTAAGAATAAATGGTATTACCTTTATGTTGTTTGGATTTTATACAGTATATTCATCATTGTTCCTTGCTCTTGGCAAAGGAAAAGAGGGGTTCATTCTGGGGGCTTGTCGCCAAGGCATTTGTTTTATCCCTATTATTTTAATTTTACCGCTTGTATGGGGCTTAAACGGTATTTTATACGCACAACCGATTGCTGATGTACTTTCCGCACTCATAACGATATTTATGGCAATTCCTTTGCACAAAAATTTATCTGTCGAGGAATTGAAAATCAAAGAAACATCATGTATTTCTGAAAAATAACAAAATCAAGCATATTATTCGAAACAGAGCCGATGACCTTGTGAGATACCTCTCAGCTCATCGGCTCTGCGTCTATGCGTCCGGCTCTTTGATGACGGTTATATTTAACTCTTTAGCATTGATTAAAGTTTCCCGCTTGCATTTTGGACAAAACAATGGAAAATTCTTTAATTCTGTATCAACTCGTAACTTCAATCGAGTTTTATTCATACATAGTGGACATAATACCCAGTTTTTTTGCTTCATTTTTACTTTGCATAAAGCAGTAATTATCTTTCAGAAACACTAACTGCTTCAATCGCAACGCTGCCTCCTCTCACAATCTCAATTCTGTTAATAAATTTCTTTTTCAGTAAAACAATTAAATCATTATTCTTTTTTTCTGTTTGCGTACATTCTAAGAGAACAGTTTGCCCGTCATAATCAATAACAGAAACTCCAAAAACATTTGAAATCCTAAACAATTCTGTTATATCATTATCAGAGCAATGATTAACCTTAACAAATAAGATTTCTTTCATATGAATAGGGATATCCGTATAATCCATTACTTTAATTACTTCAACACTTCTGCTTAACTGTTTTTTAATCTGCTCAAAAGTCTTATCATCACTCGTCAGGCTAATGGTCATCCGTGATATACTTCTATCTTCGGTAGTTCCTACAGTTATGCTATCCAAGTTATAAGATTTTCCAGAAAATAGACCTGCGATACGAGCAAGTACGCCGATTTCATTTTCTACAAATAGGCATATCCATCTCTTTTTCATTTAACTTCTCCCTCACTTTCCAAAACCATATCAATTAAAGCGTTTCCGGGCGGAACAATAGGCAAAACATTCTTTTCTCTATCAATGATAAATTCAATTACAGTAGGGGCTTTTGTATTCTGCTTTGCAAACTCAAAGGCTGAATTTATTTCTTCAGATTTTGTAACTCGTATACCCTTTGCTCCATAGCTCTCTGCCAAGCTTATAAAATCAGGCGAATATTCTGGACAATCGTGTTTTGGCTGATTACATCCTATTTCACAACTCTTGCGGTAACGCATACATGTACTAGAATAACGCTTATTGTAAAACATTTCCTGCCATTGCCGCACATTCCCTAAGTACCCGTTGTTTAAAATGCAGATAATTATTGGTAATTCATAAACAACTGCTGTTGCCATTTCTTGAATATTCATCTGCATACCTCCATCGCCTGAAATAACAATAACATTTTTTTGCGGATTACCAATCTTTGCCCCGATAGCTGCTGGGAAACCATATCCCATTGTTCCTAAGCCGCCAGAGGTCAGCATCTGTTTCGTATCATTCAACTCAAGAAATTGTGTTGTCCATAATTGATTTTGCCCTACATCTGTTGTAATTACAGCATCTGAAAAAAGCTTATTTACTGCTTCAATTATCTTCTTCGGAGTTAATCCACGATCCTCCATTGTAAGAGGATATTCTTCTTTCCATTTCTGGATTTGCATTACCCACTCTGAAACAGAAAGTGGTTTTGCTCTCTCAAGTAATGCACATATCGCTTTTTTTGCGTCTGCTACGATAGGAACATCTACTACAATATTTCGAGAAATAGATGCAGCGTCAATATCAATATGAATAACCTTTGCTTTAGATGCAAATTCTTCTACTTTTCCTGTAATACGGTCATTAAATCTCGTACCTATAGAAAATAGAACATCACAATTACTAATTGCAGAATTTGCCGCATAGCTCCCATGAATACCTATATTTCCTATATAAAGATTGTGATTAGTTGGTATTGCCCCTTTTCCCATTATAGTTGTAATCACTGGAACACCTGTAACTTCTGCAAGTTGTGTCATCTCATAATTGGCATGGGCGATATTTACTCCACCACCTATCAAGAAAACTGGCTTTTGGGCATGATTTAAAATTTCCATTGCCTTATTGATCTGACCTATATGTACGGAAGTGTTGGGCTTATAACTTCTAATAGATATTTCCTTCGGGTAGAAATCACTACCGTAAGCCCTCTGAATATCTTTGGGCAAATCTACAACAACCACTCCCGGCTTTCCTGTCTTTGCAATATAAAAGGCTTTTTTAATAATTTCCGCCAAATCATCCCTTTTTCGAACTGTTACCGCATATTTACATATACTTCTTGTAATACCAACAATATCAACTTCCTGAAAAGCATCATTCCCTATCAGATGTGTCGATACCTGCCCCGTAAAGCATACTAATGGTACACTGTCATAGTTTGCGGTGGCAATCCCTGTAACAAGATTTGTTGCTCCCGGTCCGCTTGTTACAAGACATACACCCACCTTACCTGTGGAACGAGCATATCCATCCGCAGCATGTACTAATCCTTGCTCATGGCGTGGTAATATAACATCTATTTCTTTTTCACCATAAAGAGCATCAAATAAATCTATTGCCTGCCCGCCCGGATAAGCGAACAATGTTGTAACATTTTCTTCTTTTAAAGCTTTCACAAATAATTCCGCACCTGTAATTTCCATAGTGACTACCTCCTATTTTTGTATGCGTGTGCTTGCTTGCATTATATTCATTTTTTTGGTACTACCATAGGCAGTACCAATTTTTACTATTCTAACCCTTTAATAAACATTTTTACACTGTTTTTTATGTATTCATCTTTCTCTACTTTTGATAATTCATTTCCAAAGGATGCGCATAAAAAAGCATATCCAAATGCAGATGAAAAAACAGTCATTGCTAAAGCCTCAAAATCAGCTTTATGTATTTTCCCCATGTTATACATTTTTTTCAAATAATCAGTAAAAGACGACAAAAAAGCTTGAGGAACTTTCATAATAAGAGAAGCCGTTTCGTCATATAACTGTGGGGCACGCAAACCGATAGACAAATTTACAAAGTCTGGTGTCATTTTATCTAGGTATGTTCTCATATACATCTCTATATCTGCTTGCAAGTCCCATTTCACATTTTTAAAAATTTGAGGTGTGACATTCGCTCTCCATTGCACCTGATTTACACCTTGTAAAACAATATCTTTCTTATTTTTAAATTTACGAAAAAGCGTACATTCATTAACGCCCGCTGTCCTTGCAATTTCTTTTGTTGTTGTAGCAACATATCCTTTATCTCGAATTAACGCCATTGTTGCGTCGATTATTTTTTGACTTGTTTCGTCCAAAAGAACACCTCCAACGCAAGTATTCACTTGCATTTTATCAAATTTGAAATAAAAAGTCAATTCCCTGATTTCTAAGGCAAGCACAATTATCATCATTTTTCAAGCATGAATTTTGGCACCCTATAACAAGATATAACATCTCTTGTTATAGGGGATTTCATATCGTTCTATCAGAAGCCACATCTCTGTAAAATAGAATGGAGATATTTTCAGAGTACAAGGTGGTGAGCTTATGGATAAAAGGAATAATGATTTTGACTTTGATTTTACTCCGATAGGGCAGGCTATCAAAAAAGCCCGTAAAGCCAAAGGGATGACAAGAGAGCAGCTTGCCCGCATCGTGGACTATGACCCAAGACATCTGCAGGCAATCGAAAACGAGGGTCAGTATCCCGGCATGGAGCTGTTCATTCAGCTTATCACGATGTTTGATATTTCGGTTGACGAATATATACATACGGGCAGCAAGGCAGAGAAAAGCTCCGTCCGCAGGCGTGTGGACACCCTGCTTGACGGACTGGACGACAAAGAGCTTTCTGTCATTGAAGCCACGATCAACGGGCTATGTAAAGCAAAAGAGCCAGAGGAATGACCTCTGGTTTTCTTTTGCCATTCTTCTAATAGGCGGGGATACCGTAACCGTAAATGACGCTGCTGCCAATGGGATAGCTGTTCTGACGGACGGAGTCGCCGGAGTTTCCTTCTACGGTATAGACCGTACCGTTTTCCACCCGTTCCACAATGCCCACATGGTCGGTCACGCCATCGCCTTCCCAGTCGAAAAAGATGATATGACCTGCGGATGGCTCGAAGCTGCCATCCTGCCACTGACCTCTGTCCATAAACCACTGTGATCCTAAGACGCAGCCTGCGAATTTCGGGATCACGCCGGTGTCGATATAACCGCTTTCATTGGCACACCAAGATACAAAGCAGGCGCACCATTCCACCCGGCTTCCAAAACCGTACCATGACCAATAAGGCTGACCGCCCACATTGCCGACCTGCGACAAGGCAACGGACACGATTTCTCCGTCGCCGCTTGTGATGCCATACAGCACCTGCGACCATAGGGAATTATTTTCATCGGCAAGCAGCTCCGTGAGCATTTCCCTCTGTTCTTCGTCAAAACCGTATTGGTCTGCCATTTCCCATGCGGTCTTATGGGTCACTATGATATACAGATAGGTGTGCGTGACGGTAGTTTCCGTCTCCACGATATTCCCGTGACCGTCGTCACTCTCAATGACCTGCGTTTCCGTCTTGGTTTCCGTGCGGGAGCTTATCTCATTCATCTCCCAGAAAATATCTGTCAGAAGCCCCTTTTTGGTTTCGTCCATTGTCGCCACTTCCTGCGGATTGTCCGGGTCTGTGGTCGTCTTGACAGAGTAGACCGCAAGCACTTCTTTCCAGACTGCACGGCTTCCCGACATTTCAAGGGTATCATGGGGATTGCTGCTCTTGATTTCGTCAAGTCGGCTCTCATACTCGGTATTGATTTCCCGCACTACGGTCTGCATCGTCATTCCCGTGCCGGAGTCCTCCCCTGAGAAAAATATCCCAAACACTGAACTGACGAGCAGTCCAATCAGGCAGATAACAATAATGACCAAAACTGCCACCCAACCACCTGCGGCAATGGCGGCTATCAGGGCTTTCGTACCTGCGATAATCGCCTTGACCGCAGCCATAGTCGCCCGGATTGCGGCTTTTATAGCAGCCACGGTAGCCCTTGCGGTCATCCGTGCCGCCTGCGCTGCCCGCTGTGCGGTCTTGACAGATGCCCGTGCCGCTGCCTGCGAAGCCTTTGCCGCCTGCGCCGAGGTCTTGATTGCCGCTTTTGAGGTCGCCTGCGCTGTTTTTACAGTTTTCTGGGTTGTCTTGACCGTACCTTTAGCGGCGGTTTTGACCGTCTTGTTTGCTTTTCGGGCAGTCCCCTTGACCGTGCTGTTTGCCTGCTGTGCCGCTTTTCCCGTCTGGGCGGCAGGGGAAGGGGATGGCGTACCATAGCGCACCTGTGCGCCTGCCTGCTTGCCTGACACCGCTTTTTCCGCCCTGCGCTGCCTGAAATCGGCAATCTTGTCCTTTGCCTTTATGATATTTTCCTTCGTCTCCCGGACACCCTTTCGTCCCTGCTTATCAAACTGGTGGATGCCTTCTTTCGTGACACGCTCGGCAGAGGACGAGAGACGGTTTCCCGCATATTCGGACGGGGAGCTTTCCTCGGAAAAATAACCTTCTTCCGCTTTTTCCTTTGTCTTGGCGTAAGCAGATTTCATTCGCTCGGACGCAACCGCCGCCTTATCCAGTGTCTTTATCGTGCCTTTGACCGCATCTCTGGTCTTAATATCAGCCATACAAAACCTCCTTTCCCAGAAGTTTTGCGGTCAGGTCATTTCAGGAGCTTTGCCACTACCACAAGCCTGCCATTGGCGGCAGAGTATTCGCAGGTGGAGAGTGTGATGAGCTTATCCCCGTATTCTGCGGTCACACCCGTATCGTAAAGGGCAAGTCCCCTGCATGTTTCCACATAGGCGTTAAATTCTTCCTCACTTTCCGCATGGACAAAATCATAGTAGCGGAAGCCCTCGGAGCTGTACGCCACGGTCTTAAATACCGCCACGATTTCATATTCGCCCTGCTGTGTGAGGGTGTCAAAATGGATCGTCTTGTGTTCCTCGTAAAAACTCTTGGACTTGTAATCTTCCAACGCCCCAAACATACGGTTTCCGCTGATATGGTGTCCGTAAATGATAAGGTTGTCGCTCGTCAATAGGTCGCAATCCTCCTGAATATACGGAGTGCCTAAATCACTGTATTCTTTTTCAAAGTTCCGCTTGAGGTAATAGTTCGGATTATCCTTTGTCTGCATCACGGGGTAATTGATAGTCGTCCCGTCAATGGAAATCCAACCGACCATATCCTCATTTTGTAGATACAGCTCCTTATACTTTGCCAGAACATCCTCGCCCTCACTGACAGGGACATCCTCCGGCACTGGCTCATCATCGGGAGCCTGCTCCACAGTCTCTGCTATTTCCTCAAAAGCCTCCGTCTGTTCATCGAGCTGTGCGTAATGGTCATAAATGTGGTAGACGCTGAAAGCCGCCAGACCTAAAAGGCAGGCGGCGGCAACAGCACAGATTACAGATTTATATTTCTTCATATAGGCTCATTCCTCCTATCTCGCATAGTCCTTATTCTGCTTCGGCGTGGGCAAATCCCGGCAGTATTCGGGATACCTGACCTTGATGCCCTCCATAAAATAGGGAGCAAACTCGCAGCAGAATAAATCTTCCGGGGTAAAACTCTTTTCCCGTCCTTCCTCCACATAGTTATTCCAGAGGTTAAAGGCAAGGTGGCAGACCTTGACCGTTCCGCTTGTCTGCCAACCTCCATGCATCCCCTCCGGCACAATACAATCGTTCTTAAAATCAAACATCCGGTTGATGTTGTTCCTCGTTTCCCCGGCAATTCCCATGACATAGAAAAATGCCCGGTGATAACAGTCGTTGACCCTGCATTTCATCATATTTTCCAGAAAGAAATCCTGATGCTCCGCAGAGCGAAAGCGAATGTTAGACATGTTCAAATACCTCCTTAATCCGTTTTTGAGCCACCGCAAAATACTCACGGTCAATCTCTGCGCCTAAATAGTCCCTGCTGTTTCTCAGGGCAGCCAGTGCGGTGCTGCCCGTCCCCATAAAACCGTCAAAGACGAGTTCTCTTGGCGTACTGGAAATCTGTATCAGCCACGACAAAAACTCCACATTCTTTACGGTTGGATGGTAAATCCCGTTTTGCTTCTGCCAGATGGCATGATAGGTCGCCTTTGGATATTCCGCCCCAAACCAGCAGGCAGGAAACCTTGTCTTATACCGCTTGCTCGGCTTCCTGCCTTTATGGAACTGTGTGCCTTCCTTATAGCGGTTTTCCAATAGCTGCGTCTGCTGAAATACCCGCCGCCCTTTCTGGCAGAAAATAATCCACTCGGCGTTGTTGGCAAAACTGCCTTTCAGGTCGCCAATGCCGCCGACTGTCCCTTTTTCCACCACCAGACAATTCTTTACCGTAAAGCCTGCTTTTTGCAGGCAGTCGAAATGATAGGGATAGCAGTCAAACCGGGTAAAAAAATAGGCGTGGGAATTGTCCCGCAAAATGCGGTAGCTTTCCCACGCAAAGCGTTCATAGTCTATCCCGCAGTCCCCGTCCAGTCGCTTATGGGGCTGTCTGGCAAAATGGTTTTGATAAGAGATGCCATAGGGCGGATCGGTCAGGATCAGCGACACAAAGCTATCCGGGATATGCGCCATCAGTTCCATACAGTCCGTGCAGTAAATCTGATTGCGCAGGTCAAAAAACTCTGTTTCCCGTCCGTTCTCCACCACCTTAGACCTCTCCAAACTTGGTCGTCATCAGCTTGTAAAGCTCTGTATTGCGTGGGAACTTATTGACAAACGGGACAAGGGAACTTCCCACTTTCAAAAGCCCCTGACCTGCGCCCACATTCGTGATATAGCCCATCTGCAGGTCGGAGATATTCAGGAGCTTGGCAAGCTCCAGTCTGTCCGTGGACGCCTGATTGAGCATGATAATAAACTCACTATTGGCAAGCATCGTCCGTGCTGTGTGGCTCTGGAGCAGGTCGTCCACATTCTGGGTAATACCCGTACAGTAAGCTCCGTATTTACGCACACGCTTCCAGAGGGTAAAAAGGAAGTTTGCCGAGTATTCGTGCTGAAACAGTAGATAAATCTCGTCAATGAAAATAAAGGTGTTCCTGCCTTTTGCCCGGTTCATCGTGATACGGTTTAAGATACTGTCAAGGACAACAAGCATACCGATCGGCTGTAACTGTTTGCCTAAGTCCAGAATGTCATAGCAGATCAGGCGGCTGTGGGTGTCCACATTGGTCAGCTTGGCAAAGGTGTTCAGAGAGCCATCCGTAAACAGCTCAATGGCAAGAGCGATTTCCTGTGCCTCCGGCTCATTCTGTTTTAAGAGTTCCTCACGGAAGTCCTGCAGGGTGGGCGGCGTCCCCTGATAGTTGCCCTGCTGATAATGGCGGTACACTGTGGCAGTACAGCGGTCAATCAGGGATTTCTGCTTTGCTCCCAGACTTGCGCCGCCGATGAGCTGCTCACAGAGGGATAAAATAAACTCGGATTTCAGGATAACGGGGTTTGCACCATCTCCATAATCCGAGTTCATATCCATAGCGTTGATGTGGTTGTCGCTTGTGGCGGAGATATGGATAACCTCTCCCTGCATCGCCTTTACAAGCGGGGAATATTCCCGTTCCGGGTCAATGATAATCACATCCGCATTGGGGTCTGTGAGGATAATGTTCGTCATTTCCTCTTTTGCTGTAAAGGACTTACCTGCTCCTGATACGCCGAGGATAAAGGAGTTGCCATTGAGCAGGTGGCGGCGGTTAGCGATAATCATATTTTTGCTGATAACATTCTGCCCGTAATACACACCGTCCTTGTGGTAGATTTCCTGCACACGGAAGGGGATAAACACCGCAAGGCTCTCCGTGGTCAGGGTACGCATAGCGTCAATCTTGCGCACACCAAAGGGGAGCGCAGTGTTCAGCCCGTCCATCTGCTGATATTTCAACACCGCAAACTGGCACAGGTGCTTTCTGGCAGTCGTGAGCAGGGCTTCCGTATCATTATCAAGCTGTTCTTTGCTGTCAGCGGTATGCACCATCGTAATGACAGCGAACATC
Source organism: Blautia sp. An81 (assembly GCF_002161285.1). Lineage (GTDB taxonomy): Bacteria > Bacillota > Clostridia > Lachnospirales > Lachnospiraceae > Blautia > Blautia ornithocaccae. The sequence goes on along the minus strand of NZ_NFHH01000032.1, from coordinate 13,583 downwards.
ATCCTCTGGTCACGGGTCGTCAGATCGTCCAGAAATTCCTTGCTTTCTTTGCGCTGCTGCTCAAGGTCATAGGGTATGACCGCTGAAAAGTTGTTGTTCTGGTTTTGCTTCCGCTGCCAGTTCGTGATATTCGTCTCTACGCCGAGCAGACGGTTTTCCACCTCCCTGACCGCTTCGTCTGTGGGAACGGGGACAACATCAATGGAAAGCATCATATTCCGATTTAACTCGCAAAGCTCGGACACCATACTGTCCTTGATATAGGCGGCATACTCCCGCAGAAAGATGACACGCCCGTATCGGTCGCCCATTTTGAAATAGTCGCTTTCAAATTCAAAGGTATCGGGGCAGATAAAATCCTTGAAATCGTGACCTTTCCGCATACTTTGTACCATGTCAAAGGTAAAGGCGGTTTCCTCGCCTGTGCGGTAGAAGTCGTGGAAGATGCGCAGCCTTTCGCCTGCGTCAAGCTCCGTGCATTTTGAGCCGAGCCTTGAGAAATGCCCGATCAGGTCTGCGCCCACACGGGCAAAGTAGTTTCTCGCTTCCTCAAGGTTTTTCTTGGAGACGGAAATGGTCACATACTTATCCTGCACAATGGAGTTTGCCCCCGTTGCCTTGTCGAGCAGCATCTTGTTGTACTCCTTGCGGTATTTATCCAGACCGTCCTCCGCCATCGGGATTAGGATGGTCTGCTCAAAATCCACTTTGTTGAGCCTGCGGCTATTGATTGTAATTTTCGTGGTAGCTCCACTGTCGAGAGCGTTGAGAAGCTCCGAGTATTCCAGAAACATTGCTTCTTTGTCGTCCCTGCTCGCCACAGCGTAATTGATGTCCTCGAACTTGAATGTCTTAGCGTACTTGTTCTTGCCAACAAGAAAAATACCGTCCTCCCAGATAGTTTTGATGGGTATGACGGTCTGTACGGATTTGGGAACGACAAATTTTTCCTTGTCCTGCTTGAACAGCGTCCTTAAAGTTTTCATCAGCGTTTACCTCCCTGCTTTTTGGATTTTTTCGTCTGGGCTTTGTGTTTCCTGCGGATACCCATAGCCTCCCTTTCGTGGTCTTGGATTGTTTCTTTTAGGGCTTCGTAATAGAGATTATCAGGAGAAAAGAGCAGTCTTTTGGGGATCAGAAACTCCGATTTAATCCATGCCCATAAAAACTGCTCTGCGGTCATCCCGTTATATTTGACAAAGCCGATCAGGGCAAAGGGAGCTGCCCCTAAGATACACATCCAGCTCAGTGTTTCCGTGCCAAAGTGGGGACGGAGTAGAAAATACAAGCCTACCGCCACGCCACAGGCAAGGACAGAAAAAATGAACTGCCGCAGCGACAGTCCAAAAAACATCGACTCCGTATAGTTACGGATTTCTTTATTTATCTTGACTTCCAATCCATAAACACCTCCCTACCGTTCCATATCCTTATGACTTTTTGTCCGGTCAGCTTTCGAGTCATAAAGTGTCATCACATCCATACCAGAATAGCCAACCTCTTTTTTCAATTTTTCTTCCGTGATGCCATTTTTCTTACAATATCCGAGATATTTTTGCATCCCGTTCTCATGTTCAATATATCCGTTATGCCACGCCCCGATGGTGTACCATACATTCAGATGGCTGTCCATTGACATGCCTGCAATCTCATATCCTGTTTCCAGATACTCAAACAAGTCACGGTCAAAGTTAAAGCCCCAGAGGTCAATTTCCTCCCTGTCTGCACACGGAAAGAACTGAATTGCATCATCCTCATACATGGCTACGGCAATAATATCCTCCGCACATGGATTTCTCCCTTTAGCAAGCACATACGCAAGCTCATAATTTTCATCCTGCCCTAACTCTCTGTATTCCTGATACCCTTTTGTCCGTTTCATGGCTCTTTCAGATGACCGCCACATTTTTTCTTTACTTAACTTCATCTGTCAACCTCACTTTCAAAGTTTACAAGCCCATCATTTCTCGGACAACACGGTCTGCCATTTTGACCGCCCCGACTAAGACGAGCATATTAAATACTAACTCCCCGATATAGCTCCATACCATCGACACCGCCGCAGCGTCCGGGTCAACCGCAGGCGGAGAAGCCGCAAAGAGGGAGAAGATGATACAGCCAAGCACGATAATCGCCCCTTCAAGGCAGACAGCGGCATAGGACTTGATAAAGCTCTTGCCCACATTCTGGCTCGGCTCTCCCGCAAAGGTGGAGAGGGGGACGGGAGCAATTGCGGTATAAAGGTATAAGCGAAAAAACCGCCCGTAAACCGACATGATCATGATAAATGACAACACCGTCACGAAAAGTCCGCCGATCAGCGTGACCGCCCATAAAGGGATGCTCTCAAAAAAGCCGCAGTCCTCGATAGCGTCTACGATTTCCTGCGGCAAGACGGTTTCACTTGCCGAGCCAAAGCCTGCGGCGTTCATTATTGTCGAGATAAGTCCCTGCACGATCGTAAAGAGTGCCATCATCAGCTCCAAGCCATAGGTCACGACGCCTTTGGCAAGAGCGAAACGGATAAATAACTTTACAGCGTGTTCCGGCTTCCTGACCTCGTCAAAGCTGCCGCAGGTCTTGACCACGCCAACCACAAAGAACAGCACTAAAAGCGCAAGCCCGATTGCCTGCACCGCACCGTGGATGTCCACGATGACGCTCCATATCGTACCGCCCTTAAATTCCTCCGGGGACTGTGTGATGAGCTGCCAGATTTCTGCCAGTTTCTCATTCCAAGTATTTAGGGCGTTCTGTAAATTCTGTACGACCCAGTTATCAGACACATAAACCACCTCCCGTTGTCTCTGGTCTGCTGTTTATTGCAACATCACATACGACTTCATCTCCCCAAGTGTCCCATCCGTCGGCTTTCTCACGGGCAAACAGCTCCAACCGTGACAGCTCTCCCATAAGCTCGACGATTTTTTCTCTGGCTTCACTGGGTTTCTGGCTGTGCTGACGCAGAGGGCTGATGATAAGCTGATGGACTCGGTTTGATTGTCTGCGGGGCTTTCCTCTTGTGGCAAGCAGACAGAGTTCAGCGTTTCCTCTTGTCCAGAAGCCCAGACCGAAAAACCATCCTTTCCCGCTTTTATTCTGTTTCAGCCAGACAAAAGCGACAGTCTTATATTGAAAGTCCCACGCCTTAATTACCTGCAACGCTTCCTGCAACTGCGGGAAAGTCGCCCACAGGAACAGTACACAGTCATCCGCAGCCACCGACGCCACATCGAGCTGACAGATTTCCTCCACGCTCATCGTGCTGTAATGGTGTTCCGCAGCCCCGGAAAGGTTTTTCTGCTGATACCGCCACGGTGGGTCAGCATAGATGATGCCATATTTCTTCTGCGTTTCGATAAAATAACCACCTCCTGAATGGGGAAAGGGGAACGGGAGCAGACAGACATAACCTGCTCCCGCATCCTTTCTCCCCGTTAAATCTGTGCTACCTTAGCCTGCAATCAGGGTCAGGATTTCCTTAGCGAATGTGATGATGACGCCGCCCGCAAGGGTCAGAAAACCGTTCGCCCTCTGGGACGGGTCGTGGGATTTCAAGCTCAGACCAATCTGGACGATACCAAAGCCGAGCAAAATCATACCGATTGCCCTAATCAAACCAAAGATAAAATCGGAAAGATTGTTGACGACGGTAAGCGGGTCACTGGCGGCAAAGGCGGTGGTGGTAAAGCAGGTCATACAAAGCACAGCCGCCACATAGACCGCAAACGCTTTCCTGCTCTTTCTGCCCATCGGCAGTTTCCCGGTTTCCTTGTTCTCATTGCGCTTGAAAATTCTCATAGATAAATCCTCCTTTAGATGTTGAATAGTTCTTCCAAGTCCTCCTCGGACAGAAGCTCATAGGATGTGCTGACTTCCTCCAGTTTCACAGCGTCCTCTGGTATCTCACTGTCAAATACAATGGTCGCCACAGCCTTTGTCGGCTCTCCGTGGAGATAAGGCGGTTGACCGCCATCCGTTGTCAGCTTCACATTGGGGTGCTTTAGGATGTCATATTTCAAGTCCATCACGGGTCGCTCCCCACGGATAAAAAGGAGCGCATATCGGTTATCGAGCATCCGTACCTCAGAAGCGTCCAGAAGCTCACGCCCTGAAATCTGGTAGTTGGTCGAGTAGCTCCCGCTGCGCCCCTCGCTTTTCCCGTAAGTGTTCGTGTCGATAGTTTCCTTGCCTAAAAGCTCAGATACATATTTGTGGGTGCTTTGCTCATTGCCGCCCAAATATAAGAAGCTGTCGCAATTACCCACAATGCTTTCCCATTGCTTTTCAAACAGTGCCTTGAGCTGCGCCATGTTCTGCAGGATGATAGATACGGACACGCCTCTTGAACGCATAACGCTCAAAATTTTGTCAAAGTCGTCCGGCAGCGAAACATTGGCAAATTCGTCCATGATGAAATGGCAGTGGACGGGCAGGCTTCCCCCATACTTGTGGTCGGCAAGATAGAAAAGCTGTTGGAAAAGCTGCGTGTATAAAATCGACACAAGGAAGTTAAAACTCGTATCGTTGTCGGGTATCAAAGCGAACAGAGCCACTTGTTTCTCTCCCAGAGAGGGCAGGTCAAGATCATCCGTGGCGGTAAGCCCCGCAAGGCTCTCCAGATTAAACTTTTCAAGCCTTGCGGCAAGGGTGATCTGGATGCTCTTTAAGGTCTTAGCCGAGCCTGAGTGATAGTCCCGGTAGTATTTCAGTGCGATATGCTCCGGGTTTACCATCTCCAGACGGTCAAACAGCTCATCAAGGGGACTGACATAGCTGTCGTCGTCCTCCCGTACTTCTCCTGCCCGCAAAAGCTCCATGACCATCGGGAAATTCTGCTCGTCCGGGGGCGCTTCGTATTTCAGATAAAAAATCAGGGACAGGAGCAACATACTCGCCGCTGTATCCCAGAACGGGTCTTGGGACTGGCTGCCCTTTGGCGTGGTCGCTTTGAAAAGGTTGGTCACTAAACGCTGCACATCATTGTCGTCCCGCAGGTAGACAAAGGGATTGTAACAATGGCTGCGGTGCATATTGATCAGGTCAAGGACACGCACCTCGTACCCTTTCTTTTCAAGCAGCCCGCCCACATCCCGCACGATTTCCCCTTTGGGGTCTAAGATGACCATTGAGGTTTCAGCGTCACACTGCATGGCGTTAATCTTACAGTAGAAGCGGGTCTTTCCCGCACCGCTTCCTCCGCAGACTAAGACATTTAAATTCCTGCGGTGTTTTCTTCCGTCCAGACCGATACGGACAGTCTGGGTCAGCAGCTTATTTGAAGAAAAGTTCTTGTCGGCGTATTTCTTGTTCAGCGTTTTGGCGTCGCCCCATTTTGCTGAACCGTGTTCCTCCCGCCTGCGGTAGTTCCTCCGTGTGGAGAAGTAGATGCCGATGCCCATTGCATAAGCGAGCAAAAAAATAAGGACAGTCTTTACACTGTCCTCACATACCGTTATGGAAAACGGGCTTTGCATCGCTATGGGAAAATTCCGTATGACCTCTACCAGACCGCCGCCCACAAAAGGGGCTGTGAGCAGGGCGATCCACACAACAGGCAGGATACCGCAGGCGGCAAGGATGACGCCCGCTTTCTGGTTATCGTTCCTCATTGCACCTGCACGGGACGACCCTGACCTTTTTGGTCGGGGCGTGTGCCACCTTGCTGATCAGCTCATCCACAGGGTCGGTGGGGCGTTCCTCCTGTATCTGCTGTGTCCGCAGGGTGTTCAAGGCATTGATGACGATATTCTTATCATATCGGTCAAGAGTCAGGTGGTATCGTTCCTCTTTCATAGGCAGTCCCTCCTTTACCTTGCCTGCTCTTTTTCTCTGGCGGGCTTGTTCTTCTCAAGGCTCTTATACATTTCCGTCTGGATTTCGCACATCACATCACGCATCCCGCCAAGCTCCGCCTTAAAGTCCTGCGTTTCCATTTGCGCATACTCGCCGGGAAGCCTGCTAAAGTCAAAACCTCTGGTATCCACGCCATAGCGGGAAGCGGTCATATACGCCACACAGTAGGATTTAAAATTAGAGCTGTCCCGGCTCTCGTTGTGCTTGAAATCAAAGATCGCCGCCGCTGTCTCCTGCGCCATGCCCACGAACAGCTCCTGCTCGGAAAGTCCCCTGCGGACAAAGGTAGCTTCCTGCGTACTGTCATAAAAAACGGGCAGCTCAAGGTCGTCAACGGGGACAAAGGGAACGGGGCTTGCATCCACCAGAGCCGCCACAAGCTCCCGCATGGATTTTGCGTCCTGCTCCTGACCTCTGCCTGCCGCCGAGGTCTGGGAAATGTCATAGACTTCTTTCGGATTGTAGCCTTTTGCCTTTGCGCCATCTTTGCGGGTATATTCCTGCCCCGGCTCAAGGATGATGACCTTCTGGGCATCCTTGTTCAAATAGACACGATTGGCTTTCCACGCCGCTTTTTCCTTAAGCTGCGTGGCTTCCGGCATCTGGGCGGATACCAGAATGGCGTTATTGACAGAATAGCGGTCAAAACGCCCCTGCACTTCCAGATAGCTGCGGAAAGCGTCGCCACCGGAAGCCATCTCAAGGCAGGTATTATCAATCAGCTCATAGGCTTCCTTTCTCTGTGCCTGTTTCTGTGCCGCCCATTCCGCTTTGTCAAAGGGCTTGCTGCCGCTGAACACATCATAAATACTCATTATCTTGCTCCTTTCGATTTTTTTGTTTTCCTGCGCTTCGGGGGCTGCTTATGCTCCGTCTTTCTGGTGGAAGGCTTTGCGTTTTCGGAACGCCCGCTTTGCTCCGGCGCAGGGTTTTTCTCTTTTTCCTTTTCCTGCGCCTTCCGGCTCTCCCTGATCTGGCGCAGTTCCCCACGGACAGAAGGCTTATCCGCCCGCTTAGTAATCCCCTCTGCGGTATTGCCTCGCTGCTCTGAGGTAGGCTCGGACAGAGGGGATTTTTCTGTCTTTGCCACCGAGGGGTTTGGGGCGTTTTCCTCCTTCTGGATAGGCTTACCCATCAGCTCGTCGAGCAGCTTGTCTTTTCCCGCTTTCTCCGGCGTTGTCACTTCCGGCTCCGCCGGGGCGGTCTTTGTCTCTTTGGATTTCTCCGCTTCGTTCACGATAGAAGCAGTATCCACCGCCGCAAGGTCAAAGCGTTCCTTGATACGGTTGATTTTCGATGCGTCCTCCGCACGGGCAATCACATCCACCTCCGCATTGGGGTCTTTGTTCTGTCGGTCAGTAAGGACGCAGTAGAGGACACCGTATTTCTTGGCTTCCTGCGTAAACTTTTTCAAATCGCTCTGCTTGACCGTGAACACTTTCAGCTCCTTGCCGGAACGGAGCATATTCGTGAGCCTTGCTTTCCCTTTGGTCTTTTTTTCTTCTTTCAGGATAGCGTAAAGCAGGACAGCGATATTCTTTGCGCCTGCGCCCGTGATTTTGGCAGCGACCTCAAATCCCTCCAAGCTCATCCTCACGATTTGTTCTGCTGCGTCGCCGCTTGTGTTCATCTGCCACCAACTCCTTTCTTTGCTGTTCTTCGTCTGCCCGTATGGTCGATAACTTTTCTTTCAGGACACCGCTTCGGGCTTCGATGCCCCCGCACAGCCTGACCTCCTTTCGGATGATTTTTAACCTCTCTGTGATTTGGGAGATCTGAGCCTTAACCGCTTCTTTTTCTGCCCCGGCTGATTTGCGGGAGAGGGAATAAAGCCCCTTGCGCTTTTCGGTCAGCTCAGCCCGTTCCGTCTCCAGAGAGCCTTTATATGACAAAAGCTGCTCCGCTGTATCAATGTGATGTCGGCAGAGCAGCCTTGTTTCCTGCGCAATGGCATCCATCTTCAAAAGGTCGTCCTTTAAAAGATAATGAAGCCTTGCGTAATTCTGTTTTCGTTTCGGCAGGATACCGAGCTTGTAGCAGTAATGGAGATACAGCCCACGCAAGCCGCCGATCTTCTTTGCGTCTTTTAATGAGCCACGGACATGCAGCACCCGGACGGTCTTATCCGCTTTCGCAAAGGGAGCGAACTTGACCGCATAAGAATTTTCGTTGATACGCTCCATGATGCGCTCGTTGGTATAATCCTCTCCGAGCCGGTACAGCCGCTTGGGGCGTTTCCATCCTTTCCCCATAATCGTCCAGTATTTGTGATTAGGGTCAAAGCTGCATCGGTAGCCCATTTCCGCCATCTGTCTGTCAAAGTCCCTGAGTGTAAAAGACTTGGAGATGGCTTCGTCCACCGCCTGCCTCGCCAGTGTGTCCCGTGTGGGAAGTCCCTGCTTTTCCGCTTGGTAGAGGGCATAGGGCTTTTTCCTCCCACTTGGATGCTCGATAACAGAGAGGGAATATTCCCGGCACAGCTCGTCGGAACGCTTGCGCAGCAACCGCAGGTTGGCTTTGTTGTCGTGATAATGCTTTCCGTCCACAAAAGAAACGGAGTTGACAACAAAGTGGTTATGCAGGCACTCGGTATTTAAGTGGGTCGCCACCACCACCTGAAATCTGTCGCCCCACATTTTCTCGGCTAACTTTACGCCAACCTCATGGGCTACCTCCGGCGTGACCTCCCCGTGCTTGAAGCTCTGAAAACCGTGATAGCAGACAATCTCACTTTCATCGTTCCACTGCTGCTTGGCAATCATCATTTCGTCTCTGGCATAAGCCGGGTCACAGTTGACGCCCGTGACAAAATACCGCTTTTCCGTCTTATATTGATTGGTAGCGTATTCCATCACATCCACCAGAGCCTGCATCTCCGTTTCCGTGTACTTGGGGTTGATTGTCTTTTCCGGGTTCTCGGCATAGTCTATCGGGTGGTCGAGCCTGCCACGCACATCCCATATCTCACACACCGCCATTATCCTGATCCCCGTTTCGGGAGCAGATAAGCTTTGCGCACATCCGTCTGGAACTGCCGCCACCTTGCCGCTTCCTCCTGAAGCATTGGGGTGTCGATATAATCAAGGGCATTGGCTTTGGCGGCAAGCTGATTGATACGGTTGCCGATGGCGGACAGCTCCCGCAGGATTTTATAAAACTCAGGGTCAGGCTTCTCGCAGAGCCGATAGCCTTTGACCATCGCACGGAGCAGGGCTTCTTTGGAATATCCCGACTTGCGCACAAGGTCATAGAGATATTCCGCTTCTTCCTCAGTCATCCTAAAAAGGATCTGGACATTTCGTTTCCGCATCCTCCACCTACTTTCTGTTGTCGGCAAGTCTGTTGATCTGCAAACAGCACATCAGGGCAACGCCAAACAGTGCGCCGCCCATAAAAGCTAAAAATTCACTCATCCTTTTTCTTCCTTTCTTCTTAAAGAGGGGTTTCAGGGGCATCCCCCTGACAAGCGAATTTGGTATCCGTCGCCGGATGGATAACCAAATTCAGTGCTTGGTAAGACATATCAATCTTCGCACTCGTCCTCACACATACACTCTCCACATACGGGACAGAAGTACGGGCAGTCCGAGCAGTCATCATACGCAGAACAGCCGTCCTCGTCGGGACACTCGTCCTTGTCGGGCTTTTCTTCATCAGCGGCAAGGATGGCAGCATCTCCGCCGATAAAATCCTCGTCAGTGAACTGGATGATATCAGTATCAAAAAGGACGGTTTCGATTTTTTCCTTTGCCTGCTCCGGGGTATCGGCATAGACGGAAACGGTCTTTTCATAGTGTGCGGTTAAGGTAACATCATACTTGTTCATTGCATTTGCCTCGCTTTCATATTTTGATTTTTACAGTTTAGGACAGGGTTTCAGGGCTGCGTTTTCAGTAGACAATCAACGGGCATCCCTCCTTTCACGGGCATTGTTCTGTCTGGAAATCCCCAGATAGGACAACAAAAAATCGTTGAAGTCCTTGCCGACGGGCGGCGGGTCATCAACGATTTCATAGTCATTTCCGAGCAGTTCTTTCAAAGTCTTGGTACAGAGCCTGCCCGTTTTGTCATTGTCCAGATGCAGGTAAATGGTCTTGATGTGCGGGTTTTTCTCAAGGAAAGTGGAGAGGGCAATGGGGACTTTGCTGTCTTTAATCTCTTTCTTTGGCTGATACACGCCCGATAAAGAGAGCAGGTTTTCCGCTTTGTAGTCCTTTTCCTCGCACTTGAGAAAAGTGGCATAGGACAGCAGATCAATAGCTGCTTCAAACAGATGTACCGACTGGCAAGGCTCCCTTGCAAGCAGGCGGAAGGAATACCGCTTGTCGCTTCCCGATGCGTCCCCTTTAAAAGTGCTGCTCCCTAAGCCACGGTAGGCGGCATACTTTGGCGTCCCGGTTTCGTCCTTCCCGACAAAAACAGCATTGTGGTAACGCCCGCTGCTCTCAAAAATCAGCCCGTCCGCAATGCACTCCTGAATAATCTGGTAGTCAATGCCACGCCCAAAAAGATACTGTGTTACCCGGCTGCTGTCCTGATATTTTGGCGGCAGGAGCAGCACCTTTGGCTCATCTTTTTCTGCCTTTGGCGGTGGCGGCGTCCAGTCTGACAGTTCTTTCCCCGTGAGGATTTCCACCGCTTCCATAAAGGAGTAGTCCCTGACTTTTATCAGATAGTCAAGGGCAGAGTAGCCGCCAATGCCCTGCGACCACCAAAACCATTTGCCATTGGAGATTTTCAGGCTGTCGTGGTCAACGGTACAGTACACATTTGTCGTACCTTTGACCTTTTGGAGATTATCCGACTCAAACCTTCTCAGATAAGTGAGCAGATCGATCTGCCTTATCCTTTCAAGCTCGTCCGGGTCAATCTGCACATAGGGTCGTCTGGTTCTCATGCAATCTTTTTACCTCCCTTTAAATAGAAAAAGCCGAGGGATTTTCGCAGTGAAAACCTCTCGGCTATGTAAAAATGATATTCAGTTTTTATGGCAATTTGGCTTACAAGCTGTAAGCTATTTATCTCGACAACTTAGGATTTATCTATTCTTCTACATCCCATTTAGGATTATAAATACCTGCATATTGATCATAACTTTTTTCTGCACGATTATCTAATAATATTATCCTATATAATCCTTCTTTAGTAGGTTCGATAGTATTTGAAGGATAAAAGTACATATAAAGGTAATAAGATTTCTCTGTCGTTTCTATGCTATATAATGCTCGTGATTCTATAGAATGTTTACCTTTATCAAAATGAGCATCTTCCGTATAACTGACAGGTTTCACATTTGTAAGAGAACCTTTATATTCATTAACTGTATACTCAAATCCCTCCTCAAAATCTGTGCATTTTTCCAAGGCTTCTTCAGAAAATAGATTTTTTAATTTATCATGGTTGTTTTCTTCAATCGAAGAGATAATCGCACTACATAATTCATCTGTTTTATCATCTGATGAACTTTGAGGATTTATTATACTACAACCACAAAGGAGTACCGTAAGACCTGCAACTATAACTGCAAAAGATACTATTCTTTTCAAACCTTCCACCCCTCACAAATTCCAATTTTCTGCTCTACAACTTAGGATTTATAAATCAAGTTTCATATATATGGAATTATCCATAGGACTATCATTATAACTGCTTATTTCATAAAAGCCATATTTTTTATACATATGTATTGCACTTCTCAAAAAAGGGAGTGTATCTAATAGCATGTGCGAATATCCAATTTTTTTCGCATCATCTATGATTTTCTCAACTAACAGATTACCTATTTTTCGCCCTCTAAACTGAGGTCTTACATAAAGACGCTTCATTTCACAATTTTGACTATCAATTTTTCTTAGACCTATACAACCAGCTAATTTCTCATCACAATAAACCAAATATAATCTTCCATCAGGCAAACCGTATTTGTTCTCCAAATGTTCCATTTCTTCGCTATAATTTTGAATTTCTAAATATTTTTGGAAAGAACTATCGTTTTCAATTAGCGTATCTGTATATTCTGTAAATAGTTTACTTACTTCTTCAGCTCGATTATAAGCATATACTATTTTTATTCCCACAACCATTTGTCCTCCTACAAAAATTCCAGTTTGTCTCTCTGATTATACCACATCCAAACGCCCAATTCTATTAAAGAGCTTTAAAATATCTGTGATCAGGAGATAATATTTCCCACTCTATGTAAATCAGGCGGCATCAGCACCCACGCCAACGCCGCCTTTTTCTCGGTCAGTCCGTTATAAAATCCCTGCCTTTTTCAAATATCCGACGCCATCATAGCAGCCCCGGAAGTACACCGTCTGCATTTCTATATCTGTCAGCTTATTTTTCAGCTCCAATACTTCAATGAGAGCCTGACATTCTTCCCCCGTCAAATCCGACGCTTTTTCCGTGTCAAAGACCGCAAGTACCCTCGGATACTGCTCATAGATGGCTTGTATCTTGTCCCAGATGGCACGGTAGTCCTCATTATCCTTTGGCAGTTTCCCTATGACTGAACTTAGATATTCTTCAAAGATATTGCTATGCACATCAACAAATGTTTCAAATCTGAAAGCATCCGACATCCTTTCCACCTCCGATTGTTCTTTCCTTCCTTATTATACTGCCCAGATTTTCACATGACAAATGTGCAAACAGCAAAATCAGCGGACACGGGCAGGGCTTCTTTTTTCGGGCTGTTCCTCGCTTTGCTCCGGCTCTGCGTCCATAATGGTTGTATCTTTTTCGTCCAAATTCAGCTCGATATTCAGGGCATTGAGCCTTTCCGCCTTTTCTTTCAGCTCCGCTTCATAGGGGAAAGGCTTGGCAAATTCAGCTTTGGCGTTCTCGATCTGCTCCAGTGTCTCCGCCTTTTTTGTCTTGGCGGCGTCCAGTCTGGCAGGGAACTTGGCAATCTCATTTTCTATTCGGGTCAGATTTCCCAGAGCGTCCGTGCCTAATGAAACGGTATGCTTCATCTTTCCGCATAAGTTTAGGCAGTAGTGGGCGTTTAGAGTATCATAGTAGACCTCCATACGAAAGCCCCGGTAGCTGCCGATCTCCACGGGTGCGGACAGCGGATTTTCCTTGCACACTGCAAGGAGCATCTCGCCTGCGTCCGCTTTCTCAGTGTAGACCACGCCTTTCAGCGTCATCGGGCAGAACTTTTCCTCGCCTGCCGCCTGATGCTGCTCGGCAAGTTTCACATCCTGCAAATATCCCTCGATATATTCCTCATATTCTTTGACCTGCTTCGGATAGTATTTCAGTATCTTGTCCTCAAGGTCGTAATGCTCGGAAAGGTAGCTCTGTTTCAGCACTTTCAGCTTGGACACCTGAATATCTAAGTCCATTTTTTCCTTAAAACGCTCATCGCCAGTGGCAAGCATCTTGACCTCTGCAAAGGATAACGCCACCTCGTCCACATCCTCGGCGGAGCGCACAGGGCTTTTGCTCGTCATAACCTGAGCAATAAATTTCTGTTTGGACTCCACCAACTGATAGAGGTATGCGTCAAAGGTCTGCTCCGTCACATAACGGTAAACCTCCACCTCCGGGAACATATTGCCTTGTCTTTCGATGCGCCCCTGTCGCTGTTCAAGGTCAGAGGGACGGTCGAGTAGGTCAGCGGTATTACTACCGCCTTCCCCTCTAAGAACCGTGCGTGAGAGTTTCCCCTCACACGGCTCAAGCAATTCAAAGCATCTACCAATATAGATGCCGGCTAG
>NZ_NFHH01000031.1 GCF_002161285.1 Blautia sp. An81 | reverse complement strand
TATAAACAGATAAGTAATTCGACAGCCAAAAAGCAGAAGTTCCGACAAGACAATTATACATATCTGTTTCTTATCAAAGAAGAATTTTTCCCATAGACACAGAAAATTTTACGCCCTCTAGTAAAAAGCCGTTAAAACCAGTACTTCTCGTACATCGTTTTAACGGCTTAATTACTTTTTCATTGCAGTTGATTATTTTCTGCGTCTAATGAAATAATAGATCGCACCGGCTGCTGCAACGACTACTACAACACCTGCTGCAACAAGGGGAGCAGGATTCATGCCTTTATCCTGGCTGCCTTCATCTACATTAATATCTCCCTGAGGCACATCTTCATCCTCTATCTCCGTGGTTCCTTGCTCGGTATCCTGGTTTTCATCCTGTTCATCCAGATCTGTCTGTCCTAACGGCACTTCCTCGTCTCCGATTACAGTAGTGCCTTCGTCTGTCTGTGTGCCAGTTCCGTCATCTGCAGCGGTTCCATTCTGATCCGCACCCGGCTGCGCTGCAGTACCTGTTCCGGTTGTATTATCTCCGGCTCCGGCTGCTGTTCCAGTACCTGCTGTTGTCTGTCCGGCAGTACCAGTTCCAGTGGTTGTTCCTGCAGTTCCAGTTCCTGTACCGCCTGTTGCTGTTCCAACTCCCTGATACTCTGTAATTGTTACATTATCTCCCGGTACTGTTTCCGTCCGTGTGATCGTATCACCCGGTGTCTCAATAATCTGTGTCTGAGGCGGTACCTCCTCTACATTTCTCGTATAAGTAAAGGTCATGGTGTTCTCTCCGCTGGTCAGGGTCATTGTCTGAGAACTGTCACCGGAAAGAGTATAGCCATCAATTGTCTCTGCCACATAGGGAACTACCTGATCAACATTTCCCTGGGCAGTGATCGGGGCTGCAACTTCTTCTCCACTTTCGGCATCAATAAATTCTATACGATATGTAACGCCTTCTACTAACGCTGCATAATCTACTACATATGACTCACTCTGATCGGCTGTGATGCTTTCGCCTGTCAGGAAAGAATCGTCTGTGTTTACAACATATCTGCCCTGATACTCCTCTTTTATCTGGACATCAGCGGGATTTGGAAGCTGTACTGAGGACCCTGCCGGGACTTTCAGTTTTACACTTCCTGTTCTTTCGCTGACAGAGCCTCCGGCTGCTTCACATTCCGCAATGAAATCTGCTGTAAACTCTCCAACTTTTCCCGGGCTGAAAGTAATATTATATGTTTGCTGCTCTGCAGCATAAATCTCCAGAGGCGCTGCTGCAAGAAATGCAGATATGGCAAAACAGGCTGCTGCTTTGCTGCCCCATACGAATTTGTTGTTTTTCATAGGTCATCCGCCTTTCTGCTTTTCTTCTTTCCAACTACAATAATGATTCCCAATGCTGCAATTCCTGCTGCTGAAAGAGCTAAGATCGGAGCTGTATCGCCTGTCTTTACTCTTCTTACAACACGAGTGACTACATCATCACCTTTCACAGTCCTGGTAACATATTCTGGGTCACCCTTCACATACTGGGGAATGATCTCTGGTTCTGCCTGAGGCGCCGGTGATGGAAAATCTACTCCGAATTCAAACTGAAAGGTTCCTAATGCATTCTGATAATCATTGGTGTTGGACTCTCCGTCCAAAGCAACCATCATTTCTAAGGAAGCTGTTTCCTGAGGCTGAAGGGTTGTAAGGAAAATCCAGCCGTCAATGGCCTCATTCAGATTGCCGAGACCTACCTCATCTCCGCCGATCCTGGCGCTGTTATCTTCCTCAGTTCCTCCGAAAAGGGTGTATGTATCATCCTTTGTATGGAGCTTCAGGGAAATATTATAAGCAGCCCCGCTGGCATTAACTGTCTCTTCAAAAGACTGGAGCACTGAAGGCTGAAGGTAAAACTCCACATCCCTGTCATCATTATTCTGAATGACTATTTCCTGGGTACGGCTCTCTCCCGGATACATATCGGAAAAGTTTTCTGCGAAATTTTCCATTCCCTGATACTGTATCGCCTCTCCATTGAAGGAGACATTAAGTGTTCCTGCTGCAAAAACAACCGTATTCATACTCAGCAGCAGCAACGCAGTTATTATGATAAATGTTCTTAACTTTTTCATGCTGTCCTCCTCTTTTCTGATACGGTTATTCTTCAATGGCAATAATCGTGCCGTTTTCATCTATATCTGCCCCGATACCCCATTCTGAAAGCATAGCATCTTCCGCGGCATAAGTCTGCACTGCGTCTACTTCAACTTCCAGACCGATTCCTTTATCTGCATACGAGTTATCAAGATCGGCTTCAATCTTCAAAGATTTCAGGATATCCACAGGTTCCGTTCCAGGTTCAATGGGATTGCGGTAATAATATACGGAAGTCTCACCACCATCTCTGGCATTCTCATCTTCCAGCCATTCTCCATTGACTTCCAAAGAAATCTTATCAGTATCCTTACTGTAGTCTTTGGTCAGTTCACTGCTGTCTGCCCCATAGTCACCCCAGTACTTCCGGATCGTTACCCGGGCGTAAAGCGGAGTATCCGCTGTATTTTCAATCTTGATATCCTTGTCAATCACACCACCGGGCATGGCATTTTCCAGATAAAGATTACCTTCCACAGCTCCGCTGCCTGTCAGTTCAATGTTTAACGATCTGGTATTGATATCCTGCCGAACATCTTCTCCATTTACCTGAATAGCTGCTAAAGAACCACCTATGATTGTTGTTGTAATGAGAGCGGCTGCCACGCCCATAAGCATATATTTCTTCTTCACTTTCTACTCTCCTTTAACTTTATCTTTTCCGCTGCCTTCCACAGTATAAAAGCCAGAAGGAACACCGCTATACAAGCTGTGGTTCCAATTCCTGTACGAAGGATTTGGGAAAATCTGCCAAGCCAGGGAAGCATACCTACTACCCTTCCCTCAAGCTGAGAAAACCGTATTGGTTCTATATCTGCTGAGGTGTTGGCATCTCCTTTGGTGATAAACTGCTGTTTTTCAGTGTCAATTTCTGTTACTCTATGGGTCGTGGTCACATCTGTACCTGAACCCATACGATATGTTATTACATCCCCAACCTGAATCTCTTCCGGGCTGGCAGGCTTAACATAGACTACACAACCCTTTGAAAACTCAGGCTCCATGCTCTCTGTCAGGATTCCGTAAATCTGGAATCCCAACAGCTTAGGCACAGTAAGGGGTAAGGCCACCAGAATGACCGCTGCCATCAAAAGAATTCCCATAAGATTTAAAATTTTTGACAGCATATGTACGGTTCCTCCCTGGTATCACAGTTTTATTACTTATTCATTGTATGTCTCGGCAGTGATATCTTCTCCTTCAGAATTAACCCATCCTGTGATTACACCATTTGCTTCTTCTGGTGTAAAGTTATCTGCCTGGATAGCTTCTGCGGTAATACCGATTGTAAAAGTTTTATCGGTCATTTCATTTCCCCATTCTTCAGGAATAGTCACTGTATCAAAAAGTTTAAATTTCTGATCTACGCCTGCTTTTCCTACAGCGTACTGGTAGTAATAATATCCATCATCACTTAATACCCAAAGAGAATCATCAATATTGATTCCTTCTAATAACTCAGCATCCCAGTTAGGCTCTAAGCCGTTAATCTGAACTTTAGCTCTTAAATAGCAGCTTTCGGAATCAGCTTTTACTGTAATAGTTGGGTCTTTTGTAATGGTCTGGTTTGGTGTTACATTCTCGATTGTATTGTTTTCATTTTCTGCACTGAAAATGGGCTCGTCTAAGTCAATATCCACATGCCCCATTGTTACAGTGTTTAATGTGTTATCTGTATCTGTGAAGTAAGCCAGTGTTGCTCCAACTCCTACAACACCTACTAATGCTACAGTACCTGCTAATGCGATAATTCTTTTATTTCTCATAACTTTATTCTCCTCTTAAAAATACAACTTATTTTTAGTTTACTGTGCCACATAACCTAATAATTTAAGGCCTTCTGCCTGAGCATCAGCAATCTCAATGTTAGAAGCCTGTACGGCTGAAGATTTGACAACAATATCACTTAACTCCTTAGTTGCATCTGTCAAATCGGTTGCAATATCAACATTTTTAAACAAAGCGATCAAATCCTGAGGATCATCACTCTTTCTTACCACTTGGGGAGTATTTGCCGTTTTATCCCAATATACATAATATTTAATTGTATATGCTCCATCAGCGTCACTTCCGGCTGTTTCTATTCCGTCTAGTGCTTTCCATGAATCACTTATAGCAGTAATTGTATTTTTTGCATTATTATATGTCTTAATGCTTGCATATACATAACAGTCTACAGAATTAGCTTTGATTGTAATAGTTGGGTCTTTATACACATCAGCTCCTGGCTGAAGATCTTTATACTGATTTCCAGCACCATCTTCACCTGCTACCACTTTAGCTGCATCAAGATCCTGGTCATATCCTCCATTTCCATCGGTTTTAACACCTGACTCCCATAATTCCATTTCAATTCCCTGTTGTGCCATAGTAAAGGTGTTTGTCAATTCATTTGTACTGTCGTTGAAGTATGCCAGAGTACCGCCAATTCCTACAACTGCAACTAAACCTAATGCTGCAACCATGCTTAATACTTTTTTGTTTTTCATAACCTTATTCTCCTTGCTTTTATTTTTTATAAATGGCCTTTCGGCCAATTATTTCTTTTTTTCTTCCTCACTGCTGAAAATATCCGGCAGGAAGTTAAGAAGTATGATAACAATTAAAATACCGCATCCCACTGCTATACCCAAAGGAGTCTTGATATATATGCTGATGTATCCAAGATACGGCACATGATATTTTACTTGCCCCACTACATTGGAGTAGGGAACCGGTGAGCCGTCTACGTTGTCGTTTGCATCACCTTTGGTTGTAAATGTCTGTTCTTCCTCGTTGATTTCTGTAATCCTATGGGTCACTCTGGTGTCTTCTCCCAACTGATATGTGATAACATCTCCCACTTCCAGTGACTCGGGATCCACCGGTTCTGCATATACAATGGAACCCACAGAAATCTCTGGCTCCATACTGCCGCTGAGGACTGCCAGGCTTTGCATACCCAGCAGCCTCGGCACAAGCAGTAATCCCGCAATTACCAGTAATCCGATTATCAGAACTCCCAGAAGAAAATTACAGATTTTCCGAAACATATGGTTCTTCTCCCTTCTGCCCCATCCTGTATGCCAAGAACTTAGTTCGTACCTTTAAATTTATTCCATACTTTCATAGCTGCATCCTGGTTATATGCTCCATTTACTAATGCAGATTCACCATCTACAGACGCTGGAGAAGCTTCCTGGTAGAGAGTTATAGAGAAATCAGGATATTTCTTTAAAAATGCTGTCCATTCCTCTAACGTCGATACTGTGCCAGGAACTCCGTTATTTAGAGTAACCTGTGTAAATAGAGCCTCGGTTTTTCCATCTACAGGCAGCACACCTTGATAATAGTAGAATCCATCTCCGCCAGCTTTCCAATTTGTTGTATCATAGTTTAATACAACCCCTGCATTTTCCGGTGAGATGTTAACTCGCATTCTTACGATACATTCGGAAGCCCCCGTGTTCTCTATGGAAGGAGCTTTCTTTCCGTTGATCCCTGTTTCCTCCTCAATCTCAGTGTCAATATTACTGCCGGAAAAGGTATTCGTTAATGCCTGGGTATATGCGCTGTAGTAAGCAATGGTTGCACCGGCACCAATTACAACAAGGAGGCAGACTGCAAGCAAAATTTTCTTATGGGAATTCCATACTGTCTTTAATTTTCTCATTCTCTTCTCCCTCCTTATTCATTTTCATTGGTTCCAGTTAACTCATCCGGAGTAATGACAACCTTTCCGTTTTCTATCTTGAAACGGTTCACAATAATATCATTGTCTGTGTCTGTACTGTTTCCAGAATGTTTATTGTTAACGCTTACCAAGCCGTTTCTGGTGTCAATACGGTCCCTGTCTCCATCCTTTTCTAGACCAATAAGCAATCCGTTTCTGACTATACATCTTAATGTATCGTCTGTGTTTACACTATAAGCCACATCGCCATGCTGTTTAAACTGTAAGGATCCACCATTTACCTCTTCTACGGTATAAGTACCTTTAGGAAGATTTTCAAAGGTTACTGTCTTGGTACCTGTCCCTGCTTTAATATCTTCTTCCGAAAATTTAACGCTTTCATACCAGGACTGTGTCTTACCCTCATAAGTCCGGGTTAATTTAAAGGTAAATATGGGTTCTCCCTGATAACCTTTCACCTCAGTTGGATCAATATGTTTCGTTACCTCAACTTTTCCTGCCACCACTTTGATTCCATACGTACCATCAGTAGAAACTGTAATAGGTCTATCATTATTATTAGCTGTCAACTCAGTTCCTACTGGTTCTCTATACGTTAGATCTCCGTTAATCTGGTTCTGACGTTCCTGAACAGTTTTTGATGTATACTCCACGGTCATCACATACTCTTCAACGTTCTCTTCAATACTCTCTCCTACTTTATCTATCACATGTTCTTCTAGGTTTCCCTTTGTAGCATCGAAAGTAAAGGTGAAGGTTCCGATAACGTCATTCGGGTTTTCCTGATAACTATAGTCTACAGTGGCTGTCATCTTATTAGGTTCTCCCTCCACTGGACCCCATCTTAAGTTATCCACGTTCAAATTAGGAATAGTTTTATCTCCATCCATTTTTAACGTTTCTAAGAGTTTCTGACTAATTCCCTCTATATCTGACGTATTCACTGGATTGATAGTATCTCCTAAAAAAACCTTATTTTCGGAATCCGCCATTTTCAAATTCAAGAGTTTTACATTAACCGTAGGCTTGGGGAATTCTGCTTTGCCCTTGTCTCCCAAGTCTATGCCTGATCCAGCCCCGTTGGTAGGAATCATATTTCCTCCGATGAAATCATCTTTGGCTTTAATCTTTAAGTCATATGCCCAGCCATGAGAATTGTCCTCACCTTTAGACGCTATTAAAGCTGCAGGACCTTTCCAAGTAATTATGGTAGTACCATCCTCATTATCATCATCAATGATTATACAATCTTCCTGAAGATCATTCTTGCTTTTGAGTTCCTCATTTTTTGTCCTTAGAGCATCTTTTGTCTCTTCTGTAAGCTCAAATCTGGCATCTATGACATCCACAATCTCATCTGCCTGAATACTCAAGCCTTCGGCTACATCACCAGCAATTTCCTCGAAAAGATCGGTAAGATCATCTGTCTCACTACTCGTATAAGCTTTTCCTTCTGTAGCTAAACGATTCAGATAAGCTGCACAGGAGATTTCTACCTCTTTTTCCCGTTCATCATCTGGGTCATCCCAGTCAAACGAATCTTTTGTAGCATTTCCATATGCTATGGTATAGTGAGTTGCAATTCCCTTAATCAGCTTTGCCTGTTCATAGGCATCTTCCGCAGTCGCTCCTCCTTCCCCACTATATCCAGGAGCACCGTCTGTAAAGGTTATTACATACTTAGCACTATTCTGTGCATCTTCACTTATCAATTCATAGGCATCTTCTAACGCTTCATTCAAATATGTAGAACCACCTGCATTTAAGTCATCAATACTATTTTTTATTTTCTCAGCTCCTAATTGCGAACGCCCCCAACCGGACTCATACTCCTGGCTAAGCGTAAAAAACTCACCTTTAGAGCTATTGGTAGAAAAACTCACCAAAGCAATCTCACTATTTGGTGATAATTCTAAAGCTTTGTCTACAAATGCCTTTGCCGCATCTCGTAGTTTCCCCATACTACCGCTCTCACCCATGGAACCTGATCGATCTAACACCAATACAATACTTGCATTCTGCCCCTCAGTTCCCTCTGTATGGGATAAGGAATCGGCTGTAAGGTGAATGGTATATTCTCTCCCATTTTGCTTATCATCTGTTACCCATTTATCATATACTAAGTTCCTTTCTATCTCTTCCTGCTGGGTATAATTGACAATCTGGTATCCATTCTCTCCAGGTGTGTATTCTGTTTCCCCGTCAGATAAATACATCTTGGCTTCCGCTGTTTCGTCATCTTTTGCTGTCACTTTTATAACCCAGGTATTCGAAGACGGAAGTATATAATCATTTGGTGCCTTTGTCTCCGTTAATGTATATGTACCCTCTCTCAGTTTTGTAAAACTAACATTTCCACTTTCGTTAGAAATAGCTGTTTGAGTTGTCCCTGTTTCCCGGTTTACTAATTCAAACTCTGCTCCTGGAAGTCCGATACCTTCACTATTAACCTTTGTAAGTTGAAAATCTGCCATAGGAACTTTTGACACTTCAACAATCTCTGCAGAAGGAAGTGTAAAGTTCATAGAACAGTTAGATTTTCCAGCCCCACGCTCCATATATAAAACAGTAAGCCTATGCTCTTGGTTCTTCTGCGCCTCTGAAAGTTGTTCCGGGCTACCATCTGGACCAACTATATAATCCCATAAGTCTACACTCGCTTCAGCTGCATTGTGAATACCACCCAAATCGATTACAACTGTTTCGCCATCTAAAACAACCCACAAATCGTCATCACCAGAGAAATTGTAATTTAGAGGTCCTATATAATCTCCTATCTTAAATGTCACATCATAACGCATTCCAAAATAAAGATTATGTTTCTTTCCATCATCTCCCGTTGTATTAGCGCTTTCATAGTCGACGCTAACATTATCTAAAGGATAGAAATTTGAACCTGCGGTGGCAACCTGAGTACCCCATCGGTCATTTACAGATACTAATGTATATGTATCACCTTCCTGGTCAAAATTCAGAGTGTAATTATTATAAAAATGTCTTAAATATCTTCTTTCTCCTCTAATCCATTGTGTAGCATCGCTATCTTCAAAGAATCCCGGTTCTGGATAGTTAAACTCCACATCTCCAGTTCCGCCATCAGTTACCCCTTTTAAAAGACCATGTACAACTTTAACATCTTCTCCATCACCCGGGTTGCCAGTCCAAGCATTTGCATCAGCCCCGTCTGTATAAACGTGATATTTATAATTCTCATAATTTTGATCTGCCGTACCTGCTGTTAATTTTTCTTCGCGATCGTTCGGTTCATCTCCCAACATATTAAAGGAATAATAGGTTTCCTCTCCCCAAGACCTGGTTTGCCCTGCTTTTACCGTGTAATCATAAAATTTAACTTGTCCTGAGATTTCTGATTCCTTGGGCTTATAGTAGATCTTAATCTCACTGTCCTGCGTAACCTGAATCATACTAAATTCATCTTTTGAAATCTCTTTCTCATTTACAACAACCCTGTCAACCTCCCAATTCGTTGCCTTTGCATAGTTATTAATAGTTTCTCCAACATTAAGGCTAAGATCATCATCTGAATATATTTTTTCGCCATCAAGGTTTAGATGTTGAATCTTGATTGTAACCGCTTCATCTCCCTCGTTCACAATGACATACGTTGAAAAATGAGTTGTATCAAATACTACCTGACCTTCTGTATCGACAGCCCCATTCATGTCTTCCACTGTCGTGTCATCCTTAAGATGTAGTACAGAAGCTTCCTGTCCACTGGCAATTTCCGGAGCATCTACAGTTACCTGTACGGTTCCTTCTGGCTGTACCTCGGTGTCTCCCACCATAAACTTGATATCATAGGCAAGAATGTTTTCAATAGAGAATTTTTCTTCTATGGCTTTTTCTTCCACTGCTTCCTCTATTTTGTCCATATCTTCCTGAGCTGTTATTTCACTCACAAAAAGGACTGCTTCTTCTGGAAGTGTTCCTTTAGGTGCTTTCACCTTTACTAAGGTATCTCCCACCTGTTGAGACCACTCCTGTTCCTCCAGGGTATTTGTATCCTGAGTTTCCTCCACATTCCCTGCGGCCTCATCTCCAGTCATATCCTCAAGATTCTCACTATTCTCTGTCCCCGTATTCTCGGCACTTCCTGTACTTTCAGCAAGTCCCTCTGTAGGCTCAGTGATGTCCGTAGGCGTCTCTCCCGTCACTTCCTCACCGTTTTCCTCCGGTACAGTTTCTGGCGTATTCTCTTCTGTCCCAGGTTCTTCTGTAATCATCTCTTCAGTCTCTGTCCCTGAAGTTCCTTCTGTCTGCCCCTGAGTTTCTTCTTGTCCAGGTTCTTCCGTTTGCTCTTCAGTCGGTTCCGGTACTGTCTCTCCCGTCTCCTCCAGAGCCTGTGTCTGAACCTCTTCGGTCCCAGTTCCTTCCTGGGAGGTACTCTCATCCTGAACAATTTCTTCCTGGGACTGGCTGGCATCGGCAGCCATAGTAAAGGTATTTGTTCCCAGAACAAGTGCCATGCACAGAATCAACGCTAACAGCCTTTTTGATTTTTTAATCTTCATGTTCTGTCTCTTCTCCTTCCTTTTTTTCATATACATCAAAAGCACTTTCTATCAGCTTGATCAATTCCAGAGTACTGCGGAAATTATGCCGCTGTCGTCGATCCACCCAGGTTACCGTCCCCTGCCAGGTGGCGTTTTGATGGTTCTGTATGTTCAGCAGAAATGTTTCCTGATATCGTTGTTTCATATTCTCCGCACCTCCTTTATCATATTTTCTAAATGTTTAGAAAAATTTTAGCAAATTACCCATTACTGAAAGCATTACCAATCCGCTCAGGAATAGAATTTTATGATTTATTTGAAAAATTTCTGCATACAAAAAAACAGAGGAAACATTTTTCACATAGCAAATGTTTCCTCTGTTTTTTGAACAGTCTTTTATTTTTATACTTCTTTTTCACCATTTTTCTCTGGTCTTTTCTCTGCTTTTCATAAACAATGCATTATCTATCAGTATCAGCAGTTCCAGAACGCTTTTGAACTTTTCCTCTTTCTTTTCTTCCACCCAGTATATTTCTCCCTGCCAGGTGGCGTTCTGACGGAATCTTACGGCAAGTAGGAAGGTAACATGTTCTCCTTTATTATTAAGAAGAGTCTCTGCATCTAAAAGCTTCCGGATGTCTTCGCTTTTCCCAGTATCCTGTTCCTCTTCTTTTGCAAAGCCTCTCAGCTGCATAGAGGACTGGGGAAAGGATATACGGTTATAAAAAGCTTCCAGGTTCCGGATCATCTGGACTATATTATCGAAGTTTTCCGGCTCCCTGCTGTAACGGCTGTAAATTCTCCCTCCGATCTCACCGTCCTGGTTCCTGTCAATACATAAACATACCAGATTCGGCAGTTCTCTTTCTAAAAGCAGTCTGCCTTTTTTCACACTTCCTCCCCTCCCTGCTGTTTATTTCCAGTGAAAATCATTTCCTCGGAACCGAATCCTCGACTGGTTGCTTTCTACCTCAGCCAGCGAAGATGCAAAATATTTCAGATAGTTTTTCCAGGTCCTGTGCTCCATGGAAAAATTATTTACAATCCTTTCAAAGATCAGTCTGCAGTTTTCCTTGTTGGTCCCCACAAGAAGGATCAAAAACTGAGAAGTGCTGTATTTTGTAAAAGAGTCGCCTTTTCGAAGACTTTTCTGGATTGCGTCATGGAGCGCTTTCGAATACTCTTCTTGTTTCTTTGTACTTTCAGCAGGTCTTCCCTTACTGTCTACCATAGTGATCACCATAAGGTAGGCTGACTGACCGTTTCTTTCCAGTATCCTCTGAAGAAGCCGGTAGCTGTCGCGGAAACTGGGCAGGCTCATATAAAGGGCTCCGGATTTTTCCTCTTCTTCCTTCAGCTTCTTTTCTATCTCTCCTGCCGTCTGATAGCTGCTGGTCATTTTGGCGCTCATCTCGTCAAAGAGCTTCATGATCCTGGAAGAAGGGCTGATACCCAGTTCTTCGAAGAACATTCTGGCCGTTTCCTCATAAAAGTCCATTGCTTCTTTATAACGGTCCAGGCCCATCAGAGCTTCGATCTTCATAGCCTGCCACTCATCGAAAGGATAGATCCGTACAGCCTCTGAAGAAATTTCCAGCATTTCCTCATAATTTTGTATATACTTCAGATACTCCCATACCCCTGACAGCGCTATAGAAAACTGCTTCTTATAGGCAACGCTGTTAATGATCACCCAGTCTTCACCGGACAGTTCCGGAAGAAAATCGCCCTGATACAGGAGACAGGCGTGCCTGAACAGCCGGTATCTCTCTGCTTCATTGGTCTCTGCTTCGCCTTTCTTTACATATTCTGAGAAGTCTATCACATCTACCCAGGTAGGCATAGGACTTCTCCATTTATAGATTCCATCTTCTATCTGTATATAATCGTAGTCCGGCAGGATGGTGTCTGCCAGCATTTTCTTTAGTCTGTGTACCGTGACCCGGAGATTATTGGCTGCATCGGAAACTTCTTCTCTTCCATACAGGTCTTCCAGAAGCTGACTTCTGGAAATGCCGCCTCTGGCTCCGCTGTAATGCAGAAGAATCTGCAGCAGTTTCAGTACTTTTGTAGCACTGTTCCTTTTAAAAGTCACAGGCCGGCCTCCATATACCATGGAAAACTTCCCCAGCATATAAACCTTTAAATCCGCTTTTCCTTCCTCCATAAATAACTCTCCATTTACTTTAAGACTCTCTATTTGATGACACTGAAGCCTAGACTCGGCTCCAACGTCTATCCTTAATGTTATTCTCATCGCTAAAAAAAGTCAATATGACATTTTGCTAATTTCCAATTTTTACCAATCCTGTTCGGTATTCTTTTTTCCTGACAAAATTTTTTTCTCACAGGAACAGTTTCTGTATTCTTTTTCTCTGAAACTCTTGTCACTTCTCTATAGAAAATGGTAAGATAATCTGGAATATATTAGTTATTAACTACAGGAGGAGGACTGCAAATGAAAAAGTCCCGGAATTTCCGGCTGATCTCCTGTTTTCTCACGATTTTTCTTCTTCTGGGAGGGTGCAGCGGCCAGTCCGCCTCAGCTTTGCCTCAGGATAAGAAAGAAAAAGCATCGGCTCCTTCTCAGGAGGAAAGCTGGGACAGCCAGCCCAAGGTTCTTACCCCGGAGGCCCCTGGTACTGTTCTTATGGGGAATTCAGCCATTGAAATAGATGTATCGAACATTTCCCAGGGCTATCTCATGGCCCGATATGTAGGGAATGCCGCCAAAGTAAAATTTTTTATTGAAACTCCCGACCAGGTCCGCTACACCTATGACCTGAAGCCTTCCCAGACCTTCGCCCCGCTGCCGCTGACTGCTGGAAACGGCACCTATACCCTGGATGTCCGGGAGCATGTGGAAGACGACCTTTATTCCAATCTGTATAAGGATACTGTGGAAGTCCAGATAGACAATGAATTTTCTCCTTTCCTCTATCCCAACCAGTATACCTGGTTTACAAGTGAAAGCCAGACAGTTGCTCAGGCGGCCAGTCTGACTAAGGGAGCTCAGGACGGACTGGAGGCTGTGGGAGCAGTCTACGACTATGTGATCAAAAACGTCACTTATGATGAAGAAAAGGCAAAAACAGTCCAGAGCGGTTATCTGCCCGATGTAGATGAAACTCTGGAAAGCGGCAAAGGGATCTGCTTTGACTATGCGGCCCTGATGACTGCCATGCTCCGTTCTCAGGGAATCCCCACCAAGCTGGAAATCGGTTATTCCGGAGAAGTATATCATGCCTGGATCAGTACCTGGCTTGAAGAAAAGGGCTGGGTAGAAAATATCATTGAATTTGACGGAGAAAGCTGGTCTCTCATCGATCCTACACTGGCTGCTGGAAACAAAGCTTCCTCTGTAAAGAAATATATCGGCGACGGCTCTAATTATACCGTCATGTATTCCCGGTAAATCCAATACCGGAAGCCGGATTTTTTTGAAAGGATGGTTGAAAAATGAAGAAAACTACAGGAAAAAACCTTTCTTCCGCTGAACTGGCCTCTTTCTGTTCTCAGATCTCTTCTGTTCTGAAGGCCGGGATTTCAGCTGGGGAGGGAATTGCCATTATGCTGGAGGATACCTCGTCTTCCCAGGAGCGTGAGATTCTGTCTGCCATACAGGAGACACTGAATTCCACCGGGGTTTTCAGTCTGGGACTGGAAGACGCAGGGGTATTCCCCCAATATATGCAGAACATGGTCCGGCTGGGAGAACAGGCCGGACGTCTGGACGAAGTCATGGAAGCTCTGGCAGTTCATTATGAAAGAGAATCGGATCTGGCCGCTGCTCTGAAAAGCGCCGTTACCTATCCCTGTATCATGATCGGTATGATGGTGCTGGTAGTGCTGGTGCTGATCACCAGAGTCCTTCCTGTATTCGAACAGGTATACGCCCAGCTGGGACAGAGCATGCAGGGTCTATCCAGAGGCCTTCTGGATATGGGCCAGGCTCTGAACCGATATTCCCTGGTACTGCTGGCCGTACTGGTACTGCTGGCCCTTCTCTGCCTCTACTTTGCCAAAACTTCTTCTGGGCGAAAGCAGGCGTCTGCGATCTTTTCCAGACTGCCTTTTACCAGGAATTTCTCAGATAAAAAAGCCTCCTGCAGATTTGCCAGCGGTATGTCTCTGGTCCTGAAGAGCGGTCTCACTCCTGAAGAGGGAATGGATATGGCTGGAGAGCTTACAGAAAATTCTCTGTTCCGTGAAAAGATCAGTCAGTGTAAAAAGCTCCTGGAGGAGGGAACTCCTCTGGCTCAGGCTTTGTCTCACTCAGGGGTCTTTACCGGAATGGAGGCCCGTCTTTTGATGGTAGGGGACAGGACTGGATCCATAGATGACGCCATGGAAAAAATTGCCTCCCGCTGTCAGGACGAGCTGGATGATGCTATGGGAAACGCCGTTTCTATTATTGAACCCACCCTGGTGGCTATTCTTTCCATTGTTGTGGGCCTTATCCTTCTGTCTGTGATGATGCCTCTGATGGGAATTTTGGCCGGAATATAGGAGGGCGCTGCTATGAAACGATTTGTCACCCAGAAGCAAAGATCACCCATCAGGAGTTTTATTCTGTCTCTGTGCGTCTTTCTTCTTATTATGTTTTTTTTCCTTACAGGCCTTTCCTCATTGTCCGGGGTTTCAGGCCGGGAGGAGGAAGATACGCTCCGGCAGGCTCTGGTAGAAAGTGCCGTCCATTGTTATGCTTTGAACGGCTATTATCCGGAAAGCCTGGAAGCTCTCACTGAGGACTATGGGATCACTTATGACAGCCGCCGCTTCCTGGTGGATTATCAGCCCCAGGGAGAAAATCTCATGCCTGAGATCACTGTTATCCGGAAGGAGGAATAGGGATTGAACCGATATTTCCGAAAAAGCCACTCTATTGACCTGATTTTTACGATTTCTCTTTTCTGTGTATTTGCCTTGTCCGCTCTTGGAGTGACAGCGGCAGGAGCTGTCCTTTATCAGAAGACAGTCACTCAGGAAAGACAGGATTATAACCTGTATACTGCCCTTTCCTATCTTGAGCAGAAATTAAAAAGCTGTGATCAGGAAGGAGGGATATCTCTGGCTAAAGGACCAGACGGAAATGCTCTTTGTCTGAGCCAGAATGTCAATGAGGTTCCATACCTTACCTATATTTATGTCTATGAAGGCCATTTAACAGAACTTTTTATACGGGAGGACCAGGAGCCCGATTTTTCCGGAGGGACACCTCTTCTGGAAATAGATAGTATGGAGCTGGAGCAGACTTCCACAGGACTGCTCCGCCTGACTCTTACAGAAGACGGAGGAAACTCTCAGACTTTATGCTGGCAGCCCAGTGCTTCTGAGACAGGAGGGGAGACGTCATGAGAAAAGCCCCTGCGAAACGTTCCAATCTTTTTCTGCTGGAACTGATATTGGCTATTTTTTTCTTTGCTCTGGCAGGCGCCGTCTGCCTGCAGCTTTTTGTTCAAGCCAGGACCCTGTCCCAGCAGACCCACGCCCGGAATCAGGCTCTGGTCTGCGCTAAAAATGTATCTGCTCTTTTTGAAGCCGGTAAAGGGTCCTTCTCAGAAATCCTCCGGGAATATCCCGACGCCCAGCAGAGAGATTCCCTTCTGACAATTTATTATGATGAAGAATGGCAGCCCTGCACTCTCGAACAGGAAACCTACCTTCTGACCCTTACTCTTTCGGAGAGTTCCTGGGAAGAACATCTCCTGAAGGGTGAAATCCAGGTAACAGATAAAGAAGAACCCCTGTGCACTCTGGATGTAAGCTGCTATATTCCTTTAAAGGCTGGTGAAGGATCATGAAAAAAAAGAAAATTTTTCCTATAGTAAATGCCGGGACTGCCTCAATCCTTACAGTATTTGTGATTCTGGCCATGGTAGCTTTTGCTCTCCTGGCTTATATGAGTGCTAGAAGAGGCGCTGTATTCTGCCGGCAGTCTGTCCAGGAATCCCAATCCTATGAAGAAGCAAAGGCTCTGGCACTGGAAGAGATTGCCTCTATTGATCATGAACTCCATCAGGCCTATGAAGCAGGTACCTTTGAACAGCTCCTGGAAGATCAAACCTATGATTTTTCTATTCCTATTGAAGGGGAAAAGGCCCTTCAGGTAACTCTGGTCCCGGTTTCTCCTGAAGAAAATGAAGGACAGCTTTACCGGGTTACTTCTTTTAAACAGGTAAGCACTGGAGATTGGGAGGATAAAAGCTCTCTGAACCTTCTGGATCCCAACGCTCTGTCTGAGTAGCAGGAGCTTAAAAGCCCCAGAAAGGATTGGCATATTTATGAATGAAACAATAAAAAAAGAAACTCAGGAAATCTTAAAGGAGATTTCACTTTTAAAGGCCTCAGATATCTTCGTTGTTGCAGGCCGTCCCCTGTCCTATCGTTTAAATGATCAGATCCTGGAGTATTCCCAGGAACGGCTTATGCCGGAAGACACTATGGGATTCATTGAAGATATCTATGCTCTTGCATCCCATCGCAGCATGGCGTCTCTCACCGAAAAGGGAGACGATGACTTTTCCTTTGCTATCCCGGGGGTCAGCCGTTTCCGGGTAAACACTTATATGCAGCGTGGTTCTGCTGCAGCGGTGATCCGCATTATCTCTTTTACTCTTCCATCTCCCCAGGAGCTGGGAATTCCGGAGGGGATCATACATCTGGGAGACTTAAACAAAGGCATGGTCCTGGTAACCGGAACTGCTGGAAGCGGAAAGTCCACTACTCTGGCCTGTATCATCGACTACATCAATAAACATCGCGAAAAACACATTATCACTCTGGAAGATCCTCTGGAATATCTGCACCGCCATGAAAAGAGCATTGTCAGCCAGAGGGAGATCACCACAGATACTGTCAGCTATATTTCTGCTCTCAGGGCCTCTCTCCGTCAGAGTCCTGATGTGATCCTCCTGGGGGAAATGCGTGACTATGAGACTATGCAGGTAGCCATGACCGCTGCGGAGACCGGACATCTGATCTTCTCTTCTCTCCATACTATAGGAGCAGCCAATACCATCGACCGTATTATTGATGTATTTCCTGCCAATCAGCAGAAGCAGATCTCTGTCCAGCTTTCCATGGTGCTCCAGTGCATTATTTCTCAGCAGCTGGTTCCTTCTGCTGACGGGGGACGTATTCCGGTCTTTGAGATCATGACCATGACTCCTGCTCTCAGAAATATGATCCGGGAAAGAAAAATCCCCCAGATCGAGGGACAGATTTATAATTCTTCTTCAGAGGCTATGTGTTCCATGGATTCCAGTCTTCTGAAACTCTTCCGGGCAGGGGCTATCACCAGGCAGACTGCTCTGGACTATGCCTCAAATCCGGAAATGCTCATACGAAATCTGGGCCGCTGAAGACAGTGTCCTGAAAACACAGGAAGAGGAGAAACTCACCCTGCCAGGTAAGTTTCTCCTCTTCCTGTATTTTTTGCTTTATATAAAGCCTGATCTGCTTTTTGATACAGCGTCTGGTAAGTATCTTCCGGAGCGGCTACTGCCGTGCCGGCACAGAACTCTGTTTTTACCATTTCTCCCTGCTGCTCCAGGAGCACCGGACAATCTCTCAGTTCTCTGATCCTGTCCTTCAGTTCTTCCTGATCTTTCACAGCAAGGACCGCCATAAATTCATCTCCGCCGATCCTTCCTACAAAACCGCAGCTCCTGAAGATTTCAGAGAGCCTTTCTCCTGTTCGGATAAGGACCTGATCCCCGAAAGGATGGCCGTATCTGTCATTGACCTTTTTAAAATTATCCAGGTCAATAAGAATCATGGCCATCTGCCTATCCCTGTCTTTTTTCTTCAATTCACTCTCGGCATATTCCTGGATGCCTTTTCGGTTCATGACACCGGTAAGATAGTCCCGGCTCATCTCTCCTTCCAAAGTCTCCAGCTCCTCTTTCTGTTTCTGGATATTAATGAGAAAACCTACGCCGGACCTGGCTTCTCCATCTTTGCCATACTGGAAATACAAACGGAGCAGATACCACTGGGTACTTCCTTCCTTGTCCGTCAGCTGGATTTCTTCTTCAAAGATTTTCTTCTGTTCCATGGCTTTTTCCACTCCATTCAGAAGTTTCCCTTTTTCCTCCGAAGTCATGCATCTGGTCTGCTCAAGCCATTGCAAATCATCTGTGATCTGGGTATCTTCGCCAAACTTATCTATCCATTTTGCAGAGAAAGAAATCTGTCCTTTTTCAATATCCCATTCATAGATGATATGATCCATTTTATCCATGAGCAGACGGATTTTTTCCAGGCTCAGGCTCAGTTCCTCTCCTTCTTTTATCAGCTGCTGATTTATCTTCCGGATTTCCCTTTGCTGAGACAGTTCCTTTACCTTATACCAGTATCTGGCCGAAGAAGCGATCACTGCCATCCCCCCGGCTACGGTCACATTGATCAGGCCGCCGAACTGAATGTAAGGAAAGGCTGCCAGGGAAAAAGCCAGGGATGCGCCGCCGTAAACACTGAGAGCGTAAATGGGCAGCGCCTGAACAATAATGGCCGAACCCATGATGCAGGTCACAATCACCGAAAGGTTCCATCCGTCCTGGGCTTTTGTAATATCGTAATAGTTCAGCATGCAGTTCCAGACCACTCCCACAGCGCAGTATCCACCCTGAAGGAATATCTGCCTCTTTTTCCACTGCTTCTTTCTGAATATTTCCTGGGCCGCCAGAAAGCCCAGATTGATCAGAAGAAATGTACAGTAAAAAGCAAAATAAATCCGGTTATTCAGTGTCTCAAGTCCGCTTTCAGACCCCATCAGAACATGAAAGATATTGACTGCCTGCACAAGGGCAGCCAGAATACTGATCACAGTCATCAGACGCCGGTTATTGTCAAGAAGCTGTTCCCAGAAACTGTCTCTTATCTCCTCTGGTACACGTACCAGTATTTTTAGATTTTCCACAAGGTTTATCCATGCTAAATAAAAACTTTCCATTCCAATTCACCTGTGTTCTATGATAGCATGAAAAAAGGATTGCACGCAATCCTTTTTCTGAATACCTTCTCTATGAAATTCTTCCATTGTCCATAGTATAGACTTTGTCAGCCAGATTCATGGTGGATTTTCTGTGGGAAACCAGCACTACCGTCTTCTCCTGGCAGGAGTCCTTCAGAGACTTCAGGATAATTCCTTCGTTCAGGGAATCCAGATTACTGGTAGGTTCGTCCAGAAGGAGGAAAGGCCCGTCATGGAGAAAGGCTCTGGCCACGCCGATCCTCTGTTTTTCTCCTCCTGAAAGGGTATCTCCCAGTTCTCCCACCTCTGTTTCATACCCTTTTGGAAGGATCATAATAAAGTCATGGATAGAAGCCTTCTTCGCTGCCTCTATGATTTCCTCCCGACTGGCCCCAGGCTTTCCTATGGCAATATTATTGGCAATGGAATCATGGAACAAATGAGTTTCCTGGGTCACATAGGATTCTGTGTTCCTGAGCTGTACTGTAGGAATCTGCCGTACATCCGTTTCTGAAAGTTTCACAGCCCCCTGGTCCACATCCCAGAACCGCATCAACAGTTTTAAGAGCGTAGACTTTCCGGAGCCGCTGGCTCCATGGATTCCGATGATCTTTCCCTGGGGCATTTCAAGAGAATAGTCTTTCAATATTACTTCATCCTCATAGGCAAAGGTCACATGTTCAGCCCTGGCTCCTGTAAAGGCAAAAGCCGCCGGATGTGCTTCCCCTTTATCTGCCCCCTGTAAGGCCTCTGAAGAAATATTTTCCGGGATCTCTTCTACCAGAGGCTCTTCCTCCAGAATGGAAAGGACTCTCTCTCCGCTGGCCAGGGTCTGATTCAGGTTGTTAGACAAACTGGACAGGGCTGTTACCGGGCCGAAGGAACCCATCATAGCAATAGTACAAGTGAGGATTCCTCCAAAGTCCAGTTCTCCCTGCTGTCCCAGATACAGGGTAAAGAAAAGCATTCCAAAGGAAAAGGCCAGGATAGCCAGTGTGGTAAAGGACCTCTGAGAGCCTTCCAGACGGCTGAGCCCCTTCTGGAGATTTCCCAGTCTGATGGAACGTTCTTCCATTTCCCGTTCCCGTTTCTCTCCCTGTCCGTATTGAATAGTCTCATCCAGACCTCTGAGAGAGTCCAGGACAAAGCTGTTCAATTCGCCAAAACCGGTACGGAATTCCATTCCCCGGTTTCCTCCTCTTTTCCCGTTCCACAAGGGGATCACTGCTCCTACCACCACATAGGCAGCCAGGGCAAAGAGTCCCGCCAGGATATGATAGCTTCCTATAAAAATTACCATGATCAGAGAAGTGAGGAAGGCAATGGCAATAGGGGAGATAGTATGAGCATAAAAGACCTCCAAAAGCTCGATGTCTGTAGTGATAATGGAAATCAGATTTCCCTTATCTCTTCCCTCCAGCTTTGCCGGGCAAAGCTTTCGCAGAGCAGCAAAAACTTTATGGCGGATGATCGCCAGCAGTTTAAAGGCAATAAAATGGTTGCAGTATTGTTCCGCATAGTGAAGGATCCCCCTGAAGACTGCCAGGATTCCCATAAGCAGGAACAGGTTCTGGCCACTTCCTTTCAGGATCGCCTGGCCTGCCAGGATAGTCAGGAAAATGGCGCAGAGGTATCCCAGAACACCTAGGAGAATAGCCGCCGTCATAATGTGGAGCAGAGGCTTTACAAGGCCGATAAGCTGAGCCATGATCCGAATCCCGCTTCTTCTTTCTTTTTTTGCCCCGGTCATCCCTTCTCCTCCCTTCCATACATTTCCAGATTTTTCTGTGTTTCATAAAGTCTGCAGTAAACGCCTCTCCGTTTCATCAATTCCTCATGGGTTCCTGCCTCCCGGATCTCCCCCTGGTCCAGAAGGTAAATCCTGTCAGAAGCCGCCACATTGGACAGTCTGTGGGAGATAAGAAGGACAGTTCTGGTCTTGGCCAGTTCCCGGATCACTTCCATGATCAGATCCTCGCTTTCCGCATCTATGTTTGAAGTAGCTTCGTCAAAGATATATACCGGGGTGTCATGGAGAAGAGCTCTGGCAAGGGCCAGTCTCTGACGCTGGCCTCCGGACAGATTGGCTCCCTGTTCCAGAAGTTTTGTCTCAAGTCCCTCCTGAGCATCTAAAAATCCCAGCAGATTCACTCTGGAGAGCACACTCCTCATTTCTTCCACTTCAGCCTCAGGCTTTGCCATCTGCAGATTCTCTGCCACTGTTCCCTTAAAAAGGTAACTGTTATGCCGTACAAGGGTTATGTGGTCCATCAGTTCCCTTTCCTGGATTTGGGCCAGGGGCTTTTCTCCTATATGGATTTCTCCCTGATAGCCCTGAAGCTTTCCGGTAAGCAGACCGGCAATGGTACTTTTCCCACAGCCGGACTCTCCTACCAGAGACACAAAGGAACCTTGGGGAATAACCAGGCTGACCCCTTTCAGGATTTCTCTGTCCTCTTCGTAAGAAAACCGTATATTTTGCAGTTCTATATCAAAGTTCTCCGGAGACATTTTCTCTTCTCCCTTTTCTGGTTCCTCCAGATCCAGGAGATGAAAAATCTTGTCACTGGCTGTCATACCGTTCATGGCAATGTGGAAAAAGGATCCCAGAAGCCGCAGGGGAATAAAAAACTCTGAAGCCAGAAGAATAATGGCAAGGGTCCCGGAAAAGTCCAGTCTTCCTACAAGAAATTCGCTGACAGCCACGATCATCCCCACTGCCGCGCCACCGTAAGCTACAATGTCCATAACGCTGGTAGAATTTAGCTGCATAGTCAGGACCTTCATGGTTATCCGTCTGAATTCCTGAGCTTCCTGGTCCATCTCCTCTGCTTTCTGCTCATCTGCCTGATAGATTTTCAAAGTAGTCAGGCCCTGGAGGTTTTCCAGGAAGCTGTCTCCAAGACCTGTATAAACACCCCAGTATCTGCTCAGCAGTTTTTTTGCAAATTTCTGTACTGCTACAATGGATATGGGAATCAAAGGCACACAGATCAGTAATACCAGGCTGGCCTTAAGGTTTACAAAAGATAAAATCAAAAAAAGAGTCAGAGGTGCCAGAAGGCTGTAAAAAAGCTGGGGAAGGTATTTTCCAAAATATATTTCCAGTTGTTCTACGCCTTCGGTGCTTAGCTGAACCACCTCTGAAGTAGATGTTTTCTCTTTATAAGAAGCTCCCAGCCTCAGGAGTTTTTCATAGATTTTCTTCCGCAGGATCCTCTTTACATCTACGCTGGCTTCATAAGAAGCCCTGGCCGCCATCCGCTCACAGAGAAACCGGACTGCCACAGCCAGAACAAGGAGGAAAACTGTCCTTCCCAGGGACAGTTCTCCCAGGGCCTGGGGCAGATTTTCGGCATCCACCACTTTACCCAAAAGCTCTGCAATGGAGAACACCGCAAGGATCTGAGCCAAAAGTGCGATCCACTGCCAGAGAATGTTATATACTATATATTTTTTTGCGTGAGACAGCAGTCTCACCAGTCTTGTCTTGATCATAAATATTCAGCCTCGTTTTTCTGCGGGAGATCAGGCAGATACACCTTCTCCCTCTCTTACTGTTTTAACTCTGAGGAAGAAGTACAGCAGATGGCATACCCATACCGCTGCCAGACAGATCCTTCCTACAGGAACATTGCTCATCATGAGAAATCCTGCCGCCATTACCAAGGTAACCGTTCCCACAATGGTCAGTTTTGTTTTCATAGTCATAGCCTTCTTCTGTACAAAAGATTCCAGATGTTTCTTATACAGACTGGTTCCCATGAACCAGTCGTGAAGTTTTCTGGAGCTTTTGGCAAAACAGAAAACTGTAGCCATATAAAAAGGTACTGTAGGGAGAATAGGGAGGACCACTCCCACAGTTCCCAGACCCAGGCATATAAAACCAAGTATCATCCAAAATAGCTTTAATGGATTTTTCTTCATATTTTTCCTTTCTACCTTGTTAGAGTTTCTTCCTTAAAACTTCTAAATGGTTAGTTATATTTAACTTATAGTCTTAAAAAAAGCGCGGCTTCATAAATGAGTTAGCTGCGTCTACCTTGTATTTATATACCATATTCCCATTATCTTTGTCAATATTTTTCTGCCTCACTTGTGATTTCATCAATCATAATACACAGGATAAAGTCTGTTTTTTCCCCATAAACGATTCCAACATCGTGCTGCACTTCGGAAGTTTTTCTCTCTCCCTCCTTTCCATCTCTCTTCTCTGGATTTCCCGGTCCTGCTGTCTTTTCTTCCTTCTCTCAGAGTCTTCCATTTAAATCTCCCCGTTTCGATTTTTTAAAAAGCCTGCTGT
Source organism: Blautia sp. An81 (assembly GCF_002161285.1). Taxonomy (GTDB): domain Bacteria; phylum Bacillota; class Clostridia; order Lachnospirales; family Lachnospiraceae; genus Blautia; species Blautia ornithocaccae. Next base: position 18,435 of record NZ_NFHH01000031.1, on the reverse strand, counting down.
TTTAAGTCCCCCTCTTAAAACAACAGGCTTCATAATCATGTGTACAGATTACTCCGCACCTTATGTTATGGTATTATGCCAGCATCATTCTGTCATTTGCAAATTCTCCGCCGCTGACTTCTTCAAATTTAGCCAGCAGGTCGGATACATGTAATTTCTTCTTCTCTTCTCCCGCTACATCATAGATCACTTTCCCTTCGTGCATCATGATCAGACGGTTTCCGTGGGCAATGGCATCCTTCATATTATGGGTTACCATCATAGCTGTAAGACTGTGTTCCTGAATGATCTTATCAGAAATCTCCAGTACTTTCGCTGCGGTCTTTGGATCAAGAGCCGCTGTGTGCTCATCCAAAAGAAGAAGCTTTGGTTTTTTAAGTGAAGCCATCAGCAGGGTAATGGCCTGCCTCTGTCCTCCGGAAAGCAGTCCCACCTTTGTGGTAAGACGCTCCTCCAGTCCCAGATCCAGTTCTCTTAATTGTTCTTTATAGAACTCTCTCTCTTTTCTGGAAATACTCCAGCGGAATCCTCTGCGCTCTCCTCTTCTGGCGGCAATAGCCATGTTTTCCTCAATGGACATGGTAGAGGCAGTTCCTGTCATAGGGTCCTGGAAAACTCTTCCCAGATAAACGGCTCTCTTATGTTCCGACAGCCGGGTAATGTCCACTCCGTCTACGATTATTTTTCCCTGGTCGATGGGCCAGACCCCGGCAATGGCGTTCAGGGTCGTAGATTTTCCCGCCCCGTTTCCACCGATAATAGTCACGAAATCCCCGGGATTCAGATTCAGATTTACTCCGTCCAGAGCTACTTTTTCGTTAATTGTTCCTATGTTAAAGGTCTTGTGAAGGTCTTTGATTTCCAGCATATATCCCATTATTTTGCCATCCTCCTTCTTACCAGATATTTTCCTTTGAGATAAGGTGCCGCCAGGAAACAGGTCACGACTACTGCTGAAAACAGTTTCATGTAGTCAGAGTCGATTCCCAGCCACATTACCAGAGCATAGGCAATGTAATATAAGATAGCTCCCACGAAAACGGATGCCAGTGTATAGGCAAAGGCAATTTTCTTTCCTGCACAGAGCTTTCCGAAGATGACCTCACTGATGATCACGGCGGCCAGGCCGATAACAATAGCGCCACGTCCTGCATTTACATCTGCTGCTCCCTGATACTGGGCATATACGCCTCCGCACAGACCTACCAGGCCGTTGGAGATCATCAGGGCGATAACTTTGCAGAAATTTGTATTGATGCCCTGGGCGCTTGCCATCTGAGGATTACATCCTGTGGCACGGATAGAAGCTCCAAGCTCTGTTCCGAAAAGCCAATATACAATAGCCACAAGGACAAGGCATCCCACGATCAGGCCGATGAAAAACAGATAACTATTATCAGATGTCACATAACGGGCAGAAGCTACCAGGCCTTTCTGTCCGATTCCCATACTCTGATTGGCCTTTCCCATGATTCCCAGATTTACAGAATAAAGAGAAATCTGGGTCAGAATACTGGCCAGGATCCCCGGGATTCCCAGGGCTGTGTGAAGAAAGCCTGTTACAAAGCCTGCGGCCATTCCTGCCAGGAAGGCAAAGATCAGAGACAGGGCAGGGTGCATGCCTCCCTGTATCAGCATTACCGCCACGGCTCCTCCTGTAGCCAGTGAACCATCTACCGTCAGATCTGCAAAATCCAGGATCCGGAAGGTGATGTATACCCCCAAAGCCATAATTCCCCAAATAAGTCCCTGGGCCGCATTACCCGGGAGAGACCGCACCAGAGCCATCGGGTCCAGTGCCATCAGCATTGTCATAGTCATGTCATTTATTCCTTTCCAGTGTATTTTTATGTTTTATCAATTTATCACATTTTTCAATACAGCAACAGAGGCCGCCGCATTAAACAAAATGTAAAAGTTTAATGCGGCGGCTCCCTGTCTGTTCTCAGACAGTCTGCTGCCTGCTTTAGCCGGCTGCGGCATATGAAAAACAATTTATTATTCTGTCTCGATAGCTTCGTAATCTTCCGGAATGGTAATTCCTAATTCTTCACAAATTGTAGGATTATACATTTTGGTTACTTCCGGAGCAGTCTGAATTTCCATAGTAGAAATATCCTCGCCTTCTGCCAGAACCTGATAAGCCATTTCGCCAGCTGTGTATCCGATATCATAGTAGCTGATTGACAGAGTAGCAATTCCACATCCGGAACAGATTCCCTGCTCTCCTGCGATTACAGGAATCTTTGCAGGCATACATACGTTATTTACAATCTGTGTATTGGATGCCATAGTATTGTCTGTAGGAATATAGATCGCATCGCAGGTTTCAATGGCGCTGGTCACTACTGTCTGGATTTCATTGGAGTCGGCTGCAGTATATTCTTCGTATTCAATTCCGTCTTCTTCCAGAGCTTCCTCAAAAAGCTGTGCCTGGTACTGGGAATTAGGTTCTGCAGAACAGTAAAGAATTCCTACTTTCTTGGTATCCGGCAGCAGTTCTAACAGCATATCCTCCTGCTGATCAATAGGGGCCAGGTCGCTGGTTCCGGAAACATTTACTCCGGTAGCTCCCGTCCAGTCATCAATGCCAAGAGCTGTAGCATAGTCTGTAATAGAAGTTCCCAGGATAGGGATATCTGCCGTTGCCTGGGCTGCTGTCTGTAAAGGCAGCGTAGCGTTTGCCAGGATCAGATCTACATCTGCAGATACAAAGTTATTAATAATGGTAGAACACATAGCCTGCTCGCCCTGAGCATTCTGCTGATCAAATTCTACATTTCCTTCCCCGAAAAGTTCTGTACAGGCATCCATAAATCCCTGGGTAGCCTGATCCAGCGCATCGTGTTCCATCTGCTGGCAGATACCTATGGTATAAGTTTCGCCGCTTCCTGATGACTCAGAAGACGCGCTTTCCTCTGTACCGCTGCTCTCTGAGCCGGAATCAGAACTTCCTCCGCAGGCAGTCATTGCCATACCCATGGTCGCTGCCATCATGATCGCCAATATTTTCTTCAACTTCATTTTCATTTCCTCCCTGTTGCTTTATCACGAAAAACCGTTACGCTTTACTGCGCAAAAGTTCTAATGGTGCTATTATACACCCCAGGGCTATATTCGTCAACTTGAAATATATTTTTATACGATCTCGTCCAGCCAGATTCCCTGGATCTTCTGGATCTTATCTAAATCTGTTCTCATCTCTTCCGGCATATCCGGCCACAGAGTCTCTGCTTCTTCGCAGCCAAACATCCAGGCAGTTAAATCTCCGATATCTGCCTTCAATGTCCACAGCCTCTGGGCTGCCTGCAGCTCCTCCTGGCCTCCGCCCATGCTCAGACTGCTTCCATTTTCATCCAGGCTCCAGAGAAAGCTTCCTTCGTTTTCAGGAATCAGCTTGTCCTCTATTTCCAGCCGAAGAGTAAGAACCCCTGATTCCTTAAGGCTAAAAACAGGGAGAAACTCTCTTACAGATGTGATCCTTCCCATAATTCCCTGGTTTTCTTCTTCCCGGACATGCCATTTTTCCTCTGCATACAGAAGTACATGTTTTTTCTCCTGGTCTTCTGCAAAGGCCTGAAGGCCCTGGATCTCTCCGCTGCTGTCCCTGAGGAAATACAGCTCTCTCTTTTCACTTTCCAATTCTTTTTTCATTCGGCGTACATAGGCTTCGTCACGGCAGGTATAGACCTGGCTTCTCTTTGAAAGCCACTGTTCCATATATGCTCCGGCAGCCTCACAATCTTCCCGGCTCTCTGACACCAGGATCTGCTCCAGCTTCTCCCTAGCATCAGAGACCAGCTGCAGCTTCTGTCTTTTCCAGATAAACCGGAAATCAAAAGGACGGTAAATGGCCTCTGCCGCAGGCATCAGGAAAGTAAAAGGCCTCCCTTCCAGGTTCATGTCTCTTAACGCCCGGGTCAGCACCTCTCTCATATATCCCTTGCCTCTTTGGCTCTCTTCTGTGGCAACTGCCACGATATAGTCGGCCATCCCCGATTTCTCTCCTATATGGACTTTATAAGGATTTCTGTGAAGCATGGAGACGATCCTTCCTTCTTCTTTTTTCACCAGAATACGGTTGTCCCTGGTCTTCTCCTGATAATAAAAGTCCAGATAAGCATCTGTATCTTCCGGAAAACAAGATTTCCAGAGAGGAATTGTCTCTTTCTTTTCTTCCTGGGGAAGATATTCCGGCAGGTTTTCTGAAGCTGTATTCTCGATTTCTTCCGCCCATTTATAAGATTTTTGTCCGTCCAGAAGCTGTTCTACCAGATATTTTCTTGCAAAGTCTGCCGGATTATAGGACATCTTGGCCTTTCTCAGTCCCTCCAGTCCCATATCGTCTTCCCGGTTCACCCACTGGACCTCCGGGAATTCATGGAGCAGGAACATCTGATTAATAGCCTGATAAAGTCCCGGGATTTCCGGGTTGGCTTTTTCAATATGGATCACCGCCATATCCTCGATCTTGTTGTAGCTTCCCACAGAGAAGGCCTCTAACTGTCCATCTACATAAATTCCTCCCATGTGGATGTTCAGCTCACAGCAGTTTCTCAGAATGTCGTGGATTCCCCGGACTTCATAGTCTAAATGCTCCTCCTGGTCCTCGCCTTTCTGGATCCTCCAGCGGTCCAGGAATTTCCACATGTCATCTTTGTCATCGCAGCCCAGAGTCCTGTATTCAAATCTTCCCTCATACTGGCGGAGAAATACATTCAGCCGGTTCTTTTTCTTATGAAGTTTCTTTCCTGAGAGTTTCCGCAGAGATTCTCCAAGATACAGGTAGTCTCTGGAATCCTCCTGCTCTTTTACAAAGTATTTCTCTTCCGGCAGGTTCAGATATTTTACCGCATACTCATCTGCCAGGTTGATCACAAGAGGATAACCCAGTTCCTCATTAAAATACTGCTCAATGGCATGGAATGCGTCCGGCAGGTCCTCCTCTTTACAGAGAGGCATGGCAGAAAAACATTTCCCGTTGTATTCCATAAGCCACAGCAATGCCCTGTTTTCCCAGATTGCATAACGGACATTATAAAATTCTTTCCAGATAAAGCTCTCCAGAAAAACACTGTCACAGGTGTTGTTTTTACGCATGTTATAATAGGGCATCATCAGAGGACTGTCCTCCACAGTGATTTCCTTAAATTCTAAATTCACGATTTTGTCTCCTTATATTTTCTTTTATCCGGCCCGAAACTGGCCAATTTTGGTCCATATTAGTATATCATATTCTGGACATTTTTCAAGGAGCTGCCGCAGCAGCTCCTCTTAAATTTTCTCAGAATATATGGAACTGTACTACCAGTGCCGCAAATACAATGGATACCATGGATAGAAGTTTGATAAGGATGTTAATGGAGGGTCCTGAGGTATCTTTGAAGGGATCTCCCACCGTATCTCCAACCACCGCTGCTTTATGCGCCTCGCTTCCTTTTCCTCCGTGGGCGCCGCCCTCGATATATTTTTTAGCATTGTCCCAGGCGCCCCCGGCATTTGCCATGAAAACCGCCATGAGAAAGCCTGTAGCCGTAGAACCGGCCAAAAGGCCGATGACCCCGTTATAACCCAGGATCAGGCCGGTGACTACCGGGGTAACAATAGCCAGCAAAGTAGGAAGGATCATTTCCCGAAGACTGGCCCTGGTACAGATATCCACACAGGTTTCATAATCCGCCTCTGCCTTTCCTTCCATCAGGCCTTTGATCTCTTTAAACTGCCTTCTTACTTCTATTACGATACTCTGAGCCGCCCGGCCTACAGAGGACATGGTAAGGGCCGCAAAGACAAAGGGCAGGCAGGCCCCGATAAAGATGCCGCACAGAACAGTAGGATTCATAATACTCATATCCAGCTCCACAGATGCCCCTCCTACTTCCTGTACCTTCTCCACATAAGAAGCGATCAGGGCCAGAGCTGTCAGAGCAGCAGAACCGATGGCAAAGCCTTTTCCTGTGGCGGCTGTGGTATTTCCCAGAGAATCCAAGGCGTCTGTCCTTACCCGTACCTCCGGATCAAGTCCTGCCATCTCTGCAATTCCTCCTGCATTGTCTGCTATAGGGCCGTAGGCATCTGTGGCAAGGGTAATTCCCAGAGTAGACAACATCCCAACTGCAGAAAGGGCAATCCCATACAAACCTCTGGTAGCTTCGATAAAACCTCCGGAACATACATAGGCTGCCATTACGCAGATGACCACGATCAAAATTGGAAGAGCTGTAGAAAGCATACCCAGACTCAACCCTCCGATAATAATGGTGGCCGAACCGGTGGCTGATTTATCTGCCAGATTCTGGGTAGGCTTATACGTATCTGAGGTAAAATATTCTGTAAAAAATCCGATCAGGACTCCTGCCAGAAGGCCAGCCAGAATGGCCAGATAAAAACCGATAAATTCTCTTCCAAGAACCAGCCATACTAAAGGAAAGGCCACTACTGCTATTAAAATAGCGCTGGTATTGGTCCCTCTCCGCAGGGCTCCGAGAAGAGTGCTCTGCTTAGTACTTTCTCCGGTCTTCACCAGAAGGCTTCCGATGATAGAAGCCAGAACTCCCACTGCCGCCAGGACCATAGAAATTACCACTGCGTTTACACGATCCACAGACTCGATTTTATTGAAAGCGATAACTCCCAGGGCACAGGCAGAAAGAATGGAGCCTACATAGGACTCATAAAGATCTGCACCCATTCCAGCCACATCTCCTACGTTATCTCCTACATTGTCTGCGATTACCGCAGGATTTCTAGGGTCATCCTCAGGGATCCCAGCCTCCACTTTTCCTACCAGGTCCGCTCCTACATCGGCTGCTTTGGTGTAAATCCCTCCTCCCACACGGGCGAAAAGAGCCATACTGGAAGCGCCCATTCCGAAGGTGAGCATGGTGCTGGTAATATCCTCTATGGGAAGTTTAAAAACCAGGCGGAGCAGAAGGTACCAGATGGAAATATCCAGAAGTCCCAGTCCCACCACTGTAAACCCCATGACAGATCCTGCGGAAAAAGCTACGTTCAGTCCTTTGTTCAGCCCCTGCTGGCAGGCAGCCGCTGTCCGGGCATTGGCTCTGGTAGCAATCTGCATTCCCACAAAGCCGGAAAGACCGGAGAAGAATCCCCCGGTAATAAAGGCAAAAGGCACAAACCAGGTAAGATAGCCAAAAGCCGCCATAGCAAAAAGTATGACGAACATACCTGCGAAAAAGCAGATCAGTATCCGGTACTGCCTCCTGAGGTAAGCCATCGCCCCATGGTGAATAGAAGATGATATTTTCTGCATCTGCTCATTTCCCTGGGGAAATTTCAGCACTCTCGCTGCCCGGCTGGCCCCAAAAGCCAGGGCCAGGATAGAACCGAACAAAGTAAGTAACGCTAATTGGTTGTCCATAAAAAACCCCCTTTCAAGATACTATAACTATGTGCCATTTGTTTATATTATACTTCGTATTCTGAGAAAAGAACAGTATTTTCTGTAAATAATAAGGCAGCGATATCGTTTTCATTATATTTGGGATACTTTACAGAACAGGTATATTTTTTTACATAGATTTGAAATATTTTATATAGAAATCCCCCGCCATCTATAGTACCATTACTATGAAGGAGGAAAACAAATTATGAAATTCAAACTGAATGCTTTAGAGAAAAAATGGATCTTGTATGATGTGGGAAATTCTGCATTTACCCTTTTAGTTTCTACCATCATGCCGATCTATTTCAATTATCTGGCAGGAAATGCCGGAGTATCCGACGTAGATTATCTGGCTTACTGGGGCTACGCCGTATCGGTATCTACCGTGATTGTAGCCATACTGGGACCTGTGCTGGGAACATTTTCTGATTTCCCCGGCTGGAAGAAAAAAATCTTCCTGACCGTCCTGCTTATCGGCGCCCTGGGGTGTGTGTTCCTGGGATTCACCTCATCCTGGCTCTGGTTCCTGCTGGTATTTGTCATCGCCAAATCCGCCTATTCCCTGAGTCTTGTTGTCTATGATTCCATGCTTACGGATATTACAGACAAAGACCGGATGGACGAGGTATCCTCCCACGGCTATGCCTGGGGCTATATCGGAAGCTGCATACCTTTTATCATCAGCCTGCTTCTGGTATTGTTCTATGAAAATCTTGGCATTTCCATGGAGCTGGCTATGGGCGGCGCCTTTCTTCTCACCGCCATCTGGTGGGTGTGTATGGCCCTGCCTCTGACTACCTCTTACAGGCAGAAAAACTTTACCCCTGTGACCAAAAGTCCTGTCTCCTCAGGTCTGAAACGTCTGGCCAGGATTTTTTCTGAGCTGAAAGAGAAAAAGAAAATCCTCTTTTTCCTGATTGCCTTTTTCTTCTTTATTGACGGGGTTTACACCATTATCGATATGGCCACCGCCTATGGAACCGCTCTCGGCCTGGATACCACAGGACTCCTTCTGGCTCTTTTGCTGACCCAGATCGTGGCTTTTCCCGCAGCACTGACCTTTGGAAGACTGTCCAGAAAAGCTCCGGCCTCCAGGCTGATCCTGATCTGTATCGGAGCCTATTTCTGTATTTCTCTTTATGGGATCATTCTCTCCAAACAGTATCAGTTCTGGATCCTGGCCGTATGCGTGGGAATTTTCCAGGGAGCTATCCAGTCTCTGTCCCGCTCCTACTTTGCCCAGATCATCCCGGAAGACAAATCCGGGGAATATTTCGGTATTTACGATATCTGCGGCAAAGGGGCATCCTTTATGGGAACCATGCTGGTATCCCTGGTAAGCCAGATCTCCGGAAGCGTGAATCTGGGCGTGGGCGCACTTTCGGTAATGTTTCTTATCGGATTTCTGATCTTTATAAAAGCAGACAAAATCTAAAAAAATCATAAAAATCTGATAAAATTTTCCTGTTGACATTCTGCTTTTTTGAGATATAATGATAGCGAATTGAGAAAAGCCAATGCGAAGAACAGGACAAGACTTCCCAGGCAGTTATGTTTTCAGAGAGTCTCCGGGCGGTGTGAGGAGACAGCATAGCCAGGGCGACTATCACCTGTGAGCAGTCAGGGTGAACGTGAAATCAGTAACCCGGACCGGAATTCCTCCGTTATAGGGAAACCTGTTAATTCAGCAGAAACTGAACGACGGGACTGAGAGACCGGTATATCCGGTAATTAGAAGTGGTAACGCGGAGATTATATCATTCGTCTTCTGACAGAGCAATCTGTCAGGAGGCGTTTTTTTATTTCTGCAGGCAATAGGCCAGGCTTCCTGTACAGGAACTTTCAGGCAGATGGACAGCGCCTGGGACGCTATTTGGCTTGGATCAGAAAATAAGCAAAGGAGACATGAAATTATGAACACACTTGTAATCGTACTCATCGCCGCCGTATGTCTGATCGCAGCTTATGCTTTATATGGACGCTGGCTGGCGAAAAAATGGGGCATCGACCCCAAAGCAAAGACTCCGGCTGTCCTTCATAATGACGGACAGGACTATGTGCCTACAGACGGCTGGACCGTATTTGCCCACCAGTTTTCTTCCATCGCAGGAGCAGGCCCTGTTACGGGAGCTATCCAGGCCGCTGCCTTCGGCTGGCTGCCGGTCCTTCTGTGGATCATCCTGGGCGGTATCTTCTTCGGGGCTGTCACAGACTTCGGGGCCCTTTACGCCAGTGTAAAAAACGATGGAAAATCCATGGGACTTCTCATTGAGAAATACATAGGCAAGACGGGCCGTAAACTGTTCCTGGGATTCTGCTGGCTGTTTACCCTCATCGTTATGGCTGCCTTTGCAGATATGGTGGCAGATACATTCAACGCCTACGTGGTAACAGACGGCGTGCAGACTCTCTCTGAAAACGCCACTGTAAACGGCGCTGCCGGAAGTATTTCCCTGTTCTTCATCCTCTTTGCCGCAGTCTTCGGACTGGTACAGAAAAAGATGAAGTTTACCGGCTGGAAAGAAGTGGTCCTGGGGCTGGTCTTTACGGTACTGGCTTTTGTATGCGGAATGAACCTTCCTGTGATCCTCGGCAAGGAAATGTGGATCTATATTGCTTTTATCTATATTTTCCTGGCAGCTGTACTTCCTATGTGGTTCCTTATGCAGCCAAGAGATTATATGTCCACCTTCATGTTTGTCGGCATGATCGCAGGGGCGGTCCTTGGACTGATCTTTGCTCATCCTTCCATGAACCTTCCTGCTTTTACAGGATTCCAGAATGAAAACCTGGGAACTCTTTTCCCCATTCTGTTTGTGACCGTTGCCTGCGGCGCCGTATCCGGATTCCACAGTCTGGTATCCTCCGGCACCTCCTCAAAAACGATTTCCAATGAAAAGGATATGCTGAAGGTAGGCTACGGCGCCATGGTACTGGAAAGTCTTCTGGCTGTCATCGCCCTGTGCGTGGCAGGAGCCGCCGCCAGCGCAGACGGAACCGCCGCAGTGGGAACCCCCTTCCAGATCTTCTCCTCAGGAGTCGCAGGTTTCCTGGAAATGTTCCACATTCCTGTATTTGTGGCCCAGAGCTTTATGACCATGTGCGTATCCGCCCTGGCTTTCACTACCCTGGATTCCGTGGCACGTATCGGACGTATGTCTTTCCAGGAGCTATTCAGTGTGGATGACATGGAACATGCTAAAGGCTGGAGAAAAGTCCTGTGCAACAAATATTTTGCCACTCTGATCACACTGGCATTTGGCTATATCCTGACACAGGTAGGCTACTCCAATATCTGGCCTCTCTTCGGAAGCGCCAACCAGCTCCTCAGCGCTCTGGTACTGATCACCCTCTGCGTATTCCTGAAAGTCACAGGCCGGGAACTGCGGACTCTGGTACCTCCTTTCGTGATCATGCTGGTGGTAACCTTTACTGCTTTGGTGCAGAGATTTATCGCTCTGGTCAATGCCTTTACAGCAGGAACGGGAGTATTTATGGTAGAAGGCCTCCAGCTTATAATCGCTGTGCTTCTGATGATCCTGGGCGTGACTATTGTAGTGACCTCCGGAAAGGAACTTTTGAAGAAAAAGGCAGCTGCCTGATCTTGGAAGTGATTCCTGTATAATTTACAAATTTTCAGCCTCTTTCATATAGTTCCTGCGGATTTCCTCCGGCACCAGGATTCCTCCTGTTGCCCACAGGACATGAACGGCTCTGTCCATGGAGTCTTCAAGATGATTTTTTCTCAGATATGCTTCAAACTCCGGACTTCCCCAGATTCCCACAGGACCCTGAAATCCTGCGCAGGCACTGGGTTCCAGGAAGATATTCTGGGTATCCAGCAAGTCTTTCATATAGCGGTACAGCTTTTCATCTTCCACAGTTACAGCTCCGCTTAAAAGAGGCTCCATAACTTTTCCCACAAAGGCGGAGGGCCGTCCTACGGCCAGTCCGTCTGCCTGGGTCTTTCCGGTAAGGCCCACATCTTCTACAGATATCCGGTCATGAAGCCCTGTAGACATTCCCAGAAGCATACAGGGAGCCTGGACAGGCTCTGCAAAAAAGCAGTGTACATGATCTCCGTAAATTTCTTTCAGGCCGAAAGTGATGCCTCCCGGCGCCCCGCCTACGCCGCAGGGTATATAAACAAACAGAGGATGCTCCTGATCCACGGCTATGCCGGCTTCCTGAAGCTGATCTGCGATTCTTTTTCCCGCAGTAGCATATCCTAAAAACAGATCTTTTGAATTTTCATCATCCACAAAATAACTTTTCTCATCCCGGGCGGAAAGCTTTCTTCCCTGTTCCACGGCTTTTCCATAGTCTGACCGATATTCCCGGACATCTACCCCATAGCTTCTCAGCAGATCTTTCTTCCACTGTTTTGCATCTGCGGACATATGTATGATCACCTTATATCCCAGAACAGCACTGATAATGCCGATGCTCAGTCCCAGATTTCCTGTAGATCCCACCTGAATGGTATAGTCTTTGAAAAATCTCTTTTTCTCCGGGTCACCCAAATGTTCATATCCCTCTCCCGGCTTCAGGAGTCCATGGGCTAAGGCCAGATCTTCCGTGTGCTTCAGCACCTCGTAGATCCCCCCTCTGGCTTTCACAGAACCTGCAATAGCCAGACGGTTGTCTTCTTTAAGGAACAGTCTGCCGCGGCACTTTTTCCCGTATTTTTCTTCCATCCGCTTTTTCATATAAGGGATTTCCGTAAGAGGGGACTCAATAAGTCCATTCCGCTCTCTGGTCTCCGGAAAATATTTCATGAGCAGAGGTGCAAACCGTTCCAGTCTTTTCCTGGCCTCTTCAATGTCCTCCTCTGTCAGAGGAAGATTCTCAGAGGCTTCCTGGAAAGGAATCTTCCCCGGGTTGATCCACAGGACTTCTTTTCCCTTTTTTATTTTCTCCAGCAAGGAATTGTCCTTAATCTGCATTTCCAAGTTTTCCATTCTTTTTCCTCCAGGCAATATGGGACATAATACGGCAGCTTTTCTGAAAGAAAGCTACTCCATAGGACAGCACTGTTTTAAATCCCGATGCCTCTATCTTTTTTCTATACTGCCTTTCCTGTATCTGTACCAGTGCTCTTTCGCATCCTCTCTCCAGTTCACTTTCCTTTCTGGAAACCTTTACCTCCAAAACTGCCGCCCGGCGTTTTACTTTGTCCTTTATTACCAGATCCGGTCTGCCCAGTCCGCTTTCATGGTTGGATTCTACTACATAACCAGCCCCGGAAAATAAGCCTGCCAGAAAGGCATGGTAAAAGCTTTCTGCATAGTCATGATAGCTTATGGTATCAAAAAGTAAATCCGAGATAAGCTCTGTCAGCTTTTCTGAATCCCCTTTCCACAATGCTTCGAAAAGTTCTTTTCTGTCACTATACATATTTTTTTCCTGCAGCCAGTTCAGCACGCTTTTTCTAAAAATATCCTGGATTTCCGCATTGGGAATCTTTAAGGTGATTTTATTTCTTTCCTGGGGCAGCTCTTCCTGTGTTTCCTCTTTCACCTTGGTAAGATAGCCGGTAAGATACAGCAGGCTCCAGAGATTTTCTTCTGTAGAAGTCAAAAAAAGTCATAGCTCACATTTTCATTGACAGATTCCCGGATGGCTTCGCCGTTCAGCAGCTTTTCAAATTTTTCTGTCACATCAAAATCCCTGCGTTTCAGGAACAATTCTATGATTTTATTGTCACTGGTATGCTCCCAAAAATTTTCCGGTTTTTTCACACCCTCTGTAAGAACCCTCTGCACATAATTCAGCACATCCCAGGGACAGTAGATTTCTATATTTCCGAATATATAGCCGTCATACCATTTGCGGACTGTTTCCTGACAGTCCTGGCATCCGGCTTCTTTTAAAAATTCAGCAACCTCCGGTCTAGTAAATCCAAAAAACTCGTCATAACGTATATCTGAAATCGTATCTGTTGTAAAGTTATTCGTTCCCGTAAAAATACTTTCCTTTGCAATGCGAAGGCATCCCGTGACCACGGCAAATCTCAAAGACTCATTGTCCTTCAATGCCGTACTCATCATTGTCTTGATCACTTCCAGCATCTTTTCATAATATCCATTGCTGCTGGCCTTTGCCATAGGTACATCATACTCGTCCAGAAGGAGTATCACTGGTTTTTTATAATATTCCTTCATCATTCTCATAAGGACAAGAAGGGAGCTCTGCACATCTGTAAAAGTCCCTGTCTGTTCCTTTAATCTGGTAAAAATCTGTTTGTATGCAGGGTTTACCCTGCTGCTCTCTTCCAGATACTGATGCTCTATGCAAATCTGAGAAAGAGTAAATTTCAGCAGCCCCATAGCATTTTCAAAAGTACTTCCGTCTACATCTTTAAAAGAGAGAAACAAAGTAGGCCACTGATTCATCCATTTCCGGCATAGTTCCTGATTCTGAGAAATCTTTAGGCCAGAAAATAAATATCTGCTGTCTTTTCGTATATCCAAAAAATTGTCCAGCATACTCATTCCCAAAGTTTTCCCGAAACGTCTGGGACGGGTAATCAGTGTTACTTCTGTTGCGTCTGTTTTCAGCAGTTCTTCTATCAGACCACTTTTATCCATATAGTAATAGCCGTTTTCCCGGATTTTTCTAAAATCAGACACGCCTACCGGAATCTTCAACTGTTTCAGCATACTACTCCTCCTTTCTATGCTAATCATAACACATATAGGAATTTCCTTACAGACAAATTTTCCCCAGACAAATACTTTACTCTTTCAAAAGTTTTCTCAATATCTCAGCAAACTCTTCAATGTAATAACTGGCATTCTCCTTCACCCAGAAAAGGCAGTAGTTCCGCTTTAACTGTTGTCCTTGCTCCATGACAGGCAGCCGTTTTACGCCTGTTCCGCAGGGAGGAAGAGTCCCTACCCTTTCAACAGGCAGAAATCCCCGGTTTCCTGCCACCATCAAACGGCCCTCCTCCAGATTTTCCGCAAATAAAAAACGTCCTCCAAAGCCCAGGGTATTTTTATAATAATCTTCTTCTATATTCTGCTGTTCTCTGGAAGATATCAGGATACAGGCCTGGCGCTTCAGTTCTTCCATAGTGACCGATTCCTGTTCCGCCAAAGGACTGCGGACAGAAAGTTCCGCATAGCAGCTGCATTTCAAAAGCTGAAAATTGGCATATTTATCGGAAAAAGCTCTCCTCTGATCTGTAAGGACCAGGTCGGCCCCGCCAAAGCGGAGAAGGTCATAGAGTTCCTCATGGGTCCCATTTACGATATGAATGGAAACCTCCGGATAAAGCCTGGAAAATTCTGCCACTGCCTGATGAAGCTCCTGGCCGCTGTAGCACCGCAGATATCCGATCTTAAGCTCCATCTCCTTATCCTTCCCTATGCGGAAAGTTTCTCTGAGGATATCCTCTACTTCATTCAGGATTCCCTTACTTTGTTCATAAAAATATTCTCCCGCTGGAGTAAGGGTAAACCTTCGGTTTTCTCTGTGTATCAGCTCTACTCCCAGTTCCTTCTCCAGAGACCGTATCTGCTGAGAAATGGCTGACTGGGAAATGTAGCACTGCTCCGCCGCCTCTGTAAAGCTGTTGCATTCCACCACGGAAATAAAATATTTCATCTGTCTGAACAGCAAAAAATCACCTGTCCTTTCCCCTATATCTTTTCATGATAAAGAACAAGTCCCCCTTTTCTCCTGTGTCCTGTATCCCACAGGCCTTTCAGGTCAACCCAGAAATATTTCCCATAAGTTACGATCTTTACCATACATTTATCTGCCTGTTTTTCATATCCCACAAGGAGAAACCAATGCCATTCAAACATATCATAGTCTGGATTTCTGTGACGGAGGGTGAGGCAGGGCATAGGGAATCCCTTGTCGATCTGCCCTATAACCGCCTTCTCTGCTATCTCCACAGGTTCTTCTCCGGACAGAGGCTCCATTTGGATGTCTCTGCAGCCCTGGTCTGCCAAAAATTGGCCATATCCTTCCATATAAATATCTAAGGTGTCAATACCGGACCACCTGGGACGGAGATAAGGTTTCATCTTCATTCCAAATTGCATATATTCTGTTTTTGTGATTTTCTGCCTGTCAAAAGGATACAGGTCTGTTCCTTTGTACAAGTCAAAGAAAATACAGCTGTCACATGCTGTGACAGCTGCACATCCTCCCAGGCGCATCATCCGGTCTGAAAACCATTCCTGACTGCCTCCCCAGACCTCTTCTATTTTAAAATATTGAAGTTCTTTCTTCATGCAGCTGTCCTTTCAAGAATATTAAAAATATACTTTTCATATTTTATCATATTCTCAGACAGTTGTCACAGAAAACTCTTTCTTTCCCAAGTTCCTTTCTCTCATGATTTTTCTGGCTTTAATGGCCCGTAAAAGTAAGACGCCGTGGCTCCGCCGTCGATGAGGAAATCCGCTCCTGTAATAAAGGCTCCTTTTTCACTCATAAGCAGCTCTGCCACATTTGCCACTTCATCTGCAGTTCCGGGACGTCCTGCCGGGCATTTGGCAAACATATTTTTGTAGAAATCTCCTCTTGGGCCGTTAAACTCATCTATAGCAAGAGGCGTCACTATAATTCCCGGAGAAATGGAATTTATCCTTGCGCCCTTTTCTCCCCATTTTACAGATTCTGCCATCACACGTTTCTCATTACATCTCTTTGCCAGCTGATAAGCATGAAGAGTATCCCGGATATTTTCCGGCTGAAGAACTGCCAGGTCCAGCAGTTCTTCTGTTGGGGTACAGGCCAGCAGCTCATCTTCTTCAGGTGTAAGGGCAGGCATCCGATGTCCAGACTGACTGGAAATGGTCACGCCCACGCCCCCTTCTTTGATTACCCTTCCCGCTTCTTCCAGCAGCACAGCAGTACCGTACAAATCCACCTTCAAAATGGCTTCCACAGGAGCCTGGCTGGGAGAGACTCCGGCAGCATTTACCAGCATGGCAATTTCTCCATATTCCTGAGCCCTTTCTATAAGTTTTTTAATGGACTCTCTGGAAGAAAGGTCCATTTCCATAGCCTCTGTATCAAATCCTGCATCCTTCATGATCTTTGCAATAGTCTGGGCATTCTCCGGCTTCTTGTCTCCGATAAGGATTTTCATTCCATGTCCCATTCTCCTTGCAATAGCCATACCGATCTGACCTGCTCCTGTTAAAATCATTACCTCTTTTTTCATGATGATCCTCTCCTGTCTCAAAATACTTTCAGATAATATGTTCTCCTCTGTACCAGCTTCTATTTTATGCTCATTTACCAATTTATCAATTTCATTTTCCGGCGTTATAGATAAGTAAAACTTATCTGAACCATTACAGTCTTTAAGAATGGCTTTTTACCCTAAACCATAGACAATACTCTCATTTCCGAGAGCAGTATTCATGGGTTCTAATGATAAAAATAATGACCAGAGTAATCCCTTCTGCCGCTGCTGCAGAGGCCCACACCCATGTTTCTCCCAGCAGAACCAGTACCAGGAATATGGCTGCGGCCTTAACAAGGATTCCCCTGCTTACAGCGATAATATTGGATTTCCATGTCTGTTTCGTTGAATAATAGTAAGCGGTAAAGATCAGATTCACTGCCATAAACACAAAGGATATAGCAAATATCGGCAGCGCACCGGAGGCCATCTCTACCAGCTCAGGTTCACTGTTGAAGAGTCTCACAACCGGAATACGGAAGAGAGCAAGAATCCCGTAAATCACCACAGATGCCCCCAGATTAATCTTCATTCCTGTCCGGAAATCTGTTTTCAGCTCCTCTTTGTCATTTTTACCAAAAGCCTGCCCCCATAAAGGCTGAAGTCCCTAGGCCACGCCGGATAGAACCCCATTTGCCAGAGAATAGATAAAACTCAGTACACTGAAAGTCGCCACACCCATATCCCCCAGCGTACCAGCCAGTACCCAGTTATAGCAGAATGCAGTGACAGGCGTATTCAACTGGGAAAAGCACTCTGGCACACCACGGTTGCATATTTTTTTAACTAATGCAAAGGAATGTGTAAATTTACCGATTCGCAGGTCTCCTTTTTTCCGGATAAAGTGACTGATCAGGATTACAAAAGAAAGGACCTGGCCCAGTCCGGAGGCGACTGCTGCTCCCATGATCCCCATCTTCATAGGGAAAATAAAAAGCCAGTCCAAAAAAATATTTGCCACAGCCCCTGCGCACATTCCCCCAAATGCCAGGCCCGGAGCGCCGTCATTGCGGACAAAAATGGCAAGACAGTTACTCAGAAGGAAAGGAATTGCAAATGCCGTGTAAAAAATAAATACTCTTTTGCCAGAGGAAGTACCCTTTCGCTGCTTCCGCACAATCGTGCAATCTGCTCCGAAAACGTCATTCCTATGATCAAAAGCAGGATAGAAAGCAGGAAAGTCAGCACCAGGGCAGTCATAAACGCATCGTTCGCCCCTTTCTTATCTCCCCGGCCCAGACGGATGGCAATCACCGTCGAACCTCCCATGGCGAATAAAGTAGAAATGGCTACTAATGCAGTGATAAAGGGTACTGTAATATTAACTGCAGCCAGAGCCAGGGCTCCCACTCCCTGTCCTACGAAAATCCCGTCCACAATATTATACAGATAGGTAACGCACAGTCCGCCTGCCGATGGAAGTATGTAATATAAAATCTGTTTGCTTCGTGAATTCATAATAATCCCTCCTGGTAAAGTCATGTGAAACCAGTATACACTGTATAGTTGCTTGACAGTCAAGTATGTAGAAGCATAAATTCCGTTGACTTTGAAAATCACTGGTGTTACAATAAAAAGCGCTTGTCAGAGGACTTGCAATCAATAAGATTGTTGAAGTGGGATAAGACCATTACTGGTTTTGTTCCACTTTTTTCATTGGATTTTAATGTTCCAGTGTACTTAGTTCCTCTGCAGAAAAGTAGAAAGCTTCCTGTATACTTTAAATCAAGGAGTTGACCAAAGAAAATACCTCAAGTAAATTTAGATTATTACTGACCTGGCGAGTTGGTAAAATCTAAAAACACAAGAGGTATCT
>NZ_NFHH01000030.1 GCF_002161285.1 Blautia sp. An81 | reverse complement strand
GTCTTTCCAATGGAAGTGGATAAAACCAATGGAAAAGCCGGAGAATGTAGATAACCCGTTTTTTTAGAAAACTCTCCATCCTAAAGCAGGCAGATATATTTTTACCTTTCAAAACTGAATGTAAGGATTCTCTGTTGCAGTTCATACATCAGAAGACTATAATAAAAAATAAATTGAACGATGCAACAGGGGGATTTAAAGTGAAAGAGGATGTTAAAGAATTCAGGAAAACAAAAGACTATTTGATCTGTATTGATTCTGACGGCTGTGTTATGGATACCATGGATGTGAAGCACATGCGCTGTTTCGGCCCCTGCCTGGTGTATGAATGGGATTTGGGAGAGTACAGAGATGAGATCATCCGCCTCTGGAGAAAGGTAAATCTTTTAAGTGTCACAAGAGGCGTGAACCGTTTTCAGGGACTGGCTCAGGTACTGAAAAGTATTAATGAAAATTATACAACAGTGGAAGGTCTGGAAGAATATCTGCACTGGGCAGAATCTGCACAGGAACTTTCAGATAAAAGCCTGAAAGAAGCTTATGAGAAAACAGAGAATATCTGCATGAAGAAGGCTCTTGACTGGTCAAGACTGGTGAATCAGTCCATGGCTATGGTGTCTGATAACAAAAAACCTCCTTTTGACGGTACAGAGGATGCATTGAGGATGGCCAGAGAATATGCAGATATCGTCATAGTTACAGCGGCTAATCGTCAGGAAATAAACAAAGAGTGGGAGTTCTTTGAATTGGCTCAGTATACAGATCTCCTTATGTCCCAGGAAACAGGGCGAAAGGAAGACTGTCTGCGGGAACTTCTGGACAAAGGCTATGAAAAGGACCATGTGCTGATGATCGGAGATGCGCCGGCTGATCTTGAAGCGGCGAGAAGAGCAGAAGTTCTTTTTTATCCTATACTTGCCTATCAGGAAAGAGAGAGCTGGGAGAAGTTCTCTGAGGCTTTGAAGCACTTTACAGAAGGTGATTATACAGGGGCTTATCAGGACGGAAAGATTAAAGAGTTTCAGGAAAACCTTCATATTGAAGACAAATAGAAATGATAAAAGACAGGAGCACAGCGAGATAATCACTGTTCTTCTGTTTTTTAATTATAGGAATGACAATGCATAAAATATTAAAGAGATATGATATAATTTTACTTATCTGTTGAAAACTTTACAGCGAAGAATATCCTAGTAGGAGGAATATTGGAAGGTTATACGATGAATGATATTGATATGAATTCATTGAGATCCTACCGAATTGAATTTGAACATCAAAATCCTGAGCATATTTGGAATAGTATTGAAGATCAAGAATTTCTCAAAAATATGGGCGGATATGCAATTGATAGACTTACTGGAAAAGGATGGCTGACTGCTGCCGGATTATTGATGTTTGGAAAAGGAATCGCCGTTAGGGAACGTTTTGATAACATTCGTATGGATTATATAGATGAGAGTAACCTTATAGCCGGCGGCAGGTGGAGTGATCGCCTTACATATGACGGTCTGTGGGAAAACAATCTATATAATTTTATACGGCAAGTTATGCCTAAATTGGTTAGTGGATTGAAAAGACCATTTCGATTGGCGGAAACCGGATTTAAATCAAAATGAAGAATTACATCAGGTTGAATTAAGGCTATGGATGATTTCTCTAATGCCAGAAGAATGTTCAGAATATTTACAAAAATTGTTTGGAACAGCTTATCTACATCTGAAGAAAGAAGAACAAATTATTCTTGGGACAGCTTATCTAGAAGAGGAGGTGACCAATACTAGATTGCAGTCTATATTAGATATTCATAGAATTGAAATAGGACATCTCCTTTCTGAATTGGTTGATAAAAATATGCTTGTAAATAATAAGAGAGGCCGTTGGACAAGCTATCATTTGAACCATGAGTACAAAATTCAGAATGAACAAATGGAGATATTTGATTTATCATATAAAGAACCTGTTCTAAAAAATGAAACGGATAGAATTATTTATAATTATATAAGAGCTAACGGCTTTATAACAACTTATCAAATACTTAATATTACTAAGATTACGACAACAGCAGGGGCGTCCGTAGCACTTGGAAGATTGATGGAGGCTGGTTTAGTGAAAAAGGTACGACAGGGCAGACATTTTATCTATCAACTAAAAAACTGAAGCAAGGCGTTTTAATTGGTGAATTAGTTGATGTATTAAATCTTAGTTGGTGAATTAGTTGATGTATTGAATTTTAATTGGTGAATCGTTAATATATTTGAAATATTATAGATAAACTACAAAGCTAAGGTTTACGGGAGATTCTTTTGATTGTTTAATGAATAATTCTCCTGTTTTTCCATATACTAACTCTACATTGGCCGACATAGAAAACACTGAAAATACAGGAGGAGTGGGAAAATATGAAAGCAACGGGGATTGTGCGGAGGATAGATGACCTGGGAAGGGTAGTGATTCCCAAAGAAATCAGAAGAACACTGAGGATAAGAGAAAGCGACCCCCTTGAGATTTTTACGGACAGAGAAGGGGAGATCATTCTGAAAAAGTATTCGCCTATCGGAGAGCTGGGGACTTTTTCCAGGGAATATGCCGAGGCTCTGGCCCAGGCTGCCGGGTGCCTGGTGTGTATTACAGACAGAGACCAGGTTATCGGCACTTCAGGAAGCGGCTCAAAAGAATATATGGAGAAAAGGATTAACCGGGATCTGGAGGATATGATTTCCGACAGAAAAAACGTGCGCATCACAGAAGGAAATTATGTGCGGATACTAGAAGAAGATAAAAGCGAATACGGCTCTCAGGTAATCTACACCATTACCTGTGCAGGAGATGCGGTGGGAGCTGTAGTAATCCTTGGAAAACCGGGAGACAGAAAATTTTCCGAAACTGAGGAAAAGCTGGCCCAGGTGGCAGCAGGGTTTCTGGGGAGGCAGATGGAACAATAAAGAAGGCCCCTGTCGGCTGCTTTGTGAAGCGCCGACAGGGGCTGTTCTGTGTGCACGTGGGGGCAAGAGCCCAGAAGCTACTTTATAGATGCCTGTCCCATCTGTTCCAGGAGATCGGTCTTGATCTTGAACAGTTTGTCGGAAAGGTCTACATAGACTTCCTGAGGATTTACCAGGCGTCTGGTCTCGTCCCACAGAGTATTCATTTCTTTCTGGCAGATTTCCCGGATTTCCATTACGGAAGGAGAAGTATATACACACCGTCCTTTAAGGAAGACAGGAACCAGAAGCTCTTTTAAAGTGTAAGTGCCTCCGTAGATTTTGGTCTTTTTCCAGGTTGCCATAGGATCAAAGATGATCATATCTTTGCTGGTGTCGAAGGTTTCATCTGCCAGACAGATAAGGTCTGCCCGGATTTTTCCAGTGGTCTTGTCATAGATACGCTGGACAGTTTTATTTCCCGGATTGGTAACTTTCTCAATATTTTCTGAAAGCTTGATCTTAGGGGTGAATTCCTCATCGTTTTTATTCTTGATGGCGGCCAGCTTATATACTCCTCCAAAGGCGGGATTGCCATTGGATGTAATAAGATTAGTACCTACGCCCCAGGAATTGATTTTTGCTCCCTGGGCTTTCAGACTGTCGATGAGATACTCGTCCAAGTCGCTGGAAGCTGAGATAATGGCGTCTTCAAAGCCTGCAGCAGCCAGCATATTATAAGCTTTTTTAGAGAGATAGGCCAGATCACCGCTGTCAATGCGGATTCCATAACCTTTTGCGAGAGTGCCTTCTTCCCGCATTTCCTGGAATACCCGGATAGCGTTTGGAACACCGGAGTTCAATACGTCATAGGTATCTACCAGAAGGATACAGGAATCAGGATAAAGCTGAGAATAGGTTTTGAATGCTGTATATTCATCGGGGAAGCTCATGATCCAGCTGTGAGCGTGAGTACCTTTTACGGGAACATCGAACATCTGACCTGTGAGGACATTGGATGTTCCGATACAGCCTCCGATCATTGCCGCCCTTGCACCGTAGATGCCTGCGTCAGGCCCCTGAGCCCGGCGAAGTCCGAATTCCATAACTCCGTCACCCCTGGCTGCATAAACCACACGGGATGCCTTGGTAGCAATAAGGCTCTGGTGATTCAGCATGTTCAGGATAGCAGTCTCTACAAGCTGAGCCTCCATGACTGGAGCGATCACCTTCAGGAGAGGTTCTCTGGGGAATACTACAGTTCCTTCCGGTATAGCGTAAATGTCTCCTGTAAAATGGAATCCTCTTAAATATTCCAGAAAATCCGTATCAAAAATATTCAGGGACCGGAGATAGTCAATATCGTCAGGAGCAAAGTGCAGATCCCGGATATATTCAATAATCTGATCCAGCCCCGCAGCGATGGCATATCCTCCGTCACAGGGATTTTTTCTGTAAAAAGCGTCAAAGACCACAATCTGATCTGTGGGATTTTTAAAATATCCCTGCATCATGGTCAATTCATATAAATCTGTTAATAGGGTTAAATTCAAGGCTCTCATAAATGCTGCTCCTTTATATTTCTTCTATGCGCCTTGCCGCACGTATTTTCTGCCATTATAGCACTTTCACTTAAAAAAAGAAAGTTTTCTTCTATAATTTGTGATATTCTTCCAAGGTCATGCCGGTCATGGAAAGATACAGAGCCAGAGGCTCTCCTACATAGCGGATATGCCATGGTTCCCATGGAAAACCAGTGATGTTTTCTTTGTTTTTTGGGTAGCGGATTACAAAGCCGTAAAGAGGGGCGTGCTTTTCCAGCCATCGACCTTCCGGGGTTTCTGCGAAAGCTTCTTCCAGTTCAAAATTTACCTGGGGACAGGAAAGGTCCAGGGCAAAACCGGTCTGATGTTCACTGGCGCCGGGAGGAGCCACTGCAGAGCTTTTCCTTCTCAGAGCATCTCTATATAATTCTTCCTGCCGCCGGTAGGAACGATAGCCGGAAATCCCCATGAGGCCCATTTTGTCCAGAGCTGCCTGGGTAAAGAGCCGGACTGCGGCTTCAGAGGCTTTTTTTCTCAGAAGACGCTTTTCGGAACCAGGAGGGGCACAGAAGGGAATACCGGCCTCTTCCAGGTCATCAGGTATGTAGTCAGGAGGCAGGAGATAGACTTTATTTACAAGAACAGGATAATAGGACATAGTACACCGCCTTTTTTGAAACTATATGAGAATAATTTTACCGGGATATATTCTATGCTGACAAAATTAAAAAAATACCGGATAGACGTGAGTTAGACTAGAAAAGATAAAACAGTGGAATACTTGAAACAGCCCCTGGCATATGATATAATGCCTGTAGGCAAAATGACAGAAATGCTCATTGAGCGCATGAAACTCCCCG
The DNA here is from genome assembly GCF_002161285.1 of Blautia sp. An81. Classification (GTDB taxonomy): domain Bacteria; phylum Bacillota; class Clostridia; order Lachnospirales; family Lachnospiraceae; genus Blautia; species Blautia ornithocaccae. The sequence goes on along the minus strand of NZ_NFHH01000030.1, from coordinate 39,772 downwards.
AAGTTGCAGCTTTGGGGAGTTTCTATTCCATTTTGGGAAGGCGGCTTATACCTTAGGCTGGCTACCTGTTACTGCTCTCCGTCCAACCATTTGCAAATGAAGTAGGCAACAACACTTGCCAAAACGGAAAGAAAAAATGACAGAAATTCACTCATTGGTGCGCACGCCCTTCCTCTACCTGTCTAGGGGCGGTAGCCTATTTATTGTATCATGGCGGAGAAGCAAGAACAAGCTATATAAAGTATCCTTAAAAGCAGAAAAATCCCTATAAAAAAGATACTAGAAAAAATGCTAGAAAAAAATTTAAAAAAGTGCTTGCATTTTAAAAAGAGATGATATATAATAGCTATTGTTGTGAGACAACATTGAAAATATTGGGCTATCGCCAAATGGTAAGGCAACGGACTCTGACTCCGTCATTTCAAGGTTCGAATCCTTGTAGCCCAGCTACGAATATCCCAGACAAGTGTCTGGGATATTTTCGTATATAAAGATTTGGGAGAAGGATGTGCTATGGGATTTTCTTTTGACAGCAGGGTCCGGTACAGTGAAACTGGAGAAGACCGAAGGCTGACATTAAATGGAATATTGAACTATTTTCAGGACTGCTGTACTTTCCATTCGGAGAGTGTAGGTGTGGGAATGGACTATCTGGCAAAAAAAGGCCAGGTCTGGGTATTGACATCCTGGCAGATCGTTGTAAAAAGATACCCTCTTTTGTTTGAAAAAATCAGAATTTCTACCTGGCCATATGCTTTTAAAAGATTTCTGGGAAACCGGAATTTTACCATGGAGGACGAAAATGGAGAGCTGATTGCCTATGCCAACAGTCTATGGACATTTCTGGATGCTGTTGCCGGAAAACCGGTGAACCCAGATGAAAAACAGCTGCAGGCCTATGCACTGGGGGAAAAGCTGGACATGGATTATTCCTCCAGGAAGATCGCCATTCCAGAAGGTATGAAGGAATATCCTTCTTTTCAGGTAAGGTCCCATCATCTGGATACCAATCATCATGTGAACAATGGACAGTATGTACTTATGGCCCAGGAATATCTTCCGGAAGATTTTACAGTGGGACAAATGCGGGCAGAATATAAGAAACAGGCAGTTTTAAATGACGTGATCCTGCCAAAGGTAAAGGAAGAGGAAGACGTCTATACAGTGGTGCTGGAAAGCCCTGAAAAGGAAGTCTATGCAGTGGTGGAACTGCGGAAATAAAAGGAGACAGTATGATCGAATTAGGAAAAGTACAGGAATTAACAGTGGTAAAAAAAGTGGATTTCGGCGTTTACCTGGGAGAAAAGCCTGATGCAGGTCAGGAGGAGCGGGTGCTCCTTCCGGGAAAAAAAGTGCCGGAGGGAACCAAAGAAGGGGACAGATTCCAGGTTTTTATTTACAAGGATTCTTCTGACCGTCTGATTGCAACTACAGACAGGCCTAAGGCTGTTCTGGGAGAGCTGGCAGTAATGAAGGTCGCTCAGGTGACAAGAATCGGCGCCTTTCTGGACTGGGGTCTGGAAAAAGATCTGTTTCTTCCATATAAAGAGCAGACAAAGAAGCTCCATGAAGGAGAAGAAGTTCTGGCAGCAGTATATATTGACAAGAGCAGCAGGCTGTGCGGAACTATGAAAGTATACCATTATCTCTCCACAGAAGCGCCCTATGACAAAGAAGATACCGTTACAGGGGTGGTGTATGAGATTAGTGATAACTTTGGAGTTTTTGTGGCGGTGGACTATAAGTATTCTGCCATGATACCCAGACAGGAGGCCCAGGGAGGTTACAAAGTCGGGGAAGAAGTAACCTGCCGTGTAAGCGCAGTGAGAGAAGACGGCAAACTGACTTTAAGTCCAAAGAAAAAAGCATATCTTCAGATTTATGAGGATGCGGAGAATGTTTTTGAGACTATTAAAGACTTTGACGGTGTACTGCCTTTTGATGACAAGGCTGCGCCGGAACTGATACAGAGGGAATTCGGCCTGAGCAAAAATGCTTTTAAACGGGCAGTGGGACACCTTCTGAAAGAGAAAAAAATAGAGCTGAAAAACGGGAAAATTTATATACTGTAATGCTTTTCCAGAAAAAAAGATTATGGTATAATCAATGATAACTTATGTTTATGTCCAAAAGGAGGAAAATCAGTGGACTCGATAGATTATTATGACCGATATGCCGTGCCATATTATGAAGAAACTGTAGATTTAAGCATGGAAGAACAGCTGGAACGTTTTGTGGAGCTTCTGCCGGAAAGTGCAGATGTTCTTGATCTAGGATGCGGTTCCGGCAGAGATACTGTGTATCTGGAAGATGAGGGCTGTGTGGTGACCCCTATGGATGGGTCTGAAAAAATGTGCAACCTGGCCAGCATCCATACAGGAAGAGAAGTTCTTCATCTTAGGGTAGAGGAGATGGAATTCAGGAATGTTTTTCATGGAATCTGGGCCTGTGCTGTATTGGGACATTTTCCCCCGGAAGAGATAAAAGATGTGATGGGCAAGATACTGTCAGCTTTAAAAGAGGACGGCATTCTTTACTTTTCTGTGCGGAAAGGAGACCGGAAGGGCAGATTCAACGGCAGGTATTTCTACGACTATAACAGAGATTCGCTGAATGATCTTTTAGATTCTTTTCCTGAAATCCAGGTTATTGATATATGGAAGACCAGTGATGTAAGGGAAGACAGAAATAATAAATGGTTTAATGTTCTGCTGAGAAAGCGGAGAGAAGAAGAATAGGACAGCTGCGAAACGAAGGAGAGAAAGACAGTGGAATTTGCTCATTTACATGTACATACGGAATACAGTCTGCTGGACGGTTCCAATAAAATAAATGAATATGTAGCCAGAGTAAAGGAACTGGGAATGGACAGTGCAGCCATAACAGACCATGGAGTCATGTTTGGCTGCATTGATTTTTATAAGGCGGCAAAAGCAGCAGGCATCAAGCCGATCATGGGCTGTGAGGTATATGTCGCTCCCGGTTCCCGTTTTGATAAAGAAGCGGGGCATTCTGATGAACGATACTATCATCTGGTCCTGCTGGCAGAAAATAATCTTGGATATCAGAATCTGATGAAGATTGTGTCCAAGGGATTTATTGACGGATTTTATTACAAACCAAGGGTAGACCTTGAACTTCTCCAGGAATATCATGAAGGAATTATTGCGCTAAGTGCTTGCCTTGCAGGAGAAGTTGCAAGAAATCTTGCAAGAAGCATGTATGAAGAGGCCAAAAGCGCTGCCCTTCGCTATGAGGAAATCTTTGGAAAAGGAAACTTCTTTCTGGAGCTCCAGGACCATGGGCTGCCTCAGCAGAAACTAGTCAACCAGCAGCTTTTGAGAATGAGCCAGGAGACGGGAATTGAGCTGGTAGCCACCAATGATATCCATTATACCTATGCAGAGGATGCGCAGGCCCATGATATTCTTCTGTGTGTTCAGACGGGCAAGCGCCTTCAGGATGAGGACAGAATGCGATATGAGGGTGGGCAGTATTATGTGAAATCTCCTGAGGAGATGGAAGAACTGTTTCCCTACGCTCTGGAGGCCCTGTCCAATACTCAGAAGATTGCAGACCGATGCAATGTGGAAATTGAATTCGGTGTGACCAAACTGCCGAAATTCGATGTGCCGGCCCCGTATACTTCCTGGGAATATTTGAACAAGCTTTGTTATGAAGGTCTGGAAGAACGGTATTCTGAAAATATGGAGCAGCTGAAAGAACGTCTGGAATATGAGCTGGGCGTCATTAAAAAGATGGGCTATGTAGATTATTTCCTTATTGTATGGGACTTTATCAAATATGCCAGAGACCATGATATTATGGTGGGACCTGGAAGGGGTTCTGCCGCCGGCAGCCTGGTATCCTATACCCTGGGGATCACAAAGCTGGATCCGATTAAATATGATCTTCTCTTTGAACGTTTCCTGAATCCGGAGCGCGTATCCATGCCGGATATTGACGTGGATTTCTGCTTTGAACGCCGCCAGGAAGTTATTGATTATGTAGTGAGAAAATACGGAAAAGACCGGGTGGTCCAGATTGTTACCTTTGGTACCATGGCGGCCAGAGGCGTTATCCGGGACGTGGGAAGGGTTATGGACCTGCCCTATGCCCAGTGTGATGCCATCGCCAAGATGATCCCCAATGAGCTGAATATTACCATAGACAAAGCTCTGACCATGAATCCGGAATTTCGGAATCTCTATGAAACTGACGAAACAGTGAAGAAGCTTATCGATATGAGTAAAAGGCTGGAAGGCCTTCCAAGACATACCTCTATGCATGCAGCGGGAGTGGTCATCAGCCAGAAAGCAGTGGATGAATATGTACCTTTGTCCAGAGCCTCTGACGGCTCTATCGTTACCCAGTTTACGATGACTACACTGGAGGAACTGGGACTTCTGAAAATGGATTTCCTGGGCCTCAGAACCCTGACAGTCATCCAGAATGCAGTAAAACTGGCTGAGAGAGATAAGGGACTTTCCCTGGATATCGATCATATTGATTATGATGATAAGAATGTATATGAGATGCTGGGAGCTGGAAAGACAGATGGAGTGTTTCAGCTGGAAAGTGCAGGGATGACCAGCTTCATGAAGGAGCTGAAACCCCAGAATCTGGAGGACGTTATTGCGGGAATTTCGCTGTACCGCCCAGGCCCCATGGACTTTATTCCTCAATATATCAAAGGAAAGAACCATGCAGACAGTATCCATTATGACTGTCCGGAACTGGAGCCTATCTTAAAGCCGACTTATGGCTGTATTGTGTACCAGGAGCAGGTTATGCAGATTGTAAGGTCTCTGGGAGGCTATACTCTGGGACGAAGCGATCTGGTCCGCAGGGCCATGAGCAAGAAGAAAGCTGCTGTCATGGAGAAAGAGCGGCAGAACTTTGTTTACGGCAATGAGGAAGAAGGAGTTCCAGGCTGTATTAACAGAGGGATTTCAGAAGAAGTGGCCAATAAGATTTATGACGAGATGATTGATTTCGCCAAGTATGCTTTTAACAAATCCCATGCAGCGGCCTATGCCCTGGTGGCCTATCAGACCGCATATCTCAAATATTATTACCCGGTAGAATTTATGGCCGCTCTTATGACTTCTGTTATTGATAATCCTTCTAAAGTGGCGGAGTATATCCTTTCCAGCAGAAAGATGGGAATAGCTATTCTTCCTCCGGACATTAATAAAGGTGAAAGCCAGTTTTCTGTGGATAATGGCTCTATCCGCTATGGATTGTCGGCTATTAAAAGCATCGGCAGGCCGGTGATCAAGGAAATCGTAGAGGAGAGAAGCCAGAGGGGAGACTTTAAAAATCTTCAGGATTTTATTGAACGGATGTCTGGAAAAGATGTAAATAAAAAGGTCATTGAGAACTTTATCAAAGCCGGAGCTTTTGACGGTCTTCCGGGAAACCGGCGGCAGAAAATGATGGTCTATGCCCAGATCCTGGATTCTGTAAATCAGGAGAAAAAGAATGTAATGGCAGGGCAGATGAGCCTTTTTGACCTGGTTTCTGATGAAGAAAAAGAGGCCTTTGAAATCCGTATGCCGGACGTAGAGGAATATCCCAAAGAGGCTAAACTGGCCTTTGAAAAAGAAGTCCTTGGCGTGTATATAAGCGGTCATCCTCTGGAAGAATATACAGAGAGATGGAAGAAAAATATAACTGCGGTAACCGGGGATTTTCAGCCGGACGAAGAGACGGGAGCGCCTAAGGTAAGAGACGGTTCCAGAGCCGTAGTAGGCGGAATGATCACAGCCAAAACCATCAAATATACGAAAACCAATAAAATCATGGCTTTTCTTACCCTGGAAGATCTGGTGGGAACTGTAGAAATCGTAGTATTTCCCAGAGATTATGAAAAAAATGTCCGGTTTATGGATGTAGACGCCAAGGTATTTATCCAGGGACGGGTTTCCGCTGAGGATGACAAAGCCAGCAAGCTGATCTGTGAAAATATCTATCCTTTTGACAGTGTTCCAAGAGAACTTTGGTTCCAGTTTGAGAACAAAGAGGCCTTTCTGGCACAAGAAGAGCAGCTCTATCAGGATATCAGAGACTCAGACGGCAAGGATGCGGTGGTAATCTATATCCGCTCTCCCAAGGCAGTAAAAAAGCTGGGACCATCAAAAAATGTAAGGATAAATCAGGAACTTCTCGACAATCTGTACGAAAAGTACGGAAAGGATAATGTAAAAGTTGTAGAAAAGAGTATTGAAAATATCCAGAAAATGCTATAAAATAAGAACGATTCGATGTATGAAAATCAAAACAAAGGGCTGCGAGAATATGGAGGAGAAAGATGACTGCGAATAAAGAAATCAAAACAATTGGCGTTTTAACAAGTGGTGGAGATGCTCCGGGAATGAATGCGGCAATCCGTGCGGTTGTAAGAAGAGGCTTAAGCCGCGGAATCAGGATGAAAGGAATCTTAAAAGGCTATTCAGGCCTATTGAATGAAGAAATTATAGATATGACTGCTGTGGATGTTTCAGATACCATACAGAAGGGCGGTACGATTCTTTATACTGCCCGTTGTGCAGAAATGCGTACAGAAGAAGGACAGAAAAGAGCTGCCGAAATCTGTAAGAAACACGGTATCGACGGTCTGGTAGTTATCGGTGGTGACGGTTCCTTTGCCGGTGCTCAGAAGCTGGCAAATCTGGGTGTAAATGCTGTAGGCGTACCTGGAACTATTGATTTGGATATTGCATGTACAGAATATACCATTGGTTTTGACACAGCTGTCAATACAGCTATGGAAGCAATCGATAAAGTTCGTGATACTTCTACTTCTCATGAGCGTGTAAGTATCATTGAAGTTATGGGAAGGGATGCCGGCTATCTTGCTCTGTGGTGCGGTATTGCCAATGGTGCGGAAGATATTCTTCTTCCTGAAAAATATGACTATGATGAGCAGCGGATCATTAATAACATTATTGATAACCGTAAGAAAGGTAAAAAGCATCACATTATCATTAATGCAGAGGGTATCGGCCATTCTGAAGCTATGGCAAAACGTATTGAGGCTGCCACAGGAATCGAGACCAGAGCAACAATCCTGGGACACATGCAGAGAGGCGGAACACCTACCTGTAAAGACCGTGTTTATGCTTCTATTATGGGAGCCAAAGCAGTGGACGTACTTCTGGAAGGAAAGACGAAGAGAGTAATCTGCTACAGAAACGGTGAGTATGTGGATATGGACATCAACGAAGCGCTGTCTATGAAGAAATCTATTTCCGAATATCAGTACGAAGTCAGCTATTCTTTGTCTCACAATTACACAAAGAATCAGGCATAAAGAAAGCATTATCAGAAGAGAAAAAGGCGTGCGGCAAATCAATGCAGTGCGCCTTTTCTTTATACCAGGATATCTGAAATTTAATACTGGAGGCAGGTATATGATCACAAGTACGTCAAATGGGCAGATAAAGAAAATACAGCAATTATTGAAAAAATCAAAAGTAAGAAGAGAAGAAGGGCTTTTTATTGCAGAGGGACTTAAGATGTTCCGGGAAGCCCCGGCAGACAGGATTGAAAAGGTATATCTTTCTGGTGCTTTTGCCGAAAAAGGAACCTGGAAGGAGATACTTCGAGAGAAAGGATTGGAGAAAGAAGAGAGAGAAATCATAGAAGTTGTGGAAGATAAAGTCTTTAAGACACTTTCCGATACGGTAACGCCTCAGGGAGTGCTGTGTCTGATAAAGATGAGAGACTGTACCCTGGAGGAGCTGGTGCCAGAGGGAAAAGTCCCTCTTCTTATGATATTGGAAGACCTTCAGGACCCGGGAAATCTGGGAACGATTCTCAGAACTGGGGAGGGAGCAGGGGTAACAGGGATTATCCTGTCGAAAAATTCTGTGGATATTTACAATCCAAAAGTAATCCGTTCTACAATGGGTTCTGTTTACCGTATGCCTTTCTATTACACTTCCTCCATTCAGGAAGAGATTCTTCCCTGGCTAAGGGAAAAGAAAATCACCGGATACGCGGCACATTTGGAAGGAAAAAACAGTTATGACCAGGAGGATTACACAAAGGGCACGGCTTTTTTTATTGGAAATGAAGGAAATGGATTAAGCAGAGAGCTTTCACAAAAGGCAGATATCTGGATCCGGATTCCCATGGAGGGGCAAGTAGAGTCTCTCAATGCAGCTATGGCTTCCGGAATCCTGATGTATGAGGCTTCCCGGCAGAGAAGAAATTCTTGAGTGTCTTTACAAGAAAAACAGTCCGGGAAAATTGTTTAAATTAACAAAATAATACATATTTTTTACAAAATTACCTTTTTTAGGATTTTTACCTCCTAAATTCTGTGAAATGTTACAAAAATTACCCGCTTGACAATAAAATGTAACCTTGATAGAATATGTCCGTAACATAGCTTAATAAATTTGTAACAAATGATAACAAAAATGTTACAGACTTATAGGAGGTTATATTTCATGAAAGAGAGAATGAAGAAACTTTTGGCCTGTGTGGGAACAGTTGGAGTGATGACTGTCACAATGGCGGTTCCGGCTATGGCGGACACGACAGGGGAGAATCAGAATATAGATACAGCACAGGTGCAGGAAGCCGTACAGGAGGAGTCCTTTGACTGGTCAGATAAGGCGGCGGCAAATGTAAATACATATGCCAATATCCGTCAGGGATCTGACATCGGAACAGACCGGGTAGGTAAGCTTTCTGCAGGAGCTGTGGTAACTGTAGTAGGAGAAGAGAATGGCTGGTTGCAGGTAGTATCCGGAGAAGTAGAAGGATATATCAGGGGAGACCTTCTGGTTACCGGAGATGCTGCAAGGCAGCTTTTCGAAGCTTCCTACGGTGCAGAAGCTGATATTGTAGGTGCAGAGGCAGTAGATGAAGCTGCTCTGGCAGCAGCAGAGGCTCAGGCAGCAGCAGAAGCCCAGGCGGCGGCTCAGGCCCAGGCTGAAGCAGAAGCTCAGGCGGCAGCCCAGGTATCTGCTTCTGTATCCCAGGCAGACCTGGACCTGATGGCAGCCATCATTGAGTGCGAGGCAGGAGGAGAGCCTTACGAAGGCAAAATCGGTGTTGGAGCCGTGGTAATGAACCGGGTGAGAAGCTCCCAGTTCCCCAATACCATCTCCGAGGTTATTTACCAGAGCGGCCAGTTCTCCCCGGTAGCCAGCGGAAAGCTTGCTTCCGTATTGAGCAGAGGTGCCAGACAGGACTGCTATGATGCAGCAAGAGACGTATTTGCAGGGGCAAACACTGTAGGAGACTGCCTCTTCTTCCATGCAGGGGGAGGAAGCGGACTGACAATTGCAAATCAGACATTTTATTAAGAAATAAGAAAAAGAATTAACCGAAAAGAGCGTCCGGGAAAGAGAGAAGTTTCTGGATGCTCTTTTTGCTTTTGGAAATTTATTCTGCACTATACCTTCACAGACAAAATTCCACACATCTTTTAATATGTTTCAATTCTGTAAAATGTGTGCCAGATTTGTTAAATAATTCAAGAAAATCTTGTTGATTTCAGAAAATTAAGATATAATAAAGTCACCTATCAAAGTCAGGGCTCTGCTTTACAGAGAAGATTCCCTTTTTCACATTGGGAGAAGCTGCTTTGAGGAATAAAATAAGGAGAAGGTGGGAAAATGGCAGTAACAGCGGGAATGATCCCTATTATCTGGCTTATTATCCTGGCAGTTCTGGTGGTCATTGAGATTATTACACTGGGACTTACCACCATCTGGTTTGCGGGAGGAGCTTTAGCAGCCCTTGTGGTTTCACTTCTGGGCGGTCCTGTCTGGCTCCAGATTCTGCTGTTTCTTGCGGTTTCAGTGGTGCTGCTGGTATTTACCAGACCTCTGGCTGTAAGGTATATGAACAAGAACCAGCAGAAAACCAATGTAGATAGTATACCGGGAAAGACAGGGGTGGTGGTAGAGACCATAGATAATCTGAAGGCAGAAGGACAGGTGATGGTGGACGGCATGGTCTGGACTGCAAAGTCAGAAAATGGAGATACTATTGAAGAAGGAAAAGTAGTGAAAGTTCTGGCGGTGGAAGGCGTCAAACTGATTGTGGAGGTGGAAAAGTAGTATGGCTGGTTTAATTGTAGTAATTGTGTTAGTAGTTTTGCTGTTGATCCTGGCAGCTTCCTGCATCAAGATCGTGCCTCAGGCACATGCATTAATTATTGAGAGGCTGGGAATGTATCTGGCAACCTGGGGAACGGGACTGCATATTAAGATTCCTTTTATTGACCGGGTTGCGCGGAAGGTAAATTTAAAAGAGCAGGTTGTGGACTTTGCTCCTCAGCCGGTGATCACAAAAGATAATGTTACCATGCGTATCGATACAGTTGTGTTTTTCCAGATTACAGACCCAAGGCTCTTTACCTATGGCGTGGAAAATCCCATTATGGCTATTGAAAATCTGACAGCTACAACTCTTCGTAATATTATCGGTGATATGGAGCTGGACGCTACTCTTACATCAAGAGAGATTATTAATACCAAGATGAGGGCTTCTCTGGATGTGGCCACAGATCCCTGGGGCATTAAGGTAAATCGTGTGGAACTGAAGAATATTATTCCGCCGGCAGCTATCCAGGAAGCCATGGAGAAACAGATGAAGGCGGAACGTGAACGCCGTGAAGCTATTCTCCGTGCAGAAGGTGAGAAAAAATCCACCATTCTTGTGGCAGAAGGAAAGAAAGAATCGGAAATCCTTGACGCAGAGGCTGAAAAACAGGCAACCATCCTTCGTGCTGAGGCTGAGAAAGAGAAGATGATCCGGGAGGCAGAAGGTAAGGCAGAAGCGATTTTGAAAGTGCAGCAGGCCAATGCAGACGGTATCCGTTTTATCAAAGAAGCCGGAGCAGACCAGGCGGTGCTGACTCTGAAGAGCCTGGAGGCATTTCAGAAAGCAGCAGACGGCAGATCCACAAAGATCATTATTCCTTCTGAAATACAGGGAATTGCCGGACTTGCTTCTTCTTTGACAGAAGTTATCAAAGACAGTGAAAATAAATAAAAGACCCTCGCGGCAGTCGCCAAATGGACATGCGAGCATGCCCGCTTGGCTCGTTGCTCGCGGGAATAAAGTGAAACAGATGGCAAGGGGGCCGCTGCAGACATGCAGGGGTCCTTTTTGCTGTTTCATCGGATTAAACTTTTACGATTTATCAGGGAAAAATGACTTGAACTATTGCCCTGTACAAGGAAAGCATGTTATTATGGAAGGAAATTAGCGGATAAGGGCATAGCTGTATCAGTCTGAATATATAAAAACCAAAACAGGAGGAAAAGCAATATGGACTTAAAAGGACGTAATTTTCTCACACTGAAAGATTTTACAAAAGAAGAAATCGAGTATCTCATTGACCTGTCAGCAAAGCTGAAAGAGAAGAAGAAAAAAGGAGAAGCGGTAGATGTTCTCAGAGGAAAAAACATTGCTTTGATCTTTGAAAAGAACAGTACAAGAACCCGCTGCTCTTTTGAAGTTGCAGCCAGCGACCTGGGAATGGGAAGCACTTTCCTGGACCCTAAGAGCTCTCAGATTGGAAAAAAGGAGAGCATTAAAGATACAGCCAGAGTTCTGGGAAGGATTTATGATGGTATCGAATACAGAGGCTTTGGCCAGGAAATCGTAGAAGAACTGGCCCGGTATGCGGGAGTTCCGGTTTGGAATGGGCTGACTAACGAGTATCACCCCACGCAGATGCTGGCGGATCTTCTGACAATCAAAGAACACCTGGGAAAAGTAGAAGGCCTGAAACTGGTATACATGGGAGATGCCAGATATAATATGGGAAATTCTCTGATGATCCTCTGTGCCAAGATGGGCATGCATTTCGTAGCCTGTGCTCCGAAGAAATATTTCCCAAACCAGGAACTGGTAGAGCAGTGCCAAGGCTATGCAAAAGAGTCAGGAGGAACGATCACCCTTACAGAAGACGTAAAGGAAGGCACAAAGGGAGCCGATGTGATCTGCACAGATGTATGGGTATCCATGGGTGAACCTGACGAAGTATGGGAAGAAAGAATCCGGGAGCTGTCTCCTTACAAAGTAACAAAAGAAGTAATGGAAAATGCAGGAAGCCAGGCAATTTTTCTTCACTGTCTGCCCTCTTTCCATGACCTGGATACAGAAATTGGAAAGGAAATGGGGGAAAAATACGGCATTACAGAGATGGAAGTTACAGATGAAGTCTTCGAATCTCCTCAGTCTGTAGTCTTTGACGAGGCGGAAAACCGGATGCATACCATTAAAGCTGTGATGGCCGCTACTCTGGGAGCAGAAATTTAATGTGCAAAGATAATAACCAACAGTATTTCCCTGCCGGGCGGTTTCAGGAATGTCTCAGAACTGAAAAGATTGCCCGGCAGGTTCTGTGGAAAGAAGAGATAGATTCCACCAATAATTGGGCAAAAGACTATGCAGGGAGCCGTATCTGGATGGAAAAAGGAATCAAAAATCCAGACGGCGCCCTTTTTGTGGCGGAAAAACAGACTGCCGGAAAAGGCCGCCAGGGGAGAGTATGGACCTCTCCTCCGGGAGAGAATATTTATATGAGCCTTCTTCTGTGGAAACCTGAGATTCAGCCGTTATCTGCTTCCCAGCTCACTTTGGTCATGGGATTGTCTGTGGCCCAGGGTGTGGAGCAGCTTACAGGAAAAAGGGCAGGTATCAAGTGGCCCAATGACCTGGTGTATTCCGGAAAAAAAATCTGCGGTATTCTCACAGAAATGAAGCTAAAGGGCCAGAATCCAGAGTATATCGTGATCGGAGTGGGGATTAATGTAAATCAGAAAAAATTCCCCCCAGAGCTTGGGGACAAGGCTACTTCCCTGGCTCTGGAAATAGGAGAAGAAGCAGACAGAATTGAAGGAATCGCCAGGATTATGGAGTGCTTTGAAGAAAATTATAAAAAATTTCTCAGAACCAAAGACCTTTCCCTAATGAAAGAAGACTATGAAAGCCTTCTTCTGAACAAAGACCAGCAGGTACGAATCCTGGAGAAAAACAGCCAATGGCAGGGAACTGCCAGGGGAATCAATGACAGGGGCGAGCTTTTGGTGGAAGACAGTCATGGAAATCTGAGAGAAATCCTGTCAGGTGAGGTTTCCGTCCGGGGACTGTACAGCTATGTATAAAGAGAAAAGGAATGTGAAAATGTATAAAGATAAAGTAGTTTTATGCGGCGCCAGCGCCTATGAACAGAAATATTATTTTAATGAAGATTTTTCTGCCCTGCCTCAGCAGATAAAGGATGAGCTGCAGATCATGTGCGTTATGTACACAGAGGAAATCGGCGGAATCCTTACTCTGGAGTTTGATGAAGAGGGAAATCTTCAGTTTCAGGTGGAAGCCCTGGAAGCTGACGCTATGTTTGACGATATCGGCAGTGTGCTGAGGATCAAAGAACTTCGAAAGACCAAAAGAGAGCTTCTGGAGTCTCTGGAATTATATTACCGGGTGTTCTTCCTGGGGGAAGGGCTGGAGGAATAGGACATGCTGCTGGTTATAGATGTTGGAAATACGCATATAACACTGGGAGTTTTTGAGGAGAAAGAATTAAAGGGAACTTTTCGGATGACTACAGGCTACAGCCGGACCTCTGATGAATACGGGATTTTTATCTGTAATATGCTGGAATACCGGGGAATCAATAAGGAAGGGGTGGACGCTGCCATTATCAGCTCAGTTGTGCCTGATGTTATGCATTCTCTTACCAGCAGCATCATAAAATACTTCCATATAAAGCCTTATCTTGTAAAGGCAGATAGTTTTACGGGAATTGTCATTAAGACAGCAAATCCCAGATCTCTGGGAGCGGACCGGATCGTGGATGCGGCAGCTGCCTATGAGATTTATGGAGGGCCGGTGCTGATTGCTGATTTTGGTACAGCTACTACCTACGACCTGGTAAATGAAGAAGGAGAATTTGTAGCGGAGATTACATCTCCAGGGCTGGAGATCAGTGCTAAAGCCCTGTGGCAGCAGGCGGCTAAACTTCCGAAATTTGCCATAGAAAAGCCGGAATCCATACTGGCAAAAGATACCATAACCAGTATGCAGGCCGGGCTGGTGTACGGCTATATCGGACAGGTAGAGTATATTGTAAAGAAAGTGAAGGAAGAATCCGGTCTGGAAAATCTCAAGGTAGTGGCTACCGGAGGACTGGGAAAGGTACTGGCCAGGGAGACTGAGGCCATCGATATCTATGACCAGCGGCTGACTTTAGAGGGCCTTCGGATCATATACGAAAAAAACAAAGAGGCAGAGAGCAGGAATGAAGCTTAAAATCGGAAACGTAACACTGGAAAACAATCTGGTGCTGGCGCCTATGGCAGGTGTAACGGACCTCCCCTTCCGCCTCCTGTGCAAAGAGCAGGGAGCAGGGCTGATCTGTACAGAAATGGTAAGCGCCAAGGCCATATATTATAAAAATAAAAATACAGAAAGCCTTATGCAGATCGATGAGAGGGAGAGACCGGTGTCTCTCCAGCTTTTTGGTTCAGAGCCGGACCTTATGGCAGAGATTGCCAGACAGATAGAAGAGAGAAATTTTGATATTCTGGATATAAATATGGGATGTCCGGTCCCAAAGGTGGTAAATAACGGAGAAGGCTCTGCACTGATGAAAAATCCTGCCCTGGTTCATGAAATCATATATAAGGTTTCAAGGGCCATTGAGAAGCCTTTAACAGTGAAAATCCGAAAGGGATTTACGGAAGACAGTGTAAATGCAGTGGAAATTGCAAAAATCGCAGAGGATGCAGGAGCTGCAGCCATAGCCGTCCACGGAAGGACCAGGGAACAGTATTATTCCGGACAGGCAGACTGGGATATTATCCGGCAGGTAAAAGAGGCAGTTTCTATTCCGGTCATTGGAAATGGAGACATAGATTCCCCTGAAAAAGCAGAGGCCATAGTAAGGGAAACAGGCTGCGACGGCATTATGATAGGACGGGGCGTCCAGGGAAATCCCTGGCTTTTTTCCAGGATACTTCATTATCAGGAGACAGGTGAGCTTCTGCCGCCGCCGGACAAAGAAGAAATCAAAGAAATGATGCTTCGCCACGGAAGACTCCAGCTGGAATACAAAGGGGCCTATACAGGAATCCGGGAAATGCGCAAACATATTGCCTGGTATACTTCCGGAATGCCCCATTCAGCGGCTGTGCGGAGAAAGGTCAACGAGGTGGAGAGCTGGGAAGAACTGGAAGAGCTGATACAGACAATGTAGTAAAAATCGAACATTATTACTTGACATATATCAGGGTATTATTTATAATATTATGACTGTTAAGAAGCGTTTATAGGGGCAAAAGTCCATATATCAGAATATAAGAAAGGGTGTACAAAAAATGGAAGAAAAGAAAACATTGCTTACCTATGCGGGATTGACAAAACTGGAAGATGAACTTCATGATCTGAAGGTAAACAAAAGAAAAGAAGTAGCAGATAAGATCAAAGAGGCCAGAGAGCAGGGAGATTTATCTGAGAATGCAGAATACGATGCTGCAAAAGATGAGCAGAGAGACATAGAAGCCAGGATTGAAGAAATTGAGAAAATCCTGAAAAACGCAGAGGTAGTAGTAGAAGACGAGGTTGATCTGGACAAGGTCAGCGTTGGATGTAAGATCAAAGTATACGATGTAGAATTTGATGAGGAGATGGAATTCAGGATTGTAGGTTCTACAGAAGCAAACAGTCTGGAAGGTAAGATCTCCAATGAATCTCCTGTTGGAAAGGCTCTGATCGGAGCGAAGAAGGGGGATACCGTTTCCGTAGAGATGCCTTCAGGAGTTATGGAATACAAAGTTCTGGAAATTGAAAGAAATATATAATTCTATATAGAAGGAGAGTGTACGAAGTGGCAGAACAGAAGAAAGCCCAGGAGCAGGACTTAAACCATTTATTGCAGGTCCGCCGTGAAAAATTAGCCGATTTACAGGCAAACGGAAAGAATCCTTTCCAGATCACAAAATATGATGTGACAAACCACAGCATGGAAATTAAAAATGCTTTCGACGAGTTCGAAGGAAAAGAGGTTACCCTGGCAGGGCGTATGATGTCCAAACGTGTTATGGGAAAAGCCTCTTTCTGCAGCATCCAGGATCTCCAGGGCTCTATGCAGGCCTATGTGGCAAGAGACAATATTGGAGAGGAATCATATAAAGATTTCAAGAAACTGGATATCGGCGATATCATAGGAATCAAAGGCGAAGTGTTTAAGACCAAAACAGGGGAGATTTCTATTCATGCTACTGAAGTGACACTGCTCTCCAAGAGCCTGAATCCTCTTCCTGAGAAGTTCCATGGTCTGACAAATACAGATCTGCGTTACCGTCAGAGATACGTGGATCTGATCATGAACGAAGATGTAAAGGATACTTTTATCAAACGTTCTAAGATTCTGGCAAGCATCCGGAACTACTTAAACGGACAGGGCTTCATGGAAGTAGAGACACCTATGCTGGTTGCCAACGCAGGTGGGGCTGCCGCCCGTCCTTTTGAGACTCATTTCAATGCTCTTGACGAGGACTTTAAGCTGCGTATTTCTCTGGAACTGTATTTAAAGAGACTGATCGTAGGCGGACTGGAAAAGGTTTACGAAATCGGAAGAGTGTTCCGTAACGAAGGTCTGGACACCAGACATAATCCAGAGTTCACTCTTATGGAGCTTTATCAGGCATATACCGACTATCACGGCATGATGGACCTTACAGAGAATCTGTACCGTCATGTGGCCCAGGAAGTTCTGGGAACTACAAAGATTGTTTATAACGGCATTGAGATGGATCTGGGTAAACCTTTTGAGCGCATTACCATGGTAGACGCAGTTAAGAAATATGCAGGTGTAGACTTTAACGAGATCCATACCCTGAAAGAAGCCAGAGCTGTAGCAAAAGAACACCATGTAGAGTTTGAAGAACGCCATAAGAAAGGTGATATTCTTTCTCTGTTCTTCGAAGAATTTGCTGAGGAGCATCTGATCCAGCCTACTTTTGTTATGGATCATCCCATTGAAATCTCTCCTCTTACAAAAAAGAAACCGGAGAATCCGGAGTATGTAGAGCGTTTCGAGTTCTTTATGAACGGCTGGGAAATGGCAAATGCCTACTCAGAGCTGAACGATCCTATCGACCAGAGAGAAAGATTCAAAGCTCAGGAAGAGCTGCTGGCTCAGGGCGATGAAGAGGCTAATACTACAGACGAAGACTTCCTTCACGCACTGGAGATCGGTATGCCTCCTACTGGCGGTATCGGATTCGGTATCGACAGAATGTGTATGCTGTTGACAAACAGCGCAGCCATCCGTGATGTTCTGCTGTTCCCGACAATGAAGTCGTTGGACAAATAAATCCAGTATTTATGCGGGTTTGCGGACTTTTAAATTGTATGGTACGACAAGAGTACGACAAAATAACCTGTCTTAAAGGGTTAAAATAAACGATTTTAAATTAAAATCGAGTCAGTTCAAGTTAATATTTTGTACTATAAGGACATTTTTCTAAAAGAAATTTTAGAGAAGTGTCCTTTTTTGCGTGTAGCAATGAGCCAAGTGCCATGCTTGCATGAGCATTTGGCGAATGCCGCGACAGCGAGCAGCTATGCTGCGAGCGTTATGGTCAGCAAAGCAGAAATAAGAAATGGAGGAAAAGAACATGAATAGTACAGCGTTAGGAGCAGGAGCCGAAAAAGCTCAAGAAATTATTTTTATCAGCGAAGCACATGAGAAATTCTACTATGAGAAATTGAAAGAGGTACGGTATCAGGATGTGTACCACAAGGCACTTTGCTATTGTCTTGGTATTAGCGATGATACCAGAAGAAATGCAAATCGCATTTATGATTTTAAGACAGGCTGTGTAAAGACAGAATGTTTACATGAAGGCTGGCAGACCAGCGGAAGCGTGAAAGTAGTCAGAATGGCGTTTAATCTGTACTGCAACGGTACACCAAGTGTTGACGATTACAAGGACGCAGAGGAGCAGATCAATGAGTGTAGGCAGTATACGGTGGAAGAATTGTTCTGCTGTGCCTACGCACCGTATTTTTGGCAGGCGATACAAATCCGGTATCCGGAATATGCAACCTATAACCGGAAACTGTATGCCTTGTTTGGAGGAGCAGATTGATGTTAAAAGTTCGATTGATGGGAACAAAGAATGATATTAAATGGTTTGGGAAGATTTTGCAGAGAAATCCCAAGATTGAGGTAACAGAGTTTTCAGATTTATACCCGAATAAAGGAACAAAGAAATTCCACAGGGCTTATGTGGAAGTCAGAAAAAGCAACGTAAAAGAAAATGAGTAGAAAGCAAAGGAGAATTTATCATGTGTAGAGTTATTGCAATCGCAAATCAGAAAGGTGGAGTCGGAAAGACCACCACAACAAGCAATTTAGGAATTGGACTGGCAAAACAGGGGAAAAAGGTACTTTTGATTGATGCCGATGCACAGGGCAGTCTTACCGCAAGTTTGGGGTACACAGAGCCGGACGCAATCGAGATCACATTGGCATCGGTCATGGGCAGTCTGATTAAGGACGAGGAAGTTGAGCCTATGGATGGTATTTTACACCATGAGGAAGGAATAGACCTTATGCCGGGAAATATTGAGCTTTCCGGTCTGGAGGTTTCCCTTGTGAATGTCATGAGCCGGGAGCGTATCATGCAGGAGTACATAAGCATGGTGCGGGATTATTACGATTACATCTTAATTGACTGTATGCCTTCACTTGGAATGATTACCATAAATGCCTTTGCCTGTGCCGACAGTATTTTGATTCCTGTGCAAGCGGCATATCTGCCAGTAAAAGGCTTACAGCAGCTTATCAAGACCATTGGCAAGGTAAAGCGTCAGATTAACCCAAAACTGGAGATAGAGGGCATTTTATTGACGATGGTGGACAGCAGGACGAATTATGCAAGGGACATCAGTGCCATGCTGAAGGAAGCCTATGGAAGCCGGGTAAAGATATTTACCAATATTATCCCGATTTCGGTAAGGGCGGCGGAGATTTCTGCGGAAGGAGTCAGCATTTATAAGCATGATCCAAAGGGAAAGGTGGCATCTGCCTACAATTCTTTGACAGAGGAGGTGCTTGCAAATGAGCAGTAATACAAAGACAGGAAGCGCATCTAAAATCAAAATGGAGAGTTTTGATGATTTATTCGGTGGAAGCAACGCACAGGAAACAGGGGCAGAGCAGATTATCAATGCCCCGTTAGCAGACCTTCATGAGTTCAAAGACCACCCATTTAAGGTATTGGACGATGAAAAGATGGCGGAAACAACGGAGAGTATCAGACTTTACGGGGTACTTGTTCCGGGAATTGCAAGACCGAGAGCTGGCGGCGGCTATGAGCTGATCGCCGGGCACCGTAGGAAGCATGGCTCAGAAAGAGCCGGGAAAACGGAAATGCCGATTATTGTCCGCAATTATTCCGATGATGAAGCAACCATTATCATGGTCGACTCCAATATTCAGAGAGAGGACATTTTACCGAGTGAAAAGGCAAAAGCCTACAAGATGAAATATGAAGCTATGAAACATCAGGGAAAGAAATCGGGCAAGAATACCCTTGATGAAGTTGGGGAAGCTGCCGGAGAGAATGCGAAAAAGGTACAGCGTTATATCTGGCTTTCAAGGCTTTCCGATGAGCTTCTTGAAATGGTGGACAGCAGGAAATTAGGGTTTTCGCAGGGCGTGGACATATCCTTTCTGTCAGAGGAAGCACAGCAGTGGGTAGAGGTCATTATAGAAGAACGGGGCTGTAATGTCAGCACCGTACAATCCGGCAAGCTAAAGGAATATGGCAAAAGTGGAGAGCTTACGCTTGCAATGGTGCGACTGATTCTGACAGAAGAAAAGCCAAAGGAACGCAAGGTTACACTGAAAGCGGACAAGATCAGCAAGTATTTTGCTGAAGATTATAGCAGTGAAGATATAGAGAATATTATCATTCAGCTTTTGGATGAATGGAAGAAAAGACAGTAGAAAGGAGGTGCAGGCACATGGGTAACATGATGAGATTTGATTATTACTATGGTATCGAAGCAGAACAGTTTTCATTTTACAGAGTTCCAAGATTGCTGATTAAGGACGAACGGTTCAAAGAGTTATCCAGTGATGCAAAGCTCCTTTATGGTCTGATGCTTGACAGAATGTCACTATCCATGAAAAACGGATGGTTTGATGATGAAAACAGGGCATATATTCATTATACCCTTGATAATATTATGGAGGATTTAGGCTGTGCAAAAGAAAAGTGTGTAAAAGTATTGGCAGAGCTTGACAGCAAAAAGGGTATTGGTCTGATAGAGAAAAAAAGACAGGGATTAGGGAAGCCGGATATTATTTATGTCAAAAACTTTGCCACTTTGGAAGTGGGTGGAGAGCCAGAAAGCCAGCCGAAAAGTCCTTCAAATACTTATGCTTCCACAGAAGTTCGGAAATCGAACTTCAAGGGGTTCGAAAATCAAACTTCCAGAAGTTCGGAAATCGAACTTCAAGAGGTTCGGAAACCAAACTTGCAGGTGTTCGGAAATCAAACTTCAAGAGGTTCGGAAACCGAACTTGCAGAGGTTCGAGAAGCGAACGCTAATTATAACAATACTAACTATACTGATTTGAGTTATAACAATCAATCTAATCAATCTGAAAGTGAAACAGAAGAAACGATTGATGCGATGGAAGATGTTAACGCATACATTGAAATCATCAAGGAGAACATAGAATACGATCACTACATGAAATATGGTGATTGGCAGGACAAAGCACTTTATGATGAGCTTTTTGAGGTGATTTGCGAGGTTGTATGTGTAAAGCACAAGACGGTTAGGATTGGCGGGGATGATTACCCGTATGAGCTGGTAAAGTCAAAGTTCCTGAAACTGAACAGCTCGCACTTGAATTATGTCATTGGCTGCATGAAGAATACCACAACCAAGATTACGAATATCAAGGCGTATATGGTGACAACACTTTATAATGCGCCAAGCACAATCAATCATTATTACCAACAAGAGGTACAGCACGATATGTATGGAGGTGGATGGCATGAAAAGGGTATTGTTTAAGGTCATTGTTCCGGCAGTGATAATTGCGGTATGGATGCTGACCTGTTATCCGGTATGTAAGAAAGCAGAAGGCTTTGACTGGTTTTTATATTGGATTATTGCAGGGTGTCCGTTTGGTATTCGCCGGATGTGCCTGTGGCTGATACCCAAGAATTTCGGCATCAGCGGCAGTATCGGTGTTCTTGCACTGAATTGTATCATAGGCGGTTTGATTGGCGGTGTAGTGCTGATTTTTAAGATAATCGGCATTGCAGGAGAGCTTATCAGTATTATAACAGGACACTTCTGGACGAAAAGTCCAAAAGTGGAAATATAGAACTTCTGGACATTTTGTCCAAAGGTGGGGCAGTCAAATATGGCTGCTCTTTTATTGTAAGAAAGGAAGGAGCAAAAAGATATATGGAGTCAATGAGAGATGTGGACAGGGTAATGGAACGGGAAATTAAAAAGGGAAGCACACCATTACGGTTTGAACAGTTAGGTTTTGGCGATTACAGCTATAATGAAATTACTTCAAAGGAAAAGCTGTTGCAGGTGCTTTCCTATCTGTTGCGGGTCGGTGAGTATGAGCCATTCGCCGGAAAAACCATAGGGAACAATGTTTACATGGATATGCGGGGGAAAAAAGCTGTTTTTAAGAGAACCAGACTGACCTATGAGAGAAATAATATTTTTGCAACAATTAAGCGGCTGGCAAAGAAATATAAGCCGGACTATGAGGGAAAAGTGTATCTGGAAACAGTCAGATGTTTCTTTACCATATCTGCGGAAGAATTGGAAAAGTGCCGATACAATTATAAAGGCAAGGACACCTATGCCTTTGTGATGTCTGACAGATATATTATGGCTTTATATACATACTGTCTGTCAGCAAGAAAAGCGGTGGCTTTGGAAAATATAGAGCTGGAGGGACTTTCGGAAGCGGAGCTTTCTATGGTAAAATTAGAGAGTGTCCGGGAAGTGTTATTCCAGGCATTATTGCTTGATGATGTGAAGTTTGAAGATGGCAAGATGTATGCGGAGCTTTGTAGTATTTTTCTGAGGAATTGAAAGAAGAGGTGTTAAGTGTGTCAGGATTAGATTGTGAAAATTGTGGTGGTAAGCTACATTTAATTCATAGCGATAAGTTTATGAAGTTAAAAAGTGGAGAAAAGATAGCTTTTGCGAATGTGCCATTGTTAATGTGTGGGGGCTGTCAAAAAAGATATATCCCATATCAGACAAAGGAAATATTAGATGAATTTCAGCAAATGCTGGAAAATACGGAGCATGAAAATCAGCCTCGAAGTATTGATATTGTAGAAAAGGAAGAGGATAAAAAAGAGTTTTCAGTAGAAGAAACTGAGACATGGTATGATTTTGAAAAAATAAAAAATATGTTCTGCAATGATAAGTTTATAGCAGAAAAAGTAAAATTTTTATATGACAGAGAT
Source organism: Blautia sp. An81 (assembly GCF_002161285.1). GTDB lineage: Bacteria > Bacillota > Clostridia > Lachnospirales > Lachnospiraceae > Blautia > Blautia ornithocaccae. Next base: position 17,255 of record NZ_NFHH01000030.1, on the reverse strand, counting down.
GATTACTATTTTATTCCAGGTTTGGTAAGACCATGGAAAATAGGCTTTCTTACACCAGTTTTTTTTAATATAGAAGTTTTGTTAAAATATATTCATCATCCACAGTACGGATTAGATATAGGAGCAGATACATTCGGATATATTTATAAAGGAGATGAGCATTATATCTCTTTTGGAATTAATGAAAACAATAAAGTAATTATGTGGTTAGGAGATATTATTGACTTAAATGTTGAAGAACAGTTCTATTTGCGTTCGGAAAATGTACCCTCAGACCATTCAATTGGTTCAGAATTTTATGAAGCACAAATTGAAGTACAGTGGGCAGAGGCTTCTGCGGAAAGAAAGTTATTGAAGAAGCGTTTGGATTTTAATGAGAAGGTAAGAGATAATTATAATTTAGCGGTTGCGCAGTTGGATACAGAAACACTTAGAGTTGCTAAGAACATTCGTAAATTACTTGTCAATACCAACGATGCCTTTAAGGATTTGATTATTCCGCTTAATGAGTTATTTGTAGAAGCTATTAACAATAAAGATATTAGTAAAGATTTAAAACAGAAATATCCAGAGTTGAAAGAGGAGTTAAAGGGCAAAAAGGGTATAAAACTATTACAACTATGGCTAGAGAAGAATACAACGGGAATAGATGTTAATGTGGAAATTGCACCATTGTTTGTGCTATACGATTTGAGGTTGGTGTCAGCTCATTTATATTCTGATAATTCCAGAGAAGAATTATTAGAATCGTGTTGTACAAGGTTAGGATTAGCAGAGACTGAAAGAAATTATATTGTTATTGCAAATACTTTAATTGATAAGCTTGATGAGATGTATGATAAATTCATTCAATGTTTATCTGTTATGAATAAAGGAGGTGAAGAAGATGGGGAATAAGGTCTTATGTGTAACAGGAGTAATAGATACAGAGTTATGGAATAAAGCAGGATGGTGTGGAACGGCAGTGCTTTCAGATGGACAATCAGCTCCATATTTGGGGTTGTTATTTGAAAATAGAGAAGCAGCAGTTAAGATTTTTGAACAGTGGAACAGGGATTTTGGACATAAAGATATTTATGAAGAAATAAGAATATCTATAATAGAAGGAGATATTCCAGAAGAGGAGCACGGATATACAGTTCATATAACAACCAATCAGGAGAATTTAGTATCAAAGTGCAAAGAATTAAATATTAAGATAGATGAAGCTCTTTTTGCGATTGTAAGTCGTTTTCGACGCATAGAAACAACAAAGGACAATCGTAATATGGCGGTTTTTCGGGAGGAATTTGAAAGATACTTAAGTTATAAGATTATTCCTGTTTATATGAGCGAAGCTAGATTAGAGCCTTTATTTGATTATGAAATTGAAAAAACAGAGATATATTTTAGAATGGTTGATGAAATTTCGGAAGGTGATATTGATGCGGCATGTATAAAAAATTTGCATAATTAAATTACAACAGCGTAAGGGCAGTTATAGACCGTAAAGGTTTGTAGCTGCCCTTTTTGCGTTTACAGAACTTTTGGACAAAATGTCCAGAAGTGGAAAGGAGAAAAATGAAGTATTTGCTGCACAGGCTGTATGTTCCACCATAGCGGAATTACAGCTACAAAAAAACAAGGAGGAAAACCATGCAGGAGGAAGTTACACAGAAAACGATTGCCCTTGTTTTCAAGTCCTCAAGGCTGACCGCCGATGTACTGAAAAAAGCCATGAAGATGTATCTGGAGCGCCGGAAAGCCGGACAACAGGCAACGCATGGGAAAATGTCAGTGAAAAAGCTGGTCGGTCAGGGTATGGGAGCTTCGAGTATTGAGGTTACGGATAACAACATCAAGTCCTTTGAGCGGGTGGCAAGGAAATACAATGTTGACTTTGCTGTGAAAAAGGATAAGACGGTGGAACCTCCGAAGTATATGGTATTTTTCAAGGGCAAAGATGCCGATGTGATCACACAGGCATTTAAGGAATTTGTGAAAGTTAATGAGAAGAAGCGTGGCAGAGTATCCGTAAGGGAGAAGCTGGCAGAGTTCAGGGAACTGCTTGGAAAGGACAAGAACAGGGAAAGAGCAAGGGAACACCAGAAAGACAGGGGGCAGTCGCTATGAGTAAGATTATAGACGGTATTACCAAAGACCTAAAAGCCATTCCCGAAATGCTGAAGGCTAAGACCGCAGGTGTGAATAAAAAGAAGCTCATTCTTATGAATCTCCCGTATATTCTTGCAGGGTATTTTTGTGACAAGATAGCGTGGCTGTGGCGTGTATCGCCGGGGAAGAATGCTTCCGATAAGATGATGGAAGCCATGAACGGGCTGAATGATTTGTTTTCCAATCCGTTGCCGAGCTTTTTTCCGAAAGATTTGCTGATCGGTATTGTGGGCGGCGTTACACTCCGTCTTGTGGTGTATTTCAAAGCCAAGAATGCCAAGAAATTTAGGCAGGGTGTAGAGTACGGTTCCGCAAGGTGGGGAAATGCAAAGGATATAGAGCCTTATGTCGATCCAGTCTTTGAGAACAATGTCATACTGACAGAAACGGAAAGGCTGATGATGTCGGGCAGACCGAAGCAGCCGAAGTATGCAAGAAATAAAAACATTCTTGTTATCGGCGGTTCCGGTTCCGGCAAGACTCGCTTTTTTGTGAAACCCAACCTGATGCAGATGCACAGCTCCTACGTTGTCACTGATCCGAAAGGAACGGTGCTTGTGGAGTGCGGGAAAATGCTGTTAAAGAACGGGTACAAAGTAAAAGTTCTGAACACCATTAACTTCAAAAAATCAATGCACTACAATCCTTTCGCTTATATCCGGAGTGAAAAGGACATTTTGAAACTTGTAAACACAATAATCTTAAACACCAAAGGAGAGGGACAGCAATCCGGTGAAGATTTCTGGGTGAAAGCCGAAAAGCTCTACTACACAGCTCTTATCGGATATATCTGGTATGAGTGTGTGGAGGAAGAACAGAATTTTACCACCCTGCTTGACATGATCAATGCCAGTGAAGCAAGGGAGGACGATGAGGAGTTTAAGAATCCTGTCGACTTGATGTTCGATGAGCTTGAGGAGCGAGAACCAGACCATTTCGCAGTAAAGCAGTACAAAAAGTACAAGCTGGCTGCGGGAAAGACAGCTAAGAGTATCTTGATTAGCTGTGGTGCAAGATTAGCACCATTTGACATTAAGGAGCTTCGTGATCTGACAAGCTATGATGAACTGGAGCTTGATATGTTAGGGGACAAAAAGACAGCTTTGTTTGTCATTATCTCCGACACAGACGATACATTCAATTTCATCGTGTCAATCATGTATACACAGCTCTTTAACCTGCTCTGTGACAGGGCAGATGATGTGTATAACGGAAGGCTGCCGATTCATGTGCGCTGCTTATTAGACGAGTTTGCGAACATTGGGCAGATACCAAAGTTTGAGAAGCTGATAGCTACGATCCGTAGCCGGGAAATTTCAGCTTCTATTATTTTGCAGTCAAAGTCACAGCTTAAAGCGATTTATAAGGACAACGCTGATACCATAGAAGGCAACTGTGATACCACACTATTCCTCGGTGGGAAGGAAAAGACCACGCTCAAAGAGCTGGCAGAAGTTTTGGGTAAAGAAACCATTGACCTTTATAATACCTCGGACACGAGGGGTACGAGCCAGTCCTACGGTCTGAATTACCAAAAGACCGGAAAAGAGCTTATGAGTCAGGACGAGATTGCAGTCATGGATGGTGGCAAGTGCATTATGCAGCTTAGGGGAGTAAGACCATTCTTCTCCAATAAGTTTGATATAACAAAGCATAAGCAGTACCACTTGCTTTCTGACTATGACGAGAAGAATGCCTTTGACATCGAAAAATATGTAAAGAACCTGTACCATGCAAAGATCAGGAACAACGACACCGTTGATGAGGTGGAAGATGTCGGGGAAATCGCAGCATAAAACTGAATATGGAACAAAAACGATATGCACAGATAATGCAGGACAAGTGTGCAAGTTTACTTGCAGACACGCAGAACTGCAATTATCTGTATATGGCGTTCAGCCACAGCGAAATGGAGCGATAGAGGAATTGAGCTGGCATATCGTAACACAACTTCTGGACAAAATGTCCAAAAGTGGAAACGGAGTTTTGAATGTACTTTAGGAAAAAGAAAGCACCCGATACCGCAGTCGGCAAACTTGAAGGTATCGGATGCCCGTCAGGGTAATCCTAAAGGAATGCCCTGTCCTTATTTTATCACAGGACGGGGCATTTGACACGAAAAACTCTTTCAATCACAAATCAAATTTAAGGAAAGAAAGAGGTAAACTAAAATGTCATTTTTTACAACAGCAGTAACAGGATTAAAGACCGTAGTAACAGCAATCGGAGCAGGTGTAGGTGTATGGGGTGTTATCAACCTTCTGGAAGGTTACGGTAACGACAATCCCGGAGCAAAGTCACAGGGTATCAAGCAGCTTATGTCCGGCGGTGGCATTATCATTGTGGCGCAGACGGTGATTCCACAGCTCTCCACATTGTTCTCATAAGAGATAGTCCTTCATGGGTGGAATCATTGACAAGATCACTGATTTCATAAAGGAAATGCTGCAAGGGTGGGTGCTGTCCAACCTTGAAACCATGTTTACCGATGTGAATGACAAGGTAGGCACGATTGCAGGGGAGGTCAGCAAGACACCCAGCTCATGGAACTCCGGTATTTTCAGCATGGTGCAGACGTTATCGGAAAATGTCATTGTCCCCATAGCGGGAATGATTATCAGCTTTGTGCTGGTCTATGAGCTGATTACAATGGTTATCGACAAAAACAACATGCACGACTTTGATACGAGCCTGTTTTTCCGTTTTTTATTCAAGGCTTGTATCGCTGTCAGCTTACTTTCTAAGACCTTTGATATTGTCATGGCGGTCTTTGACGTGGGAAGTCATGTAGTGACACAGGCGGCAGCTTCCATATCCGGCTCAACGAGTCTGGATGTGCAGGCTACGCTTACTTCCATGTTCAACAGCCAGATTGACAGCATGGGTATCGGGGAGCTGATAGGACTTGGCATGGAAACCATGATCATCAGCCTGTGTATGAAAATCATGTCCGTCCTTATCACCGTCATTTTATACGGACGTATGATTGAAATATATCTTTATGTATCAGTAGCACCAATTCCGGCGGCAACCGTAACCAACAGGGAATGGGGAACAGTCGGAACAAACTATCTAAAGGGACTTATCGCTTTAGCATTTCAGGGATTTTTCATTATGGTATGTGTGGCAATCTATGCTGTGCTTGTGGCAAGTGTGGCAGTGGCAAGTAACCTTCACAGCGCCTTATGGTCTGTGGCAGCCTATACCGTAATCTTATGCTTCAGTTTATTCAAGACAGGTTCCTTATCAAAATCAATCTTTAACGCCCACTAATTCATGGTGGGCGTTGCCCATATATGGGTATGCACACGAAAGGAGCAGACTATGGCAATATCAGTACCAGTGCCAAAAGACCTGAGTGGCATCAAAACGAAAGTAGCATTAAACCTTACCAAAAGACAGATCATCTGTTTTAGCGGAGCTGCCATTACCGGAGTTCCTTTGTATTTTCTTACAAAGGGAGTTTTTGGAACACAGGCGGCAGCACTTATCATGGTGGGAGTGATGCTGCCATTTTTCTTTTTGGCAATGTATGAAAGGGATGGATTTCCAGCAGAAAAACTTCTGTACTTTATGGTACGGCAGAAGATGCTTACACCGGGGATTCGTCCTTATAAATCGGAAAACCTCTACGAGCAGTTGGAGGAAAGAGAAAAAATAAAGAAGGAGGTGCGCTACCTTGAAGAAAAAGCAAAAGGCGCAAGCCGGAAACCGCAGAATGCCGGAAAATAAGCAGGCAGCAAATAAAACCGGACTTACATTTTCGGAAAAGAAGCGGTTAGTGGAGCTTAGACGTATCCTTGCCGGAAACGGGAAGGAACAGGCAAAGCCGGATACTGCACAGAAAACCATTACCTTCAAAAAGATGTTTCGTGATGGTATCTGTCAGGTAACACATAATTTTTACACGAAGATGGTGGAGTTTTACGACATCAACTATGACCTTCTGGAAGTAGAAGACCAGGGAGATATTTTAGAGGAGTACAGCAAGCTCATCAATTATTTTGATTCGTCCATTAAGTTTGAACTGTTCCTATTCAACAGGCAGGTCAATGAACAGGCACTTGCGGAACAGTTTGACATACCTTTGCAGGATGATGATTTTGACGATATTCGTGAGGAATACACTCAGATGTTGAAGCATCAGTCAGCAAAGGGAAATAACGGTATCATTAAGTCCAAGTATCTCATTTTTGGTGTGGAAAGCACCGGATATAAGGAAGCAAGGAACAAACTGAATAATATTGAGAAAGATGTTATCCGAAACTTAAATAACATCGGCACAAATGCCCAGTCACTTGACGGAAAGGAAAGACTTCGTATCCTGCATGAGTATTTTAATCAGGGAACGATGGAGCCTTTCCGTTTTTCATTTAAGGAACTGTCAGAGTCTGGCAAGTCCGTCAAGGACTATATTGCACCGCCGGGGTTTGACTTTAGGTATCCGAGCAGATTTAAGTCCGGCAGTATGTATGGAAGTGTTCACTATCTGGATATTATCGCACCGAGATTTAATGACGAGCTGTTAAAGAAGCTCCTTGACATTGATGATAACCTTACCATTACCATGCACATGCAGACGATGGATCCGGTAAAAGCAATCAAGATGTTAAAGGGTGCTTTGACGAACATACAGAAAATGAAGATTGAGGAGCAGAAAAAGGCTGTCCGCAGCGGCTATGATATGGATATTCTTCCTACGGACATCATCACTTATGAAAAGGACACCTTAGAGCTTTTAGATGATTTGAATACGAGCAACCAGAAGATTGTCAAAATGACCTTCCTAATTACCTGTTACGGAAAGACAAAAAGGGAGCTTGAGAATATCACGCAGAGAGTGTCCGGCATTATCCAGCAGGCAAACTGCAACTTACGATGCTTGCAGTATTTACAGGAACAGGGGCTTATGGCATCCGCACCGATTGGCTGCAATGATACCGGAATTGAGAGAGTGCTGACAACCAAAAGCACTGCTATCCTTGTTCCGTTCTGTACACAGGAGTTATTCATGCCTGCTCCGGCAATTTATTACGGGTTAAATGCCCTCAGTAACAACATGATTATGGCAGACCGCAAAAGGCTCCGTACACCAAACGGAGTGATACTTGGAACGCCGGGTTCCGGTAAGTCCTTCAGTGCAAAGAGGGAGATTTTATCCTGTTTCCTTATCACAAGAGATGACATTATCATCTGTGATCCGGAGGGGGAGTATTTCCCGTTGGTACAGGCACTAAAGGGGCAGGTCATAAGGCTTGCCACCGATTCCAAAGACTATTTGAATCCGATGGATATTCAGTTATCCCACAAAGGGGATAAGGAAGCTCTGAAATTAAAGAGTGACTTTCTTATTACCCTGTGTGATCTGATTGCCGGAGGAAAGGACGGTCTGGAGAATGATGAGAAGGGTATCATTGACGAATGTATTCGCCATATTTACGATACCTATTTTGAAAACCCTGTGCCGGAGAATATGCCTATCCTTGAGGACTTATACAATGCACTCTTAAAATATGAGCCGAAAAACGTGGAAAAAGAGCTTGCAAAGGAAGCAAAGGCAAAGGCAGTCAGAATTGCCAACAGCCTTGTGCTGTATGTAAGCGGTTCGCAGAATTATTTTAACCACCGCACCAACGTGGACTCACAGAACCGTATCATCTGTTTTGACATCAGGGACTTGGGAAAACAGTTAAAAGAGCTTGGTATGCTGATCGTACAGGACGCAGTATGGAACAGGGTATCACAGAACAGGGAGCGTAAGATTGCCACCCGTTATTACTGTGATGAGTTCCACCTTCTGTTAAAGGAGAAGCAGACTGCCATTTACTCTGTGGAAATATGGAAGCGTTTCAGAAAGTGGGGAGGTATCCCGACAGGGCTTACCCAGAACGTGGGTGACTTCTTACGTTCAGAGGAAATCGAGGGTATCTTGGGTAACAGTGATTTTGTGTATCTGTTGAACCAGAATGCAAAGGATCAGGCGATACTTGCGGATAAGTTAGGACTTTCCGAAAAGCAGCTTGCCCATGTGACCAATTCCGAGCCGGGGAGCGGTCTTATCCTGTTTGACAACGTGGTTATCCCGTTTGTTGACAAGTATCCGACAAACACCAAGACCTATGCGATTATGAACACCAAACCGGAGGAAGCAGTTAAGAAAGATGAGGCGAGTTAATGGCAGATAAAAAGACAGGAAAAAGTGCCGCTTTCCATAAAAAGGCTGTGAAAGAATTTCAAAAGGAAGGCAATCCAGACTTTCAAAAAAGCGGCGGCTCAGATTTTCAGCCGAGAGCTTCCGATGTCTTTCAGGAGAAAACAGGAGCTTCACAAAAGCCCGGCGCATCGAAAAGCCATGCGAAAAAGGAGTATGGGGAAACTTTTGGACAAAATGTCCAGAAGTCCGGTGCCGATAAGGGACAGGAGGAAAAGGTGGCATTTACCAAAGCCGAGAACACGTTTTCCGGACAGGATAATTCCGGTCAGACGGAGGAAAACGGGAAAAGGCAGGAAGAAAAAGAGGGTTACCACCGCATGGACACTTACAGGCAGTCACAGGAAAAGGGCAAATACCACAAAAAGCGTGTGCAGCGAGAGCATAAACACAGGGAAAAAGCCAAAGATACCGTTTTTACGGAAGATGCCGGAAAGGTCTTTACGGAGGATCGTGCTTCGGAGTTTACCGGAAGCGAGAAATTAAAAAAGAAACAGAAACAGGCGCAGAAAGCCGCAGAGAAGGTCAAAAAGGCTAGAGGAAAACTTCCCAAGAAGCGGGAATATACCTTGCAGAGAGTCTTTGACGAGGAAACGGGCAAGGGGAAATATGTGGTTGTTCCGCTGGATAAGGAGAAGCCTTTTAAGCAGGAGAGCCTTTCTAAGACCACCATGCGGCGAATGCAGACTGAAAGCAGAAATTTCGTGCATGGCAAAATTGCCGAGAACGAAAAAGAAAACTCTGCTGTGGAAGGTGCCCATAAAACGGAGCAGAAGGGTGAGGAACTGATTGGTTTTGTAAAAAGGCACTATAAGGGAAAGGAAGCAAGACAGCGGGCGAAAATAGCGAAGCTGGAAAAAAAGCAGTTTCAGAAAGAGGTCAACTTCCAGTACCAGAAGTTCTTGGAGGAAAACCCGCAGATGCAGAAAAAAGCATTGCAGAAGCGTTTACAGAAACAGCGCATCAAACGGGAGTATATGAAAGCAAGACAGAAGGGAGCTGCCACAAAAGCGGCACAGGAAGCAGTGTCAAAGACTGCCAATACTGCAACCGCCATAGCAAAGAAATTACAGGAGATTGCAAGCAAAAATGCGGGTGTTCTCATAACGGTTGGTATCATGGCGGTGCTTCTTATTATGATTATGACCTCGGTATCGTCCTGTGGGGCGATGTTTGCAGATACGCAGTCTACGGTGCTTGCGGCAAGCTATTTGAGCGAACCGGCAGAGATTGATGCGACAGACTTGCAGTTTACCAGACTGGAGCTTGACCTTCAGAACGAGATTGACAACATCGAAACCGATTATCCGGGATATGATGAGTATTCCTATAATCTGGGGGAAATCGGGCACAATCCGTTTACGCTGATCGGGTATTTATCGGCTGTCCATACGGAGTTTACCGCAAGTGAGGTGGAAAGCGAGGTACAGGCTCTTTTTGATGAGATGTATACGCTGACTCTTACACCAGATACGGAAACAAGGACAAGGACAGTAACCAAGACAGGTACACGCACTGTTACTGATCCGGTAACAGGAGAGGAGACAGAGGAAGAATACGAATACGAGGAAGAGGAGGAATACGAAGTCAGCATATTAAGGGTAGTGCTTACGGTCAAACCATTGGAAACCATTGTTGCCGGAAAGATGGATGCGGAGCAGACAGAGATTTATGCCATGTATGCAGAGACTGGCGGGCTTTTACAGCAGTTTGCTTCTCCGCTTGATCTATACTGGTATAACTATATTTCAAGCTATTACGGATACCGCAAGAACCCGAATACAGGAAATGAGGAACTGCATAGGGGCGTGGATATAGCAGTGCCCACAGGCACAACCGTTTATGCAGCCCATGACGGTACAGTCACGACAGCAGCTTATGACAGCTATTACGGGAATTATGTGGTCATCGAAAAAGACGGTTATACTACAAAATATGCCCACATGGATAGCCTGAGTGTCAGTGCAGGTCAGAGCATAACCAAAGGGACGGTAATCGGAACTACGGGAAACACCGGAAGCAGTACCGGAAGCCATCTGCATATCGAGTGTTTGTATAACGGAGAGTATTACAATCCGTTATTTTATTTTGATGTAGGCGAGGGAACGCTTTATGGGGAAAGTCCGGGAGGTGGCGGTGCGCCGGGAAATGCCATACCACCGGATTCCTATGATGATGCAACCGTACAGGCACTTATGGAGGAAGCAGTCAAGTATTTAGGCTATCCGTATGTATGGGGAGGTTCGTCCCCGTCCACAAGTTTTGACTGTTCCGGTTTTGTGTGCTGGGTATTTACCAACAGCGGCGTACACAATCTGCCACGAACAACCGCACAGGGCATTTATGACCAGTGTACTCCCGTATCGGCAAGCGAAGCGAAAGCGGGAGACATTATCTTTTTCACAGGCACCTATAATTCAGCAGGTGCAGTCAGTCATGTAGGAATCTACTGCGGCAACGGGGTAATGATACACTGTGGCGATCCAATCAAATATGCTTCCATTAATACTCCGTACTGGCAGAGCCATTTTTACAGTTTTGGAAGATTGAATTAGAGGAAGTGAGATATTATGACAAAAAGCCAGAGAATAGAAAAGGAAATCACAAAGACAAAAGAACAGCTCGCCACCATACAGGCAAAGTTAAAGAACCTGGAAGAAGAAAAACGTATGGCGGAAAGAGCTGAAAAACTGGATATTATCGAAAAGCATAAAATCTCGTCCGAGAAGCTGCAATTACTTATCAAATTCAGCGAGGACGAGATTTTGCAGTTATTAGCACAAAAAGAAAAGGAGAGAACAGGAAATGAAGAAAAAGTTATCAGTTAAGGTGATCATGTCCCTTATCTTGTCGGCAGTATTGTTCTGTATGCCGATTGGGGCATTTATGGCAAACAGCGTCAATACTGTATCGGTACAGGCACAGGATACGGATGCAGAGGAAAATGAGAGTGAAGCAGAAACATCGTCTACGGAAACAGAAGAAGAAAGTGAACAGGAAAGCTCAACGTTGTCCGGCAATGACATTCCCACACCGGAATGTACCTGTAAGGAAAAATGCTCACAGTACTCGGTGGATAAGGAATGTGAGGTCTGTAAAGAGGATTACAGTCTTTGTGAGTATGTGAATCCCAACGTGAAAATCACAATCAATACACCGACAGGGTGGCACAATGATACCACAAAGGTACCTGTCTTAGTTGAAGATGTGGCAAAGTCCGGCAACTTTACCGTAAAAAGCGTACAGGCGAAAGTCGCACAGAATGGAAGCTGGACAGACATCACAGAGGATATGTATGTGGAGATTTCGGAAAATTGCACCGTCTATGTGCTTGTGACAGACCAGAAGGGCAATACCTATGAGAAAAACCGTTATATTAAATGCTTTGATTTTACCAAGCCAACTTTAAATGCGGCGGTCAGCGATGGTCTGTTAAGCGTACAGGCACACGATACGGATTCCGGTATCAAGGCAGTCTATGTGAATGGTTATGAGTTTACAGAGCTGACGAATGGCGTTTTGAATATCCGTCTGCAACAGTTTGATGCAGGATATCAGTATTTTACCATTTCCGCAATGGACAATGCCGGAAATATGTCGGAGGTCTATAAGACAGCCAACCCGTATTACACTGATCCGGAAGCGGAGGACAGTAACGAAAGCGATCCGGCTAAGCAGCTCCCGGTCAGTGCAGAAGCAACCAAGCCTTCCTCTGCTACCGGACAGGTAACGGAGCATACGAAAACAGACAGCGAGGGCAATACCACATCGGAAACAAGCCTTGCAGATCAGAAGAAAGCCGCCATGCAGGAAGCAGATGCTTCGGAGCAGACAGAAAATAATGCAGAACAGTCGGAGAGGGGGAAAGAGTTTTATACCATTCAGACAGCAAGCGATAAGGTGTTTTATCTGATTATCGACAGGGACGGTGATGAGGAAATGGTTTATTTCCTTACCGAAATCAGTGAAAATGATCTGTTAAATACGACAACGGATAACAGCGAAACCCTTCCGAAAAATTCCGCAGCACTGGAGTCTGCAATCCCGGTAAGTGACAGCGCACTGCCGAACAACAATGCAGAAACGAATACTGAAGAAACAGAAGAATTACCGGAGGACGGTGAGGAAAGTACAGAAGAAAGTACCAAGGAACCGGAAGAACAGCCCGCACAGACCGACAATCCGATGGGAACCTATATCGTGCTTGGCATCATTGCAGTTATTGGCATCGGTGCAGGCTACTATTTCAAGGTAGTCAAGAAAAAGAAAGAGCAGTTCATTGATGAAGATGATGAGGAGGACGAGGAAGAAGAAGTCTTGGAAGATGAGGACGAAACCGAGGACACAGAGGACGATTTCTTTGAAAAAGACGATGAGGAGGACGAATAAATGCAGTTAGTAATCGCAGAAAAGCCTAGTGTGGCGAAAAGCATAGCCGATGTATTGGGAGCCTTAGACAGACAGGACGGATATTTTGATGGCGGCGGCTATCTTGTAAGCTGGTGCGTGGGACACTTAATCGAGCTTGCGGAACCGGAAAGCTATGGAGAACAGTGGAAGAAATGGACTTACGAGAGCCTTCCGGTCAATCCGGAGCATTGGCAGTATGAGATTAAGGAGGATACCAAAGAGCAGTATGATGTGCTTTATGGTCTTTTGCATGATAGTAGAGTGGACGAGGTAGTGTGTGCCACCGATGCCGGACGGGAAGGAGAGCTTATCTTCCGTCTGGTCTACAACATGGCTTCCTGCAATAAGCCCATGAAACGCTTATGGATTTCTTCCATGGAGGAAAGTGCCATAAGGGAAGGTTTTGAGAATTTAAAGCCGGGAAGTGACTACGATCACTTATACCATTCCGCACTTTGCAGACAGGAAGCAGACTGGCTTGTGGGTATCAATGGTACAAGGCTTTTTACCGTTTTATATGGCGGCAAGGTGTTAAAGGTGGGCAGGGTACAGACACCTACCCTTGCAATGCTTGTGGAGCGTGAAAGCAAGATTATGAATTTCAAGAAAGAGCAGTATTTCATGGCTCATATCCTCTGTGGCGGCGTGGATGCAGTCACAGAGAGGATTGATAGTAAAACGGAAGCGGAAAAGGTTGCAGGAGCTTGTCTGAACGGACAGGCTCTTGTTACGTCTGTGGCAAAGGAAGAAAAGACGGTAGCACCGCCGAAGCTCTATGACCTTACCACGCTCCAGAGGGATGCCAATCGCTTATTTGGTTTTACCGCAAAACAGACCTTAGAGTACACCCAGAGCCTTTATGAAAAGAAGCTGTGTACCTATCCGAGAACGGACAGCCAGTATTTGTCTGACGATATGGAGCAGACAGCCGGAAATGTGATTGAAGCAATTTTCAGTTCCATTTTGTTTGAGGAAAATATGATGTTCAATCCGGATATTAAGCGTGTGTTAAATAGCAAAAAGGTTACAGACCACCATGCGATTATCCCTACAATGGAGATTGCCAAAGCTGACCTTGCAGCCCTGCCGGAAACGGAGCGAAAGATTTTATCCCTTGTGGCCAACAGGTTGCTGTGTGCTACGGGGGAGAAACATCTTTATGAAACGGTTAAGGCAGGGCTTTCCTGTGGCGGTTACACCTTTGCTGCTTCCGGCAAGTCAGTCTTAAAAAACGGGTGGAAAGATTTTGAGGACGCCTTTAAGCGTTCTTTTAAGACAACGGAGGATAAAGAGCAGGAGGATAAGAAACTGCCGGAGCTTTCTGAGGGGCAGACCTTTGACGGGGCACAGACAAAGATCAGCGAGCATTACACCACACCGCCGAAGCACTTTACGGAAGATTCCCTTTTGTCTGCAATGGAGCGAGCTGGAAATGAGGACATGAGTGACGATGTGGAGCGCAAAGGACTCGGTACACCTGCCACCAGAGCAGACATTATCGAGAAGTTAGTTAAGGACGGTTTTGTAAAGCGTGAGAAAAAGCAGATGATTCCTACAGAGGACGGAATGAAGCTGATTACGGTGCTTCCCGATGTGGTAAAGTCCCCGAAACTTACCGCTGACTGGGAAAATGCCCTTACCCTTGTTGCAAAGGGAGAGATGGAGCGTGAGGACTTTATGGCAGATATTGAAACAATGGTATCTGACTTAATCCACACCTACCACGAAGTCAGTGACGAGCAGAAAAAGATGTTCGCACAGGAGCAGAAGGTACTTGGTAAATGTCCGAACTGCGGCGGAGAGGTGGTAAAGGGAAAATACGGAGCTTTCTGCAAGAATAAGTGCGGCATGAATGTAAGCCGGATCATGGGCGTTTCCCTATCAGATGAACAGGTGGAAAGCTGCTTGCCGGGAAAAAGACGCTGTTAAAGGGGCTTACAAGCAAGGCGGGCAAGAAATACGATGCCTATATCATTCCGAGCGGTACGGAAGAATACCACTACACAAAGGACGGAGAAGAAAAGTCCGGTGTGCAGTTTAAGTTTGTCATGGAGTTTCCCAAAAGGAAATTTACAGGAAAGAAAAAATAAAAGGAGGACGTAACAATGGGAGCAGAAGAAACAAAGAAAGTACAGGACAATGAGAGCAAGGCGGACAAGTTTGTCCGTCTTGGGGAGTATCGTGTGAACAAAGTCATTGATGCAATCGGCAGGCTTGAGAACCTTTCCAACCGCACCAATTATGAGTACACACAGGAGCAGGTGGAAGCCATGTTTTCCATTATGGAAAAAAGGCTTTTGGAAGTCAAAGGCAGATTTGCCCCGAAAAAGGAAAAGGAAGATACGTTTTCATTTGGAAGAAAAGCAGAATAGGGAGGAAAGCCAGAATGAAGCAGTTAGAAAAAGAAATCAATGTAACAAGCCAGAGAAACATGATGAAGAGGTACCAGATGTATGGTGCCACAGTATCAAAGCTGACAGATAAATCACAGAATGACACCAAGAAGGGAGAGAAAAAGTAATGGAATACAGAGATTTTGTAGAACAGGTAAAAGAACAGATACAGGATTTTCTTCCTGAAAAGTTTGCAGATGCTGCAGTTGAGGTCAATCAGATTGTAAAGAATAATGACTGTGTTCTGGACGGTCTGATGGTAAGAACAGAAGAAAGCAATATTGCACCTACCATTTATCTGAATCCATATTTTGAGCAGATACAGGATGGTGCTGAATTGGATGATGTATTAGCTCAGATTGCAAGTGTGTATCAGTCACATTATATTGACCACGATATAGATGTATCGGCAGTTACCGATTTTGACAAGATTAAGGAAAAAATTGTATGTAAGCTGATCAACGAGGAAGCAAATCAGCAGTTTCTTCAGGATAAACCGTATTCCAAGCTGGAAGATTTAGCAGTTGTGTATCAGATTTTAATGGATAAAACAGGAGAAGGGACTGCAACCATAACCATTACAGATAATCTGATGGACGGATATGGAATCACACTTGAAGAACTGCATGACCAGGCGTTACAGAATATGGATACTTTGCAGCCACATAGTTTCAAAGGAATGAATGAGACGGTTGCGGAGATGATTGCAGTTGATATTGCAAGAGAACAAAATGTGGGTATGGATGAAGCAAAAGAAATGGCAATGCAGATGATGCCGGATATTCCCGATACCATGTTTGTGCTGACAAATGATACAAAAGTATATGGGGCGGCTGCAATTTTAAACGACGATATCAGACAGGAGATTGCTGAGAAGGTAGGAGATTTTTACATGCTGCCTTCTTCAATCCACGAAACTCTGATTATACCGAAAGATGCGGGAATGGAGTTTAAAGAACTTGAGCAGATGGTACAGGAAGTAAATCAGACACAGGTGGCGCCGGGAGAACGTCTTTCGGATCATGTGTATGAGTATGATGCCAAAGAACATGAACTCTTCCGCAGTGATCGGGCAGAGGAACGTGCCAAGCAGAAAGAGGAAAAAAGAGATAACCGCCATGAGCGTGTTTCAGTAAAAGAGAAACTTGCAGAGAAGAAGGATGCTGTTATTAAGATGAATGCCGGAAAGGAGCATTCTGCACCAGAAAAGAAAAAGGAAGCCGTAATATAGGAGGAGTGGGATATGTATACAACAGGAGATAAGTTATTAAACGTGATGAAAGAGGAAGAAATCGGGATTGCGGAGCTTTCCAGAATTTCCGGTGTGCCGGAGAGAACAATCCTTGATATTATGGCAGGGGTTAAGGAGCCGGAGCTTGGCGTTATGTGCAAGATTGCAGAGGGACTTGGCATCTGTGTCCATGAGCTTCGTGCAGATGAGGAGAGTTATGCGGTATCTGTTCCGAAGGATACCCTTGCCAAGCTGATCGTTGTCAGCGAGATTAACAACGTGGAGCTTGAGGAACTGATCAACTGTATTCTGGAAAAAGGCATTGAGGAGCATGGTTTTTATGTGTAACATAGAGATGAGATAAGAAGCGGGGGCTATCGGGAAATAGATAGTTCCAAACAGGGGCCGGAGTAACTCGCATGAGTTACTCCGGCCCCTGAAATTTTTACTAAAAAAAGAAAAAGATGGCTAACGACAAACCACCTTTCTCTCCGTTCCATGTTATAATGGAACTATGCTAAAACAAGATTATTATAACGACTTTTTTGAAATTGGGCAACTAAAAATTAACTTCAGTCACGACGTACGCATGAATCTTTTTGGTAGTGTAAAAAACTTTGTGGCTTTGGTAAAAAATGGCTCCTTTTTGGTAAGAATTACAGATATGACAATTCTTATCGAAAAGGAGTTTATTTATGGCAGTAGCAAAAGACCAAATCCGACAGATTATTACAGAAAACAACATTACCAGTGTGGCTGATGTTTACTCCCTTCTCAAAGACAGCTTCAAAGATATATTGCAGGAGCTTCTGGAAGCCGAGATGGATGCAACTCTGGGCTATGAAAAAAATTGTAA
>NZ_NFHH01000003.1 GCF_002161285.1 Blautia sp. An81 | reverse complement strand
GCTGTAACAAGAATCAGTTTTCCATTTGGAGCGTCGGATTCGTTCAGTAAGTTGTAGTCGATCTTTGCTTTGTACTTTCCGTACTGTTCCAGATATTTTTCATCAATACCTGCTTTCTCCGCAATCTTTGTGATTGGCTCCATGACACATTCCTGTGCGATTTCGATGTCTGATTTGAATCCCATACCAAATACCTCCTTTTTCTATACAGATGGAAGCTCTTTCTGCATCCATCTATGACCAGACAATATTCCCTGTACATATTTACTGTCTGGTATTTTAAACCGGATATCCTAGGCAGGCAGAGAACAAAGCAGGCAAACCCGCCTCAACTCCCTCTCCCCTCAATCTTGAAAGGATCAAACACTTTGTGCGCTGCCAAGGACTGATATCCGGCTTCCCCCAGCAGCCTCCAAGTGCAGATGTAATATATACACCTGACTTTCTGCTTTGGGAAATAAAATGGCTTCAGCCATATTATTTTCTATTTCATACTTTTATTATCTGCAGTATTTATCTGGCCTACCTTTCCTTTTCCCTCTGCAATGCTTTTCTTTACAAAACCTGTAAGAGGGCTCTTGTACAAGAAAAATACAAGAACTGAGTTAACAGCCGTAAGCATGATTGTCTGCACTACGCGGGTTGCGTAAAGCACAGACCAAGGTGTTCCATAATACATATGGAGACCGATGCAGGTAAAGCCCAATGCTCCTACGAGTCCATGTATAACAAGGATTCCCACAACTTTCCACAAAGCTGGTTTTTTCTCCATCACATGACGGAAAAGTCCGGGAAGCACACCTGCCAAAATGGCAGACACTGAAATCAACGGGTTTGGCGCATATCCCTGAAGAAGACTTCCTATCAGGTCCCCAAGGAAACCGCAGATTCCTCCAACAACCGGGCCGAACCAGAAACCAGCCAGATAAACAGGTGTCTGGCTCACTGTGATTCTCAAAGTCGGTCCGATATTAATAGCAACCAATCTTGCAAGCACGATATTCATTGCAATGATCACGCCTGCAAATGCCATAATTCTTACTTTATTTGCATTTTTCATCTGTTATAAATCCTCCTCTTTTGCTGTCTGGCAGCACACCAGGATCTTCTTTTCCTTTGCCAGTCCTGGTCTGCACAAAGAAACCTATGCTCTGGTATAGTAGTTACTACACCAAAGAGAAGAATTTATAATCTCAAGTCTTTAATGTAGTAGCGGATGCAATATTACATCGTGGACGATCCGAAGATCACCTTCGTTCATGGACAACTTCCCATCCCATGACACTTAACGCGCAATACCTACTCTACTATTACTTCACATTGTCTGATTTTTAAGACAGCTTTTTTTCTAATGCTTTCATCATATTGATGGAAATATCTCCCACCACAGCTAAATCTTCTGCCGCAAAGCTGGCGGCAAAATTATCGGAAAACAGAATCTGTGAGGAAGGTGGAAATTCATCGTCTCCCTCCCAGAGAATGAATTTTATAAAAAGATTGTCCATAAATTCCAGTTTATAGGAACAATCTCCTTCTGTAGATTTTTCTGCTCCTAAATGTTCCATGATCTTTTTGAACGTTTCCAGTTTATTCCCATAGGAAAATGCCAGACGCATAAGGCATCGCCCCTGAAACTGTCTAAAATACACCTCTCCCCATGGAACCTCATGGTAAGTAATAAACTTACCGGAAGAAGGCGCCGCATGTCTCTCTGCCATATAGCGGGCAATGAGAATTTTCGCATTCATGGCTTCTTCAAGAGGATAGACTCCAACAGAGTCCTCCTCATGATGAATCTCATAATCCGGGAATGAAACAAGGTACGTGGTTCCCATAAGATGCAGAGTAAACAGACCTTTCTCCTGATCATAGGGAAACCCGGTCCGCTCACTGATCTCCTCAGGCTCTAATTCTCTATAAGCCTCCAGATAATGCTCATATGGGCGCTGTTCTTTGCTGTCTTTTGCATAATCGAAATTCATATTTTCACCTCGGATATTTTTGTAGTCTATTCCTGCGTACAGGACGGAAACAGCGATGTATCCGTATGTGGAATAAAGCAGCAGGCAACAAACTCATCCATATAGGTAGGAACTGCAGACAGTTCCAGATAAGTCATATTGGATGCTAACTCATAGCATTTGCGCTCTGCCTCTCTGGAAAGAAGCATAGTATAAGCGCCGGACAGAGAAGAATTTCCAATATAATGGAATTTTTCCAGGGGAATATCCGGGAACATGCCAATCCGCACAGCATTTCTCATATTAATCCCACTTCCAATTCCTCCTGCCACATAGACATCATCAATCATTTCCACGTCGAAATCAAGAGAAGCCAGCATAGTACGGATAGCAGAGAAAATTGCTCCCTTTGCCCGGATAAAATTATCAATATCCACTTCATTGATTTCCACATCTTTTACAGAACCTGCCTCTTCCTCAAAAGCCAGGACATAACTGCCCATGCCGTACTGGTCATGGCGCACACGTTTTCCCTCCCGGATAAATTTACCCTTAGGGTTGATGATGCCCGTACGGAACAATTCTGCGATCACATCGATGATCCCGGAGCCGCAAAGACCAATAGGCTTCTGACCTTCCTCACCGATGACATGATAAGAAGGCTCCATTGTCTCTTTGTCAATGGTACAGGCCTCGATAGCTCCATCTGTAGCCCGCATGCCGCAGCTGATATCTCCGCCTTCGAAGGCAGGTCCTGCAGAGCATGCACAGCTCATCATAAAATCAGAGTTTCCAAAGACTAATTCACCATTTGTGCCTAAGTCGATGAATAAAGAAAATTCCGGACGATTCCAAAGCATACTTACCAAAGTACCGGCTGTGATATCCCCGCCTACATAACTTCCGATATTGGGGGCCACAATAATATGTGCGTCTCTGTTAATCCGGATACCAATATCAGATGCAAACAGGGAATTGGTTTTGAAAAATGTAGGAATGTAAGGCTCCATGCGGATGGGATCTCCTTCCATTCCAGTCAGCAGATGATTCATAGTAGTATTTCCTGCCACGCACATGCGGTAAATATGGTCAGGATTAAAACCACTGGCTCTGCACATCTGTTCAATCATTGGATTGATAGTTTCTTTGATCACCGCATCCTGAAGCTTCTTGCTTCCTCCCGGTTTCATGGATTCAATGATACGGTTGATCACGTCTGCGCCGTAACGGATCTGTCCATTCCCGGCAGAGGCCTTTCCGATAATCTCTCCGGTTTCCATATTGATCAGAAGGGCGGAAACTGTGGTGGTTCCAATATCCACTGCCAGACCGCCGATAACTACCTCTGCACCTTTTGGATATACGTCATAGACAAAAATATCTTCTTTATCCACAGAGGTACGGATCACACAGCACACCTGAAAATCAGATTCCCGGAAAACCCGGGCGATTTTATTTAACACCTGGAACGGAAGGCGTACTCTTGCAGCTCCTGTTTTTTTCTTAATAGCCCGCATAAGCCGCTCATTATCCGGCATTGTGTCGTCTAAAGTTGGCACATCCATTTCCACATCCAGGACACCCATGCTGTTTGTCAAGGCAATTCCTGCTGCTTCTATATCATTTTTTGCATTCTCGAAAATTTCAATTTCTTTATTCGAGCTTAAATCCGCAACTTTCATTCTACTGCGGTAAGCAGATGCAATATCAGGTACCTGTACCGCAACATCACCTGTCACCTTACTTACACATGCCAGTCTCCATCCTTCGCTGTATTCCTCATCGGAAATATGCCGGGTCTTTGGGGAATCTATATTACCCTCCAGAATTTTTACTTTGCATTTTCCACAGGAAGCATTACCGCCGCAAGGGGCATCGATAGCTACGTTTACCTTCCGGGCTGCTTCCAGCAGATTCTCATTTTCCTGGGCAAAGGTCGTGACATCCTCGCCGCTTCCGAACTTAAAAGTCACTTTAAACATAGGAATTTCTGCCTTTCTTTGTTTTATACAGGAACTGCCGCACGAAAATGTGCAGCAGCTCCTCTCTCATGTTCATCTTTATCTGTAATATTAAAGCTCCAGATAAGAATCTGCATATAATGTATTGTTCTTCAGAACGTCACAGGATTTAATTGTCTCCATAAGTCTCTTGTCGTTAGGATTAACAATAGCAGATGTCAGTCCCTGCATCATAGCCATAGCAACCATAGCAGAGTCCATGATCGGACGGATATGTTTTGGCATACCGTTGGAGTTATTGGAAAGACCACCTGTAGAATTCAGTCCCATATCGCTGAACATCTTGATAGCTTCCAGGATTTCCATCTGTTTTTCCTGCATACCTTTAACAACCAGGAATAAAGGATCGAACCAGATATCAGCAGCATCCATACCGTGCTCCATACCTCTTTCAAGAAGTGTCTGGCAGTACATCATACGCTCGTCATTATCTTTTGCAAGGCCTTCGCCGTTGCAAAGAGCGATACAGATTGCATCGTTTGCTGCTGCCAGGTCAAGATATTCAATTCTGCCAGCTGCATCTGCGGAGTTTACAATAGGTTTTCCTTTTGCTCTGTTATATACAGAGATACCAGCCTCGATAGCTTTTTTGTTGGAAGTATCCAGTGCCAGAGGAACGTTGTCGAAGTTTGACTGAAGGAGTTCTACTACCCATTTCATTAAATCTTCGCCGTCGTTCTCAGCAGGTCCGATGTTTACATCCAGGTAAACAGCGCCTGCATCCAGCTGCTGTTTTGCTCTTGCCAGAATCGGTTCAGGATCTCTCTCTGTAAAAGCTTTGTTTACTGCAGGTGCAGTTGTGGAAAGTCTCTCACCAATTGTAATAAATTTTGCCATAATGTTTCTCCTTTTATAAAAAATTTTCTTTTAACAAGCTCTTTTTGCAAACATTAAGCAGTTAAATCTTTCAGGAATTTTACTAACTGTACAGCCTCCAGAGGAGCTACAATGATTTCCCATCCAGGAAGTTTGGACTCGATATCGCCCTTCAGTACGGCAACTTTTCCAGGAATAACCAGTTTTCTGCATTTTACTTTGTCTTCTACATTTTCTTTGATGTAAGTTGCAACAGAAGTGGAAGACAGTTTTCCTGCTGCCCATGCTGTCAGTACGGAAAGTCCGCCTGCATCGGAAATGATCAGGTTGCATGGAACACCGGAACGCTCCAGCTCGCCGGAAACAACGAAATATGTAAGAGCAAAGTCTACAGTTGTCAGACACAGAGAATTTTCATCTGCTCCGTTTAATGGATAGATGCCTGGTTCAACCTTCATTGGTTTCTGAGGATCTGTAAATACGTTCTGTCTCAGACCGAACAGAGGAAGTGCCTCAGCGTAATCCAGAGTTTCCATAACAACGATAGAACCATATTTTACTGTAAACAGAGAAGCCAGTGCCTGCTGCAGATATCTGTCACCATGAGCAACTGCTGCTGTATTTACGATTGTAGGATAACCGAAAGTTCTGTCCTGATCTTTCAGAGAAGCGCGACGGATCTGTACAGCGTTTGCATATGCTTCTTTTACAGAAGCGCCTGTAGCATCGATTACCAGGTTCTTATTTCCGGCTTTCTCTAAAGCTGCTACTGTATCATAGATTTCATTTAAGTCAGCGCCAGATACTCCCAGAACAACTCCTGCTTCTTTAGCGATATCGTTCATAGCAGCATAGTTTGCAGCTGTAGCACCGTTTAATACTGGTTTGCCATCTTTGCATACTTCCAGAGCTGCTTTTGCAACTTCTGCGTCTTTACATCCCAGGATCAGAGTCTTGCCTGTTGCTGCTGCTTTCTTCACCATTTCTACATAGCGGTCTTTGTCTGCACCGTCCTGATAGTTCACGTAAACCATTTCCACGTGCATTCTTTCACCGATACGCTCATAATCAACCTTCTGAAGTTCAGCAATCTTTGCATCTACTGCTGCGTCATCCATGCATGTGCAGAGAGAAACAGCATATCTTGTCTTGCTGACAAAAGTTTTCTCATGTCTGAATAAAACAGTTTCTCCGCCTAAGGTGTATTCTCCTTCGCCTGTTCCAACCTTGATAGTTTTCATTGGGGGAGCAGTAGCCTCAGACAGCTCTGCCAGAGCTTCCTCAGACATATGCGGACATTTGGATATTTCCAGAGCGCCCTGAGCAACTTTCATAGCAAAAGCCATACATGTAGGGCAGCCGCATTCCTTACAGTTTTTCTTTGGTGTCATTTTAAAGATTTGAATACCTGTTAATGCCATTTTTAATATCCTCCTGTTTTACGATTACATTAATTCTTTAATCATTTTTGAAATAGTTGCAACGGACTGAGGATGTTTCAGGATAACGGCGTCAGAACCGGATGCTAATACAGCAGCTGCTGTCTGAACTTCCATGCTGATTCCTCTTTCTTCCAGAGGACCCCACTCAGGCATATCCTCTTCAGTAGCCATAGCCTCTTTTACACTCCATGCTTCATCAGCAACTGCTGTGATGATAGGCATCTGCAGCATATTATCATTCTGAGATAAAGCAGCACCTTTAATACGGTCCATAGTAGAAACAACATATTCAAAACCATAACCCACTGCAGCAGAACCAACGTTCATTACGATATCCTGAGCCTTAACTCCCAGCTGAGTCATAACAACGTTTAACTGTTTTGCAAGGTTGATATCAACGGCAGATTCAGCGCCTACTTTCTGGTTGTAAGCAAGACCTGCAGCAGCACCTACAGCTTTGTAGTTTTCTTCTCTTGCAGACATTACCAGAGCGTTCTTGCCCTGCAGAACTTCAGCTACCTTTGGAAGCAGTTCTGTGTCTTTTTCAACATTTTTGCATCCTTCTACTACCAGAGGACAGGTAACAGCGTCTGCAACTTCCTTTACAACTTCGATCAGTTCATCAATAGATTTGTCTTCTCCATTAGGATCTCCGCCCTCTAAGCGCAGGCAGACAAAATCAGCGCCTTCCATTGTCTCGGCTTTTTTTGCAATTTCTCCGATAGTAGAAGCGCCTTCGTAAAACTTCTGGATACCAGGAATATTGGAAGCAATACCCAGATCGGAAACTTCTACACCAATCTTCGGTGCATTTTCCATAGGAGCATCAAATGTATAGAAAGGAAAAGTACATTCTCCTCCTAATTTGATCGCTTTGTCTCCGCATCCAATCTCAACTGTATTAATGCTTGCATTGAACTTCTGTGGTTTCTGATTAAACGGCATTTCTATGAGCCTCCTTCATATTATTCTTTACAACAGGCGGTCCGACAAAGGTACCGTCCCATTGTATATAAACGGCAAAGAGGTAAATGGCAGCCCTCTATTTTGCCGCCTACATTATACTACATTACACGCAATATTGACAAGTTTCCCCTGTAATATTATACAAAAAACTTTATAAAACTACGGTCTGTTCTGTGACTTATTTGGAGTTTTTTTGTCAATTTACTTTTACACAGGAAACGGGAGGCCTCCTGCGAGACATCTCCCATTTCCCGATACTGCATATTTCTAAATTATTACATCATTGGTTCCATGCCCAGTGCAGGATGGTTTTTCTCTGTCAGGAAAGCAACCAGTGTTTCCGGATCTGTTGCAATGGTCTCATCTCCGACCATATCTGTAAAGTTGTCGATTCCGTACAGTTCTTTAGCTGTTTTGTTCAGTCTCTCTGCAACAGTATCTTTCAGTTCCTTAGGCATCCATACGATACGCTCGATACCGCCTTCTGCCTTCATGAACTTCTTGGAAGAAATGAAGTGTTTACCATGTCCCATGAATCCAGGTGTCTGAACACCGCCGCCTGTCATAGAAGCCAGCTCTGGGAATGTCATTCCAAGAGGTGTCATTCCTGCATACTCACGGTTTGTGATAACAACACCGTTAGAGAATGGCTCAATACCGCAGATACACTCAAAACATCCGCAGGAGGTCATTGGTTTCTCCATGATGGAGTACAGAGATACATCCTGTAAAGCACCCTGAGAGAATTTCTGAACAGCTTCGTTAACGTCTTCGTATTCGCCGATCCTTTCATCGATAGGTCTCTCTTTTGTGATTACCTGACATGGTCCGTTTGGATCCAGCTGGTTTGTAGCTTTTGCATCCAGCCATGAAACGGCTCCGCAAAGTCCCAGACGTTCCGGAGTTACCACGCATACGTGAGATGGTGAGAATGCCTGGCACAGGATACAGCTGTAGTAAACATCAACAGATTCATCTGTAAGAGTATCCAGACGCTCGTCACGTTTGTCAAAGGTTGGAATAGCAACTTCATGACGTACTCTTGTACATTCAGCAGGATCTGTATAGATAGTTACCTCGCATTTATCAACAACTGCGTCAAATTCGTTTTTAACAGAAACATAAAGTACTTCACCGATATGTTTCAGACGGAAGCCTGCGTTAAAAGCTTCTTTTCCGATACGGATACGGAGCATATCACGCTGTCCTGTATGATATACGCCCTCAATACAGTTGATGTAGTTATGGAACTTACGCTCGATAACCGGCTCAAAGTCAGACTGCATGTTCTTTCCAGCGACTTTTACAACATAGGCGATGGTATTCTTACTTCCCAGTTCCATTTCGTCTACGTCAGGACCTACAATGGTGATCTTGTGATCTTCAATCTCTGTAGCGTCTACAGCCTGTACCAGCTCAGCACAGTCTACACGAGAACCATCAAATTCAACCTGCATATCGCCGCGGCGGATGATCTCACCTTCAAATGCAGAAGCGAAAGCAACAGGAATATCGATATTTGTAATTTTGATCTTAATGTCACGGGCTTCCAGAGATGTTGCGTTGAATTTGCTTACATCTGGCTGGCAGATCAGGCTCTTTGGTACTTCAGCTACGCCTTCCTGGTTTGTGATTACAGGGAATCCTAAAGCAATAGCGCCGGCACCGCATGCTACGATCACATCGTTTAAAGGAGCAAAAGCATTTACAAATGCAGGAACACGTTCCATTGTGTACTTCATCAGATTTCCTGCATCTCCCGGTGTGATGTTACCGAAGATCAGGGCTGCTCTAAGAGCAACAGATACAACATGGATAACAGCTGTTACGTCTTTTCCTAAAGGAATAACACGAAGGTTTGCACCAGTCTTCATACCGGCCTCTGATAACTGATCAATGATATCGCCAACCAGTGTTACCAGAATACCCTGTGCCTGATAGCTCTTAACCAGGGCTACAGCTTCTTCTGTAGTAGGAGCTTTGCCTAAGATAACGGCTACACCTGGGATATCTCCAGTTACAAGGGGTACACCCAGCTCACGGATCACAGCATCTGCCAGATGTCCGTAGCACGGCTCTTCATATGGAGTTGCTCCGTCAATATATTTTAATACTTCGATAAACTCAGCACAAAGAGCAGTTGCAACACCGGACATGAAAATGTCATGGGTTCTGTTTTCTCTTGTCATAAGAGTTTTTACTACGCCCAGAGCATTTTTTAATTCTCCTAAAGTGCCAACCTTTACACCTGTTACAGCATAGTAGCATGGCAGGCTGTATGCTGTGTTTGGAAAGCTGACAGCTTTGTCAGCACCGTGCTGTTCAATAGCAGCATTAATTGCATTTTCTGTCAATCCATAGACAGCGTCATTTCCGCTGAATACTGTTTCAAATAAAGTCAATGTTTTTTCCTCCTAACATCTCATAATCCCTGATCGATTATGTTTTTAATTTGTGTGATTTCTTCTTTTACTGTATTGCTGAAATCGTAAGGGGATTTTCCCTGACGATCTGCATCCATAACTTCTGTGTTGTAGTGAATGAAGCCCAGGAGATCCTCTGCCGGTATACGGCTTCTGACAAATTCTTCATCCTCTGCATTTCTTACTTTATTGGCAACTACACGTACCTGTTTGACCCCTAGATCATCTGCAAGGCGCTTTACATT
Source organism: Blautia sp. An81 (assembly GCF_002161285.1). Lineage (GTDB taxonomy): Bacteria > Bacillota > Clostridia > Lachnospirales > Lachnospiraceae > Blautia > Blautia ornithocaccae. The sequence continues at coordinate 278,026 of NZ_NFHH01000003.1, read as the reverse complement.
TTTATAAGTCTGTACGCTTCTGGCTCCTGGTTCGATCACAACGATAAACTGATCCATGGATTCTGTAGTTCCACGGCCCAGATGCTCCAGACCGGCCTCCATATCCATGATCACAACATCGTCTCTGTGCAGGACCAGGTTATTGATGATCCTTCTGAGCATAACATGCTCCGGACATACACAGCCGCCTCCTCCTGTCTCCACTGTTCCCAGAACAAGAAGCTTTACACCGTTTACCTCTTTCGAGTATGTATCCGGAATATCGCTGACCTTAGGATTCAGTGTATAGAACTGATTATCCTCTCCGGCCCCTGTTCTTTCTTCAATGAGTTTTCTCATTTTAGTAATGGGGACTATAGAATCCAGGGTTTCTTCGTCAAACCCCAGAGCCAATCCAAGATTGGCATCCGGGTCTACGTCTGCTGCGAGAACATGTTTTCCTTCGTCAGCATAAAGCCGGGCAAGAGTTGCGGCGAAGGTGGTCTTTCCCACACCGCCTTTTCCTGTAACCGCTATTTTCATGTCATTCACCTTTCCTAGTTATGTTTCAGAATTATTAGATGCCCAGGGCAGCTCTCTTTTCTTCGATTCTTGCCATCATGGCATCACCTAATTTATCAATATCTTTTTCTACAGTAAACGCTGCTTCACACCACTGTCTGGTGCCGTTTGTCAGGATTTCAACCATTTCGCTGGAGCCTGATGCATATGGATCTACGCCCAGGAATGTATCAATACCGGAACCGATAACATAGTTTCCGATAGATACTGCCTTCTCAGACATCCATTCTGGAGCACAGCCTACAACCGGCAGCTGTGAAATATGAAGACCTGCATCTTTAGCAAGAGTTGCTGCCAGAACCAGCATACGGGAAATATCTACACAAGATCCCATATGAAGTACCGGAGGAATATCTGCCAGTTCGCATACTCTCTTCAGGCCATCGCCACACACATCTTTTGCTGCCTTATCCATAAGACCTGCCTTAGCAGCAGCCTGTGCAGAACAGCCAGAAGCAATGACGATGATGTCGTTTGCCAGCAGCTTCTTCATCAATTCGATATGAGCCAGGTCAGGACGAACCTTTGGGTTATTACATCCAACCATAGCTACAGCTCCTCTTAATACACCGGAGGTAATACACTGAAGCAGCGGTTTTGTGGTTCCAAGTTCGTCAACCTGTGTATTGGCAACGCCGTCCAGAGCTTTTACGATAGCTTCTGTAGAATATCCAACAGTTGCTTTCTGTTTCATCTGAGGAATGTAAACAAGTTCCGGTTTTCTGTTCTTAAAGTTCTCAATTGCCAGCTTCACGATCTGAGTAGCCTTTTCCAGTGCGGAATGAGCATCAAAGCGAATAAACTCGGAATCCGGCATCTGTGCGATTGGAGATGTTGTAATGAACTTGGTATGGAAACATTTGCTCAGAGGTCCTAATGCAGGGAAGATACACTGCACATCTACAACGATAGCTTCGCAGGCTCCGGTGAGCACTACGTTTTCCTGCTGAAGGAAGTTACCTGCCATTGGGATTCCACGACGCATGGCAACCTCGTTAGAGGTACAGCATACACCGGAAATAGTAATTCCTTTTGCACCCATTTCTTTTGCATATGCAACCATTTCAGGACTGTCAGCCACTTCGCAGATCATTTCGGAAAGACTTGGGTCATGTCCATGAACAACGATATTCACGTTTTCTTCTACCATAACACCCAGGTTCGCTTCTGTCTCAATAGGCTTTGGTGTACCGAAGAGTACGTCAGAAAACTCTGTTCCCATCATGGAACCGCCCCATCCATCAGAAAGTCCTGCACGGATAGACTGTTTTACCAGGGCTTCTGGTTTGGAAGAACATCCCATGTGAGCCATATGTAAGGAGCATGATACTTCACGGTCAATAGCCCGTGGTGCCAGTTCATTTTCTTCCCACAGTTTCTGCTGGGATTCCGGAGCTCTCTTTAAGAATCTCTGAGTTCCGAAAGGTTTTCCGTATTCCATAAGGCCTTCATAAGCCACTTCATGAGCCAGGTCGTAAATGTCTTTTCCTTCTGTCTCAATTCCCCACTCTTTTGCAATGCGGATCAGCTTATCAGGATCTTTTACTTTATAGCATCCATCTGCTGCTGTAGCATAAAGAGTGTGGCAGATCTCACGTCCGTGATCGGAATGGGTAGCAGCTCCGCCTGCTGTAAACTTCAGATAATTACGTCCTACGATACCGTGTACATCACATCCACAGATTCCTCTTGGGGCTTTCTTCGTGATACGGCATGGTCCCATTGTACAGATACGGCAGCAAACGCCTTCTTCACCAAATTTACAATGGGGTGTCTGGTTCTTTACACGAGCCTGCCAGGAATCAGCGCCTACTTTAGCACCTGTCTCTAACAGTCTCGCAGTAGCAGCTTCAAATTCTTCTACTGTAGTTAATCTGAATTCACTCATGTTATCCTCCTTTATGTCGCCTCTTCTCTTAAAATTCTAATTTGTCCACAATTTCCCGAATGGCTTTTTTCACAGGCGAGTCTTCGGGAAGGTCAACGGTTGGCGTCCCGTCACAGTCATACTCATAGACTGTATCATTTTGTGGTACTACTCCCAGTAGATGAAGACCTTGTTTTTCGATCTCTTCTCTGGTTCCTTCATTAAGTTTTCCATCAGGGGCTCTGTTTACAATCAGTCCTACCTGTCTGGGGTGCATATTGCACTCTTTAATCAGCTGGGCGATCCTGCCGGCAGCCTGAACGCCTCTTCTGGAACAGTCGCTGACCAGAATCGCTGTTTCCATGTTCGGAAGCACACCTCTGCTGATATGCTCCATACCAGCTTCATTATCCACAATAATATAGGGGTAATTCTTTTCAAGTCGCTGAATCTGTGCCTGAAGAAGTCCGTTTACAAAGCAGTAACAGCCTTTCCCCTGAGTGCGTCCCATAACCAGCAGATCAAAGTCGTCAGACTCTGCAAGAGCATCGTCAAACTTATACTCCATATAATCTGCCTTTGACACGCCTGAAGGAATCGGGTTTTTAGAAGCCATCTCTGCTCCTGCCACCTCTTCTCTGATTTCTCCCAGAGTAGTCTCTACCTCCACTCCCAACACTTCATTAAGATTGGAGTTTGCATCCGCATCCACTGCAAGGATGGGACCTTTTCCCTTTTCGCCCAGATACTGTATGATCAGTCCCGTTAATGTTGTCTTACCTACGCCGCCTTTTCCTGCGACTGCAATTACATGTGCCATAAATCAGGCGCCTCCTGAATTTAAATTTTAAACAAGTGTACGAAGTCCAGATCTTTCAATAATTTCAGATACGTCTTTCCACTTATTCAACGCATACAGATGGATACCATTAACACCAAGTGCCCGGTACTCATCAATCTGTCTGATGGTATACTCGATACCCTCTTCTTTAAATTCTTTCACCTTTTTATCATAGAACATATCAAAGGGCTTACCCTCTGCGTCCTTAGGATTGAAAGGATTCGGGAACAGCCAGTGTCTGGAGATGAGTCTGGACAATTCACGGTCCATTACACAGCCATTCCGGGACAGAGCCATATTAATAGTGGCGGCCTGATCCAGAATCGGCATAATCCCCACATCCACCGGCATGGTCACGCCTGCTTTACGAATAGCGTCCAGCCAGCGTTTGAACTGTTCCATGTCCCAGCAAAGCTGAGTCATGATGTAATCAGCTCCGTTATCCTGCTTCTGCCTCAAAACGGAAATATCCGCTTCCAGGCTGCGGCATGCGATATGTCCTTCCGGAGAGCCTGCTACTGCGATTTCAAATTTGTCGCCATATTGATCTTTTACAAATTTCACAAGATCTGTGGCATAATCAAAATCCCCGCAGGTAGTGGTTTCCCCCAGAGGAAGATCGCCCCGAAGAGCCAGCATATGATCTACGCCTTCCGCCAGATATTGATCCAGCTGCTCTTTGATGCCCTCCTTTGTGTTACGGATAACCGTGAAGTGAGTCACAGGAATAGGGCCAGCTTTTTTGATCATCTGGCAGACTTCCCTGTTTGCTCCTACGTTTCCCCCTCCTGCGCCGTAGGTACAGGAAATATATTCCGGTTTATACTTGCACAGATGCTCAATCGTGCCCGGAAGATTTTCCATGCCTTTCTCGGTCTTCGGGGGGAAAAGTTCAAAGGAAAGGAGCATTTTCTCCTTCATAGCCTCTGCTAGTTTCATTGGTCTTTACCTCCGCATATTGTGTTTTATTTTAAGGGTTTCCCCATAAAACCTTTTGTTATTCACAGTCTAGCTTCACAATGCTGTTGGCCAGATCTACCATCAAAATCCTTCCAACGATGGTTTTCGTTTCTCCCATAATATCTCGGAGAATCACTTTATCCCCATCCACATCGATACGGCTGACCATTTTCAAAATTACGGTATTGTCACTTTCTTTCTGAACAGTTGCAAGACACATGATCTACGCCTCCTTTAAGTGTTCTTTTACCAGTGTCAAAGCCAGTCCAAGGCGCATATTTCCTTTCTGAAAATCTGCCACTCCTTCTTTAATCGTCTTAGCTGCATCTTCCATTCCAAGTTTCTGAAGATTCTCAGCCATCTGATCCAACTCCTGGGCATGATGTTCATTGTGTGACAGCATATAATTCAATAAAGCTACCACTTCCTGAGAACAATTCTCCTGGCAGTTATCGCTGCAGCTTCCGCAATGTTCATGCTGATGAGCCTCCCCTCCATGAGGGATCACATTACCATTTTCATCTTTGATTAAATGCATTTTTCCATCCTTTCCAGGCCCTTTTTCATATTTGGGCACACTGAATGACAATAATTTATCAATTAGCTTCATTATACATGGTTTACTATGTTTTATCAAGCTATTTTATGTATTTTTCTTAGTGCTTTCCCTCCCCTTTTTACCGTCTTCTTCCGAAATTATAATTTATGTAAAAACCTCTTATTTTAAAGCCCGTGACCTTTGTGGATTTTGATTTGTGTTTGAATAAATTGTGAATTTTAATAAATATGACTAACATTCTTCATATTTTCATGGTATACTATCAACGATTGTAAAAAGGAGGTTTGGTGTTATGTCTTTTGGCGAACATGTAATTCATCTAAATGACGGAAGAGAAATGCCGCTGTTAGGCCTTGGCGTTTACAAAGCCACTGACGACGGAGAGCTGAAACAGGCAATATCAGATGCCGTGTCTTCTGGCTACCGCTTGATCGATACAGCTTCTTTCTACAAAAACGAAGAAGGAGTCGGTAAAGGAATACAGGCTCTTGACACACCAAGAGAAGATTTATTTATCACGACGAAGATATGGAATACTGCTCAGAGAATCGGAGATATAGAAGACAGTTTTAACCGGAGCCTGGAGCGTCTGGGGCTGGACTATGTGGACCTCTATCTTATCCACTGGCCTGTGCCTGGATGTTTTGGAAATACCTGGAAAGTAATGGAAAAACTTCGGACAGATGGAAAAGTAAAGTCTATTGGGGTATCGAATTTCAGTATTGCAGACTTGGAACTGCTGAAGACTGTTTCAGATGTAGTTCCCGCAGTAAACCAGGTAGAGTTTCACCCCCTGTTTAACCATCCTGAATTGAAAACTTACTGTGAAGAAAAGGGAATTGTCCTTCAGGCTTACGCTCCTCTGGCAAGAGGCGCCTATATGAACAGTCCTCTGATGATTGAAATAGGAAAGAATCATCAGAAAACCCCCGCCCAGGTAGGATTGCGCTGGCTTGTTCAGCAAGGCATCGGCGTAATTCCCAAATCTGTGCATAAAGAGCGGCTGGAGGAAAACAGTCAGATCTTTGATTTTGTTCTTTCCGAAGAAGAGATGGCTGCTATTACAGCAATGGATGTACAGCAGCGGGTAGCCGGAGTTCCCGAAGACATGGCTCCTTATATATTATAAGTTTTCTTCCATGCCATGGCATTTTGTTGGAAGAACCCAACCGTACATATCCCATACAAAAGAGGCCTTTTCTCACAGAGGGACCGGAATATCTATTTTCCCTCTGTGAGAAAAGGCCTCTTTCTATTTCTCTTTATCTCATCTATCCAGCTGATCACTCTGGTTTCCAGGAAACATCCCAAGACTCTATTTTCCGGTCTCTCAGCATCAAATCCTGAACTGCAAGGTCCGGAGACTTCTTCTCAAAAAGGACCTGGTATACCTGCTGGATAATAGGCATTTCAACCTGGTATTTCTGAGAAAGTTCCCATCCGGCTTTTGCGGAATACACACCTTCTACTACCATTTTTACTTCTTTCATAGCTTCTTCTGCAGTTTTTCCCTGTCCCAGGAGGATTCCCGCTCTCCGATTCCGGCTGTGTCTGCTGGCACAGGTAACGATCAAATCTCCGATACCGGAAAGGCCATAGAAAGTTTCTGCTTTGGCGCCCATGGCAATTCCCAGTCTGGTAATCTCTGAAATCCCCCTGGTAATAAGAGCTGCCTTAGTATTGTCTCCATATCCCAGACCATCTGCTGCTCCTGCTGCCAGAGCAATGACATTTTTCAAAGCTCCCCCCAGCTCAATACCCAGCACATCTGGACTGATGTAAGCCCTGAACACAGGACTCATAAAAATATTCTGTATATATTCTGCAGTCTTCCGCTCTTTTGCACCTGCCACACAGGTGGTAGGAAGCCCTCGGCTCACCTCTTCTGCATGGCTGGGGCCTGAAAGAACACAGGCCACCGACTCAGGTATCTCTTCTTCTATAATGTCAGTAAGGGTCATCAGTGTTCCCTCTTCTATTCCCTTAGACACATTGACGATCAGCTGCCCGTACCGTATATAGGGTTTAATTCTTTTGGCAGTCTGCCGCACAGCTACAGAGGGGACTGCCATGATCAGGATATCTTTTCCCACCAGGGTCTTTTCCAGATCATTGGTAATCTCCAGAGATTCCGGAAGCTGAACACCAGGAAGTTTTTCCCTGTGTTCTCTTGTCCAGACAAGCTCTTCTGCCTGTTCCAGTCTGTGAGACCAGAGCGTAGTGTTATGTCCGTTATTTACCAGAAGTATTCCCAAAGCCGTTCCCCAGCTGCCAGCACCAATAATTCCAATATTTGCCATATCCCTTACCTCTTTTTACTGAGAAAAATCTTGTTTTCATTTCCATGGAGCAGACGGCCAATGTTCTGTCTGTGTCTCCAGTATGCCAAAACCATGAGCAGAAACGCTATCACATACATTTCATAAAGCACCGGCTGGCTGCAGGGGTACATGCCTGTTTGCCCAAAAGCAAAAAGGAGCACCACAAAGCACAGATATCCTGCCAGAGAGCAAAGGGATACGTAATGGGTGGCAAAAAACAGTGCAAAAAAAACTACTGCGCAGATGAGAAAAATTCTCCAGTCAAAGGCAAGGAGAAGTCCTACTGACGCTGCAATTCCCTTTCCTCCTTTAAATTTCAGATAAAAGGGAAAATTATGTCCCAGGATGCAGCCTGCTCCGGCATAGAGTTCCAGAAGACGGATATTGTCTCCGAAACTATTGCCGAACAAAAGTCTTGCGGCAGCCATGGCAAGTACGCACTTCAGGATATCCCCCAGCAGTGTCAGCGCTCCTGCCTTTTTTCCCATAGTCCGGAAGGCATTAGTCGTACCAGCATTCCCGCTGCCGTGCTCCCGGATATCAATTCCCTGTTTTCTTCCGTAAATATAGGATGTCTGGAAAAGCCCTAAAGCATATCCGATAACCAGACATACGATACGTTCCAGCATTTTCTATTCCCCCTCTTTTCTTTCTCTGATAATAAACTTCAGAGAAGTTCCTTTAAAGCCAAAAGCCTCCCGAACTTTATTTTCCAGATATCTTGTGTAGGAAAAATGCATCAGTTCTTTGCTGTTTACAAAGATAACAAAGGTAGGCGGCTTCACAGAAACCTGAGTAGCATAGAAAATCTTCAGCCTTTTTCCTTTATCAGAAGGAGGCTGCTGCATAGCTACCGCTTCCGTAATGATCTCATTCAGAACTCCCGTCTGGATACGCAGGGTCTGGTTTTCCAGCACCATGTCAATGGTCTCAAAGAGCTTCGGAATTCTCTGTCCTGTCTTTGCAGAAATAAACATAATTTCCGCATAGGGCATAAAGGAAAGGATTTCTCTTACCTTATTTGTAAATTTATATATGGTTTTATCATCTTTTTCAATAGCATCCCATTTATTTACAGCAATGACGATTCCCTTTCCTCTGTCGTGGGCAATCCCTGCGATCTTAGCATCCTGTTCCGTAACCCCTTCCTCTGCATCGATCATCATAACTACTACATCTGCCCTCTCTACAGCCGTCACTGTACGGATAATGCTGTAGCGTTCCAGCTCCTCTTTGATCTTGTTTTTCCTTCTCAGACCTGCAGTATCTATAAAAATATATTCTTTATCCTGATAGACCACTCTGGTATCAATAGCATCTCTGGTGGTGCCGGCGATATCGGAAACGATAACTCTATCCTCTCCTACAATCTTATTGATCAGAGAAGATTTACCTACGTTGGGCTTGCCCACCACAGCAATCCTGGGGATTTCATCCTCTTCCTCATCCTGGGGAATATCCTGAAAGTGCTCTGTTACCTTTTCCAGCATATCTCCCAGCCCCAGCATAGAGGCTGCAGAAATCGGCACTGGTTCTCCGATTCCAAGATTATAAAATTCATAAGTGTCCATCATATACTTCTGGAAACTGTCTACCTTATTTACCACCAATACTACAGGTTTCTGGCTTCTGCGAAGCATATCTGCAACTTTACTGTCTGCATCTACCAGTCCCTGGCGGACATCGGTAATAAAAATGATCACATCTGCCGTATCAATGGCGATCTGTGCCTGCTCCCTCATCTGAGAAAGAATGATATCTTTACTCTCTGGCTCAATACCTCCGGTATCGATCAGCGTAAAGGTTTTGTCCAGCCAGGTAACATCGGCATAAATCCTGTCACGGGTAACTCCCGGGGTATCCTTTACTATAGATATCTTTTCTCCCGCCAGAGCATTAAAAAGTGTGGATTTTCCCACATTGGGCCGTCCCACTATAGCTACAATTGGTTTGCTCATACATTTGTCTCCTTTTATGTTCTCTGCCTGCTTCTCTGTTCAGAACAGCCTCTATAAGATCAGCTCCTTCTTCTCCTACAATCTTCACAGACACCTTTAATTCTCTCTCCACATCTTCCACAGTCACATCATCCAGGAAAACGTTTTCTCCGCTTCTCAGCATATTGCAAGGGAGAAGAAGGTATTCCCCCAATTCTTTTCCTTTCAGCTGCTGGATCAGATCCTGTCCGGTAAGAAGGCCGGACACAGTTATCTGCTCTCCAAAAAAACGGTTTTTTATATTATACCCCCGAACCTGTACATTTGGAAATTTTTTCTGGATTTTTTCCATATAACGACTGATAAAGGGGTAAGCAAGGTTTCCCGTAGCAAAGGCCAGGGTCTCTCTTCTGTCATCTCCCTCCTGGCCTTCTAACGCCTCAGTCACCTGCTCTTCTAAAAGCCGCAGCATTCCCACACCGTTTTCCAGCTGCAGATATCCGTCATACCGCTCTTCTTCCGGCAATTTTCTCTCTGCCAGAAGATACCACTCATCACTGGCATGGATAAAATGCAGACCATACTGTTCATACAGCCTTTTCTGCCATATCTCAATCTGATCGATGACTCTGCAGGCATCCTCCTTATCAAAAGGTTCCAGAGGATATAGACCTTCCCTAAACCTGCTCAGGCCTACAGGTACCACAGAAACACTTTTTAGATGAGGAAGATATTCGGAAAGGTCTTTTATACTCCTCTCAAGTTCTTTAGCATCGTTGATCCCTTTGCACAGAACAATCTGTCCATTCATCTCAATCCCCGCCTGGTACAGCCTGTCCACCTTTGGAAAGATATCTCCTGCAAATCGATTGTGGAGCATCCTTCGCCGAAGCTCCGGATTTGTCGTATGGAAGGAAATATTTATAGGGGCCAGATGATACTCTATGATCCGGTCAATATCGTGATCGCTCATGTTTGTAAGGGTCACATAATTCCCCTGAAGAAAAGACAGCCGGGAATCATCATCTTTAAAATAAAGAGTTTCCCGCATTCCTGGAGGCATCTGATCGATAAAACAGAAAATACAGTGGTTGCTGCAGGAACGGTATTCGTCCATTAAGCTGTTCTCAAAGACGATTCCCAGATCTTCCTCATATTCTTTCTCCACTTCCAGTTCCCATTCTTCTCCGTTTGCCTTTTTGACTAACAGCAGTATTTCTTCATCATTCACCAGGTAGTGATAATCGAAAACATCCTCAATGGCATTTCCATTTATAGAAAGAAGCTCATCTCCAGGTTCCAGCTCCAGTTCCCAGGCAATGCTTCCCTCTTCCACTTCTCTGATTATGTGTCTGGATTTTGTCATATATACCTCTCTCTTTTCCGCAAAAATAAGCGTTTCTGTTCATCCGGCAGCAGCCGGAAATACCAGCTGCTCTGCGGCTAGTATACCAACAAAGCAATAAAAAAGCAATATTTTTCCTTGACTGGATATTATGTCGAATGTTATAACTTAATGTGTATGATGTAAAAAGAAAGTAAAATACAAGAAATTACATGGAGGTCTTTATGATCAATATCAGTTTGCTGGAAAAATCTATTCCAGTGGCCCCTATCAAAATAGCAGCTCTGGAAAGCTGCGCTCAGCTGGCATCTCAGGTAGATGCCCATCTGGTTCAATTTCGAAAAGAATTAAATTCCCACAATCAGTCCGGACTTAATTTCCGAGGCTATGCAGAGGATAGCTTCCTTATTGATTGTGAATGCCCACGTTTTGGTTCCGGTGAAGCCAAAGGCGTGATCAGCGAGTCCATCCGTGGAACCGACATGTTTGTTATGGTAGATGTATGCAATCACAGTATGACTTATAAAATCTGCGGTCATACCAACCACATGTCTCCGGACGATCACTATCAGGATCTGAAGAGGATCATCGCTACAGCAGCAGGAAAAGCCCACAGGATCAATGTGATCATGCCATTCCTTTACGAAAGCCGCCAGCACAAGAGAAGCAAGAGAGAATCTCTGGACTGTGCTCTTGCCCTTCAGGAACTGGTGCAGATGGGTGTTTCCAATATCATCACTTTTGACGCCCATGATCCCCGAATGCAGAATGCCATTCCTTTGTCCGGTTTTGACAATTTCATGCCTACCTACCAGTTTTTAAAGACAATGGTCGCCTCTATTGATAACTTTAAAATCGATAATGAGCATCTGATGATCATCAGCCCTGACGAAGGCGCTATGCAGAGAGCTGTGTATTTTTCCAATATTCTCGGTGTAGATATGGGAATGTTCTATAAGCGCAGGGATTACTCTACAATTGTAAATGGAAAGAATCCAATTGTAGCTCACGAATTCCTTGGCGATTCTGTAGAGGGAAAAGATGTGGTAGTCATTGATGATATGATTTCCTCTGGAGAAAGCATGCTGGATGTCGCCAAAAAACTGAAAGACCGAAAAGCCAGACGGGTAATTGTCTGCACGACTTTTGGCCTGTTCACCGATGGTCTGGAAAAATTCGATGAATACTACGAAAAAGAGTATATCTATCGTGTTATCACTACAAACCTGAGTTACCGTAATCCGGAGCTTCTGAAAAGACCTTACTACCTGGAAGCAGATATGAGTAAATATCTGGCTAGTATTATGGATATCCTGAATCACGACCTGTCTGTGGAAAAGGTAAGGAGCACAACCCAAAAGATCAATCAGCTTCTCAAGAGAAGCTGACAAAAGTATCAAAAAAACAGAAGGATGAAAATTCCTTCTGTTTTTTGTTATGTATAAATTATTTAATTAACCTGGTACACATCTGCATAGCCGCTTCCGAACTGAAGAGCCTCTCCATGGGTATTAAAGAAAATATCCACATGTCCATAAGAAGTTCCCCTGTCTTCCACTGTATAGATCGTTCCATTGATCATCAGTTTTGTTCCTAGAGGAACACCGCCCATGGCAACCGTTCTTCCTGCTGTAGCCTGAGTTCCGCTGGCGGTGATTCCGTCAGACTTACCACAGCACTGAGTGCAGGGACAATACCCTGTAAGCCGGAATCTTCCCAGATATGTATTGCCGCTGCCAGAATCAGAGGACTGACTTTCCTGGCTTCCTGAGGATGACTCTGAAGATGATGAGGAAGATGACGTTGTTGTCTGGGTATTCTCCTGACTGCTCTGAGAAGATTCTGATGCAGCCTGCTGCTGCTCTGCCGCAGCCTCTGCCTGGCGCTGTGCCTGAATCTGTGCAGCCTCTTCATCTTTCTGCTGTTTGATCAGAGAATTGATCGTATCCTTCTGGCTTTCAATCTGAGCCATTAACTTTTCTGCATTTCCCTCTTCCTGGGAAATCTGTCCTTCATAATCCTGAATCTGCAGATTGGTTGTTTTCACAACCTCATAGATTTCGTCCTGCTTGTCCAGGCTCTGCTGTTTCAATTCTTCCAGTTCCTGCTGTTCTTCCTGGATACTGGCTTCTTTTTCCTGTATCTCTTCTGTTGTCTTTTTATACTCTTCCAGCATGTCCCTGTCGTAATTTGTAATCTGAGACATATTCTCTGCCTGACTCAGAAAATCAGAAATAGAGTTAGACTCCAAAAGCATAACCACATATGAGCCTTCTGCATTTTCGTACATATACTGGATGCGGAGCTTCATATCGTTATACTGCTGCGCTTCTTTTTCTTTGGCAGCCTCCAGCTCCTTTTCAAGTTTCTCCAAAGTCTTCTGTGTCTCATCTGATTTTGTCTGAATTTCCTGCAAATTTTCTTCCAAGTCGCCCAGCTGTTGATTTAACTCCTGCAAGTACCCTTCCAGATCGTCTTTCTTTGATTCCAGACTGTTGATCCGGCTTTGAGCGTCGTCCAATTTCTGCTGGTTTTCCTGCTGCGCATTCTGAGTATCTGTAATCTTCTGCTGGGTGGAAGCGTAACAGGGGGATGCAGCCAGACTCACTGCCAACAGCCCCATAAGCAGGCTTGTAGTTGTTTTGTTCTTCATACCAAAGCTCCTTTTCACTAACGCTTAAGATTATATCATAGAATCTGTGAAATGAACAGTGGTTTTTCATTTTTTTGTAACATTTATGTAATATTGCCTAAGATGCTTTGTAAACTTTATGCAACTATTCCATTGACGGCCTGATTTCCAGAAAAGCTGACAGATTTCCCCTTTTTCCTTTACTGGCCCTGTGGGAAAAGAGCAGCTCCGGGTTGCAGCAGGTACAGATTCCGGGAAAACTAATATGCTCCTTGGGAATCCCTTCCTCAAGAAAGATTATTTCGTTGGCTCTCCAAAGGTTTAGCTGATATTTTCCATTATCTTTTCTGTAAATAAAGTGTTTTTCCTTCTGGCTTTGGGGAAACTCTCTAAAAAAAATCTCTGCCACATCCTGGCTCACCTCATAACATTTCTGGCAGATAGAGGGGCCAATAGCCGCATATATCTCTGATGACTTTGAACCGAAGGCTTCTTTCATCGCTCCCAGCATATGGCGTCCCATTCTGGCCGCTGTTCCTTTCCAGCCGGAATGAGCCAGACCTATAGCATTATGAACTGGATCCATAAAAAACAGAGGAACACAGTCTGCAAAAGAAGTTACGAGAGTCATGCCTGGTATATCTGTGATCAATCCGTCAATGTCCTGATAGTCCAGGGGCTTCAGAATCCCCTTGCCTCCATCCTCTTTTTTTACCTGACGGATATTGACTGTGTGAGTCTGCTGAGAGCACACTGCCCCCTCCAGGTCAAAGCCTATGGCCCTGGCAATACGCCGGTAATTTTCAGACACATTTTCTTCCAGGTCCCCCCTCTGAAAGCTTAAATTCATAGTGCTGTAAATTCCCTGGCTCACGCCTCCCAGCCTGGTAGAAAAGCCATGACAGAACTGGGGAAATTTTTCAAATGCCGGATAGGTAAGATAAACGACCCCTTCCTTTTCCTGTACTGCCATATGTTCTTCTGTGTCTTTGTCCCATTTAATTTTCATCATTCACCTCTTAAAAGAAAACGCATTCTTTATCAATGTGGTCTTCTCTGGCAAAATTCCCACTACATCAAACCTGCAGGGTGTGGTATCACTCAGCCCATTTTTCATCATATAATAAAGGGCTGCTCTTGATATCCTCCGCTGCTTTCTTCCGTTCACAGCTTCCTGGGGAGTCCCCCGGTCTTTTTCGCTTCTGAACTTTACTTCCAGAAAGCAGAGATATTCTCCCTCTCTGGCAATAATATCAATTTCTCCTGCAGGGCAGCGGAAATTCCGCTCCAGAATTTTATAGCCCCGGTCCTGGAGAAAATCTGCAGCAGCCTGCTCATAGCGGCTTCCAATCTTCTTAGAAGAGTCCGGGCCTTTTCTCCCGCCGGTCATGTCCTGTCCTCAAAAACATTTCTTATAAAAGTTTTTCTATGTATAGGAGAGGGGCCATATTTTCTCAATGCCTCAATATGTTCCCTGGAGCCATATCCCTTATGGGACGCAAATCCATACTCCGGCATGATCTTATCATACTCCCGCATCAGCCGGTCTCTGGTAACTTTTGCCACAATACTAGCTGCAGCAATGGAAAGGCTTTTACTGTCTCCTTTTATAATGGGCACCTGGGGGATCTCTATTCCCGGTATAGTAACTGCATCATTCAAAAGAATCTGCGGTCTCACAGGGAGTTTTCCTACTGCTTCTCTCATAGCTTCATAGGTGGCCTGCAGGATATTAATCTCATCAATTCTGGCCGGACTGGCAAAGCCTGTTTCTGCAGCCACTGCTTTTTCTATGATCTCCTCATAGAGTTCTTCTCTTCTTTTTTCGGAAATCTGTTTAGAGTCATTCAGGCCCAGGATTTCACAGTCTTTTGGCAGGATTACCGCCCCTGCCACCACAGGTCCTGCAAAAGGACCTCTTCCTGCCTCGTCAATACCGCAGACATAACCCAGATGTTCATATTCATGCTCATAGGCTCTCATTTTCTCCAGACGTACTCTCTCTGCCTCCAGCTTTTCCAGCCGTTTCCCAGCCTGTTCCAGA
Organism: Blautia sp. An81; assembly: GCF_002161285.1. Taxonomy (GTDB): domain Bacteria; phylum Bacillota; class Clostridia; order Lachnospirales; family Lachnospiraceae; genus Blautia; species Blautia ornithocaccae. The sequence continues at coordinate 262,959 of NZ_NFHH01000003.1, read as the reverse complement.
AGATTCATGACCCCTTTGCGCTGGTCTTCCCTGTAATTCTCCATAAGAGCCGGAAGTTCTTTCAGCGCAGCTCTTTTAAACTCTTCCTTTATTTCCTGTATGCTCTTCATTCTTTACTGCTCCTGTATCAGAGGTTTCTCCAAAGTAATCCGCCCAATCTTTCCATTTCGGAATTCCTCCAGAAGAATCCCTGCGGCTTTTCCATAGTCAAGCTCTCCGCCTTTCTGGATGCACTTCCGGTTTGATGCGATCTGCTCCAGCATAGTCAGAGGCTCCGGAGATTCTTCTATTTCGTATCTGGCCTTTAACAACCCAGGATAGTCTCTGTGGAGATATTTCAGAAGCTCCAGAGATAATTCCTCAAGATTTAATATTTCGTCTTTTATAGAGCCGACCATAGCCAATCTGGCACCTACCTGCTGGTCCTCGAACTTTGGCCAGAGGATACCGGGCGTATCCAAAAGTTCCAGACTTTTATTGATCCGGATCCACTGTTTTCCTTTGGTCACTCCCGGTTTATTTCCTGTTTTGGTACAGGCTTTTCCTGCAAAAGCATTGATAAAAGTAGATTTTCCTACATTGGGGATCCCCACCACCATAGCCCGAACAGGCCGATTTTTTATACCTCTTCTTTTGTCTCTTTCGATTTTTTCTTTACAGGCTTCCATGACCAAAGGCAGCACACCTTTCACTCCGCTTCCGCTCCTGGAATTCAGTTTCAATACATGAAATCCCTTTTCCTGAAAAAAACGGCTCCAGGCTTCATTCTGATCCGAATCTGCCAGATCTGATTTATTCAGCAGGAGAAGTCTTGCCTTATTTTTTCCCAGCTGGTCAATGTCAGGGTTTCTGCTGGATATTGGGATCCTTGCATCTACCACCTCTATGATCAGATCAATGAGCTTGATGTTTTCCTCCATCATCCGCTTCGCCTTTGTCATGTGTCCGGGATACCATTGATAATTCATATTTTTCCTCGCTTTTCTAATGTTTTACAAACCCTATCTTGTCTGCGGGATAACAGCAGAACCAGAGCTTTCCTTCAATATACTTTTCATTTATATTCTGTACTTCCGCAAACCGGCTGTCTTCACTGTTATTCCTGTTATCTCCCAGTACAAAATATTCATCTCCGTCTAATGTCACTCCATTTTCTGCCAGACCAGGATTGCTGATCTGGGGAAGGTCTCCTTCCTCTTCATATTCCTCTCCGTCAATATAGATAACGCCATCACGGATTTCTATAGTCTCTCCCGGCAGGCCGATCACCCGCTTAATATGGACAGGTGCATCATCGCTGCCATCTTTAGTGAAAGCGATGATATCTCCCCGGCCAGGGTTAGTAAATTTATAGGCCAGTTTATTGATAAAGAATCTCTCCCCGGTCTCTATAGTTGGTTCCATACTGCTTTCCTGCATTGCAATACTCTGGAAAAAAAAGATGGCCACCACTGCTGCCAGGGCCAGGGTTACTGCGATCTGGAATACCCAGGCAAAAACAGGACGTCCCTTTTCGCTTTTAATAAACTCCAGAGCCATTTCTCTCTGAAACTCTATCTTCTGTATTTTTTTCTTTTTTCTCTTTTTCATGCTGACCCCCGAATCCTGTATATAGTGGATGAGCAAAATTCGCTCGGTACTTTTTTATATGTTTAAGAAACAGGGGGCCGCTGAATGTCTCTCCACACAGCGGCCCCCTGTTTATCACCATATTATCTTACTAACTCTTTTACTTTTGCAGCTTTACCAACACGCTGTCTCAAGTAGTTCAGTTTTGCACGTCTTACTTTACCGCGTCTGATAACCTCTACCTTTTCTACATTTGGGGAATGAAGAGGCCATGTCTTTTCTACACCGATACCGTTAGAATTCTTTCTTACAGTAAATGTCTCACGGCTGCTTCCGCCCTGTTTCTTTAAAACAACACCTTCGAATACCTGGATTCTCTCACGGTTTCCCTCTTTGATCTTTCCGTGTACTCTTACTGTGTCACCTACGTTAAACTGAGGTACTTCTGCTTTCAGCTGAGCAGCTTCAATGTTTTTGATGATTTCGTTCATAATTATTCTCCTTTATCTCTGGATGTTCTTAATGCACTACGCAGCAGAGGACCATCTCTTTTTTTAAGTGAGGGCGCACTGCTCCCACCATTCACAACGGATATCATTATACTATGGGGATACTATCCTGTCAAGTAAAAAGGTTTAAAAAACCTCTGTTTTTCTGGGACTGCTGTAATTACTCTCCAGATACTGCCTTACCTGGGAACAGTCAAATCCTCTGGCACCGGCCTTGCAGACTTTTGTACAGGACATACAGTTCAGACATCTGTCCTCACAGATTTCCAGGGTCTCCTGAGAAATAGCGTTTACAGGACATTTCTGAACGCAGGCCTGGCAGTTAGTGCACAGTCCTCTGTCAAAATGTTTTTCTACCGGCTTCATCTGTTTCGGTTCTGGCCGAGGATTTCCCGGGAGACAAACAGAAAGGAAACCTTCTTCCTGGCCTTTTTCCAGTCTTTTCTTAATCTCCACTGCCAATCTCCGGAGTATCTGCTGATCCTTTTCATCTGGCCTTCCCTTTCCCAGAACAGGGGAATAGATATGAGGAATTATGGGGGCGGCTGCTCCGATGCAGATAAATCCCTGGCTCTCCAGACGTTCCTTCATCTGAGCCAGTGTGTCGTCATAATGCCGGTTTCCATAGGCTGCTATAATAACACAGGGAGTTCCTTCTCCCTGAAGGTTGGCAAAAAGAGGCTCTTCCATAACCGGAAGCTGTCCTCCGTAGACAGGTGCTGCTGCGATCAGAAGTTCTCTGGAAGAAAATTTTATTTTTTCTTTTCTCAGCTTTCTTCTGGTCAAATCTATATATCTGGGATTCTGGGTGAGATATTCTGTAAAGATCTCTGCCGCTCTTCTGGTACCTCCTGTAGGGCTGAAAACAGCAGCAGTCACTTGCCGGTTCTTCTCCAGAAGGTCCGGTCTTCTCTGTCTGGTCCTCTCCAAAGACTGTTCCATACGCCAGGACTGGATTTTTTTGTGGTCTCCTTTCAGGAGCACTTCCGGTACCTTTCTGTCCTGCCATACTTCTGGTCTGGTATAGTGAGGGTATTCCAGAAGATTATCCTGGATGGATTCAAACTGGAAAGACTCCTCATTGCTCAGCACCCCCGGCACAAATCTGGATACCGCATCGATGAGCACACAGGCTGCCAGCTCTCCTCCTGTCAGGACATAATCACCAATGGACACATAGTCTGTGACCACTTCCTCCAAAACCCGTTCATCTATTCCTTCATAATGGCCGCAGAGAAGTATCAGCTCTTCTTCCATAGCCAGTTCTTCTACCAGTGTCTGGTTCAGAACCCTGCCCTGAGGGGTCAGATAGATACATCTGGGCTTTTTTCCCTCTTTACTGCATGGTTCTGCCACCGATGTCCAGGCACGGTATACAGGCTCTGGCTGCATCACCATGCCGGCGCCGCCTCCATAAGGGTAATCATCTACCCGCATATGCTTATTATCCGAAAAATCCCGGATATTTACCGTATCCAGGGATATGGTCCCTTTCTTTACCGCCCGTCCAGTAATGCTGGTGTGGACTGCATTTTCGATCATTTCCGGAAATAAAGTCAGTACATGAAATTTCATACCCTTCCTCCTAGACCAATCCTTTTAAAAGATGGATGACCATCTTGTTTTCCTTCACATCTACCTGGCGGATACAGTCCTTGATCGCCGGGATCAGCACTTCTTTTTCCTGGGTCTGGACAATATATACGTCATTGGCCCCTGTCTCCATAACGTCTTTTATTTTTCCAAAAAGGCTTCCGTCTTCCAGAAAAACATCCATACCTATAAGATCTGCGATATAATATTCGTTTTCTCCTAAAGGCACTGCCATGTCTCTGGTCACATAGAGACTTTTTCCTTTATAGGGTTCGATCTCATTAATATCATCTACATCCTGGAATTTCAGGATCACAAACTGTTTGAAATATTTCACTCTCTGGATTTCCAGTTCACACAATTCTTTCCCTGTATCCAGGAGCACGCTGGGGAGTTTCTCAAACCTCCGGGGATCATCTGTAGTGGGAAATACCTTTACCTCTCCCCGAATGCCATGGGTGGTGGTAATGACTCCAACCTGAAGCAAATCTTCCATTTTTTCTCTCCTATATAAAAGAAGAGCTGCCGCAATAATCTTTTATTGCAACAGCCCTTTCTATGCTGTCATAAGCGAAACGCTTACTGCAAAATATCAACGACTACCTTTTTGTCGCTCTTTGAAGATGCGGCCTTTACCACTGTGCGGATAGCTTTTGCGATCCGTCCCTGGCGTCCGATCACTTTACCCATGTCGGAAGGCGCTACTTTAAGCTCTACAAGGACTGCGTCATTTTCTTCTGTCTCGGTAACAACGACTTCATCGGGACAATCTACCAGAGATTTTGCAATTACTTCTACTAATTCTTTCATTACAAAGTACCTCCCGATTATTTTTCGATACCAGCCAGCTTAAAGATCTTAGCAACTACGTCTGTAGGCTGAGCACCGTTAGCCAGCCATCTCTTTGCTGCTTCTTCATCTACTTTGTATACGCTTGGATCCTGGTTTGGATCATAGGTTCCAATCTCCTCGATGAACTTTCCATCTCTTGGGGATCTGGAATCTGCAACGATGATTCTATAGAAAGGAGCTTTTTTCTGTCCCATTCTTCTTAATCTGATTTTTACTGCCATGTTCTTTTCACCTCCTGATCTTTACTCATTCTTATATGTTAAAAGGGGAGTTTGAATTTTCCTCTTTTACCACCTTTGCCGCCCATCAGTCCGGGCATCTGCTTCATCATCTTCTTGGCCTGCTCGAACTGTTTTACCATGCGGTTAACTTCTGCCACGTCCACCCCTGCTCCTTTTGCAATCCTCGCTTTTCTGGAAGGATTCAGGATGTCAGGATTAGAACGCTCCTTTGGCGTCATAGAAAGGATCATAGCCTCTTTCCGGGCCAGTTCTTTCTCATCTACCATGCTGTCAATATCCTTTACCTGGGAACCGATGCCGGGAAGCATGCTCAGAACGCTGGACAGACCGCCCATGTTTTTCATCTGATTCATACTCTCCAGGTAATCGTCAAAGCCAAAAGTATTCTTCCGGAACTTCTGTTCCATCTCTTTTGCCTTTTCTTCATCCAGATTGGCCTGAGCCTTTTCAATGAGACTCATTACATCTCCCATTCCCAGAATACGGGAGGCCATACGCTCCGGATAAAACTGCTCCAGATCGGAAAGTTTTTCTCCCATACCTACGTAGAGGATAGGCTTTCCGCTGATAGCCTTAATGGAAAGGGCCGCACCGCCTCTGGTGTCACCATCCATCTTTGTCAGGATCACACCGTCGATGCCCACCTTGTTCTGGAAGGTCTCTGCCACATTTACCGCATCCTGTCCGGTCATGGCATCTACTACCAGAACTGTCTGATCCACAGTGAGAGCCGCTTTTATGTTCTCCAGCTCCTGCATCATATCCTCATCTATGTGAAGACGTCCTGCGGTATCTAATATCAAAACATTGTATTTTTCATTTTTTGCGTGTTCATAAGCTCCCTTGGCAATGTCCACCGGACTGTTCTTGTCACCCATAGTAAACACTTCTACGCCCTGCTTCTCTCCATTGACCTGGAGCTGCTTGATGGCTGCCGGACGGTATACGTCACAGGCTGCCAGAAGGGGCTTTCTTCCCTTGGATTTCAGCTTACCTGCCAGCTTTGCGGCAGTGGTGGTCTTACCTGCACCCTGAAGACCTGCCATCATAATGACTGTCACTTCATTTCCCGGTCTCAGGGCAAGCTCTGTGGTCTCGCTGCCCATAAGCTTTACCAGTTCTTCGTTTACGATTTTGATCACCATCTGGCCGGGATTCAGACCAGACATAACATCCTGTCCTACTGCCCGTTCCTGAACGGCTTTCATAAACTGCTTTACCACCTTGAAGCTGACGTCCGCTTCTAAGAGGGCCATTTTTACTTCCTTCAGCGCCGCTTTTACGTCCGCTTCCGTCAGACGGCCTTTTTTCCTTAAATTTTTGAACACATTCTGCAGTTTATCAGTTAAACTCTCAAATGCCATCTGCTATAACTCCTCTAAAATCTCCTGGGAAATACTTTCGATCCGGGACACCAGTTCTTCTTTGTCCAGGCTCTCACATTCCTGGCTCAGCTTATGGATACGCCGGATCTTCTCCCGGATGGAAACAAACTTTTCCACCAGATGAAGCTTTTCTTCATAGTCCTCAAGGATCCTGCTGCATCTTTTCAGATTGTCATGGACGCCCTGACGGCTGATTCCCAGTTCCTGGGCCACTTCACTGAGGGAATAGTCATTTAACACTACATCTTCATAAATTCTTCTCTGATGTTCTGTGAGAAGCTCGCCGTAAAAGTCATACAGCAGCGTCTGCTCTACTATTTTTTCCACTGACAATCACCTTGGCTATCATACATCAGGTTTTCCGTAGTGTCAAGTGTTTTTTCTTGACACCTCAAAAATTTTTTTGACAGCTCTTCAGTGTTTCAATTCTGGCCATTAGGTAAAACACCCAGAATTGCTACTGGAGATTTTCATCCATACTTCCGCTGCGGAATCCCTGGATATCCAGAGTAATGTAGGGAAATCCCATGTTTTTCAGATTTTCAGCGACAGTTTCTTTTTTGTCCAGAAATCTTCCAAAATCTTCTTTTGGGATCTCAATCCTGGCAATATCCCCGTGAAGCCGCAGCCGGACTACCGGAAATCCGATTTTTCTGAGAAATTCCTCTCCTCTGGCAATCCTTTCCAGGGTCTCCGGCTCTATCTCAGCTCCATAGGGCAGCCTTGTAGCCAGACAGGGGGTAGAAGGCCTGCTGGCTACAGATACTCCCAGCTCTCCCGCCAATCTTCTTACCTCCTCCTTGGTAAAGCCTGTCTCTGCCAGAGGACTTAGGATTCCCAGCTCCCGGATAGCCTGCAGGCCGGGTCTGTATACATGAAGATCGTCCTCATTGGTGCCTTCCAGAATCAGAGACACACCCTTTTGGGCCGCAAAATCCTTCAATCTCTGAAAGAGAGCTTTTTTGCACAGGTAACAGCGGTTTACCGGATTAAAACGGATTTCCTCTTGTTCCAGCTCATTAAGGTAAAGAATCTCATGGTTCACTCCTGCTTCCCCGGCAACCCGCCTGGCGGTTTCCAGGTCACAGGATGGGTGGAGCATGGTATCAAAGGTCACTGCATAAATCTTATGTTCCTTCTCCATAGTCCTTTTTGCTGCCATAAGGAGAAGGCTGCTGTCTACTCCGCCGGAAAAAGCGATACAGAGATCCTGTCGGGTATACTCTTTCATTTTCTCATAAAATTGTTCTTTTTTCTCTTCATATGTCATTGCTGTAACCTCCTGCCAGAGCTGCCGCCTCATCATAAACACTCCGGTAAGGCCGTCCTGTTTCTTCACAGACTTGCCTCACTGTATCATATTCCGGATAGAAAAATTTCTCTCCGTGATGACAGCAGATCTTAATTTTTACTTTATGTCCGTCCCGTAAGGTTATTTCTTCAAAGGACCTGGGAAGGATCCGACGGTTTTCTTCATATCTGCGAAGTCCGATACTGGTAGTCTCCCGGAAAATAATATTCTCCAGCTCCTCCTGCTTCTCTTTTTTGCAGATTACCTGAAGCATATAGGCCGGACGGCCTTTCTTCATAAAAATCGGAAAGCAGCTGGCGTCCAGAGCTCCAGCCTTCATCAGACGGTCAATGGCGTAACCCAGCTGTTCCCCGGAGCAGTCATCTACATTGGTCTCCAGAACCTGCACCCTGTCCTTTTCTCTTTCGTCTGCCGGAATGTCCTGTTTTTCTTCTAATATTACCCCCCGGATGATTCCGGAATTTTCTTTCTCCCAGGAGACGCCGCAGGCCCAGTCCCTGATCTCCTTCCTTCCTGTCTCTCCGGCAGGTTTTCCGTATGCGGCAAGAAAAGCTGCACTTCCAGGGGTAAGGTTCTCTTCCTTTTGGCAAGAAAAATTTACCGGCAGGGAACTTTTTTCCAGGATTCTCATAATTTCATTTGAGGGCACCAATCCTCCTTCTCCTGCTCCAAGTCCTTCTTCCAGTTCCCAGACCCTGCACTGGGAAAATCCCAGCAGCTCCATGGCTTCTGCCAAGGCCGAGAGAGAGACCAGAGAGGTCCCCTCCCCTGCCAGCTTCAGAAAAGGAGTCCCTGCAGGCATATTTGAAGCTTGCCAGAGCATTACCGCCATTTCAGAGACTTTGCTGTCTATTCCCTTCTTTCCTCTCTGTCCGGCAAAATATTTTTCTGCCCTGTCCAGTCCTATCTTTTCCCTGGCTTCCGTGATGATCCGGGCGCTATATTCTTTTCCTGATACTTTTGTTACTTCTATTTTGACAGGAAAGGAGAAACGTATTTCCAGATTTTCCTGAATCTTCTCTGGCTCCGCTCCAAGTCCCAGAAGCATTCCCAGGATTCCTTCACAGTCCATCTTTCCTTTTCCCTGTATATACAGCTCTCTCATAAATCCCTTCCTTTCCAATCTTTTGCATGCATACTGCTCATTAGTATACCACAAAAATACGAATCAGGAGAACAGTTATATTCACTCTTTCTTCATTTAGGCTAAAATTCTTATTGAATAATTCTCCCCCATTGTCTAAAATAGTAGAAAAGCTTAAAAACAGGAGGAAACAGAATTATGAGTTCTTCAAAAGTATATTTCACGGATCTTCGGGCAAAAAACGGAGACAATCTGCTCCAGAAGCTTCAGCGTCTGATCAAAACAGCAGGCATTGGAAATATCGATTTTGAAAATAAGTATGTGGCCATCAAAATCCATTTCGGAGAGCCTGGAAACCTGGCATTTCTCCGTCCCAACTATGCAAAAGCAGTAGCCGATGTAGTAAAAGAACTGGGAGGAAAACCATTCCTTACAGACTGCAATACTCTGTATGTAGGGGGAAGGAAAAACGCTCTGGGCCATCTGGACAGTGCTAACCTCAACGGCTTTAACCCTGTTACTACCGGATGCCAGATCCTGATCGCAGACGGATTAAAAGGCACAGATGAAGCCCTTGTTCCCGTAGAAGGGGGAACCTATGTAAAGGAAGCCAAAATTGGCCGGGCTGTTATGGATGCCGATATCGTCATCTCCCTGAACCATTTCAAAGGCCATGAGGCAGCCGGATTCGGAGGCGCTTTAAAAAATCTGGGTATGGGATGTGGTTCCAGAGCCGGAAAAATGGAAATGCACTCTGCCGGAAAACCCCATGTGGATCAGGACCTGTGCATTGGCTGTAAGATGTGCGCCAAAATCTGCGCCCATGACGCTCCTCAGTTTGAAAATAAAAAAGCTTATATTGACCATGAAAAATGTGTAGGCTGCGGAAGATGTATCGGTGTCTGTCCAAAAGATGCTGTGCTGGCCGCTTCCGATGAATCCAACGACATCCTGAACTGCAAGATTGCAGAATATACCAAAGCCGTAATTCAGGGGCGTCCCAGCTTCCACATCAATCTGGTCATTGACGTATCTCCTTACTGCGACTGCCACGGAGAAAATGATGCTGCCATTGTGCCAAATGTCGGAATGTTCGCCTCTTTTGATCCGGTAGCCCTGGACGTAGCCTGCGCTGATGCAGTAAATGCTCAGCCGGTGATTCAGAACAGCAAACTGGGCGACTGCGATGAGGAAGAACGGGCTGCTCATCACCATGATCACTTCCACAGCATCTTCCCGGATACCAACTGGGAATCTGCCATAGACCACGGCGTTGCCATTGGTATTGGAAATAAGGAGTATGAGCTGATTACTGTAAAATAAATCTTTCCACATAAAAAGGATGGGCCGCCGGGCAAAACGCCTGGGATTCCCATCCTTTTTCTTTTCTATAGATTTCCCCTGTCAGCAGTCCGCCTCCTGGCAATCCGTCCAACACTATTTTACAGACTTGCTGTTGCCAGTTTTGGCCGGAAACCTGCTTCCTCAAGAGCATCCAATATCTCTTTCTTATGATCTGTGCCGAAAGCTTCCATGGTAATCCTCAGTTCTACAGCAGCATTTCGATTGGTGCTGACAAACTGATTATGCTCCAGCTTGATTACATTTCCCTGTTTTGCGGCAATAATACCAGCTACCCGCACCAGTTCTCCTGGCCTGTCCGGCAGAAGAGTTGAAACTGTAAAAATCCTGTCTCTGGCGATCAGTCCGTGCTGAACCACCGAAGCCATGGTGATCACATCCATATTGCCGCCGCTTAAAATAGATACCACTTTTTTATTCTGGAATTTCAGGTGTTTTAATGCAGCAACTGTAAGAAGACCGGAATTTTCTACGATCATTTTATGATTCTCCACCATATCCAGAAAAGCCACTACCAATTCATCGTCTTCCACGGTAATGATCTCGTCTACATTCTTCTGAATATATGGGAAAATATGATCTCCCGGACGTTTTACTGCGGTTCCGTCGGCTATGGTATTTACGGCAGGAAGAGTCACCACTTCGCCTTCCTCCAGGGAAGCCTGCATACAGTTGGCGCCGGCAGGTTCCACGCCAATCACTTTGATGTTGGGATTCAGCAATTTTACAAGAGTGGAGACTCCTGTGGCCAGACCGCCTCCCCCGATAGGAACCAGGATATAATCTACCAGTGGAAGTTCTTTGATAATCTCCATAGCAATGGTTCCCTGACCGGTAGCAACTGCCGGATCATCAAAAGGATGGATAAAGGTATAGCCGTTCTTTTCGGCCAGCTCGTAAGCATGGTCACAAGCCTCGTCATACACATCTCCATAAAGGACTACTTCCGCCCCATAGCTCTTAGTCCTTTCCACTTTTATCAGAGGTGTGGTAGTAGGCATAACAATTACTGCTTTTACTCCAAATGCTTTTGCAGCATAGGCAACCCCCTGGGCGTGATTTCCTGCTGAAGCTGTGATCAAACCTTTTTCTCTCTCCTCCTGGGAAAGAGTGCTGATCTTGTAGTAAGCTCCCCGAATCTTGTAAGCTCCCGTAACCTGCATATTCTCTGGCTTTAAATATACTTTATTTCCTGTCTGGCTGCTGAAGTAATCACTGTATACCAGCTTTGTTTCCTGAGTAACTTTCTTTACAACCTCTGCTGCCTCTTCAAATTTATCTAATGTCAACATTCCTCGCCCTTCTTTCTATCTATTCCTGGTCCTGAGCTCCTGTATTAAACAGAGCATTTACAAATTCATCCGGATCAAATTTCTGAAGATCATCAATGGTCTCTCCCACTCCGATATATTTTACCGGGATCTCCAGTTCGGACTGAATTGCCACAGCGATTCCGCCTTTGGCTGTTCCGTCCAGTTTCGTCAGAATGATACCTGTAACATTGGCTACCTCGTTAAACTGTCTTGCCTGAGCCAGAGCATTCTGTCCCGTAGTTCCGTCCAGAACTACAAGAGTTTCCAGATAAGCCTCCGGGTATTCCCTGGCAATGATTTTATAAATTTTTCTCAGTTCTTCCATAAGATTTTTCTTATTGTGGAGTCTTCCAGCTGTATCACAGAGAAGCACATCTGCATCCCTGGCCTTAGCTGCCGCTATGGCATCATAGACTACAGAAGCCGGATCTGCCCCCTCCTGGCCACCGATAAGCTCTACTCCAGCCCGATTGGCCCACTGAGTAAGCTGTTCTCCTGCAGCCGCCCGAAAGGTATCTGCTGCTGCCAGTATAACTTTCTTTCCCTGACTTTTCAATTTTCCAGCCAGTTTTCCTACAGAAGTGGTCTTTCCTACTCCATTGACTCCTATGACCAGGACCACAGATTTCCGTTTTTCGAATTCATAGGCCGTCTCCCCTACCGCCATCTGCTCCTTAATGCTGTCCATAAGAAGCTGCTTGCACTGAGAAGGATCTTTAATGTGCTGCTGGGCCACCTGTTCCTTCAACCTTTCAATAATAGCCGTAGTGGTATTGATCCCTATATCTCCCATGACCAGAATTTCTTCAATCTCTTCATAAAAATCATCATCTATGCTGGAATAGCCGCTGAAGATAGAATCAATTCCAGAAACAATATTTTCTCTGGTTTTGGAAAGCCCCTCTACCAGACGTTTAAAAAAACCTTTTTTCTCTTCTGCCATAATATCCTCCTATTTATCCAGATCGCGCTCGATCAAGTCTACAGAAACCAGGGTGGATACTCCTTTTTCCTGCATGGTGATACCATAGAGACGGTCTGCCGCCGTCATGGTACCGCGTCTATGTGTTATAATAATAAACTGTGTGTTTTTTGTCAACTTATGCAGGTACTGAGCATACCTGGTAACATTAGAATCGTCCAGAGCCGCCTCGATCTCGTCCAGAAGGCAGAAGGGAGAAGGCTTCAGATTCTGGATAGCAAAAAGCAGGGCAATGGCGGTAAGGGCCTTCTCTCCTCCTGAAAGCTGCATCATATTCTGAAGCTTCTTTCCCGGAGGCTGGGAAATAATGCGGATTCCCGCTTCCAGAATATCTTCCTCCTCATCCAGCTCGATGGTTCCCTTTCCTCCTCCGAAAAGCTCTTTGAAAGCCTTGTCAAACTCAGTTCGGATCTGTGCAAACTTCTCTTCGAACTGACGTCTCATACCTGTATCCAATTCCTGAATGATTCCCAGAAGTGTTTCTTCCGATTTCACCAGATCTTCATGCTGGGTCTTCATAAAATCATGGCGCTGGGAGATTTCTTTGTATTCTTCAATAGCATTTACATTTACATTTCCCAGCTGCCGGATCTCTGTCTTGATCTGCTGAATCTCCTTCTTGATCTCGTTTCTCTCTTTTGTCTCTTCCAGAGCCTGTTCTTTTGCCTGGCCGTATGTAAGCTCATACTCTTCCCACATATAATTTGTCTGGGATTCCTGCTCTTCTTCCAGTTTTTCCTTCTGCCCCTGAAGGCGGTAACTCTCCTTATCAAGAAGATTCATTCTGGATGACAGTTCATCCCTTCTGGCAAAGAACCCTTTGTGTTCTCTGGTCATCTCCTCTTTCCTGCCCAGGGCTTCTTTCATCTTTTCCTGGTCTCTCCTGGTTTCCTCTTCTCCGGCCTTTATGGTCTCCTTGAGCTGGGAGATTTCTTTTTCTTTTTGAAGGATATCTTCTTTGCCCTGTTCCATGCTGGCTCTCAGACTATCCTTCTGTCTCTCAAAATTCATAATTTCTTCCCGGATACGGTTCAGGTTTTCCAGGACAAATCCCTGTCTGGAGGTAAAGCCTGCAGATTCCAGATGGATTTTTTCCAGACTTGCGGAAATCTCGGCCTCTTTTTTCTTCTTTTCTTCCAAAAGGGTCTGATTTTTATTGATTTCCTCTTCCAGATGTTTTTCCTGACTGTCGCTGGTCTCCAGTTCTAACTGGATAGACGCTGTATTTTCCCGGATTTCTCTGATCTGTTTCTCCAGGTCTTCCTTCTCCAGTTTCAGGCTTTCATATTCCTTACGGATTTCTTCTTTCTTTCCACCCATAGAATCCAGATTGACCTGAACGGTATTCTCCCGGATATACTGCTCCTGGAGCTGCTCCTGAATGGAGGCTGCCTGGTCTCTGCACTGGTTTCTCTTATTCCGGTACTCCTCCAGTTTTTTCTGCATATCCTCCATATCTTTTTTCAGTTTTTCCACTGCATCCTGAAGTTCTTCAATCTCTCTGCGTCTTCCCAGAAGATTGCTGTTGTTTTTAAAGGAACCTCCGGTAAGGGAGCCTCCCGGATTTAAGGATTCTCCCTCCAGAGTCACCATACGGATGCTGTAGTGATATTTTCTGGCTATAGCGATTCCATGGTCAATATGGTCCACTACCAGAGTCCTTCCCAGAAGATATACGGCAAGACCCTGATATTCCTGGGCGACTTTGACCAGGTCACTGGCAATCCCTATTACCCCAGGCTCCCCCAAAGCCTGAGGATTATTCAGGGGCTTCTTATTATTCATACTGGTAAGGGGCAGGAATGTGGCTCTTCCGTATTTATTTTTCTTCAGGAAACTGATCAGCTCTTTTGCTGTTTCCTCATTATCTGTAACAATATTCTGGATACTGCCCCCCAAGGCTGTCTCAATAGCTGTTTCATACTCCTTTTCCACTTTGAGGATATCTGCTACTACTCCGCGGATTCCCGGCACCCTCTTTTTCTGTTCCATGACTCTTCGGATGCTGTTTCCATATCCATCATAGCGTTCTGTAATATTCCGCAGGGATTCCAGCCTGGAAGCCTCTCTGTGGTAAGCAGTCTGCCCTACTTCCAGCTGCTGGTTTCCCCTGGATATCTCCGCCTGATACTTTTTGATCTGATCTTCACACCGGTTTCCCTGGCGTATCAGCTTTTCAATAGTCTCTTCGATTTCCTTCTTCTCTTCCAGATACTTTTCCCCGGAATCCTGGAGCTTTGCCGCCTCACTCTTTAACGTAAGATATTTCTGGTTCAGCTCTGTTCTGCGCAGAGAATTCTGTTCCATCATCGTATCGTAACGCTGAAGCTTTCCTTTGGTGGAAGCCCGCAGGTTCAGGATTTCTATGATCTCATTTTTATCTCTCTCCACCTTTTCTTCCAGGCTGTGGATTTCCATTGCAGTGTCTTTAAAAGTTCCCTGGGTTTCTTCCAGAGACTTCTGGAAGGCTTTGATTTTTTCCGCCAGTTCTGCCTTTTCTGCCTGGCATTTTTCCGCTTCTTCTCTCCGTTTTTCCAGATCCTCTTCCAGATTTTTCATACGGTCTTCATACTGGATATCCCTCTGGCGGCCAGAGTTTATCTGTTCCTGCAGGATATGTATCTGGTTTTCCAGCTGCTGTTTCTTTAAAGTCTTCTCTGTAGATTCCTCTCTTGCTGCCTGGATTTCTTCCTCCAGTTTTTCCAGCTCTTTTTCCAGCCTGTCATATTCTGTCCTGGTGGTCTCAAAATCCTTTGCTGTCTCTTCCAGATCCGACTGAACAATCTGATATTTTCCTTCCGTCTCCTTCATTTGGCTGCGGATACGTTCCATCTCTGCCAAGAACATCTGGATATCCAGCTGTTTCAGAGTCTCCTTTTTCTTCAGATAGACCCTGGCCGTCTCAGACTGCTTCTCCAGGGGTACAAGCTGTCTGGACAGCTCTCCCAGGATATCCCGGACTCTTGTGAGATTCTGCTGCTCTTCTTCCAGCTTTTTCAGTGCAGTATTCTTTCTTCTTTTAAACTTTACGATTCCTGCCGCTTCGTCAAAAAGTTCCCGACGCTCTTCAGGCTTTCCGCTTAAAATCTTATCAATCTGTCCCTGTCCGATGATAGAGTATCCTTCTTTGCCAATACCTGTATCGTAAAACAGTTCATTTACATCTTTCAGCCGGCAGGCAGTACCATTAAGCAGGTATTCACTTTCCCCTGAACGGTAAAGCCTTCTGGCTATGGTCACTTCCTGATAATCAATGGGCAGTTTGTGGTCACTGTTATCCAAGGTAATGGCCACATAGGCAAAGCCCAGAGGTTTTCTGGTCTCTGTGCCGGAAAAAATAACGTCCTGCATATTTCCTCCACGGAGCTGCTTGGCACTCTGCTCTCCCAGAACCCAGCGCACTGCATCTGCTACGTTGCTTTTTCCACTTCCATTGGGGCCTACTATCGCTGTGATGCCATTATGAAATTCAAAGGTAATTTTATTGGCAAAGGACTTAAACCCCTGCACGTCAATACTTTTTAGATACATAAGTCACCCTTTTTGCTCTTCAGTTTTTTAATGGCACAGTATGCTGCCTGCTGCTCTGCTCCTTTCTTGGTATGGCCGCATCCCTCTCCCAGAACCCGGTTTCCCAGCACGGCTTCCACATAGAAGGACTTGTTGTGATCCGGTCCTTCCTCTTTTACAAGTACATAGTGGACGTCTTCCTCATACTGTCCCTGGACAATCTCCTGAAGTGTAGTCTTGCTATCATAAAAGAGCTCCTTATTCTCAATATCATTTAAAATAAACCTGTGAATAAACTCTTTTGCATTAGCAAAACCACCATCCAGATAAATGGCGCCTATCAGTGCTTCCATAGCATCTGATACGATAGAGTCCCGTTTTCTTCCTCCCGTAGCCTCTTCCCCTTTTCCCAGAAGAAGATAATCTCCCAGTGGAATCTCCCTGGCGCACAGGGCCAACGTAGGCTCACAGACCATGCTGGCTCTTTTCTTTGTCAGTTCGCCTTCCGGCATATCCTGAAATTTATGGAACAGAAATTCACTGGATGTAACCTCCAGTACCGCATCTCCCAGAAATTCCAGTCTCTCATTATTCCCGCTGTAAGGAATATGGTGTTCGTTGGCATAAGAACTGTGGGTCATGGCGTTAATGAGAAGCTGAAAGTTCTCAAACTCATATCCAATCTTCTTTTCCAACTCCAAAAATTTTCTTGTATCTTTCATACGCTCTCCTTCGCAAGGAAATGGGATGCCTTCTGCTGTATTCAAGATTCCCCCAGCTCCGAAGACATCCCTGATCCTTAGCCTACTAATTTCTTGATCTTTTCTACTGCATCTCCCACAGAAACAATCTGTTCTACCTCCTCTGTGGGAATTTCAATGTCAAATTCTTCTTCAATGCCCATCATAATTTGGAAAACATCCAGAGAATCCGCTCCCAAGTCATCTACAAAAGTGGTGTCCAAAGCCACCTCCGCAGTATCAACATTTAAAACTTCAGCAATTATCTTCTGTAATTTTTCCAATTCCATGACATGCCCTCCTTATCCTTCTTTTTTCTCTTCTTTAGAAACCGAAAGGTTTTCTCCAATTCTCTCATTGATCTGCTGTTCTTTAAAAGAGATACACTGGATGATGGAATTTTTAAATTCGGTCTCTTTGGAATTTCCATGGCATTTCACCACCAGGCCCCGAAGCCCCAGAAGAGGCGCTCCGCCATAGTGACTCGCATCAAAGCTTTTCAGAGTGCTCTTTAAAGCCGGTTTGATCAGAAGCGCTCCGATCTTACTGCGAAGGGAAGACATCAGCCCTTCTTTTACCTTGGAAAGAAGGGTGGCCCCCAGCCCTTCATACAGTTTCAGGATCACATTTCCCACAAAGGCCTCTGTAACAATAACATCAGCTGCTCCTGAAGGGATTTCTCTTGCTTCAATGCTGCCGACAAAATTAATATCTTTACATTCTCTCAGCAAAGGATAGGTTTCCTTTACCAGGGCGTTTCCTTTCTCCTCTTCCACTCCGATGTTTACGATACCTACCCGGGGATTTTTTACTCCTACCACATGCTCCATATAAATTGAGCCCATTTTAGCAAACTGAACCAGATGAGAAGCTCTGGCATCTACGTTGGCGCCACAGTCAATGAGAAGGGATACTCCATTCTTTGTAGGGATAAGAGGGGCAAGAGGGGCTCTTTCTACTCCCCGGATCCTTCCCACGATGGTTGTACCTCCTACCAAAATAGCTCCGGAGCTTCCTGCAGATACAAAAGCATCCGCTTCTCCTTTCTTTACCATCTTCATAGCCACTACAATGGAAGAGTCTTTTTTCCCTCTGATAGCTGCCACCGGCGGCTCTCCTGTTTCGATCACCTGACTGGCGTTGATCACCCGAATCCTTTCTTTGGGGTAAGAACAGGCTGACAGTTCTTTTTCTATCACTTCCTGTTTTCCTACCAGCAGCACTTCCACATTTTCTTTTTCCTTTACGGCAGCTACTGCACCTTTTACAGCCTCTGTGGGAGCATAATCTCCTCCCATAGCATCTACTGCCACTCTGATCAAATTCTCCATGTCAATCCTCCTGTCATACTAACAATGATTGTACTAGACATCTGTAAAAAATGCAAGAGGCCGCCGTCTGTTTCACTTTAGACGCCAGCCTCTGAAAACTATCTATAAAATCAGCCCTGATTCTCCTGATCGCTGTTTTCCGTACTTCCTGCTTCCTGTGTTTCTCCCTCTGAGGTTTCTGTCTGCTCCTGTCCTTCCTGGCTGTCATCAGCCGTAACAATCACTTCTGCAGTAGCACTGGTAACTCCATTGCTGGAATTTTCTATAGTGCTGGTAGCCACAACATAATAATAGGTGGTTCCTGCCTCCTCTGTGGAAGGAACATAACTGTTTTCTGTAGCTCCTTCAATAAGGGTACCCCCGCCATTTTTATTTGTGGAGGACTGATACCACTGATATGTGATGGTGCCTTCATCTGATGTAGCCGCTTCTACTGTCAGTGCTTTTGCAGTGTCACCTGTTTTATAGGTAACGGATCCGCTCAAGTCAGTTGTCAGTTCCGGTTTTGCAACTTCTACTTCCGGCTCTGTTACTGTTTCTTCTTCCTGAGTTTCTTCTTCCTCAGTACTATCTCCACTATTTGTCACCTGATTTACAATTTCCTGGGCCTGTTCCTGTATCTGACTGCATCCTGTCATTGCAAAAGCAAGACATCCTGCACTAAAAAGAACCAGACCTTTTTTTACCCATTTATTTTTCACTATAACATTCCTCCTTATAGCAATACTCCCTTTAGCAATGTAATACTATAGGTTTCCAGGCATTCCGCCTATACAGTCCTGACAACATATTAACTTATTTTTCAACTGTCTGCAAGGTTTTTCCTGAAAATATTACGATTTTATTAAATAATTATTTCTATATCCATGTTACGGTAGATATTTCCGCCTGAAGGGCATATATTCTATAGGCAGTCCGAAAGTCTTTTTTATAAAACAAATAAGGTCCTGAGGCATACGCCCCAGGACCTGCAAGCTGCATGTTTTATGCTTCTTCCATTTTGATAATCTCTCTCTTGTTGTAGCTTCCGCATGCACGGCAAACTCTGTGTGGCATCATTAATGCGCCGCACTTGCTGCATTTTACCAAATTGGGAGCGCTCATTTTCCAGTTTGCTCTTCTTTTATCTCTTCTAGCTTTAGAAGATTTATTCTTTGGACAGATGGACATAGGTTACACCTCCTTAAATTTGCTAAATATATCACGGATTGCCGCCATTCGTGGATCAGGACTTGACTGATCACAGTTACAAGAACCTTCGTTCAGATCTTTGCCGCATACCGGACAGAGACCACGGCAGTCCTCTCTACATAGAACCCTTAAAGGCCAATGGATTAAAATCTCATTATGCACTAACTGCTCTACGTCCAGGCTGCAACCTGTGACATAATTAATTTCATCTAAGTCTTTTATCCTGTCTTCTCCAGAAGCCTTCATATCTACTTCCTGCTCCATGTCTATGGAAAATTCTGTAGGAACCTCCTTCAGGCACTTATCGCAGGGAATCTTTACTGTAATATGACCTTGGACTTCTATCTTGAGAACCTTATTTCCTGTGTTTGTAATAGTCACAGTCAAAGGCTCCTTCTCGGCTACCGGGAATTCTCCCAGTCTGCTTTGAAAGGAATCCATGGAAACAGGCGCTTCCACAACCTGTGTCTTTCCTTCCAGGGATAAAATTTCTGATAAATCAATTAGCATAATAGTCTCCTAATCACACCTTGTCAATTATACATAGGTATCCCAGGTTTGTCAACCATTATTTCTGATTTTTTACCAGTTCTGCTGTCTCCTGGCAGATAGCCAGTTCTTCGTTAGTAGGAATAACAGCAACTGTTACTTTTGAGTCAGGAGTAGAGATTACTTTGTCCTCTCCTCTTGCCTTATTTGCTTCCTCATCCAGAGTGATTCCCAGATAGGACAGATTGTCAACAACAGTTTTGCGGACAAGGGCTGCATTCTCACCGATACCGCCTGTAAAGGCAATAGCGTCTACACCGTTCATAGCTGCCACATAGGAACCGATATATTTGATGATTCTGTAGCACAGGCAGTCAATAGCACGTTTTGCATCAGGATTTCCGTTTTCCATAGCTTCGCTCAGGTCACGGAAGTCGCTGGAAAGTCCCTGAGAAAGTCCCAGTAAGCCAGACTCTTTGTTCAGGATCCTTACCATCTCAGATACGCTGATATTTTCTTTGTTGCAGATGTATTCCAGAACAGCAGGATCCAGGTCGCCGGAACGTGTACCCATTACCAGACCTTCCAGAGGTGTAAGGCCCATGGAAGTATCTACACATTTGCCGTTTACTACTGCACTGATAGAAGAACCGTTTCCTAAGTGAGCAACGATCACTTTAGAGTTTTCCGGATCCAGGCCCAGGAATTTGATAGTCTCTTTAGAAACGAATCTGTGAGAAGTTCCGTGGAAACCGTATTTACGAACTTTGTATTTGTCATAGTATTTATATGGGATAGCATACATATATGCTTTCTCAGGCATAGTCTGATGGAAAGCTGTGTCGAATACAGCTACGTTTGGTTTTCCCGGCATCAGCTCCATACATGCCCGGATACCCATAAGGTTTGCAGGATTGTGAAGTGGTCCCAGGTCGCAGCACTCTTCAATAACAGAAATTACTTCATCATTGATAATACAGGAGTCAGAGATCTTTGCTCCGCCGTGAAGAACACGATGACCGATAGCCTCTACCTCGTCCAGGCTCTTTAATACGCCTGTCTTAGGATTTACCAGAGCGTCCAGTACCATCTTAATAGCCTCTGTGTGAGTAGGCATAGCTGCCTCTGTAACTTCTTTTTCTCCGCCTGTAGGCTGGTATACCAGTCTCCCGTCAAGTCCGATACGCTCGCATAAGCCTTTAGCTGCAACGGCTTCTGTCTCAGAATTGATCAACTGGAATTTCAGTGATGAACTTCCGCAGTTTACTACTAATACGTTCATTTTTTCTTCCTCCGCTATCATTAGATAATCTCAGGTGAGGACTTCTCGAAAAAACCGCCCAATTTACCTGTATCGAGAATATTTATACATTTTATTGCTCAGTCCGCACAACTTTGAGCCTATGGTCTCAAAGCTGTGCTCGACAAATTCGCATAAAATGTATAAATATTCCTGACATAGGGGTTCTTGGGGCAGCTCCTTTAAAAAAGACCCCACATTTAGTGATATTATACAACGTTTTAAAAGGCCATACAAGAGCGTGTTGGGGATTTTCCCGGGAAAATTGTATTCTTTTCCAAACAAGCCGTTGCCAAATTCCCGGCTGTTCCTGTATACTGGGTGGTATCACAATTCAAATCACTTTCTGTGAAAATGTATGAAATGTTAAGGAAGGAAGTTTCTTATGGAAGCTATTACAGGAATCATTGCAGAATACAACCCCTTTCACAAAGGCCACGGCTATCAGATAAAGCAAGCCCGGAAACTCACCGGTGACCGGTATGTCCTTGTGATCATGAGCGGAGACTTTGTTCAGAGAGGAGCTCCTGCTGTCTTTGATAAATATGCCAGAACCCGAATGGCTCTTCTGGGAGGGGCTGACGCAGTACTGGAGCTGCCCTCCTGTTGGGCCTGCGGAAGTGCCGAATATTTCTCCAAGGGGGCCGTAGGAATCCTGGACGCTTTGGATTGCGTGGATCACCTGTGCTTTGGCAGCGAATCCGGAGACGTTGTTTCCTGTCAGAAGCTGGGACAAGTCCTAGACAAGGAGCCTGAAGAATTTCAAAACTTCCTGCGGGATTCATTAAAAGAAGGACTTCCCTTTCCTGCTGCAAGAAAATCAGCATTAAAAAAATATCTGGAAGCCCGTCACGACCAAAGTTTCTCCGGAGATGCCCTTTTTTCCGGAATCGAAAATTTATTGGACAGTCCTAACAATCTTCTGGGAATTGAATACTGCAAAGCCCTTTCCCGGCTGAACAGCCGGATATCTCCTGTTACTGTAAAAAGAGAAGGGGCCGGATATCACGACGAAAGCCTCTCTCAGCCCCTTTCCAGCGCCACCGCTGTCCGTCGGCTCCTTACTGGTCCAAAATACGAGGATATGCCTTTAGAAAAACTTCTGGCCTATACCCAGCCGGATTCTGTGGCTGCTTTTACAAAAGATTTACTGTCCTGGGACCTTCCTGTAACGGAAGATGATTTTTCTCTTCTTCTGAAATACCGGCTTTTGCTCCATACTCCGGAAGAGCTTGCTGGTTTTGCCGATGTGTCTTTAGACCTGGCCAGAAGGATCATCAGGGAACGAAATCATTTTGCTTCCTTTTCTCAGTTTATTTCTCTTTTAAAAACCAGAGAAATGACTTATACCCGGATCAGCCGTGCTCTCCTCCATATCCTTCTGTCCATCACCAAGGAGGATATGTCAGAAACTCCCGGCTATGTACGGCTCCTGGGCTTCCGAAAGGAAAGTTCCTCTCTTCTGCGCATGCTTCAGGACAGCAGCCGGATCCCTGTGATCACCAAAGCTGCCGATTATCGGAAAATGCTTCCGGAAGATTGCAGAAAAGCTTTTGAAAAAGATCTGTTCTGTGCAGACCTGTATGAGTCCGTAAAAGCAGAAAAATCACAGAAGACTTTTGTCAGTGATCTGCAAAAATCTCCTGTGATTCTCTGATTTTCTTAATTCCGCCAGCAGCTAGTCAAGCAAGTATGTCATCATACATGCTGGGCGGTTGCTGGGGAATTGCTGTCTCTTATTTATGCTGCCTGCTGATAATCAATGACTGCAATCTCCTGCATCAGCTTTTTAGCCATATTTACAATTACTTCCAGTTTTTCAGCCACTTCATCTGTATAATATTTCTCGCCGCACTGATCACATTCAAGACAGGGAACATTTTTAATTACAATAATACAGTTTTTATAGTTTACCACATGAGTTGTAGTGCTTTGAACAGTTGTCGCATTCTTGCAAAACATACACATAATTATTTCCCCTTTCTTCTGGTTTTCAGATCATCTTCAAATTTTCTGCTGTCTGGATAGTATGCTGTTATGATATATACATTTATACTATCACATCCAGCTACAATATGCAAAATCCTGCCGTTAACAGTATACCCAAAAATCAAACAGCTTGGGTGAGGATAATCGTCCGGATATTCTTCAATGATTTCTCCACTTGCAATTCCATTTTTAACATCTGCTCGACTGATATCACGTTCCTGCATTCGTTCCAATCCGTGTTGCGTCCAGATGATTTTAGATTCTGCACATAGTGTCTGGAATATTTTTAAATCCATTTAACCACTCCTTAGCTTATATCATGAACAATGAATGTATTTTTCACCATCACTTCCATTCATGTCATCTGCTTTAATAATATTGTAGTCCTTTAAAGTATCTGCGTCAATTAGCAGATCTGTAAAACCATAAAAGCAGAAAAATCACAGAAGACCTTTGTCAGCGATCTGCAAAAATCTCCTGTAATTCTCTGATTTTCTTATTTTACCGCCGGCTTTGCCTTCCGGCATGCCTTTTCTGAAAGGATGTTTTTATACCGGTATACACTTAACATCAGCCCAAGCAGAATATAGGATACCAACAGGTAGGAATTTCCCTTAGACAGAAAAGGCAGAAAGGTGTTCATCCCAGGGATCAGCCCAAGATTCACCAGGACATTGATTCCTGCCGGCAGAAGCAGAGACAGTCCGCTGGCAAAGCCAATCATTTTCCCAAAACGGTTTTTCCCTTTCCCTGCAATTTTTATTGCTGCGAAAATCAGTCCGAGAACTAAAACCGCAATAAAAACAGCCGCTAGGATTCCATAACAGGAGCATAAATAGCTCAGTATATAGTCACTGTTATACTCAACTGCTTTTGCAACATCCATTTCTGCACCTTTTCCAAACCAGCGGCTGCCTGCCAGCATGCTGACTGCTCTGTTTTCTCCCCTTAAATACACAGTCAGGCGTTCCATTTGATAAGCTTCAAATCCATGAAAAAACACTCCCCACAAAAGGTAAAAAGCCGGCAGAAAAATAGCCGCTCCCCATATAACAGCCAGAGTCCTTCCCTTCTTGATCCGGAACCATCCCTGAATAATCCCAAGAGACAAAAGGATCATACTTGCAAAAAAAATAACGAAAGCCAGGCCTATATCAGGGAAAGTCCAGGCATACCATAGAGGAAATAAGGTCCACAGAAAGCACTTGGCAACTCCTTTATATCCCTGGCCATAATATCTATAAAGAAGAGCTCCATATAAAGGAGGCCATAAATATAGCAAAGCTCCCAGTGAAATACTGACATTCCCGATGGATAGCCATATATAAGTTCCGTTAATCGGCATGGACAATATTCTAAAGAAAAGCAGCATCAGGAAGAAACCCAAAGTCACCCACAGAGCGTTTTTTCCAAGAAAACTGTAATCCATCCGATAAATTACGAGCATAAGGGCAAAACCAAAAATTACATACAGGCTGTGGTCCAGTCCTCCAGCTATTCCTCCAGCAGGATTCTGGCTGAGTCCTGCTGCCATCTGAAGGACAATACTCAGAAGACTGACTGCACCTACAAGAATCACCAGTCTCCAGGATATCTGGGGCCGGTGGATTCCATCCAGAGAGATTCCCGTCTGGACCGGATCTCCCATATCCAGGACAGCGGCTTTTTCCGCTTCTTCCGGTTCCATACCTGACATCCGGTTTTCTTCTATCTGTTCTTCCAGATGGCCTCTCAGTTCTTCCTCTATGAGACTTCTGGCTTTTTTACACCGGATCTGCTCCAACAGCGTCTTTAAATATTCTTCCATGTCCTAGCCCTCCCATTTCAGTACAGCAGTTACGGCAGAAGAATATTCCTCCCATTCCTCTTCCTTACATTTCAGAAGTTTCTCCCCGTTTTTCGTAATCCGGTAATACTTCCTTGTCTTCCCCAGAAATTCTTCCTCATAAGAAGTCAGAAGTTCCTCTTCCTCCATGGTGTGAAGGAGAGGGTAAAGAGTCCCTGCTTTCAATTCAAATACGTTCTGGGAACGCTTTCGCAGTGTAGTAATCATCTCATAGCCGTACATATCTTTTTCTGACAACAGCTTTAATAACAGCATTTTTACGCTGCCTGATATCCATGCCTTATTTGCCGCCATGTACATCACTCCTTATATTGGTTATCTATATATAGATTAACTATATAGTATATCGGAAGCCGATATATGTCAAGGGTTTTTCTTATTTTGGGCCACAGTAACCTGGTTATTCCTGTCGCCCAGTTCCCGGTCTCCTTATTCTGGGCCGTAATAGCTGGGCAATCCTCTTCTTTAAAGAGAAAAGAGACCATCCCACAAAATCTGAGGCTTTACAAAAGCCTGGATTTTACGGGATGGTCTCTTTTTCGTCAAAAGGCCTGAATCAGCATTGGCTGAAAGTTCATTCTTCGTTTTACTTTCTATATTTTATATTATTTCTCACTCTTTTCACATATCCCAGCACCAGCAGCACGCAAACTGCAAGTACCAGAATATAAGATATCGTCTTTAAAAGAAAGAAGCAGGCAGAAGCAAGAAGCAGGACTCCCGCCCAATAAAGGCATACTCTGCCTTCTCCGGAAGCCCATTTCTCCCAGTCTTCTTTACTCATGTCTCCCATTCCTCTCAAAGGCAGTCTTCTGCCTGACAGCAGAAGCAGGCCCTTTATCAGATAATAAATCCCAAAAAGAAAGGCAAAGCGGAGAATCACAGCCACTGCTGCAAGCAGCCCCTGTATCATAGAAAATCTCTCCTTTTTACAGCATCAGTTCTTGAAACTGTGTATAGGTGCCGGAATCCTTCCTCCACGGTTTACGAAATTATCACAGGAGTAGGGATTTACAGGCATGATAGGCGCATAGCCTAACAGGCCGCCGAACTCTACGGTCTCTCCCACTCCTTTTCCGATTACCGGGATCAGACGGACAGCGGTAGTCTTCTGGTTTACCATACCGATGGCACATTCATCTGCAATGATTCCTGCAATGGTAGTGGCCTTGGTATCTCCCGGAATAGCGATCATATCCAGTCCCACAGAGCAGACACAGGTCATAGCCTCCAGCTTCTCTATGGTCAGGGCATTGGCACGGACAGCATCGATCATACCCTGGTCTTCACTGACAGGAATAAAGGCTCCGCTTAATCCTCCTACATAGGAAGAGGCCATAACTCCGCCCTTCTTTACCTGGTCGTTAAGGAGGGCCAGAGCTGCTGTAGTTCCCGGCGCTCCTGCGTATTCCACTCCGATCTCGTGGAGAATATCCGCCACACTGTCGCCAATGGCCGGTGTAGGAGCCAGAGACAAGTCTACGATGCCGAAAGGAATTCCCAAACGTTTGGAGGCTTCCTGAGCCACCAGCTGTCCTACTCTGGTCACCTTAAAGGCGGTTTTCTTAATAGTCTCGCACAGTACCTCAAAATCTTTTCCCCGGACTCTTTCCAGAGCAGTCTTTACAACACCTGGACCGGAAACACCTACGTTAATAACTGCATCTGCTTCTGTGACCCCGTGGAAAGCTCCTGCCATAAATGGATTGTCGTCCGGAGCGTTACAGAATACTACCAGCTTGGCACAGCCCAGAGAATCCTGGTCTGCAGTAGCCTTGGCGGTTTCCAGGACAATATCTCCCATAAGGCGCACAGCGTCCATGTTAATACCGGTTTTTGTAGAGCCCAGATTTACAGAACTGCATACCCGCTCTGTACAGGCCAGGGCTTCAGGAATAGAACGGATCAGCAGCTCGTCTGCCTTTGTCATTCCCTTTGCCACGGTAGCGCTGTAGCCGCCGATGAAATTTACACCTACTTCTTTTGCTGCTTTGTCCAGGGTCTGAGCCAGGGTTACAAAGTCTTCAGAGGATTTGCAGGCTGCTCCCCCTACAAGAGCAATGGGTGTAACAGAGATTCTTTTGTTTACTACAGGAACTCCGAATTCCCTGGAGATCTCATCTCCCGTTTCCACCAGATGTCCGGCAAGGGTGGTGATCTTCTCATAAACTTTCCGGTTTACCTGCTGCAGGTCCGAATCAATACAGTCCAGAAGGCTGATACCCAAAGTAATGGTACGCACATCCAGATTTTCCTGCTCGATCATTTTATTGGTCTCATTGACCTCATACATATTTATCATAATCTGTCTTACCTGTCCTTTCTCCCTGGTGTCTCAGATGCGGTGCATCTTGGTAAAGATATCCTCATGCTGCACATGGACCGCCACGCCGATTTCTTTCCCCACTTCTTCCAGTTCCTTGGAAAGTACATCCAGCTTTTTCGGGGACAGGCTGGTATCTGTGATCATCATCATATTGAAATATCCATCTACAATGGTCTGGGAAATATCCAGGATATTCACCCTGTTCTCTGCCAGATAAGTACATACCTTTGCGATAATGCCTACAGTATCTTTTCCCACTACAGTAATAATTGTCTTTTTCATGATTCTGCTCCTTTTCTAAATGGTGACCAGGTCGGATATTCTGTCCCTGTGGGCCACGGTAATCTTAAAATCTGAGGAAGTCCAGGGATTTTCTCCCATAGTCACCTCTGAGCACACGGTCTCATAGGCCAGTGCCTCGTAATTGTTTTCCTGGCTCAGATGTCCCAGAAAAACCGCCTGGAGGCGGTCATGGAGAAGCCTGCAAAGCAGTCTTCCCGCCGTCTCATTGGACAAGTGCCCCTTATTTCCCAGGATACGCTGCTTCAGATAATAGGGATACCTTCCCACCTGAAGCATGTTCACGTCATGATTGGCCTCCAGGAGAAGCACATCCAGTCCTGAAAGATTCTGGACTATGTACTCATCATAATACCCCAGGTCTGTGGCAATCCCCACAGACTTTTCTCCCTGGTTGATCCGGTACCCTACCGGTTCCGCCGCATCATGGGAGATGGCGAAAGGGTTTACCTGAAGGTCTCCGATCTGAAAAGGGCGGTCAGCCTCGATGACGTGAAAAAGATCAGGAGGCAGTTTCCCCAGACTGTTCATCCTCTGGATCGCCTCCATGGTCCCTTTTGTACAATAAACCGGTATCCCATGCTTTCTGGAAATCACTCCCAGACCTTTAATGTGATCGGAGTGTTCATGGGTGATCAGGATTCCGTCACACTCCTGACAGCTCCGGTCAATGCTGCGCAGTCCTTCCTCAATGCGCTTTTTGCTGATCCCAACGTCTACCAGCAGGCTGGTGTGCTCACTTCCCACGTAAATACAGTTGCCGCTGCTTCCGCTGGCTATACTACACAGATTCATAATATGTTCTCATCCTTCGCTCGATCTGAAGATAGGTGTGGGCCACATCTTCATCGTTATATAATTGGAAGTCACAGTGAGCCTCATACTCCTCATCGGGAAGCTGATTTTCCATTACCTGGCGGATCCGTTCATCTGAATATCCCCGGTCCCGGCGAAGGCGCTCCATCCGGACTTCTTTTTCGCAATAAATATACCATATCTCGTCACAGATTTCATCATATTTTTCTTCCAGAAGAAGGGCAGCTTCCAAAAAGAAGAATTCTGTCTCTTCTTTTCTGGATCTTTCTATCTCATTCACAATGTATTTTTTCACTTCAGGGTGGATAATCCCATTGAGCTTTTTCAGCATTTCGGAATCCTTAAATACGATCTGGGCAATGGCCTGACGGTCCAGAGAGCCGTCCTCCTTTACGACCCAGTCTCCAAAAAGCTTCACCACCGGCTCATAGCATTTTCCCCAGGGCATCATCAGCATATGTCCTACTTCGTCTGCCTTTACGATCCTGGCGTCAAAATGGGCCTCAATATAATTTAAAACCGCGCTTTTCCCTGAGCCTACGCCCCCTGTCACACCGATTACTCTCATACTTTTCCCTCCTTCGTAAAAATCCGCTATTTAGCTTCATACCAGTTTTCTCCGGTATGCATATCCACTTCCAAAGCCACAGACAGCTCTGCTGCTCCTTTCATCTCTTCCTCCAGGATAGCGGCCACCCTGGGCTCTTCCTCTCTGGCTGTCTCAATGAGCAGCTCATCATGAACCTGAAGGATCAGCTTTGACTTCAGATTTTCTTCTCTGAGTCTTCTGCTTACCCGGTTCATGGCAATTTTTATGATGTCAGCAGCGGTTCCCTGAATGGGAGAATTCATAGCTACCCTTTCTCCGAAAGAACGCTGCATAAAGTTGCTGGATTTCAGTTCCGGCACCGGACGTCTTCTTCCAAACATAGTAGACACATATCCTTGTTCCTTTGCCTGTTTCACCAGTCCGTCCAGAAATCCTTTGATCTTTGGATAGGTCTTGAAATAATCCTCAATATACTGAGCAGCCTCTTTTCTGGTAATACTCAGATCCTGGCTCAATCCAAAGGAGCTGATGCCATAGACAATCCCAAAGTTTACTGCCTTGGCATTTCTTCTCTGAAGAGGTGTCACCTGTTCAAAGGGAACATGGAAGACCTGGGAAGCTGTGATCCTGTGGATATCCTGGGCCTCCCGGTATGCCTGGATCAGCTTCTCATCTCCGGACATATGGGCCAGCACGCGAAGCTCGATCTGGGAATAATCTGCATCCAGAAATACATAACCCTCTTTAGGGATAAAGACCTTCCTGAGCATTCTTCCCAGCTCTGTCCGGACAGGGATGTTCTGAAGGTTTGGTTCTGTACTGCTGATCCTTCCAGTGGCAGTAATGGTCTGATTAAAGGTGGAATGGATCCTTCCTCCTTCATCTATATAGTTGGCCAGTCCGTCTGCGTAAGTAGACTTCAGCTTTGCAAGCTGCCGGTATTCCAGGATATCCGCTACAATCTGATGATCCGGCGCCAGCTTCTCCAGCACATCTGCTGCTGTAGAATATCCGGTCTTGGTCTTTTTCCCCCCCGGCAGCCCCATCTTTTCAAAAAGAATCACTCCCAGCTGCTTGGGCGAATTGATATTAAATTCCTCTCCTGCCTCTTCCCAGATGGTTTTCTCCAGCTCTTCGATACGAACCTGAAGTTTTTCTCCATACTCCTTCAACTCTTCTCCATTGACCCGGATGCCTTCCTTTTCCATATCGGAAAGAGTAAAAAGCAGAGGCATTTCAATGTCTGTAAATAAAGCTTTCATTCCTGTGCTTTCCAGAGCTCCCAGAAGGGGCTTTTGAGACTTCAGCGCCACATAAGCCATGTAGCAGATACTTTTGGCAACTTCCTGTTCTTTTTCATCAGAAGCCTTCACATAGGAAAGCTTTCCTATAAGGTCTTCTTTAGCAGGAAGGATTTCTCCCAGGTATTCCTTGGCAATATCATCATAAGTATACTGGGACTTCAGAGGATTCAGAAGATAGGCAGCGATCCCTGCGTCAAACATAGCTGTATGCTCCTGGATATCCATGTGACGGAGCATAGTCTTAATATCCAGAGAAGCAACCAGTCTGCCATGTCCGCAGAGACGGTCAGCCTTCTCCATGAGATAATCCCTGGTCAAAAATCCCTGAGGCAGAAAACAGTACACCTGAAACTTCTCTTCCTCCTCATAGGACAGCCCCAGGCCAAGGAAACTATCTCCCTCTTCCAAAAGTTCCAGACCGATGCCTTCTTTTTCTTCTGCTTTTTTGAAGATTTCTTCTGCAAGGGCAAGATCCGTCACTGTCTGGAAATACTCTTCTGCCTTTACCTGTTCTCCCTTATCCTGGAATCTGGAAAGGAAGTTTTTAAACTCCAGCTCCTTGAAAAATTCATAGGCCTCCTGGGTATAGAAATCATGGACCCTTGCCTTCTCCCGGTCCAGTTCCACAGGACTGTCGGTATTGATAGTCGCCAGCTTTCGGCTCAGCACTGCCAGATCATAATGCTCCAGAAAGGCGTTCTGGGCTTTCTTGGGCTTGATTTCCTCCACATGAGCATAGGCATTTTCTGCAGTACCGTATTCCAGAAGGAGCTTTGTGGCAGTTTTCTCACCTACTCCCGGAAGTCCGGGAATATTGTCGGCAGAATCTCCCATCAGGGCTTTCAGCTCTATGATCTGAGGCGGCGTAAGCTGGTAAGCCTCTTTTACATCTTTTGCATAATAGTCCTCAATAGTAGTCTTTCCTCCCTTTGTCTTGGGAATCCGGATACAGATATTTTCTGTGGCCAGCTGAAGGAGATCCCTGTCACCGGAAAGAATGGTCACATCCATTCCCTGAGTTTCGCTTTTCTTTGCCAGAGTTCCCAGGACGTCATCTGCCTCATACCCTTCTTTAGATACAATATTTACTCCCATGGCTTCCAGCACGTCTTTCATCACCGGCACCTGTTCCCGCAGCTCTCCCGGCATAGGCTTTCTGGTCCCTTTATAGGCATCATACATTTTATGGCGGAAGGTAGGGGCAGGAAGGTCAAAGGCTACTGTAAGGTAATCGGGATTCTCCTCCTCCAGCATTTTAAATAGGATATTGAGAAACCCGTATATGGCGTTGGTATGAAGGCCTTCGGAATTTGTCAGGTCCGGAAGCCCGTAATAAGTTCTGTTCAAGATACTGTGCCCGTCTATCAGCAGGATTTTTTCCTTCATGTCTGTTCTCCTTGTTGTTGGATAATTTCTATCTTATTCTTGTAGTATAGCATAAAGGAAACAAAAAAGACAGGCAGGAGCGCCTATCTTTTTTGTTTCCTCTGCATTTGTTCTTATAAAACCTTTATAAAGCGGCGGAAGGCTTCCCTTCCCTCAGGTGTACACTTATAAACTCCTGCGTCCTCCAGTACATGAACGAATACCTGCCCCACTTCTTCCTGAAGGATGTCCATTACATTCTCCTTTGTGATCTCAGGATATTTTGGAAGGAATTCCTTTACCCAGACACTGTGTTTTTCCAGCATTTCATTTTCTGCAGGATCTTTTCCTTCCAATATGTATTCTGCCAGAAGTTCCAGTTCTTCCTTCAGTCTTGCAGGAAGGACAGCCAGACCCATAACCTCAATAAGACCAATATTTTCTTTCTTGATATGGTGGTACTCTGCATGGGGATGGTACACTCCTAAAGGATTTTCCTCCGTAGTGATATTATTTCTAAGGGTCAGATCCAGCTCGAACATATCCCCTTTCTTTCTGGCGATAGGAGTAATAGTATTGTGGGGCTCTCCATCTGTTTCCGCAAAGACAAAGGCAGCTTCGTCTGTGTATCCTCTCCATACTTCCAGTACATGGCTTGCCAGGTCAATAAGCCTTTTCTCATCTTTGCTCCGGATTCTCAGCACGGAAAGAGGCCATTTTACGATGCCTGCTTCTACATCTTCATAGCCTGGAATGACAACTTTTTCTTCCATAGGAGCCTTGGCCATGGCAAAAGTATAATGTCCTCCCTGGAAGTGGTCGTGGCTTAAAATAGAGCCTCCTACAATGGGCAGGTCTGCATTAGACCCCAGGAAATAATGAGGAAACAGCTTGATAAAATCAAAAAGTTTTACAAAGGTATTTCTCTCAATCTTCATAGGAATGTGCTGTCCATTGAAGACAATACAATGTTCGTTATAGTAAACATATGGAGAATACTGGAATCCCCACTGGCTGTCATTAATAGTGATGGGAATGATCCGGTGGTTTTCTCTTGCAGGGTGATTCAGTCTTCCTGCATATCCCTCATTTTCCATGCAGAGCTGGCATTTTGGATAACTGCTCTGTTTTGCATTCTTTGCAGCGGCAATAGCCTTTGGATCTTTTTCCGGCTTGGAAAGGTTAATGGTGATATCTATGGTTCCATAGGGGCTTTCCACAGTCCAGCGCCTGTCTTTCTTTATGCGGTAACGGCGGATATAATCCGTATCCTGACTGAATTTATAGAAAAATTCTGTAGCCGCTTCAGGGCTTTTCTCGTACTCTTTCCAGAATTTTTCCTGAACCTGGGCCGGACGGGGAACCAGGCAGTTCATGATTTTGGTGTCAAACAGATCCCGGTAGCCAATACTATCTTCAATAATCCCTCTTTTTACTGCCTCATTTAGAAGTTCTCCCAGAATGGTCTCCAGGTCTTTGCATACTTCCTGGTCCTCCGGCTCTGTGTATTCGTCTTCATGAAATACATCCAGCAGAAGATTCGTAGTATAAACCCTCTCACACTCAGGCACCAGCCCTGTATCAATCCCATACTGTACCAGATCTCTGATATTCTTGTTCAACATATCTTTCACCCTTCTCCTTTCTATTGCTTCTTTAAGAAATCCTTCTTGTTCCGTCACCAATCTCCACTACATAAAAGTCTGCTGCATAACCTATGGTCTTTTCGTAAATTCCGCCTACATTTTTAACAAAATCCTCTACCTTATCCTCTTTTACAATACTGACTGTACAGCCTCCAAAGCCTGCCCCTGTCATTCTTGAACCGATAACGCCTTCCTGTTTCCAGGCTGCTTCTACCAGGGTATCCAGCTCTTTCCCCGTAACTTCGTAATCATCTCTCAGAGATATATGGGATTCGTTCATCAGTCTTCCGAAAGTTTCCAGTTCATTATTTTTCAGAGCCTTAACCGCCCGAACTGTTCTCTGATTTTCATAGACTGCGTGCTTTGCTCTTTTCCTGCAGACCGGATTTTTTATAACGTCTTTTATCTCCTCAAACTCTTCCTCAGACAATTCCCCAAGAGCCTGAACATTCTTCACACTCTGGATATCTTTCAGGGCTTCTTCACATTCCGCTCTTCTCTCGTTATATTTAGAATCTGTCAGTTTTCTCTTCTTGTTGCTTGCAGCAATAACAATTTTGCAGCCTTCCATATGGATTGGCGCATATTCGTACTGAAGATTCTGGGTATCCAGGAAAATCGCATGGTCTTTTTTCCCCATTGCTATGGCAAACTGATCCATGATCCCGCAGTTCATACCGTTAAAATTATTTTCCCCATACTGTCCCATCAGAGCCAGGTTTATCATGGTCAGGTCTTCATATCCGAACAGATCTTTCAGGATAATTCCCATAAGAAGCTCCACAGAGGCAGAAGAAGAAAGACCTGAGCCATTAGGAATATTTCCATACATCAGCATGTCAAAACCTTTATCAATGGGATAGCCTTTTTCACGAAAGGTCCAGACAATCCCTTTGGGATAATTGGTCCATCCTGCACTGTCCTGATATACCAGGTCGTCCAGACTGGTTTCTATAACGCCCATTTTGCTGAAATTTTCAGAGTAAAGACGGATTTTCCTATCCCCTCTCTTTCTTGCCACGCCATAGGTGCCAATAGTCAGCGCGCAGGGAAAAACATGTCCTCCGTTATAATCTGTGTGCTCGCCGATAAGATTTACACGTCCCGGCGAGAAGTAAGAGCGAATATCTCCTCCTTCTCCAAAAAGCTTCTGAAACTTTTCCATCAATTGCAGCATCATTTCTACCTCCATGCTTTGCATTTAAAACATTTTTTATGTTTCATTTCATTTTTTATGTTTCTATCGCAATTATAGCACAGATTACCTGTTTGTAAACCCCTTTTTTAAAATTTTACTTTCATAACCAGGTCCTGAGGATAGTCGCCGAAGCAGTTTCCAAATATATTCACCCCTCCTATGTGTTCTGCCTGTTCTTTGATTCCTATGATCACAGAAATATAAGGGCCTTTTTCCAGATCATAATCCTCTATCTTAAAAGGAGCGCTTCTCTCTCCATCCAGATAAGTTCCGGAACGGTCCAGTCTCCAGGTTTTCAGATTTCCATACTGGCTCTTGCTGTCCTCCCACCAGTCAGGGTTCAGTTTTCCCCTTCTTCCTCCAAAGTCCGAAGGACAGATCCAGGTTCCCGCTTCTTTTCCGTTAATCCATAAAGTGATGTCTGAAGGATAGTCCAGATTATAGTCCGGTGCCTCTGAACACAGTTCTGCCGAAAACTCTAAGACTCTGGCCGGTTCCTCCTGAAGAGCCGCATT
Organism: Blautia sp. An81; assembly: GCF_002161285.1. Classification (GTDB taxonomy): domain Bacteria; phylum Bacillota; class Clostridia; order Lachnospirales; family Lachnospiraceae; genus Blautia; species Blautia ornithocaccae. The sequence continues at coordinate 228,340 of NZ_NFHH01000003.1, read as the reverse complement.
AGGGAACCGGTATTCCAGATATCCGGAAGAAAACCAGATCAGTTTTGCCGTTGTCCGCTTAGGGTCATAGAAGCATCTGGGTTCATCTTCTCCATCAATATAGCCTTCCTCGTTTACCATTCCGCAGGTAGGGGTGATCCGATAGTCCACATAGTTTCCCACCGGCATGGAAATTATCTCTTCTTTCTTTTTCTCCTCCTGTTTCTGAAGATCCAGGATTACTTTTCCTTCTTGGGGAATACACATTTTCATGGAACCTCTTGCCGCTGGTTTCAATTCTGTGCGGATCAGGCCTGCCTCTTCCAGAACACGGATATTCAAGGCTGCAGAAGAAGCCGGTATGTCCAGCATTTCTGCAATCTCATTTACACACAGAGGACCGTTTCCCAATAAACTGAGAATTCTGATCCGGGCTTCTGAGGAAAGGGCCTTGCCCAATGCTGTCAGTTCTTTTTCGTTCTCTAAATTTAATTCTCTGTCCATTTGCAATATCTCCGCTGTTTTAAAACAAATATTTTATTCTATTTTACCCTTCTCTCCTCTTACTTGTCAACGAAAAAGGGACCAAAGCAGCCTGTTTTCAGGTATTCTGCTCTGATCCTTTCTCTATGCAAATCTGTTAGTCAGTATTCCCTTGATTTAATTGTTCTAAAATATCTGTCAGACTGCTGTCTTCAAAAATATAAAATGCTATCTTATCTTTTTTACTGTCCTTCCAGGTAATCTCACAGGAAACCTGGTAGTTTACATGGCTTCCTACAGTAAAGCGCTCGTCACGGAAAGTAGCCTGGGCCAGGAGCTTCTCAATGTCTTCTTCCGTGCGGTATTCTTTTTCCAGGTACTGTTCTTCCCCGCTTTCATAGGAATACCTGCTCAATAAGATAGATTCTACCTGGTCTGGCTCAATACTGTCAGCCATAGGATTCCCCAGCTTTTCCAGCATAGCTCTGGTCTTCTCGAAGCTCGCATATACTGGAAGGTTATAGCTATAAGTATAGGTACTATTCACGCTGTATCCCATAGCACTGATCTCCGGTTCTGCCTTTTCCTGAAGTTCCAGCCATCCTACCTGCTTCTCCCTGCGGCTCTGGTCAAAGGTCATATTTTCCAGTTCTTCCTGGTAGGTTTTTAGCAGCCTTTCCTGATTTTCATCAGATAAAGTTAAAGCCTTTCCTGATTCTGTAAAACTGTAGGTATAAATATTTTCAATTTTTTCTGTATCGATATAGCTGGTAGGCAAAATCTTTTCTCTGTATTCCCAGGTGTCATATACCCGTCCGATATTTTCTACCAGTTCCTCGGTCTCCGGTATATAGTACATTCGGTATACATCCTGTCCGGATTTCATGTGATAGCCTATATAGATCATAACCATCGTCTGCTCTGGATCACCGTTTTCCCGGAGACTCTGCACATCTGATGCATAGGCCTCATGGTTCCTGACATATTCCACACTCTTTTCTGCCAGCGCGTAAATCTCCTGGAAATCCTCTACCCACTGCTTCAGCGAGAATGTGGTATATGTAGGGCTTTCCGTCACACTGCTTTCCGGATACTGGAACTGACCGCTGACACTGGGAAGATACAGAGACATAGAAGCAACCTTCTCTTCATCTGGTAAAAAAGTATCCACTCCTGTGATATCTGTCCGGTATCCTCCAAGAATCAGTATCAAAACTGCCAGAATCACCCCTGTTGATACCTTAGGCTTCAGAGCCATACGGATATCCATATTACAGAGGAAATCGAAGATCATGGAAAAGATCAGAGTGAGCACTACTGCGCCGATGACCATCCAGAAAAATTGGTTATACATGTAACCGCTGAAATACAGAGCACAGAGCAGGGAAAGAGGAAGTATCCCGCAGACCTTGATCACTGGCTCCAGCTTTTTAAATGCAATGGCTTTATGGAAGCTTTCTGAAGGACGTATCCGGTAAACCAATATGTCCGCCAGGATCACAACCAGGGCCAGAACAACTCCGTAAAGGAAATATATACACAAAGATTTCCAGGTCCAATCCACTGTTCCCCCGCTGATATAGGCAATAAGAGGGCTTAGAAAAATCCCAAAATCATAGTCCATCTCCTGTACGATTGTTTCAAAAAATCTGGCATTAAGTCTGGTAAAAGTCATATAGAGGATTGGCCCGTAAAACATCAGTGTCATAAATCCCAGCGTACCTGTAAAAAGGTTTCCTGTGAGCAGGATGGCAAGGACCGCCGCTCCATAGATTGCCAGAAAATAAATCACCGCCAGAAGGGTATGTATTACCAAAATACTCAGGGCTGTCTGGTTCACTGCACCGTAAACCAACCCTATAGCAAGAGTCAGCAGCAGGTTTAATACATAAGGGATCAGAAACAGACTGAATCCGCTTAAAAACTGTGCCATAAACAATCCTTCTCTTCTCATGGGAAGACTGTGGTAAAAATCTGTCTTCTCCTGGGAATAAAGGTAAAAGAAGACCGAAAGAGCCGCCAGAGCTCCGCAGCCGGCCACTATAACCTGAACCAGAGAGCTTCTGATACATTGGATAAAAGTATTTGTCATGTTAACAGTAAAGTTTGTGGTATCGATATATTTTGCCCCATCCAATGCCGTCAGGGTACTGGCCGGCATAACTACCAGAAAGGCAAGGAAGAATAAAATCATCAGCCAGAAATTCCTCCGGATATTTCCCCCGATAGTTTTAAGTAAATAATTTCTTGATGTCATAACCTGCCACCTCCGTTTCACTGATAAATATTTCTTCCAATGTCAGAGGAATGGCCTCTGCAAAAAGAGGATTCCGCCTCTGGATCTTTCTCATGATTTCCTCCCTGTCTCCCCGGACTACCATAGTCAGCAGGGAAAGTCTTTTTTCCGATTTGACCACCTGTAATTCTTTCAGCAGTTCCTCTTCATCCTTTTCATCTGGTATCACACATTGAACCTTATGGATGTTTTCTTTCATTTCTTCAATATCTTTGGAGAGAAGCACGCCTCCTTTGTGAAGAAGTCCCACATGATCACAGATATCTTCCAGTTCTCTTAAGTTATGTGATGCAATAATCGGGGAAAAAGAGCGGTTGGCCACCTCATAGGCCAGCAGGCTCTTTGCCGCCTGACGCATCACCGGGTCCAGACCGTCAAAAGTCTCATCGCAGAAAAGATATTTTGTTCCTGCGCTGATTCCCAATATTAAAGCTGCCTGTCTTTTCATCCCTTTGGAAAAAGTACTGATTTTTCTCTTATATTCTAATCCTACCTTTTCAGTCAGGCTTTTTACTTTCTTCCTGTCATACCGTGGATAGTAGGCAGCGTAATATTCCTCCATATCTGCAATAGACGCATTTGGAAAAAAGTAGGCGGTATCCGGCAGGAAAAAAATTTCTTCCTTAACTGCAGGATTTTCAAAAACCGGCTCTCCGTCTACTGAAATCTTTCCCTCGTCCGGTTTCAGCACACCGGCCAGCATTCTGAGGAAAGTACTCTTTCCCGCTCCATTGGTCCCTGCCAAACCAAAGATGCTGTTGTCCTCTATTGTGAGAGATATGTGATCCACAGCCTGAAGAGAGCCGAATCTCTTACACAGCCCCTCTGTTTTTATCATACTTTATCCTCCTCATAAAATTCAGACGTTTTGGCAATACATCTTTCTTTTTCAATTCCCAGCTCTTTTCCTTCCTGAATAACGTCCCGCAGCTTCTGGAAAAAAACTTCCTCCTTTTTTTCTTTCAGGGTCTGATTTCCTGACACAAAATTCCCCCTGCCTTTTACAGGATAGATATATCCCTGCTGCTCCAGGATCGTATAGGCTTTCTGGATTGTATTTGGATTAATCGAAAGCTCACTGGCCAGAGTCCTGACAGATGGCATCTGGGAATCTGCCTCCAGAATACCTTTTACGATCAGCATCTGAAATCTTTCCACGATCTGTTCATAGATAGGTTTCCGATTCTGATAATCAATAACAATCAATCCGGCTCCTCCTTTCCATCAGTCATGTCTTATTTCCGCAAGCAGCGGAGTTGATAATTTCACTGCGTATCAAGTGTACTATGTGTCTTAGTACACTTGTAGTATAAAAAATCCGGACTTCTTTGTCAACAAGAAATCCGGATTGTAATACTTATTTAACACTTTCTTTCGAAAAGCCCTGATGGTATTTGTCCCAGCCTCTTTTTAGTGAAACCGGTCTTCCTTCTCTGTCCAGGAAACAGTGGCTGCTTTTTCCAAGACACCGCACCTCTCCTGTTTCCTTATCTCTGACTGTATAGGACAGCTCCAGTTTTATACCGTTATACTTTACAATTTCTGTTTCTATCTCAACAGTATCTCCAAAATGAGTCATAGTCTTATATTCACAGGACACAGAAAGCACCGGACTGATCAGTCCATCTTTTTCCATCTGGGCATAAGAGAAGCCGCATCCCTCCATAAAGTCCACCCTGGCCTCTTCAAACCACCGGATGTAATTGGAATGATGAATGATCCCCATCTGATCTGTCTCATAATACTGAGTTTTATGTTCATATTTCATAATCTGACGCCTCTTATACTCCTGCTTCCAGTTCTTTTTTATTCTTTACAGCTCCCCACATATAAAGTCCATGGAGAACTAAGGAGAGAAGCATGGACAAAGGAAGACCAGCTCCCATAAATGCGATCTGTATAACCGCTGACAAGATTACAAAAGCAAAGAGACCGTAACCGCAGTAAAGAGGAAGTTTCTGCTTTCCTGGAATAGATGCAAAAATCATGCCCATGGCTCCTGCCAAAACCATAATAAGACCCCCTATACAGGTGATCGCTACAGAAATTACCAGAATCGGAACAGAAAATTCCACTCCACTCTCTGTAAAAGAAGCTGTAACTCCTTCCAAATCCGTAATCAGTACAAATGCAGACATCAGTCCATTCATCAAGTCATAGGCACCCAAGACCAGTTCAATCATGGCTACCCATCGAAGCAATGAATTTTTTCTGGTTTTCATACTATCTTCTCCTATTTTCCGTCCTTCTTAAATCTGAGTCTCCACAAAAATATCATATATCGCCCGGATTGCCGGTTCAAAGTCCTCGTCACGGACTCCTACAATTACATTCAGCTCACTGGAGCCCTGGTCGATCATCTTAACGTTTACATTGGCATGAGCCAGAGCCGCAAAAATTCTGGCAGCTGTGCCTCTGTTGGAACGCATGCCTCTGCCCACGACTGCAATAAGAGAAAGATCTGTCTCCAGTTCCATATAATCTGGTTTCACTACCCGGTGAATTCCTGAAATTACCTGCTGCTCTTTCTGGGCAAATTCATCCTGGTGGATGAAAATTGTCATTGTATCGATCCCCGATGGAATATGCTCAAAAGCAATCCCCTGTTCTTCCAGTACCTGCAGCACTTTTCTGCCAAATCCGATTTCTGAGTTCATCATAGATTTTTCGATGTTCAGAGCACAGAAGCCCTTTTTTCCTGCAATACCGGTAATGGTATAGGGGGGCTTTTTGCAGGTATCTTCTACGATCATCGTACCTGGATCTTCCGGAGCATTGGTGTTGCGGATGTTAATAGGGATACCGGCTTTACGCACAGGGAAAATCGCATCTTCATGAAGAACCGTGGCTCCCATATAGGACAGCTCTCTCAGCTCACGGTATGTAATGGTATCGATAGGTTTCGGATTCTGGATAATCCTGGGATCTGTTACCAGAAAGCCTGACACATCTGTCCAGTTCTCATATAGATCTGCATCAACAGCTCCTGCTACAATAGAACCTGTAATATCAGATCCTCCTCTTGAGAAGGTTTTAATCGTTCCGTCTTCCTTCGCGCCATAAAATCCCGGAATTACTGCCCGCTCCAGGTCTCCCAGTTTTTTAGCCACCAGTTTTTCCGTTATTTCGCCGTCAAACTGGCCATTTCCGTCAAAACGGATCATCTCTGCCGGGTCCACAAAGGCAAATCCCAGATAAGCCGCCATAATCTTTCCATTTAAATATTCCCCTCTGGAAGCCGCATATTCCTCTCCGATCTGCTTATTGAAATTTTCTTCCAGCAAAGCAAAATCCTCCTCCAGGGATAAAGACAGTCCAAGTCCGTCTATGATCTCCTGATAACGGCTTTTGATTTCTTTTAAGATTTTTGGAAATCTCTCTTCGTCTCCGGCACTGCGGTAGCAGGCATATAATAAGTCTGTAACCTTTGTATCTTCAGAAAAACGTTTTCCAGGAGCTGAAGGCACCACATATCTTCTGCTTTCATCTCCCCGGATAATAGCTCCCACTTTCTCAAACTGTGCTGCACTGGCCAGAGAACTTCCTCCGAATTTTACAACTTTCTTCATTTCATATATCCTCCTTAGGGGCTTTCTAATCTGCTTTCCTATGACAGAATGCTTTTCCGCATTGTATAAATAATAGCTTTTTCCCTGTCAAATGTCCAGTGTTTTCTTTGGATTTTCTATATTTCTGTCCTCTTTTGCCTTTTTAGCACCGTACCTTGATGAAAAGAGGCTGTTCTGAAAATATCCTTCAAGAACAGCCTCTTTTCATATATTTTTATTTGTTTCTGCTTCCTCTGTATTTTTCTTCACAGTATTTGCAGCGGTAGATTTCCTTTTTAGGATCTGCCAGGATAAAAATCTGTTCCAGTTCCTGTTCAATGGAAGTAATACACCGGGGGTTTTTACACTTGATCACATTGTGGACCTCTTTAGGAAGGCTTAGTTTTTTCTTCTCTACGATTTCTCCGTCCTTGATGATGTTCACTGTAATATTGTGATCGATAAATCCCAGAATATCCAGATCCAGGGTATCAATGGGGCATTCCACCTTGATGATGTCTTTTCTTCCCATTTTGTTGCTTCTGGCATTTTTAATAATTGCCACACAACAATCCAGTTTATCCAGCTCCAGATCATGATAAATGGTCATGCTCTTACCGGCTTTGATATGGTCCAGAACCACACCTTCACTTAATTGTCCTACATTTAACATAATTCTACCCCCATTCCCAGCAGACTCAGGATCAGCGCCATGCGGACATAAACCCCGTATCTTGCCTGTTTAAAATAAGCTGCTCTGGGATCTGAGTCCACCTCTATGGAAATTTCATTTACTCTTGGCAGCGGATGAAGCACCAGCATATCTGGGCCGGCAAGCTCCATTTTTGCCTTGTCCAGAATATAGAAATCCTTCATTCTCACATAATCTTCTTCGTTGAAGAATCTTTCTTTCTGCACCCTGGTCATGTATAACAGATCCAGTTTGGGGAGAGCGTCTTCCAGTCTTTCTACTTCCTGAAATTCATGACCGCTGGCCTTTAGTACATCCTCCCGGATATAATCCGGTATCTTCAGTTCTTCTGGAGAAATCAGCACAAATTTTACGCCTTCGTATCTCACCAACGCTTCAATAAGAGAATGTACGGTCCTGCCAAACTTCAGATCTCCGCAAAGACCAATGGTAATATTATCCAGCCGCCCTTTCATAGAACGAATGGTAAGTAAATCTGTCAATGTCTGAGTAGGATGCTGATGTCCTCCGTCGCCTGCATTGATCACCGGAATCTGGGATGCCATGGAGCCTACCAGAGGCGCACCCTCCTTTGGATGGCGCATGGCGCAGATGTCCGCATAACATGAAATCATCCGGAGAGTATCTGCCACACTCTCGCCTTTTGCCGCTGAACTGGAATTAGCGCTGGAAAAACCCAGGACCTTTCCTCCCAAACGAAGCATTGCCGACTCAAAGCTGAGACGTGTACGTGTACTTGGCTCATAAAACAAAGTTGCAAGAATTTTTCCGTCACATTTATGAGCGTATTTCTCCGGATTATTTTCAATATCATTGGCCAGATCTAAAACCTTGTCCAATTCCTCTACGGATAAATCCAACGGACTCATTAAGTGTCTCATAGATTACCTCCTGTATATGTTTGACTTTTTTACTATCATATACTACTTCCAGGGGTATTTCAAGAATTTTCACTTTTCATGAGACAATATTTTTTCAAAAAGCAGTCCCGTACAGAACCACAGGGGCGCATAGTCAAGTCGGATCACACCTTTATAATTCAGGGGATAACGGCTATAATCCCAGGGACACACATTATAATGTTTCAGGAGGAGTCCCGTACTGAATTCTGCCGCAAAGATTCCCGTCATATACAGGCTCCCCCGCAATATGGCAGGAATCTTTTTCAGATATCTGGATAGTGGACCTATACAGGCAGCCATACCATATATGGGAAACATCCACAAAGAAGACTGTCCCATCATTTTCCATTCCTTTCTTCCTGCTGCATGAAGGCCTGTCCAGAAGATCTCAAGGCACCAGCCTGTGGCTCCGCACCGCAGAAAATCACCTTTCATATCTTCTTCTCCTCTTTTAATGATTATAGTTTTTCTTTATTATGTCTCTGTCCCAGATGCTTCATACATGCTGAAGAGCAGAAGGTTTCAGGTTTTCTTCTAATTTCCGGAACAAAAGACTTGCGGGAGAAAATCTGTCGGTGTATCATAAGCATAATAACTTTATGAAAAAGGAAGGAAGATACAAATGTTAGATCTGACCCAGCTCAGAGATGAAATCGACCATATCGACGATCAGATCGTCAGGCTTTTTGAAGAGAGAATGGCCGTGGCGGAAAAGGTGGCCCGGTTTAAAATAGAGACAAAGAAACCTGTTTTTGATGCCAGCAGAGAGAAGGCAAAATTGGAGACCCTCAGCAGTCAGGCTTCCGGAGAGTTTAACAGCAGAGGAATTTATGAACTCTACCGGCAGATCATGTCTATCAGCAGAAAGCGCCAGTATCAGCTTATGGAGGAACATAAAGGCACATGGGATCCGCTTTTTTCCCCTGTAGATGCTCTGAAAAAAGAAGACGTCACTGTAGTGTTCCAGGGAGTAGAAGGTGCTTACAGCTATGCCGCCATGAATACTTTTTTTGGAAAAAACATCAAAAGTTTTCATGTAGATACCTGGAAAGATGCCATGGAAGCAATCAAAAACTATGACGCTGATTTTGCTGTTCTGCCTATAGAAAATTCTACTGCAGGCATTGTCCAGGACAATTATGACCTGCTGACCAAGTATGACCATGTAATCGTAGGGGAACAGATCATCCCCTGTCAGCATGCTCTGGTAGGTCTTCCTGGAACTTCCATGGAAGAAATTACAGATGTCTATTCCCATCCTCAGGCCCTTATGCAATGCAGAGTCTTCCTGGAGTCTCACAAAGAGTGGGTAACTCATGAATTTGGAAACACAGCTGCTGCAGCCAAGAAAATCGCAGAAGAAGGAGACCATACCCAGGCAGCTATCTCCAGTCCCTATGCTGCTGAATTTTTCGGTCTTTCCGTGCTGAAAGAGAATATATATACTAACGCTGGAAACTCTACCAGATTTATTATTGTTACCAGAGATAAAATCTATTGCCGAAATGCAGGTAAAATCAGTGTCAGCTATGAACTGCCCCATGAAAGCGGAAGTCTTTACAACAGCTTGTCTCATTTCATCTATAATGGACTGAATATGACCAAGATTGAATCCCGGCCTATTCATGGGCGCAACTGGGAATACCGCTTTTTTGTGGATTTTGAGGGGAATTTAAGTGACAGTGCTGTAAAGAATGCCCTCCGGGGTCTGGAGGCTGAAACTCAGAATTTCCGTATCCACGGCAATTATTAGAAAGGAATCAGAAGGATGTTTAATATTGACGAATGTATCTTATACCGAAATTTTCAGCAGGGAGATATCCTGGAAGACATGTCCAGAGCCTTGGAAATCTGCTGTCTTGAGCCAGAAGAGCCTGGCAAGTCCAAATCTTTGTTTTACAGCTGCATGAACCGGCTGGTAGAAATGGCCAGCACCTATGGTTTTACGGGAAATCTGTGGCACAGCTATCTTACCTATCTCCTTGCCAATCATGAAAATGCTTTCAGTACTGCCTGTGAGATCACCGGCCCAGTGGAAGGCACCATTAACCAGCTTGCTCTCCATGATTTTGAGATTTTCAAGGACCTTTTTAACCTGGATTTTTCAGCTTTTGAAAATTTTTACGGCTCATCCTCCTGCTGCCATCTGATCAATGAATATGAAAATGACAGCCATGGGAGCAAACAGTTTAATGAACGGATCAGCAGCCGTCTGAACACTTTAAGCAATCTTTTGGCCGCTTCCAACTCTCCGGAAGAATTCATGAAACATATGGTAGACTTTTACAAAGATTACGGTGTAGGAAAACTTGGTCTCCACAAAGCCTTTCGTCTGGAACACGGCCCCAATGACCAGCGGGTAAAAATCGTTCCCATTACTAAGATTGCCCATGTGCATCTGGATGACCTGGTGGGTTACGAAATTGCCAAGAAAAAACTGATTGACAATACAGAGGCCTTCTTAAATGGAAAGCCGGCCAATAACTGTCTTCTTTTTGGAGATGCAGGAACTGGAAAGTCCTCATGTATCAAAGCAATCCTTAATCAGTATTATGACAGAGGCCTGCGTATTATTGAAGTATACAAACACCAATTCAAGGACCTGAATGATGTGATCGCCCAGATTAAAAACCGGCATTACAAATTTATTATCTACATGGATGACCTGTCCTTTGAGGATTTTGAAATTGAATATAAATATCTGAAAGCTGTAATTGAAGGAGGTCTGGAACGAAAACCAGATAATATCCTAATCTATGCTACCTCCAACCGCCGGCATCTGGTCCGGGAAAAATTCAGCGACAAGGCTGACCGGGATGATGACCTTCATACAAATGATACTGTGCAGGAAAAACTCTCCCTGGTTTATCGTTTCGGCGTAACCATCTACTTTGGTTCACCCAGTAAGAAAGAGTTCCAGCAGATTGTACTGACCCTGGCCCAAAAGCATGGTCTGCATATGGACCAGGAGGAACTTCTCCAGCAGGCCAATGCCTGGGAACTGCGCCATGGCGGCCTGTCCGGAAGAACTGCCCAGCAGTTTATTGATTATCTTTTAGGTCAACAGGCATAAAAGATTCTGCAGGGGAGCCTAAGGGCTCCTATAGAATAAAAAAAGCGTACCCCTTCTTCCTGGAATAGGAATTATGGGATACGCTTTTTTTATGTGATAAGCAGAACGATAAGCCGGGTTATGTCGTGAATAATCATCTATCCAGTCCTGCCGTCGCCGGCAGGCTCAAGCGACCCACCTGAAAACGTGACGGGCAGCCACATTGTTTTCTATTCGGTCTTGCTTCGGATGGGGTTTACATATGCCCTTCCTGTTACCAGGAAAGCGGTAGTCTCTTACACTGCCCTTCCACCCTTACCGGATTTCTCCGGCGGTACATTTCTGTTGCACTGTCCTTGGAGTCACCTCCACCAGACGTTATCTGGCATCCTGCCCTGTGAAGCCCGGACTTTCCTCACCTGACCCCTTTCGGTACTGTCAGCCGCGATTATTTATTCTACTTATCACATGAGGTTCAGTATATCATATCCTTGCAGAAAAAGTAAATCCTTTTTTATTCTACATTTCTGCTTCCATATGCTTTTTCTCTGCTTATGCCAGATCTTCCGGCACTTTTGGAAGTCCTGCGAAGCCAGCTTCCAGGTCTTCATCTGTAGGAATATAGTCTGTCATCTTTCCGTCATTAAAGCTTTCGTAAGCATACATATCAAAGTATCCGGTACCGGTCAGCCCAAAGACAATGGTCTTTTCCTCCCCGGTTTCTTTACATTTCTTTGCCTCATCCATGGCAACTTTAATGGCATGAGCACTCTCAGGGGCCGGAAGGATGCCTTCTACCCTTGCAAACTCCTCGGCAGCAGCAAATACAGAAGTCTGCTCTACAGACCTTGCTTCCATCAGTCCGTCATGGTAAAGCTGTGACAGAATAGAACTCATTCCATGATAGCGGAGACCACCTGCATGATTTGCAGAAGGAATAAAGTTACTGCCCAGGGTATACATCTTCTGAAGAGGCGTTGCCATACCTGTATCGCAGAAGTCATAGGCAAACTTTCCTCTGGTAAAACTTGGGCAGGAAGCAGGCTCTACTGCAATAATCTGATAATCTCTTTCTCCTTTGATTTTTTCTCCCATAAATGGTGAGATCAATCCTCCCAGATTAGAACCGCCTCCGGCACAGCCGATGATCATATCCGGAACAATTCCATATTTATCCAGGGCAGTTTTTGTTTCAAGACCAATAACCGTCTGATGAAGAAGTACCTGGTTCAGTACGCTTCCCAGTACATAGCGGTAACCCTCTTGATGAGTGGCTTTCTCTACTGCTTCAGAAATAGCGCAGCCAAGGCTTCCAGAAGTTCCCGGATGTTCTTTCAGAATCTTTCTTCCAATTTCTGTTGTTTCAGAAGGAGAAGGTGTCACGGAAGCGCCGTATGTCCTCATAACTTCTCTTCTGAATGGCTTCTGTTCATAAGAGCACTTCACCATATATACCTGGCAGTCAAGGTCAAGGTAAGCGCAGGCCATGGAAAGAGCTGTTCCCCACTGTCCGGCTCCTGTCTCCGTAGTTACACCTTTTAACCCCTGTTTCTTAGCATAATAAGCCTGAGCAATTGCAGAGTTTAATTTATGGCTTCCGCTGGTATTATTCCCCTCAAACTTATAGTAGATTTTCGCCGGCGTATCCAGTTTCTTCTCCAGACAGTAGGCTCTTACAAGAGGTGAGGGACGGTACATTTTATAAAAGTCCTGGATTTCCTGAGGAATATCAATGTAAGCAGTTGTATTGTCAAGTTCCTGCTCTACCAGTTCTTTACAGAAGACCTGTCCCAGCTCTTCTGCCGTCATAGGTTTCATAGTAGCCGGATTCAGCAGAGGCGCAGGTTTATTTTTCATATCCGCTCTGAGATTATACCACTGTTTTGGCATCTCGCTTTCTTCAAGATAGATTTTATAAGGGATCTCTTTGTTTCTTGCCATTGTCTATTCTCCTTTCACTTGTTTGCTTCTTGTCAGCGGAACTCCGTATTTCGGCAGGCATCTATACAAAAGAAAAACTCCTGCCCAGGAAACAATTTCTGTTCCTTGGGACAAGAGTTTAAATCCTGCGGTGCCACCCAAATTGATATTTACATATCCGCTTAATGCATACTTCATATGCTGGGTTTCGTAACGGAGTTTCCTCTCCGGCTCACATACTGTAATTTCTGCTTGCCCTCAGAAGCCCATTCCTCTCTGACGCTGATACTGCATTTCCACCCCCTGCAGTTCTCTGTATTCAGACTATTCTCAGAAAGTACTCACTCTTCTTCAACGGTTTAACATGATAAATACTTTATAACATATCCTTTCTCGGTATGTCAACCTATTTCTTCTCTAAAATTCATTAGTCACTCTGAGGAGTGAAAACTTTAATCCTATAGGATTTTTGGAAAGTACCTGAAGGCTCCACTTTCAGTATACCCGGTTTTTCTGAAATTTCACCGGCAAATCCATGATCATCGCACCTTCCCATCCAAGGCTCCAGACAGACAAAAGGAGCCCCTGGAACGGACCAGATGCCAAAATGGGTAAATCCCTCACATTCCAGAGAAAGATAGGGCTTTCCATCCGGATAGCCGATTGCCGCCCACTGCACCTGTCCCTTGTCAAAGATCAAAGCATCCCGGTCAAACATATTCTCTGTAATTCTGCAGCCATCATATTCTCCATATTTTTCCAGGGAAAGCTTATAGCAATGGGAGGCGTCTGCTGTACCTTCTCCAGGGCAGATAAGCTTGTATTCCAGCTCTTTATTGCCCTTAAACAGCAGCTTGTAATCCGTCTGAACTGTTTCCTCCAGAACCGGCACACGAAAAGCCGGATGACCTCCTATAGTAAAAAACATGGTTTCCTGATCCCGGTTTTTTACTTCCCACTTTACCTGCAGTTCTCTATCCGAAAGACTGTAGGTAATACGGAGTTCAAAGGAAAAGGGGAAATATTCTTTAGTCTTTTCTGTATCCTGCAGAGAAAAGACCAGCTCATTCTCCTTTTCCTCTATACAGGAAAATTCCATATCCCTTGCAAATCCATGCTGCTTTGTAGAAAATTTCTTTTCCTTCCAGATATAAAAATCTCCGCTGTGTCTCCCTACATTAGGGAAAAGTATCGGGGAGCGTCTTCCCCAGTATTTAGGGTCTCCCTGCCAGAGAACTTCTTTCTCTGTCTCCTTGTCATAAATACTCTGAAGCTCAGCTCCATGAGAAGATACTTCCACTTTTAAATATGGGTTTTCTATACGATACATTTGTATTCCCTTCTTTCAATAAATTTCTTGAATAAGGCTCTGGATAAATTCTTCCTGGAGATCCAGGTCAAACAAAATCTGAAGGAGTCCAAAGCGATTCCTCAAATCCTTTGCATAATAGATTCCTCTGGCAAATACTTCCTCTGAAACATTGATCTGATTCGGATAATAAGGCGCCTCCATCGATTTCAGGATTTCTATGATTTCTTCTGCTTTTGGAAGTTCATTTACCACTTTGAAGATTTCTTCTATATGCTCTTGAAAAACTGATCTTCTTCTGAGAACCTCTCCGTCAGAATTTTTTCCGATTTTTTTCTCCAACTCCAAGACGCCGGGAGCTGCCGGTCCGTAAGCTTCTTTGATTTTCTCAGTCCACAGCTCCTGGTCAAAGGAAGGCTCCTCCAGAGGAAACAGAATCTCTCTCTTTTCTTTCAGCATTTCATAAAGGCGGATAGCCACTACCGTGCCAATCCCCACCTTTGTGCCGTGAAGTGGATCTGGCTGCTGGTCTAAAAGAAACATCATCTCCCAGTAATGAGACATATGATGTTCACTTCCAGAGGCAGGCCTGGAATTTCCGATATAGCTCATGGCAATACCGCTCAGCACCAGTCCCTCCATAATAGCCCCAATAGCTTCCTTGTCTCTGTGAGCTGCCTTTTCCGCATTCTCAGCTACTTTTTTAATAGATTCCCGGACCAGTTCCATAATCTCCGGACAAATATATTCTCCATTTACGATATGAGCCAGCTGCCAGTCTGTAAGGCAGACATATTTGCCCAGAATGTCTCCAGCTCCAGCTGCTATCATATGAAGAGGAGCTTGGGAAATAATATCCAGGTCTCCAATGATCACTCTGGCCGGTCTGGCCTCATAGGTTGTCTTTAAATGACGGATGATCAGCGGAGAAACATTAGATGCATATCCATCCATAGAAGGAGCAGTTCCCACAATATAATAATCCATTTTCATCTTGTAGCTGACGTAACGGCACAGGTCGTTAATCGTTCCGCTTCCCACTGCAATGATCAGGTCGCAGTCATTGGGAACCCTGGTAAAAAGGTAAATCAGTGCATCCTCATCAGGCACCAGCTCTTCGTCCTGATAAACAACCTTTTCAAAAGCATATCCCGCCTTCTCAAGTTCTTCATAAACCATCAGGCCCGCTGCCTGCTCTGTATGGAGATCGCTGACCACACACAGTTTCTGATACTTATGTTTGCCCAAAACCTGGGGAAGACGTTTTATCGCACCGTCCTCAATAATGATCTCCTCAATATCGCAGACATGATTTTTTCCGCAGCTGCAGTGTTTTTCTTTTTGTAAATATTCTTTCCAATCCATTTTTCACCATAACCTCTCTTGTACAGGCTGGTCCACAGATGACCATTTCAGGCCATGCCACCTTTATTTCTGCTATAACTATAACACGGTATTTATCTATGTCAAAGAGAGATTTAAAATATTAACTAATCATATTATTAATATTTTAATTTATTAGTATGTTTCCCCTTGATTTTTGGCTGTTATTTCTCCATTTGGACAACGGTTTCCCCAGGAATCAATTAATTTTCCATCTCTGTAGACACAGATAATCTCACAATGGTTCGCACACTTGCCACAGGTGATTTCTCTTGTTTTAAATTCCATGTCTGCCACATGAAAATCAAAAGCTCCCTCTTGTCTGGATTCCTTTGCCAGAATTGCAATACCGAAAGCTCCCATGAGATGACCTTTTTCATCTACCAGTACAGGCATCCCCAGCTCTTCTTCAAACATTTTTACAACGCCTTCATTTTTGCTGACGCCGCCCTGGAACACTACAGGGGAAATAATTTTCTTTCCTTTTGCCACATTGTTCAGATAGTTGCCAACTACGGCTTTACATAGTCCCGCTATGATCTCTTCTCTGGGATATCCAACCTGGAGTTTATGGACCAGGTCAGATTCTGCAAAAACTGTACATCTGGCCGCCACCGGCGCTGCTCTTTTGGCTGACAAGGCAATCCTGCCGAAATCTTCCACTTCCACTCCAAGTCTGTGAGCCTGGCTGGAAAGAAAAGCTCCTGTTCCTGCGGCGCAGAGAGTATTCATAGCATAGTCTACTGCTACACCATTCTCCACACAAATGATCTTAGAATCCTGGCCGCCGATTTCCAAAATCGTACGCACATCCGGATGAATGGAAGTCGTTCCCACTGCATGGGCAGTAATCTCATTTTTCACCACCTGGGCCCCGATCATGCTTCCCACTAATTTTCTGGCACTGCCTGTTGTACCAGAAGCCACGATCTCATACTGCTCCCCGTCAAAATTTTTCTGCAGTTCAGTCAGTACTTTTTTTGTTGCTTCCGTAGGGTTTCCCTCTGTCCACAGATAACATTCCGCCAGAAAGTCTTTATTTTCATTAATGATCACACCTTTTGTGGAGATAGAACCTATATCAATTCCCAAATATGCTTTCTTCTTCATCGCAGTACTTTCTTCTTCCTTTCTAACATATCGTAAAATGCCTCCAGTCTCGTATCAAGACCCGTATCGCTGTTCTGTGTATCATAACTCAGGTATAAAACCGGAATATGATAATCCCTGCTTATGTTCTGCAGCACAGGAACTGCATCAATCTCCGGCGTGCATCCGAAAGATTTCACATGAACAATTCCGTCAAATCCCTGTCTGGCATAGTCTAAAGCAGAATTTACCGTCCAGGTAGTGGTAGGACCCATATTAAATTTTACATACTCCCGGATTTTGGGACGCAGAGCCCTTTCCTTTGCTCTGAAATGACAGTTTGTCACGCTCATGTATCGATACACCGCCGCTCCAAGGCCGCTCAATTTATCCTGAAGGTGATGATTGGCGTGGGCATCCATTACTGTAAAATATTCTCCCACTATGCCAATCCGAATAGGCCTTTCCGGCATCCGGATTTCCAGACGGCTCATTTCTGATTTTGCTTTTTGATAGCCATTTCTGATCTCTTCTTTCGTCTCTGCTATCTGCATATCCAGATAAAACTGGTCCATGACCTTCCGGAAACTGCCTTTCTCTGCCTCATATCCTGCATTCTTATAATAAAAGGCCTCCAGCTCGTCCATATATTCTGCCATCTTAATTCCATCCAGGACTCCGGACACAAATTTTGCAGGTTTCAGACGGGGATTTAGCTCCTTTGCAAGCTTCAGCCATTCTTTTTTCTTTCCCCCCATGTATTCGGCAAGGTTAATAAATTCAAAGTGATACCCTAGTTCCTTCAGGATTTCTTTTTGAAGCTCTCCGTAATAATCAAGTCTGCAAAGGCCTCCTGTCTCCACAACAACATCTGCTCCTGCCTCCAGTGCCTCGATCAGACTGCCCAGAGTATGTTTAAATGGCGCACAGGCATAATCTGGGCTGTACTTGCTTCCCAGCTCCACTGTGGCTCTGGTAGCTGGCGGAAGCTGAATATAGCACAATCCCAGAGCCTGCTCTGCAATATAGCGTATCGCATAATCATAATGATGAAACCGTGGAAAAGCAATCTTTTTTCTGTCGTCAAAATTAATTTCCATAGCCTCCTGCTTTCTGATATTGAATAATATCTATAAAACTTTCAATTCGTGTTTCTACACCCGCCGTCCCCTCCTGGGCGTCCAAAGTAAGCTGGAGGACCGGAATGCCATTAATTTTTCTTATGAGCATGTCATTAACCAGCGCATCCGGCCCGCAGGGATATGCGCTGATCAGCACAATACCGTCAACCTTATCTTTCAGCAGCATGATCGCACCAGTCATTTCTCTGTTAATGATCCAGGGCATTACCTTTGAAAAATGGTAACTTCTCTTTAAAGCGTTTTCTCTGTTTACGTAATCCGTATATAAAACTTCATGTCCCATTCTTTTCAGGATTTCTGCAATCTCACCGCCCATATATCCATCATGTAACACATAAGGATGACCGGCCAACAGAATTTTTGTCTTTGTTCCTTCTAAGATTTTTCCTTGTTTCTTTTCCTGAGACTTAAACCAGCTCTCCTGCTCCTTTTTTGCCAGGTTATATGCCTTTTTCACTTCTTTTTTGGTTTTGCCCAGACAAAGTCCCAGCTCCATATAAACCTTTTCTTCCTTTGTGTGGTCATACCAGTCATAGCTAACTGTTAAAATCTGCAGCTGTGTTCCCTTGAAGATATTTTCCACCAGATCCGGCAGAGACTGATATCGCGTACACATCCGTTCTTTTGACTCAAATCCTCCCATACGGGGCGCAAATACTGCATCACATTTTCCGATCAGCTCTTTTACATGTCCCAGATATACTTTAAAAGGAAGGCAGGTTTCATCAATGGCAAGCTGGATTCCTTCGTCCAGTATCTGCCTGTCACTTTTTCCGCTGACTACACTTTGGTATCCCAAGTTTTCAAAAAAGGATTTCCACAATATCCCATCCCGGTATATCATTAATCCTCTGGGGATTCCAATTTTTTGAATCGCCATATCTCTTTCCTCTCTTCTGCAATGGAATAATTAGTAAACAAACCGGTTCGCCCAATAAGAACGAACCGGAAAATTATAATTATTATACCACTGGATTTTTGTTATGCAAAGAAAAATTTCATATACAGACATAAGTCGATAAATTTTACTGTTCCTATCTACAGCTGCCGGGGATAGGATGTGCTTCCTCTGAGAATCAGTCGAGGTTCATATTCAATGTGATAAATCATTCCCTGTTCTCTTTTATCCTGTTTCTGACGTTGTTCTTCTATTTTTCTCAGTAGGATTTCACAGGCATTTTCTCCTTTTTTAGAAGTAAAATGTTCCACTGTTGTCAGGTCAATCCCTCTGAGTCCTGAAAACAACAGATTATCGCATCCTAATACCGAAATATCTTCCGGTATGCGGTAATGCTTGTCCAGCAGTGCATCCCGGATACCAAGGGCAACCATATCATTGGTCCCTGCTGCCGCTGTAATATCGGGGACTTCCATAACAAGAGCAGAGGCCAGCTCATAACCAGTCTTATACTCCATATCCATTTCCTGAAACATAACATCCATTTCTTCTGGAAGACTTTTTACATAAACGCTGTCCCCATACCCCGCTTCTTCAAAAGCCTGACAAAATCCGCGAACCCGGGCCCTCCTGGCTGACTGTCTCTGAGTAAGAGGAGTGGAAAGAAAAGCCACCTTTCTATGACCAAGCTCCAGCAGATGTTCTGCCAGAATCCTTCCCATTCTCTCACTATTCAGTTCTACCATGTCCATCCCCTTTACTGCATCTTTTTCGCCAATAAGTATTACAGGTATTTTTTTTGAAATCACCTGGATCAACTCTGGAAAACTAGGCGTAAAGGTAAAGATAATCCCTGAAGGATTCAGCTTCTCAATTTTTCTCAGATATTTTTCCTCAGTCTGATAATCTCTTCCTGTATTGCACAGAAAAACATCATATCGGTTTTTCTTGGCTGTCTTCTCGATTCCCTGAAGGAGGGAAAAATAATAGGGATTTGTCAGATTAGGACACATTACGAAAACAGTTCCACTCATCTGGATCCTGTGTTTATTCTGTTTTTTCTCATTTGAATATCCCAGTTCTCTGGCAGCCTCTTCTACTTTCAAAATGGTCTCTCTGGAAAAAGATACATTGTATTTTTTATTCAGGATCATGGATACTGTAGGCTGTGAAACTCCAGCTCTTCTGGCTACATCTGTAGATGTTACTTTTTTTCGGTTCATGGGGTATACCTCAATACATTTTTAAAATATTGTAGCATTGAACTTCTCTTCCCACAAGCCCTTCTCCTGTCAGTCACTGTTCTTATTGTGACAGTTCCTCTCATAACTGAACTCTTATATCTTACTTATACTCTGAAGAATAATAGGGAACGCACAGATATGACCCTGCATAGATCGTGTCTTCGTCCAGATGATTGATCCGGCGTACTTCCTGAATATAGTCATTTAAATCTTCGTACTCGCTGGAGGCATACTCCTGGGCTATATCCCAGAGACTGCTTCCAGGCTCTATCTGAACGCTTGTATAATATTTATAGCGGCAGGATTCCTGGGTTCCTGCCTCAGCGGTGCTGACCATAGTAAAGCTTACAGCGAAAGCCGTAAAAACTGCAAAGCATAACAAAGCTGCCAAAGATAATCTTTTCTGTTTTCTTCTTCTTTTCATTTATATACCTCCTGAAGCTTACACGAACACTTATTCGCAAACATACGTTCTTTTTTCTTGAGACCATCATAATACAAGAACAAATGTTTGTCAACAGTTTTTTCGAACAAACTTTCGGAATATCTGTTTGCATTTATCAGGATTTTATGTTATGATTATTTAAATTAATCGGAGGTATATCTGTTATGTCCTATGGAAAGATCAGTAAGAAACAATCTGAAATTTTAGAATATATAAAAAATGAAATCCTGAACCGTGGTTTTCCTCCCTCTGTCCGGGAAATATGTGAAGCTGTAAATTTAAAATCCACATCTTCCGTACACTCCCATCTGGAAACTCTGGAGAAAAACGGTTATATCCGCAGGGACCCTACAAAGCCCCGGGCTATAGAGATCGTAGATGATAATTTCAATCTGGTGAGACGTGAAACCGTCAATGTTCCTATTATCGGCAAAGTGGCTGCCGGCCAGCCTCTTCTGGCAGTGGAAAATGTAGAGGGATATTTCCCTATTCCTTCAGAGTATATGCCTAATAACAAAACCTTTATGCTGGTAGTCCAGGGGGACAGCATGGTCAATGCCGGCATTTTCAACGGCGACTATGTTGTTGTAGAACAACAGCCTACTGCGGAAAACGGTCAGAAAGTAGTTGCTCTGGTAGATGATTCTGCCACTGTAAAGACTTTTTATAAAGAAGACGGATACATCCGCCTTCAGCCGGAAAACGATGCTATGGAGCCGATTATCGTAGAGCCAGACCAGACTTTCCAGATCCTGGGAAGAGTCATTGGCGTTTTCCGTTTTATGCACTGAAGTCTCCTCTATCACAAAAGACCGCAGAGAGCTCTGAAAAGTCATGAAACTTTCAAAAGCTTTCTGCGGTCTTTGTTCTCACATTTCTGTTATCTATTCTTTATCAAAGCTTTCCCGCTCTACCAGAATGCCGTCTCTCCAGATACGCTCCAGGTCATAGAACAGACGGTTTTCCTCATCAAAGATATGGATGACCACATCTCTGTAATCTAACAGGATCCAGTTTGCGGTCTGGTAACCTTCCATCTGTT
This sequence comes from Blautia sp. An81, assembly GCF_002161285.1. Taxonomy (GTDB): domain Bacteria; phylum Bacillota; class Clostridia; order Lachnospirales; family Lachnospiraceae; genus Blautia; species Blautia ornithocaccae. The sequence continues at coordinate 206,896 of NZ_NFHH01000003.1, read as the reverse complement.
TTGGCTCTACTCCGGCTCTTCCCAAAGTTTCACTGACGCTGTCCGCCATAGCCTGTACCTGATTCCGGTTGCTTCCGCTGGCGATAATGAAATAATCCGCCAGTGTGGAAACTTTTTCAATATCAATGATCTTAATGTCCTGTGCTTTTTTATCTTCCATAGCCTCACAGGCAAGACGCACCATTTCTCTACTTTCCATTTTTTTCCTTTCTCTGTTTTCTTTCCAGGTGAAGAGTTTCATAATAGTCAAAAGCCTTCTGTGTCATAGGGTCCAGGACTTTACTCCCTTTTCCCAGATAAGAGAGGCTGTCTTTCAGAATGTAATACATGCCTTCATCCAGATCTTCAAAAGCCACTCTCCGTATCCAGGGCAGTCTGGGAGCCTTATTTCTTCCAGGTTCAATATAATCTGCAATATATACAATTTTCTCAAGGTCGCTCATGGCTTCTTTTCCTGTAGTATGCCAGCGGATTGCGGACAGGATTTCCTCATCTTCAACCTGATATTTTTTCTCTGCAATATAAGCCCCCAGCTTTGCATGGAGAAGAAAAGGATTAGCCTGTTCTACAGATGAAATCCGTATATTCTGTTTTCTGCAGATCTTCAGCTTCTTTTTGTTGGGAATGCATTTGGCACAGTCATGGAGAAGTCCTGCCATCTGGGCCTGCTCCATATCATACTCATGGGCCATGGCCAGTGCCGCTGCAGTATACATCACTCCAAGAGTATGCCGATATCTGTCTTTGTCCAGATATTTTTTCAATTTTTTCTCGTATTCTGCAAAATTATACTTCATCTTCATCACAACCCTTGTAAATATTATTCTTCTGTATATAATCGATTACCTGATCCGGTACATAATAAGCCAGACTTCTTCCCTTTTCAATCCAGGAACGTATCATCTCGGAAGAAATATCAATATTTAAGGATTCCAGCTTCTGAATATTTCCCTGATATTTATCCTCTAGCTCCCCTATGACTCTGTCAAGCTTTTCATCACTGGTATGGTTTCTGGTTCCCACCAGAATCGTGCAGGCTCTCAAAATCCTTTCCGGCTCTCTCCACTCATCAAAGGTATAAAGAGAGTCCGCTCCGAGAATAAAATAATACTCTGTATCTGGATTCTGATCTTTCAGCCGCTCCAGTGTCCGATAGGTATAAGTATATCCTTCCCTGTGCATTTCCTCCAGAGACAGAGAAAAATGAGGATTGGAGGCAATGGCCAAGCGGACCATGTCCACCCTCTGACGGTCTGTAGCCCGGTTCTCTCTGACCTTCTTATGTGGAGGATTCCCAGCCGGCATGAATAAAATCCTGTCCAGATGAAACTGGTGATACGCAGTCTCCCCCAGGATCAGATGTCCGATATGGATAGGATCAAAGGTTCCTCCCATGATTCCTATGCGCTTCTTCTTTTCACTCATGACTGCTCCTCTTTCTTCATCTCTCCGGCAGACAGCCGAAATTCCTGTATTGAAACTCCCTGCAAAAATCAGGGAAGAAGTATTTTTTTCTTATCTTCTTTTCCTTCTCTGTAAAGAACAATTTTCTTCCCGATAACCTGAACTACCTGAGAATGGGTTCTTTCTGCCAGCATGTCTGCCAGACTTCTTGGGTCATCCAAGCAGTTCTGGAGCACGCTGATCTTAATCAGTTCTCTTGCAGTCAGCGCCTCCTCCACGGCCTTGGTCAGTTCCGGGGTAAGGCTGGATTTCCCAATCTGAATAATGGGGTCCATTTTCATTGCAAGACTCTTTAAATAAGCTCTCTGTTTGCTTGTCATAGTCTACTCCTATTTATAATAATCGAAATCGAATCCGTACATCCGTACCGTATCCCCCTCCTGGATACCTGCTTTTTCCAGGTCCTCCAAAATTCCGGAATCCTTCAAAAATTTCTGGAAAAACAGGAAGCCCTTTTCGGAATCCAGGTTAGTATAACCCAGCATTTTCTCAATCTTGGGACCTTCTACAATAAAGATATGCTCGTCTTCTTCCGACTGCTCCACAGTATAAGGAAGGTTCTCACGGATCATCATATCCTCCGGGAAAAATTCCTGTTCAAAGACAACTGGCTCTTTGTCTATAGAGTCCAGAAGCTGTTTTACATAATAGAGCAGTTCTTTCAGCCCTTTTCCGCTTACTGCAGAAATTCCAAAAACCCGGATACCCTGAGGCTCAAACTCCTGACGCAGCTTCTCTACCGGGTCTTCATCTCCCGAATAGATTGCGTCAATCTTATTGGCTGCTATGACCTGTGGTTTCTTCATCATCTCCGGATCGTAGGCTTCCAGTTCTTTATTTATCTTGTATATGTCTTCCACCGGATCACGGCCTTCCGTAGACGCCGCATCCACCAGATGGATCAGCACTCTTGTTCTCTCAATGTGCCGCAGGAACTGGTGGCCCAGGCCTACTCCCTGGGAAGCGCCTTCAATAAGTCCCGGAATATCTGCAATGACAAATCCCTGGCATCCCTCAAAATCCACTACACCCAAGTGAGGATTTATGGTAGTGAAGTGATAATTGGCAATCTGCGGTCTTGCATTGCTGACCCGGGAAAGAAGGGTAGATTTTCCCACATTAGGGAATCCCAGCAGTCCCACGTCTGCGATCACTTTCAGCTCTAACTGTACCTCCAGCTCCTGGGCAGCCTGTCCCGGCTGAGCGTATTTTGGCACCTGCATGGTAGACGTTGCATAATGCTGGTTTCCATTTCCACCTCTGCCGCCTTTTAAGACTACCTGCCGGGTATTCTCTCCTGACATATCAGCAATCACCTTACCGCTGGCAGCATCCTTGATCACAGTTCCCTCCGGAACCTTCAGGACAATATCTTTTCCATCCGCCCCGTGGCATTTTCTTTTGCCTCCCGGCTCTCCGTCTCCTGCGGCATATTTTCTTTTATGACGGTAATCGCTCAGGGCGTTTAATCCTTTATCCACTTCAAAAATAACATCGCCGCCTTTTCCGCCGTCTCCGCCGTCAGGACCGCCGCTGGGGACAAAAAGCTCCCTCCTGAAGCTTACATGTCCGTCGCCGCCCTTACCTGAGCGGATATAGATTTTCGCTCTGTCTGCAAACATAATATCCTCCGTCTGATCTTTCATATGAAAAAAAGTGGCTCCAAACCATAATGATTTGAAGCCGCCCTGTTATCGTAATTACTCTGCAGTAGTTACTGGAACTACAGAAACCTGTTTTTTGTCTCTGCCTTTTCTCTCGAAACGTACTACACCGTCCACTAATGCAAACAAAGTGTCGTCTCCGCCTCTGCCTACATTTACGCCTGGATGGATTTTTGTTCCACGCTGTCTGTAAAGGATGTTTCCAGCTTTTACAAACTGTCCGTCAGCTCTCTTGGCGCCCAGTCTTTTGGACTCGGAATCACGTCCGTTCTTTGTAGAACCAACTCCCTTTTTATGAGCAAATAACTGAAGGTTCATCTTTAACATGTCTTACACCTCCTCGAATATGACATCCAAATAATCCATATATTCTTCTTCTATCCCCTGTAAACCGAGGATAAGGGAATCCAGCAGAAGTTTTGATCTTCCGGAGTATCCAGGCTTCATCTTGAGATACAGACCTCCTTCTTTTTCGTCCACATCAACGGAAAATCTGTCTTCTGTAAACTGTTCGATGGAATTAACTGTATTCTGAGTCAGGACCGATACGGCTGCACATACAATATCACTGCCGTTATCTGCATAACCTGCATGTCCCTGTATGGAGACTCCCGTAATCTCTCCTTCTGAATTCTGATAAATCGTTACTTTAATCATAGGGATTAAGCATTGATCTTTTCGATTTTTACTTTAGTAAACTGCTGTCTGTGACCGTTTTTCTTGTGGTATCCGGTTTTTCTCTTATACTTGTAAACGATAACTTTCTTTGCCTTACCGTTTTCAACTACAGATGCAGTTACTGTTGCGTTGGCAACATCTTCACCAACTTTTAAACCGTCATTGCTTACAGCAAGTACCTGGTCAAAGGTAACCGTTTCACCAGCTTCTGCTCCAAGCTTCTCTACTCTGATAACATCGCCTTCGGCTACTTTGTACTGTTTACCACCTGTTGCAATAATTGCGTACATATGGCACCTCCTATTATCATTACTCGCCAAATATGGTGGTCCGCTATGGACACTTCGACCTCTTTGTGCGGCATACGCTAGTATATTACCATCATTCCTTCGTTCCGTCAATACATAAATTTCATTTTTTTATCGGCTGAAATTACTTAAAATCATTTGGATAAGATATCCGTTCTGGTAGAAGAAAATATTGTCGCCTCCGTTTATTACCATATCAAAAATTCCCCAGAAAAACAAAGCCGAACCTATAAGTATAGGGATTACTGTCAGAACGACCAGCAGCACCAATATTTTATTAGAGGTAAAATACCGCTGTTCCTTTCCCGGCACACCCCGGCGGAGCAGATAGGACGCTGTGTAAAAGCAGAATGGCGCCACACAGCCCATGGCAATATAAATTCCCAGGAAATACAGGGGCAGGCCATTTTCCATTAGAGACTGAGTTACTGCCTGGGTTTCTGCGCTTCCCTCTGCAAGCCCTGTCAGACCTGACAACAGGGTAGGGAAAAAGTTATTCACAAAGTGAAACAGAGCCGGATAAATCATGTTTTCCGTCTCCACCATCAGATAGGTAAGGGCGGCTCCCAAAAGAGCCGTAGGCAGAAACCGCCACAGGTTTCCATGAAAAAGTCCAAAGAGCAGCCCCATAAGCCCCACCAGGACCCACTTTCTGGATATCCTGGACTGGAAGCTTTTCAGGATAAACCCTCTGTGAAGGGCTTCCTCACAGACTGCGGGCATGACACAGCTTATAAATACAGAAACTGCCAGAGGCACTGTAGCCATAAAGTTATTTAAGCTGCTGCTGACGGAAAATATCTCATTTGGAAAAAAGTAGGCCACGATCATTGAAAGAGGGATTACCCCACTGTAAGAGCCGATCCAGCAGAACAGCACTGCAAAAATCTTCTGCCATTCTGGCCTTTTTACCGGGAAAACTTCTTTTACAGGTACTTTCAGAAGCTTTGCCCCTCCCAGGGACAGAGCCAAAAGATAAAGTTCTGTCAGGGCCAGTCCATACATTCCCCATTTTCTCTGTGCCCAGGCAATAATGGTAAAAAAGGAAATCATTACCACTGCAAAAAGCAGGATTCCATGAACCGGCTTCAGTTTATTCTCTTTTGGATTTTCTTCTTTATCCTGGCAATTCAACTGCTTTTCCATCTAATACCGCCTCTTTTAATTCATTATCTACATACCACTCTTTCAGGGAAAAGAAAGGGCGCCCCTCTTTCAGAAGGCGGAAGAAAATTTTATCCCCCTCCCAGATATCCAGATCTTTAATCTTTTCCTTAGGCACCCATTCCAGCACCCCTTCATCACAGGAAGTAAGCTCTCCTTCATATTCTGATGCCGTATAAAGGCACATATATTCGGTCAATGTTTTTCCCGTCTGGGAATCTGTAAGTTTAAAAGTAATAAGGCCGCGGAAATCAAAGGATTTCAGCGTCAGTCCTGTCTCTTCTTTCACTTCCCGGAGAAGACATTCCTCAGGACTTTCTCCTTCTTCAAAATGACCGCCTACACCGATCCACTTATCTTTATTTATGTCATTTTCCTTCACAACACGGTGCAGCATCAGATAGCTGTCATCCTTTTCAATATAGCAAAGGGTGGTCATTACAGACTTTTTTCCCATTTTTCCACATCCCTTCTACTCTTCATCTCTTCTCCAAGAGATTTCTGTACTTTCTTCCTGGTCACTTCCACAATGTTCAAAGGAGTCATATCAACCACAGAAGCCTTAACAGGATCCTCTTTCAGACAGCCCTGAAGGAACTTTAGCAACTCCTTTTTGTCTTCTTCTGCTTCCATGTTGATAAAATCTATGAGAATGATGCCGGAAAGATTCCGGAGACGAAGCTGAAAAGCAATCTCTCTGGCTGCTTCCAGATTAATCTTCCGAAAGGTTTCTCTGGTATCCTTCTTTTCTGAAAATTTCCCGGAGTTTACGTCAATACTCACAAAAGCCTCTGTCTGCTCAATGACCAAAAATCCGCCGGATTTCAGCCAAACCTTCCGGTCCAAAGCTTCCTCCAGGGCTTTTTCCAGGCGGTACAGCTTAGGCAGAGGCAGAAGCTTATCTTTATAAAGCCGCACCGGAACCTTTTTCTCTTTCTCTGCAGAAACTTCCTCAGAAATCCGGGAATAAAGCTCCCCATCATCTGTAAGGATTTCTTCCAGATCCCGGACATAGACTCCCTGAAGGATACGGAGAGGTTCCGGCAGACCTGTCTCCAGAAGGCTGTAACAGACTCGTGACATAGCCCGGTCCCTCAGCTCTTCATACCTTTTTTTCAGTCTGGTCAGCTCTTCCAAAAGCTCCTGGGAGGAAGCATCTCTGGCATTGGTCCGTACAATGATCCCCTCCTGTCCGGTTAAGTGTTCCTCCAGGACAGGGCGGATACGGGCCTTTTCTTCTTTTGTCAGTTTTGCAGAAAATCCCAGCTCTTTCCTCTGACTGGTAAGGACCAGATATTTTCCTGTAAAGTTCAGGTTTCCTGTAACAGAGGGCAGCTTTGATTTAATTCCCTCCCTGGACACCTGGACTACCACTTCATCTCCTATTTTCATGACCGAATCCTTTTTCGGATTAGTAAAAATCGGAGGCTCCTTTTCATCCATGGAATAATAGCACATCTCTCCGGGAGCGATCTCAATAAAAGCACAATGAATATTTTTCTTGATATTCTTTACTTTGCCTATATAAATATTGCCCAGGAGTTTCTTTTCTCCCTCCCGGACAATATTAAACTGGCAGATACGGTCTTTTTCTTCTTTGGCACTTATCAGAAGATTTTCTCCCTGGAAGTCCATATGGGTTATAATCAGTTTACTCAATTTCTTCACCTAAATCTTCCAGAGACACCAGTCTTCTCTCACCCTCTTCTCCCAGGTCGCCATAGACTTCCACTCTGTGGATCAGAAGGGACAGAGGCTGGAATTCCTGGCCGCAGAAGGCAAAAAAGGCTTCCATGACCAGCTCCGGCTTGGTATTTTTCACACTTCCTGCAGCCAGTTTCAGGAAGATACTTTCTCCCCGTATCTCCATTTCATAAATATATGGTTTAATGTCCACTTCTTTTTCATTTTTCTTGGTTTTTTTCAGGATAAGGATTTCCGGCTGTTCCATAAAAGTCCGGATTTTTTCCTGCCAGTTTTCTCCAGGCTCCATTCCTTCCCGGAAAGAAACCAGGTAGTCTGCAGCAGCCACTAAAGACATAGCTTTTCCTTTTTTTCCTTCGGGGACCTCCCGGACACTTAAAACCTCCATGCCTTCTACCATAACCTGGTTAAGGCGTTCCACAGCTTCTTTAGAAGATACCGGGGTCTTCAGCTCCAGGTCAAAATATTCTCCTTCACTGGTAATCCCTACTCCCAGAGGTGCTGCAAAGGACATGATCATATGGGGACTGAAACCTTCAGAATAGGCCGCATCCAGTCCGGCTCTCTTCACTGCTTTCTGAAAATACCGCATAATGTCCAGATGTCCGATAAACTTCATAGCTCCCTGTTTTGCAAATTTAATTCTTACCTTCAACACAGACACCTCCTTTATATGCTCCTGCGCCGCAGCCGGAACACTGCTGCCTGCAGTTAGGGGTAATTTCCCCTTTCATGGCCTTTTCCCATTCTCGTTTCAGGAAATTTTTGGTTACGCCGATAGAAATAAAATCCCAGGGGAAAATCTCTTCCAAAGATCTTTCTCTCAGAGTATAGAACTCTGGGTCAATTCCCAGTTCTTCAAAGGCTTCCATCCAAAGGTCATAGCGGAAATATTCCGACCAGGAGTCAAAGACAGCGCCTTTCTTGTAAGCTGCCTCCAGCACATCTGCCACTTTCCGGTCTCCTCTAGCCAGGATTCCTTCCAGGACCGTCACGTCAGCCTCATGGTAATTATACTTAATACTCTTCTGATTTAACTGCGCCCGGATTTCTTCCTTTACAACCTTGGCCTTATCCAGATAATCCTCTTTCCGGAACATGCCGGCCCACTGGAAAGGAGTAAAGGGCTTGGGTACAAAGAAGGAAGTACTCACCACGATCTGACATCTGCCATGTCTCTGGTCTTTGGGGATTTCATAGTATTTCTTGGCAATCTCCTCTGCCAGATGGGCGATTCCTTTCATATCTTCTTCTGTTTCTGTTGGAAGACCCAGCATAAAGTACAGCTTCACCCTGGTCCAGCCTCCCTGGAAAGCCTTTGAGGCTCCGTCCAGAATCACCTCTTCCGTAAGGCCTTTGTTGATCACATCCCGGAGTCTTTGGGATCCTGCCTCCGGCGCGAAGGTAAGACTGCTCTTCTTGATATCCTGAACCTTGCTCATTACGTCCAGAGAAAAAGCATCTATACGCAAAGAAGGAAGGGAAATGTTCACCTTCCGGGCAGAACATTCTTCGATCAGATAATCAATCAGCTCTGGAAGCTGTGAATAATCACTGGAGCTTAATGAGCTTAAAGAAATCTCCTCATGGCCGGTGCTCTCCATAAGAGCTCTGGCTGTATCCTTTAAAAATTTCAGGTCTCGCTCTCTGGTAGGCCGGTACAGCATTCCTGCCTGACAGAACCTGCAGCCCCTGATACAGCCTCTTTGTATCTCCAGGACAACTCTGTCCTGAGTAGCTTTGATAAAGGGCACTACCGGTTTTCTGGGATAATAGGTGTGGGTCACGTCCATGACCACCTGTTTCTCAATTTTCTCTTTGGCGTGAGGATTATTGGGCGTAAAGGCTTTAATGGTCCCGTCCTCATGATACTCTACATCATAAAAGGCCGGTACATAAATGCCAGGTATCTCCGCCGCCATTTCCAGAAATTCTTTTCTGCTCTTTCCTGCCTTCTTCCAATCTTTATAGGCATCTAAGAGATCGTTGAACACCGTTTCTCCTTCTCCGATATAAAACATGTCAAAAAAGGGGGCCAGGGGCTCCGGATTATAGGAGCAGGGGCCTCCGCCCATAACAAAGGGATGCTCCTCGGTCCTGTCTGCCGCCCGAAGAGGGATCTGGCTTAAGTCCAGCACCTGGAGAATATTGGTATAGCACATTTCATACTGGATCGTAATACCCAGAAAATCAAAATCCTTTATAGGGTCCTGGGACTCCAGGGCAAAAAGAGGAAGCTTTTCTCCCCTCATGATCTTGTCCAGATCCGGCCAGGGTGAATAAACTCTCTCGCACCAGGTATCCTCTCTCTGGTTAAACATATCGTAGAGGATCTGGATCCCCAGATGAGACATACCGATCTCATAGACATCGGGAAAACACATAGCGAAACGGATGTCCACCTGATCCTTGTCCTTCATCACCGAGTTCACCTCATTCCCGATGTAACGGGCAGGCTTCTCGATATTTAGTAATATTTCATCATTTAAAGCTAGTTTTCTCATAAAAACCTCTCTTTTTTTTGTGAATAATGTACAAAAAAGCTTTGCTGTTTTTGAATGGCTTCAGAGGCGAAAATCCAGAAAGATCACTGGATTTTCAAGCCTCTTTTTTGCCACAAACAGTCTCTTTTTTACTACGAAATCACTACTTTACAACAAATTTCATTTTTTCCTACTCTGGGACATTATGCATAACTATTCATTATGATAAAAAAGAGTTTGGCATTATACATCATGGATTAAACCATTTTGATGATATAATCCGTGATATTATATACCTTGTTCGGAAGAACTTCAAGCAAATATTTCTCGTCAATCCTTGCATCCAGTCTTTTTAGTTCTGCCCTACATCTTTCTCTTATTTTCTTCATATAACTTGAAATATCCAGGGGCTCCCCCCTGGATACATTCTTTCAATGCTTTTTCACTGAAGTCCCATTACCTCATAGATGACTGCCTTGCCTCAATATACATGTCAATATCATCAACAATATACTGTCTGCCAGTAGTATGAAGCGCTTCGTAATAATCCCGAATATAATCGATCACACGATACCGATTAAACAAATCAATGACATTTTTTCCATTCATTCCTTTTTCATTTTTATATTCTTCTATACAATATACAATAAAATTCATTTTTTCATCCATACTCAGACCTCCTCTGGATAAGTAATATGCCCGCTCTCTTTTTCTTCCAACCACATTTCATATAAAGTAGGAATACTTAAATGCCAAAGCTTCGTTTCCTCTCGTTCTAACTGGCGATAAAGTTCAGAAGCATATAGCCGTGTCAAGGCTTCTTTTTCTGTAAGTGACTGTTTTTCCATTATCATCCGGAGCAGACGCGGCACAATAAGCTCCAGCATTCCTTTTATCCCCTTTTCACTCATTGCAATCCCTCCCTATCGGTAACTGCCCAGTATATTTTAACTCTTTTAAGGAGTTCTCTGTTGTAAAAGTCATATGATTATACAGCTTCTTAACTTTCAGTCTGGCAATCGTCTCATCCTTTGTTAAAATACCTTCCTCATAAGCAATAAACGTCCGATAAATCGTATCGTTAGCTACTGGTCCGAAAATAATATCAAACTTTACCCCTTCATAACTTCCATTACAATTTGCAAATACGAAATCCAACCATTCTTCATTTGCTTCTGAAAAAAACAGGAGTTTATATTTGTTTTTCAGTTCTTCTAACTCTGCTGTTTCATACATGCTGACACAAGGAATACCTGTTTCCCTTCGAGCCGTTACTTTTTCTGCGAAATTTACTGCTTGATCTTTATTGAACGTTGTATAAAAACCATATCCAAAATCCAATGTTCGATTTTGGCGGACTAATCTTGGATGGTCTACTATCATATTGCTTCCATGATATACAATCATATACAAACCTCCATCATTTTCTGTGCTGTAGCATATTCTTCAGACAAAGCTTTCAGCATGGACTGGATATGCCTGCGTCGTTCAATCTGCTGCTGTAGTTTTTCAACTTTATCGCCTGCTCTCCCAACATACTTCGAAATTGTCTTTTTCCCGCTGCGATACTGTAAATAGTAATATTGATTTCCTTTAATCATTTTTGCGATCAGTGCGCCTTTCGGCAAATTAGTAAGTTCTGCCTCATATTTCTCTATCATATACTCAATCCGCCGTTGCTCTTGCGCAACTGCATTTTCCAATAAGCTCATATTATCACCTAATTATAGTATAAAATACCTCTGACTTTTAAATTCCTAACCGTAGTATTCACTCTAGGCTACCGCTTATTTTGCGATTCTTGGATTCCTGACCGTAGCATTAACTTTTAGATACCCCTCAAATTCCAATTCTTAGGTTCTCGGCGGTAGTTATCCCGGGATACAAAAGGAAACCTGCCTATTTCAAAGCAGATTTTCTTAAGTTTATGATGTTATACATAGCAGATGGTTTATTTGTTTCCAAAGTTCCGTTTTTCGGAACAACGAAAAACTCCTCAATGGAAACAGACCCTTGGCTAAAAAAACAGCGGCTATAACAGATCCTCATCTGCTGCCGCTGTTTGTAATGGCTTTATGGAACCACCACAATATTCTCATATTTCTGAAAACTTTCATCTGGAAGACGGTCTGTAAGTATGATCCCGTCCTCAAACTCTCCGAAGGTTACCGGACTTGTATGATAAAATTTACTGCTGTCACAGAGAATGTAAGCCTGCTGGGTGTGTAAAAGAGCGCATTCCTTTACCATAGCCTCATTAATATCCGGAGTGGAAAATCCTGCCGAAGGGCTGACTCCGTTAGTGCCCCAGAAACCTTTTGTAAAATTAAATTTTTTCAGATTTACATAGGCCTCATTTCCCACAATAGCCTCTGTAGCTGCTTTCACCTCTCCGCCGATGAGGATTACCCGGAAACCATTCTCTGCCAGATGAAGAGCATGGGAAACGGCATTCGTAACAAAAGCCGCAGAATGCTCTGTGAGATAAGGGATCATGGCTCCCGTTGTCGTTCCTGCATCCAGATAGACAAAATCCTCAGGCCCCACAAGAGAAGCTGCATATCTGCCGATCCTGTTTTTCTCTTCACGATAAAGTTCCTGTCTCTGAGATACCTGTTCCTCTCTGAGCATGACCCGGCCTTCGGGTCTCACCGCCCCTCCAAAGACTTTTGTAAGTGCGCCTCTTTTATCCAGTGCATTCAGATCCCGCCGTATAGTGGACTCTGAGGCATGGAAATACTCCTTCAGCTCCTGAAGAGTAACGCTCCCTTTCTGGTTCAGGAGCCGAAGGATTTCTTCCTGTCGTTGTTCCGTCAGCATATGGTTTCCCCCTTAGAAAATTCTGTTGTTCGTCCTGCTGTCTTTTATTCTACACAACTTTCTTTTTCGGGGCAACCATTTTCCTCATTTCCGTGTTTTAACAGGATCCTTCCTGTTATGCTTCCACCTTTTTCTTTAATACACCCAGAAGCAGTGCGCCGATCACTGTACCCACTACTAAGGATACCAGATACATTAGTGGATGTTCCACTACCGGGAATACGAAAATCCCGCCATGAGGAGCCATAAGGGTACAGCCGAAGGCCATGGACAATGCTCCTGAAACTGCAGATCCGATAATGCAGGAAGGCAGTACATGAAGGGGATCGGAAGCTGCAAAAGGGATTGCCCCTTCTGTAATAAAGGCCAGGCCCATGATAAAGTTTACAGGACCGGATTCTCTCTCCTGTTTTGTGAATTTGTTTTTAAACAGCAGAGTTGCCAGGGCAATGGCACAGGGCGGAACCATACCGCCGATCATAACTGCCGCCATAATATCGTAGTTGCCTGCGGCAATGGACGCAGTTCCGAATACATAAGCCGCCTTATTAAAGGGACCGCCCATATCAATAGACATCATACCGGCTACAATGATCCCCAGAAGGATCTTACTGCTTCCACTCATGTTTGTCAGTGCTGTATTTAAAGCTGTATTCAAAGCGCCGATAGGAGGCTCAATGATAAAGTTCATGATCAGTCCCATAAAAAGGATACCGAATAAAGGATATAACAGCACCGGGGCGATCTTTTCTATAGACGCCGGAAGCCTGTCAAAAACTTTTCTCAGAAGAACGATAAGATAACCTGCGATAAAACCTGCCGCCAGAGCTCCTAAGAATCCTGATTTTCCATTGGCTGCGATCATACCCCCTACAAATCCTACGGCCAGACCTGGACGATCTCCGATACTCATGGCAATAAAGCCAGCCAGTACAGGGAGCATGAAGCCAAAAGCCACATTACCGATCTGCCGGAACTGAGCGGCTACCGGGGTAATGGTACCAAAATTTGCCCTGGCTTCCTGGGAAAGGGAATTCACATCCACGCTAAGGCCATCGATCAGGAATGCCAGAGCGATCAGGATACCGCCTCCAACTACAAAAGGCAGCATATGAGAAACACCGTTCATCAGCTGAGTATATACCTTATGTCCTGCACACCCTGCAGTTTTGGTCTTTTTCTCTGTTTTGGGACTATCTGAATGATAAACCGGGGCATCCTGCTTCATGGCTCTGTCGATCAGCTGATCCCCCTTACTGATGCCGTCGGATACAGGACATTCGATCAGGTGCTTTCCGTCAAATCTCTCCATGGGCACATTTGCATCTGCAGCAATGATCACGCAATCAGCCTCTTGGATTTCTTTTTCTGTCAATACATTTTTTGCACCTCCTGATCCCCTGGTCTCTACTTTTATCCGGCAGTTTTTCTTTTTTGCCGCCTTCTCCAGTCCTTCCGCAGCCATATAAGTATGAGCGATTCCTGTAGGGCAGGAAGTCACGGCAACGATCCGGCAGACTTTTTCAGAAGGATCCTCTAAGGTCTGGGAAGCCAGCTGTTCGTCCAGATCCGGCTTTTCCTCATCTGCCTTATCCACAATGTCCAGAAATTCTTCTACAGTGGAGGCATTCTGAAGGTTCTTTACAAAGTCTTCGTCCATCAGCAGTGTGGAAAGCTTGCTCAGCACATCCAGATGTACATTATCCTTGGTGTTTGGAGCAGCAATAAGGAAAATCAGGTGAACCGGCTCTTCGTCCAGGGAATCAAAGTCTACGCCATCCTTTACTACCATTGCAGCAAGGCCAGGACGTATAACAGAATCTCCTTTTCCATGAGGGATAGCAATCCCCTCTCCTACTCCTGTGGTACTTTCTTCTTCTCTTGCATACACCTGCTGGCGGTAAGCTTCTTTGTCCCGTATTTTTCCGCTTTTCGCCATCAGTTCTACCATCTGATCCAGGGCTTCTTTTTTGGATGCCGGAGCGCCGGTCAGAGAAATGCTCCTGGGATCCAGCAATTCTGTGATTCTCATATCTTTTTCTCCCTTCTATCTGTCAGGCAGACTGGCTGACCTGCCTGTAAACTTCTTCTATTTCTTTTTTTGTGGCCAGGTTTTCAGAAAAAGCACTTGCACTTCCTGCAGAGATCCCCATGCGGAAAGCATATTCATAATCCTTTTTCGTAAGCCATCCTGCCAGAAAACCAGCCACCATTGAATCTCCTGCCCCCACGGCGTTGACCAGTTTTCCCTTTGGCGCAGGGAGCATATGGACCTGTCCCATTTCATCCAGGAGCACCGCTCCCTGGCCTGCCATGGAAACCAGCACGTTCCTGGCTCCCTTTTCCTGCAGCTTTCTGGCATATGGGACCACATCCTCTCTGGTCTCCAGCTTCACCTGGAAAATCTCCCCAAGTTCATGGTTATTAGGCTTGATCAGGAAAGGGCTGTACTCCAGAACATGGAGCAAGAGCTCTCCGGTAGCGTCTACCACTGTCAGAATCCCTTTCCCATCCAGCCTTCTCAGAATATCGCTGTAAATGGAATCCGGCATGGTTCTGGGAATACTTCCTGCCAGTACCAGAACATCTCCTTCTTTCAGTCCATCCAGCTTTTCCAGAAGCTTTTCTGTTTCTGCCGGGCTGATATCCGGTCCCTGACCGTTGATCTCTGTCCCGTCAAAATCCTTCATTTTCACGTTGATCCTGGAATAGCCATTTTGCAGATTGATAAAATCACTGGCCAGTCCCATTTCTTCTACTCTTCTTTTAATCTCCTCTCCGGTAAATCCTGCTGAAAAACCAAGAGCTATATTGGGAATCCCCAGGTTCTTCAACACCGTGGACACATTGATCCCCTTGCCTCCTGGCAGCATCTGCTCTTTTGCAGTCCGGTTGGTCTTTCCAAGCTGAAAGCCTTCCACGGAAACGATATAATCCAGAGAAGGATTGAATGTAACTGTATAAACCATTTCTTTTCCTCCTTTATGCTTATATTATACATCATATTCATTCATTTTCAATCATATTAATTCACAATATTTCAAATCTGTTTTTAGCAATCTTTCACAAACAATCATTTAATTCCATATATCCGCTCACAATCATTCATTTTATTTCATCTGGTTTTCAACCTTTACTGCCGATTCTTAGACAGTATACTATAATGTCAGCCGTTCAAAGAAAAAAATGGAGCTGTAGTTTTTCTTTGACATAAGAAGAACTTCAGCTCCATATCTTCATAAATTTTTGTTTTTATCCATCTCTCCCAGGCCATTTTCAATAGCCGCCACAGCCGCTGCCAATGCCTCCCTTTCCTCAGGGCCTTCACTGGTAATCACTATTTCCTGTCCCTGGATCACCCCTGCTGCCACAATATTCAGGATACTCTTCAGATTTACAACTCCTTTAAAATTGTTCTTTTCATATGCAAACTGCAGCTTTGCGTCATATTTCAGAACGCTGTTTGACAATACCGTTGCCGTTCTCAAATGAAGACCGGACGGATTTATGATTTTTACTTTTTTACTGACCATAATCTTATTCTCTCCCTTTTTAAATTCCCAAAGCAGCCTTGGCAAGACGGTCTACCGCCTCGTTTAGTTCCACGCCGCTGTGCCCTTTTACTTTATGAAATACTACCTTCACATTTTTCAAGCCATCATAAAAACTTTTGTATCGGATGGTTCCGGGCCGGTTCCTTTTCCAGTCTCCCACAGCCCAGGATTCGATTCCCTGATAGTCATAGTAGAGATGAAGAACCTTTATCTTCCTCTCTTCACAAAACTTCATAGCGGCCATGGCTCCTTCCAGTTCCCCCGCTACATTCCTCATGGAAATGTCCTCTCCCCCCTGGAAAGCCTGACTCATTTCTGTCCGTTCTCCCCGGTATAAAATGATACAGCCGTATGAATACGCATTTTTTTCCTGATCAAAACTGCCGTCCACATAGGCTGTACAACTATCCTCCTCCTGGTCTGAACCTCCCGGCGAAGGCCCCTGGCTTCCCTCCAGATACTCTCTGGCTTCTTCCAATGTGGGAAAGCTTTTATACTGGGCGCCGGAATATCTGCTCACACTGGCTTTACATTCCTCCCATGTAGTAAAAATTCCCGTATTTCTGCCTTTCTTTACTGCATAAAACTTCTTTGCCATTTAGTTCCCTTTCCCAGCATACCCTGCCTATTTTTGCTGCGGTATGGTGCACTGGTCTGTTGAATTTATAAAACTGTAAAAATGTATAGTCTCCATATCTTGAGGTATCTGGATTCCATGACTCCCCATAAACATCAGCTTTTTATGACACCCGTGATCCGGTGCAAAAGCCAGAACCGTAGGATGATCTTTCCAATATTCTTTTATCCTGTCATAAATATTCAGAAATGTCTCTATATTTTGATCCAGAGCTTCCAGGGCCCGGCTCCCTTCCGGTCCGAACCGGTGCATCATATAGTCATAATTGCCGTTATACAGGACCATAAAATCATATTTGTCACGTTCTATCAGATCCAGCGCTTTCTCATTACATTCCTCTACGGTAGGATAAATAAAATAATCAATATCTCTCCCCAGAAATATCCGAGAAATACTGTCTCCTTCTGTAGAGATGATAGCTGCTTTTTTTCCTGCTCTCACAAGATAGTCAAATACCGTGTCTACCAGAAGGACCGGCTTTCTATATTTTGTAATCCCATGTTCTTTTGGCGGAAGTCCCGTATACATACTTCCAAAGCATACCGGCGTAACCGGAGGATATGCTGTATGGATTTTCATACGAAGCTGCACCCGATTCTCCAATCCTGCAAACTTTTTCTGGTATTTTCTGTAAATCCACATTCCGATTGCGTCAGGGTTATAAAAAAATGCCCGCCTCCTGCCCTCTCCGGTCAATATCTGTTCCGCCATATCCAGAACTTTATCATGAGGTTTCGCCATCTTGGGGCCGGGAGTCACATTCAGAAGCCGTAGAACAGTAGCTGCTGTCTGACCGATTCCATGTTCATGATCCATTTCTCTGTTCCCCCCCCCCTCCGCATTACAAAAGCATGTTAAAAAAACACATTCATCATTTGTATTCTAACACATACCCGAACATTTATCATTCTTTTTTTAGGAAAAATATAAAAAAGAAAATTTCTTAGCAAAAAAGACATTCCGTATCCTCTTCGATACGAAATGTCTTTTTTATTTTTACTTGTTTAGGTTTCAAACATTAACCTGGTTCACAACTAACAAATTATAAAATTAAATTCTTGCTACGCCTGTCTTGCGAGCTGCTTCGGCTACTGCCTCCGCTACGGCTTTAGCCACACGTTTGTCAAATGCATTTGGAATGATGTAGTCTGGAGACAGCTTGTCTTCTTCTACCAATCCAGCAATAGCATATGCTGCTGCTACCTTCATCTCATCATTGATATCTTTCGCACGCACATCCAGAGCACCTCTGAAGATACCTGGGAATGCCAGTACGTTGTTGATCTGGTTCGGGAAATCGCTTCTTCCTGTTCCTACAACAGCAGCGCCTGCTTTTTTAGCCAGGTCTGGCATGATTTCCGGAACTGGGTTTGCCATTGGGAAAAGGATTGGTTTTTCTGCCATATTCTGTACCATTTCCTCAGTAACTGTACCAGGCGCGGAAACGCCAATAAATACATCGGCGCCTTTCAGTACTTCTGCCAGAGTTCCCTTCTCCATATTCTGATTGCAGATTTCTGCCATTTCTTCTTTTTCTTTATTCAGGTTTTCACGGCCTTTATAAATTGCTCCGTGACGGTCACACATAACCACGTTCTTCAGACCCAGGCTTACTAACAGTTTGATGATGGCAATACCTGCAGCTCCTGCTCCTGAAGTAACTACTTTAATATCATCCAGGTTCTTTCCTACCAGTTTTAAGGCATTGATCAGAGCAGCGGCTGTAACAACTGCTGTTCCATGCTGGTCATCATGGAAAATCGGAATATCACAGCACTCTTTTAATTTTCTCTCAATTTCAAAGCATCTGGGAGCGGAAATATCTTCCAGGTTTACACCGCCAAAGCTTCCTGCCAGAAGACTTACAGTCTTTACGATGTCGTCTACATCTTTAGAACGTACGCACAGAGGAAAAGCATCCACATCTGCAAAAGTTTTAAATAATGCGCATTTTCCTTCCATAACAGGCATTCCTGCTTCTGGTCCGATATCCCCAAGACCTAATACAGCTGTTCCGTCTGTAACAACCGCTACCATGTTTCCCCGGCGTGTATATTTATATGACAGGTCTACATCTTTTGAAATCTCCACACAAGGCTCTGCAACTCCTGGTGTGTAAGCAACAGAAAGATCTTCCGGTGTTTCAATCTTCGCTCTGCTGATTACTTCAATTTTTCCAGCCCATTCTTCATGCTGCTTTAATGCAAATTCTCTCTTGTCCATTTTTTTCTCTCCTTTATATTTTATTCATTTACCTGCGCCCAGAAATCTTTTAAGATTTTGGCTGAGTTATCCATTGCGGCCTTCTCTTCCTCATTCATAGGAACTCTTAAAACGCCCTGTATTCCCTGTCCTCCTATGCGGCATGGCAGAGAAAATGCAATTCCAGACCAATTATCAAAACTGTCATCCAGTACATGGGCAACCGGAAGGATGGCTCCGCTGTCTTTCAGGATACTTTCCACAATAGCGGAAACCGCCATTGCAACGCCGTAGAAGGTAGCGCCTTTTAATTCGATAACCTCTGCACCGCCAGTCTTAGTATGTTCTGAAATCTCAGCTCTGTCAAGTTCCTTTCCAGTCTGTTTTAAATATTCATCTAAAGGAAGACCTGCAATTGTAGCAGAACTCCATACAGGCACCTGGCTGTCTCCATGCTCACCTAAGATGTATGCCTGAATGTCTTCCACATCGGCATTCAGGGGCTCACTGATGTTGCATCTGAATCTGGCTGTATCCAGAGATGTTCCGCTTCCAATAACCCTATGAGAAGGAAGTCCCGAAACCTTCTGTACTTCCATGGTCAGGATATCTGCAGGATTAGATACTACGATGATCAGCGGGTTCTCTGCATATTTCATAATGCTTTCCGTAACACTCTTAATAATAGAGACATTGGTCTTCGCCAGTTCCAGCCGAGTCTGTCCAGGCTTTCTTGCAATACCCGCAGTCACAATAATAATATCTGCATCGGCGCATTCCTCATATCCGCCCTGTTTTACTCTTACTGGACAGTGGAATCCTGCACCATGAAAAACATCCAGAGCTGCGCCTTTTGCCCTGGCTTCATTTAAATCAACCATTACTACTTCTGTAGCCTGCTCTCTTACCATGAGAGTATAGGCGATAGCTTCTCCTACATTTCCGGCTCCTACAACTACAATTTTCGTTTTTCCTGAATTGTTCATCACTGCACTCCTTATTTGCTTGTAATATTGTTTATATTGCCTTTAGTGTTACATGATTTGTCTCAGGCGGCGCCCGCAGACCATCTGGCAGTTTCTGTTTCTCCTGCCTTTCCAGATAAGATTCATCTCTCCATCTGTAACTTTTTTCTTCCGGGCATTCTTCTGTATAAGAAGTACACTGAGAGAAATCCGTAAGGTGTATGCTTACTTGTTTTTCTCTGGTCCACAGCGCTCGTGTATCTTTTGCAGACATTGGAACCGTCACAGAAGGGACCTTCTTTCTTTCCTGAGAAGAACAGACAGTTCTCTTTCCTTCCGGGGCCCCTAGTAACAGTTGTGAACCGCTGAAATACAGAGTGCTTTGAACAAATAAGAGCATAAATACTAAGGATAACAGTATCCGTTTATGATTTTTCATAAAGAATTATACCTCTAGAGTATTTCACTGTTTTTACAATTTGTTAAAAAATTCACTTTTTAAATAAGTCTATCATAAACATATAGAGATGTCAATTTCTTTGTACAGAAAAAAATACAAGTAAAATTTCCCATTTCACCTGAAAAAAGGACCGATTTTCCATACAAAATCTATTGTATGGAAAATCGGTCCTTTTTTATAAAAGAAGTTGTTCACCAGATTTACAATTTTTTAACAAATAATGCCCGTATGGCGTTGAGCACAGCTAAAATCATGACTCCTACGTCTGCAAATATGGCCAGCCACATATTAGCGATTCCCACAGCCCCCAGGAATAGACAGATAATTTTAATTCCAATGGCAAACCAAATATTTTCATAGACAATCTTCAAACATTTTCTGGAAATTTTAATGGCCTTAGCTATCTTTAAAGGATCATCGTCCATGAGAACCACATCTGCCGCCTCAATGGCAGCGTCTGAACCCATAGCTCCCATGGCAATTCCGATATCAGCTCTGGAAAGCACCGGGGCATCATTGATCCCATCTCCTACAAAAGCAACTTTGCCTTTTCCTTTCTTTTCCCCCAGAAGTTCTTCGACTTTTTCCACTTTATCTCCCGGAAGAAGCTCTGCATATATTCTGTCGATGTCCAGAGAAGCCCCTACACTTTCTGCCACCCGATGGTCATCTCCTGTAAGCATAACAATTTCTTCTACGCCTGCCCTTTTTAGGGCTGCAACTGCTTCTTTTGAATGCGGCTTTACAATATCGGAGATGACGATATGGCCTGCGTATTTTTCATCTACTGCCATATGAATAATAGTTCCTGTATGGTGACAAGGAACAGACTCAACTCCCAGCCTCTTCATCAGTTTTTCATTTCCTGCCGCTACAGGCACCCCGTCTACTACAGCCGTAACGCCTTCTCCGCTGATTTCCCGGATATCCCATACTCTGGATCGGTCTATTCCCTTTCCATATGCTTTCTGAAGGCTTTTGCTGATAGGATGAGAGGAAGCGCTTTCTGCCAGCGCTGCATACTCCAAAAGTTTCTCCTCTTCCAAAGCGGCATGGTGGACACCGTTTACCTCAAAAACTCCCTGGGTAAGGGTTCCTGTTTTATCAAACACAAGGTATTTTGTCTGGGAAAGGCTTTCCAGATAGTTGGAACCTTTTACAAGAACCCCCTCTTTGCTGGCCCCTCCGATACCTGCAAAAAAGCTTAAAGGTATACTGATTACCAGCGCACAGGGACAGCTGATCACCAGAAAGGTCAACGCCCGGTATATCCAGGTTCCCCAGTCAGGGCTCAGTCCCATACCGATCATCCGCACCAGAGGCGGAAGGACTCCAAGGGCAATAGCGCAGTAAACAACCGCCGGGGTATAAACTCTTGCAAATTTTGTAATAAAGTCTTCGGATTTGGATTTTCTGGAACTGGCATTTTCCACCAGATCCAGGATCTTAGAAACTGTTGACTCCCCGAATTCTCTGGTAGTTCGTATTTTCAGCACTCCTGTCATATTAATACAGCCGCTGATGATCTCATCTCCCGGTCCGGCCTCTCTTGGAAGGCTTTCCCCTGTAAGAGCACTGGTATTCAATGTGGAACTGCCTTCCAGGATAATTCCGTCGATAGGAACCTTTTCTCCCGGCTGTACCAGGATTACTGAGCCAACTTCTACCTCATCCGGGTCTACCTGTTCCAGCTTTCCGTTTATCTCTATATTCGCATAATCCGGACGGATATCCATCAACTCGCTGATATTTCTTCTGCTCTTTCCCACCGCATAGCTCTGGAACCATTCTCCAATCTGATAAAACAGCATTACCGCAATAGCCTCTGTATAGTCTCCGTCATCGCAGACAGCTATGGCAATAGCGCCAATGGTGGCGATAGACATGAGTAAAGATTCATCAAAAGGCTGCCTGTTTTTGATTCCTTTGAAAGCTTTCCGAAGGATATCATATCCAATGATAAAATAAGGAATCAGGTAAAGAAGGAACCTGAGCCCTCCCTCCACAGGAAGAAAGCTCAGGCCTACCATCAAAGCAGCCGCCGCCAGAATCCGGATCAGCATTTTTTTCTGTTTCTTATTCATAGGGCCACTCTCTTTCTCTCTTTATAAAAAGATTTCACAGTCGTCTTCTACTTTTTTGCAATTTTTCAGAACTTCCTGCATAACTGCTTTTGGCTCATGGCCTTCTTCAAATTCCACCTGCATCTTTAAAGTCATAAAATTTACAACGGCGTTTTTCACACCGGCAGTTTTCTTTGCAGCATCTTCCATCTTATTTGCACAGTTGGCACAGTCAACATCGATTTTGTAAGTTTTTTTCATTTTTCTTTTCTCCTTTCTATTTGTTTAATCATTTATTTAATTAAACAATCTTTTAATTATTGACTATACTTTACTTCTGATTGTATAATAAGTCAAGAGAAAAAAGAGCCCTTTTTCTATTCGGGCTAAAACTATTTCCAAATGGAACAATTTACAACTATACTTGTGAGGAATCGTCTATGAAAAATCAGATTTTACCCCATGATCATGGGTATAATGAAAAGAAAGTTGCAGAACACATGCCTACGGAAGAGGAAATTGCAGGAGTCTCTGAAGCTATGAAACAACTGGGAGATCCAAGCCGTCTGAGGATATTTTGGCTCCTGTGCCACTGCGAAGAATGTGTGCTGAACATTGCTGCTCTTGTCAACATGAGCAGCCCCGCAGTCTCTCATCATCTGAAGCTGTTAAAAAGCAGCGGCCTGATCGTAAGCCGCCGGGAAGGAAAAGAAATGTATTACCGTACAGCAGACACTGAACTGGCCCAGGTTCTCCATCACACCATAGAAACCCTTGGCAAGATCACCTGTCCTGAAAGGACAGAAAAAATCTGAAGGAGGCTTGTCTTATGGAAAAAGAATTATCTTGTCAGCTGAAAGAAAGACTAAAAGATCTGGATGCCGGCCAGTGCCTGCTCAGAATTTATTCCTATCCTGCAAAAACCGTACAGGAAAAACTCTTCCCTCTTGGGGATTTTAAGGATACCAAACTGCTTCTCGAGCATTATGATCTGTATCCGGGAATGGGCATTACCTTTGCCTGGTGTCTTGGCCATAAGTTTGCCTTTCATCACAGCCATAAGCCTTCTGTTTTGAAGATTGATCACTGCAATCTGGGGCGGATTGGCTGGAATATGGAAAACGGCCAAAGCCTCTATGTAGGAAAGGGAGATCTGGCTGTTCACTGCAGAGATGCCTGTAAAGAATCCAGGACAGAGATTACATTTCCTTTAGGGTACTATGAAGGCATTACAGTCTCAATAGATTTAGATGTTCTGAAAACAACTCTTCCCTCTCCTCTTAATGAGACAGAACTTCCAGAGGGCCTGCTGTTTCATAAGTTCTGTACCTCCCAGGAAATTTTTTCTTTTCCGGCTAACAAAAGAGTAGAACATATTTTTTCCGAACTCTACCATCTGCCTCAGGAGATGAAATTTCCTTATTTGAAATTAAAGTGCCAGGAACTTCTCCTGTTTCTTTATATGGAAGATCCTTCTCAGGGAAAAGCTGCAGACCCATATTACTCAGATCAGGTAGAGATTATCCGTTCTGTCCACAGTCTTCTCACTCAAAATCTCACGAAAAGGTTCACCATAGAGGAGCTTTCAAAAAAGTATCTGATCAACAGCTCTGCCCTGAAGAGCATTTTTAAGTCTGTCTACGGACTTCCCATTGCCTCATACATGAAAGAATATCGTATCCAGCAGGCAGCCGCCATGCTCCGCTGTTCCCAGGAAAGCATCTCCTCCATTGCCCTTTCTGTGGGATATGAAAGTCCTAGTAAGTTTACAAATGCCTTTAAAAGTGTAACAGGGATTCTTCCCACAGATTACCGGAAACAGTATCAAGGTGAAAACCATCGGAAAGAAACCCGTATATAATAAAGCAGTTTTACTGGTCTTTTCATCCTGGATAATAAATGAACTCTTACCTTCAGGCAGCTTCTCCAGGCTGCCTGAAAGCTTTCTTTTTTTGTTTTCCAGGCTCTCCAAAGGCTTCCTCTCTTGCTCCCCGGAGAAGCTGCTCTGTTTCTTCCAAAGTAACCGCCGGTATTTCTTCTGCAAGTCTATAGGCAAAGTCTTTTTCCCATCCCTGATATTCTTTCATTCTTCCGGAAAAATGCAGATCAAAAAGAAGCTGGTCAAAAAGACGTCCCATGCCTCCTTTCTGTATCCACTGATCCCGCCTTTTCCAGCGCCTGTAGAAAATCAGACACAGAATTCCTATTCCTCCTGCTCCGGTAAGGATTCCTTTCCATACTGTCCTTTTGTCCACTTCAAAAAATATTCCAGGGCTCTGTCTGTTCTGGGTATCTCTGGTCTCCTCTCTGCTCTGTGTCTGCAGACTTGGTACAGAAAGGTTCCATCCTGTGTACTGGACTCTTTTGTAATCCAGGAGCATTGTCCGGGAAAAAGCTACTGCCAGGGTTGTCTTTCCCACCCCGGGAATATCTTCCAGAAGTACATGGCCCTTTGCCAGGAAAGCCAGCATAACCTCCCGGATTTCCTCCCTTTTTCCTAAAATCACCTGGTTCACCTGTTCAAGTACCTGGTGTACAATATTTAAATGGTTTTCCAATCTTTTCCCTCCCTGTCTCAGAGCTTTTGTCTCCTGTTTCTTATTTTTACACATAGTATAACAGCGGAATAAAAACCCGTCTAATGCCTGCTCAGAATATCTGAAAATTACCGGAAAGCATAGTCTTTTATCCCAGTATTAATTTTAGTATACAAAAAAAGGAGCCTCTGAAGAAGTTCCTTTTCGTTTCGCAGTATTTACCCAAAGGTTGCTATACTCTGTATTCCAGGTCTCTCTGTATCCCATCCAGGAAAGGTACCAGAACATTTCCTTTCCTCTCCAGAAACCACTGAGGTTCCAGCTCCTGGTATTTAAAATGTTTTGGCCCCCCCTGGATTCCCCGCTGCCAGAAGCGGTACATCTGGCGGAAAGTCAAATAATAAACCTCATCTCTGTGAGAAAAATATAAGATTAGAAAAGCTACTCCCTGCTGCCTTTCAAAGTCTCTCATAAATGCCACCTGATGCTCATGGATATTCTGAAGGGGAAATGTGTCAGTAGAGCATTCCTTTGCATCAAAGCATACCGGAATCCCCTGAACAGCCCCAATATAGTCTACTGTACTTTTTTTTTCAAAATAGGCCAGGGTAATGTGCCTGCTTTTCTGGTCAATCTGTACTGGCGTAATAGGTGTAGGCACTTTCTGTATGAGAGCCAGATTTTTCTCTCTGTATAGTTCACAGGTATGGTTGATAAATTCTTCCAGTGTTGAGCCCCTCAGGCCTCTGGAGTTCCAGGTTGCCATCTGTTCGCCTCCTTACTCCAGGAATTTAATACCTGGGAAATATCTCAGCACGGCTTTTCCCAGAATCTTATCTTCTTCTACATAAGGGTTCTGCCAGAAACGGGAATCCCTGGAATTATTCCTGTTGTCTCCCAGCATAAAGTAGCAGCCTTCCGGAACTGTATATGGTCCGTAATTTCCCGTAGGGGTCTCCGGGGTAAAGCTGTCATCCAAAGGCGTCTCTGAGCCGTCTATGTACACCTTCCCATCTATGATCTCCACAGTCTCTCCGGGAAGACCGATAACTCTCTTAATGAAAAGCTGACTTTCATCATCAGGATACCGGAAAATAACAATATCATATCTCTCCGGATCTCCCAGAAGATAAGCCAGCCGGTTGCCGAATATACGATCCCCGGTCATAATAGTATTTTCCATAGATTCAGAAGGAATCTTTGCATTAATGATCAGAAAATTATTTACTACCAGCACAAAAACCACCACAAAGATGATCATCTTTACATATTCCCACAGTTCTTTTGCGATAGATGTTTTCTTCATGATTCTTCTCCCTTATTTTCTCTGTATATCTTTTCATCAAATCCTTCCCCTTCCAGGACTTTCTGAAATAAGTCCGGCGGCTGGGCCGTAACTGTTCGTTCTGACAGACCTTTCAGTGTTCCCTCTTCCCAGGAAAACTGAAGCTTCCATGCATGGAGGAGCTGGCTTTTCACACCGTATTTTCTCTCATACCTGTCATTACTCTTTTTCTCCCCATATTTTCGGTCTCCGATAACCGGATGTCCTATAGATGCCAGGTGACTCCGTATCTGATGAGAACGTCCGGTTAAAAGTTCTACCATCAGAAGGGTATCTCCTCCCTGAGAAATCTCCAGGGGCTTATACCTGGTTTCTATGGGAAGGCTTCCCTTTATTTCCTTTTCTGTTATCCTTACCTGATTTTTCTTCTCATCCTTTTTCAGATATCCTTTAATATAGGCAGGCTTTGCAATTCTCCCCCTTACCAGAGCCAGGTAATATTTATGCATAGTCCTTTCCCGGAAGGCCTCTGACAGAGCCTGAAGCCCCTTCACCGTCTTTCCTGCCGCCACCAGGCCGCTGGTATTCCGGTCCAGCCGGTTGCAGATGCCAGGACGGAAAGTATCTCCTCTTTCCTCCCCTGCCTTTTCTTTTTCCTGAAGATAACCTGTAAGATATTCTACCAGAGAAACATCTTCTCTGGCAGCCTTCTGAGAAAGCATTCCTGCCGGTTTATTGACAAAGAGTACCTGGGCATCCTCATAAGGAATATCCAAAAGGCCATGAACCCCTTCCTCTTTCCCGGCGCCCCGGAATTTTTCTATGGTTTCAGCAGCCAGAAACAGCCGGATTTCATCCTTTTCTTTCAGGATTTCATTTCCCTGAGCCTTTTTTCCATTCAGGGTGATGTTCTTTTTCCTCATCATTTTGTAGAGAAAACTTTTGGGCGCTTCTTTTAAATATTTCCCCAGATATTTATCCAGCCGCTGTCCGCTGTCTCCCTCTTTTACTGTAATCTGTTCCATAACTCCTCCTAGAGAGAAATCGCATAAAGCACAGCCATGATCTTCTCACTCCTGGTCATATCAGGAGTTGCCGGATCTGGACGATACTTAATATCTTTTTCCAGCGCCTCTCTGTGCTCCCACATAGATTCCAGACGGGCCGTATAATCGGGAAGCCGCCGGAAAATCTTTACTGTCACGTAAAAACCGTTCTGCCGGAGCATATCCTGGATATGTTTCTCTACAAAAGCCGTATCTGTTTTCTCTCTGCTTGTATATCCTACCACATTATTGCCGCAGACCGCTAAAGAATCTACAAAAGACTGTTTCTCATAGGCTGAGATTACCAGCTCATAAGCGCAGGTAAGTCCGTGCCTGTGCTTTTCAATCTCCTGATAGTCTTTTTCAGCCATAGGTTTCTGAAGAAACATCATGATCATATCCACTACAAATTTGCAGGCCGGAAGACAGGCAACCACAGCTACCACTGTAAAAACTGTATTCCTGGTCCTGTTAATGTACAGTCCCGTAAAAAACACCAGAAGAGGGGCAATAAAAGCCAGGACTGTATATAGGATTCTTTTTTTCTGCTGTGTCTTGATATATCCGAAATCTCCTTTCCGGTTTTTTTTCTTTGTCGTCTTACTCATGAATCTGACTTTCCCTCCATAAATCTCAGTATCAGGCTGTGGGGAAGAATTTTACAGCCAGCTTCCAGAGCCTTTATAAAAACTCCTGGAACCGACAGTTCCCTCCCCCTGGCTCCATCTCTTAAAGCCTTCTTCACAACGGCTCCGGGCCTGGCAATAAAGGGTTTCTTATAGCCGGGCATCTGGTCTTTCCCTCCCATTTTTTCCAGAAATGGGGTATCCACAGGGCCGGGGCACACTGCGGTGACCTGAATCCTCCGCGGTTTCAGCTCCCGGTTCAGAGCCCTGGAAAAGCTGACCACATAAGCCTTTGAGGCCGCATATACGGCAAATCCCGGCTGAGGGACAAAAGCCGCAGCGCTGGCAAGCATAAAAATCCTGCTCCCATCTTTGCAGTAAGGCAGACAGATACCGGTAATCCCGGTAAGGGCAGAACAATTCAGCTCTGTCATAGAAACAGCCTCCTGAGGCGAAATCCCAGCGAATTCTTTCTGTATTCCCATTCCTGCGGCATTTACCAGAAGCAGGATTTTGGGGTTCTCTTTCTTCAAAAGCTTTTTCAGCTTCTCCCGGTCTTCTTCCCTGGAAATATCCAGAGGCAGAGGACGCACTGAGACTTCCTGTATTTCCTCTTTTAATTTTTCCAGCTCCCCGGCCCTTCTGGCAATGGCCCAGATTTCATCCAGCCAGGGATATTTTTCTGCGATCTGCCCCACAAACTCTCTTCCCATACCGGAAGAAGCGCCTGTGACAACCGCTATTTTCATCATACCACAACCTTACCCTTTTGTCTTTTTTCTGTGTACATTCCGAATAGTCTTTTTCTTTCCCGATTTTCCGGCCTTTTCTCTACCCTGAAGATGCTGTCCAGTCTTTTCTGTCCTTTTTCCTCCGGTCTGTCCAGCCTTTTCACCCTTTCTGGGCCGTATCAGGGATTTTCCACCAAATCCAATAAGATCGGTTCTTCCTGCTCTTTCCAGGGCCTCCCGGACCAGCTCATAATTCTCTGGTTTCCGATATTGAAGAAGGGCTCTCTGCATGGCTTTCTCCCTGGAATCTCTGGGCACATAGACCTTTTCTCCTGTCCGGGGATCTATACCTGTGTAATACATACAGGTGGACATGGTCGACGGGGTAGGATAAAAATCCTGGACCTGCTCCGGCATAAAGCCCATATCCCTTACATACTCTGCCAGCTTTACCGCCTCTTTCATGGTACAGCCGGGATGAGAGGACATAAGATAGGGCACTGCGTACTGCTTCATTCCATATTTCTCATTAGCCTTATAAAATCTCCTGATAAACTCCTCATATACCTGATGCTCTGGTTTGCCCATGTAATACAGAACCTGGTCTGAAACATGCTCGGGAGCCACCCGAAGCTGTCCGCTTACATGGTAGCGTACCAGTTCGTCCAGAAATTCCGGCGAAGGATCCTGGTTCACATAGTCAAAGCGGATTCCTGAGCGGATAAAGACCTTCTTTACTCCTGGCAGCTTACGAAGCTTCCTAAGGAGTTCCAGATAGTCCTTATGATCTGCCTCCAGATTTTTACATGGTTTTGGAAAAAGGCACTGTCGATTTGTACAGATTCCCTTTGTCATCTGCTTCTTGCAGGAAGGGTGACGGAAATCTGCCGTAGGCCCTCCCACATCATGGATATAACCCTTAAAATCCGGCTCTCTGGTAAATTTCTCTGCCTCTTCCAAAATAGATTCCTGACTTCTGGTCTGGACAATCCTTCCCTGATGAAAGGCCAGGGCGCAGAAATTACAGCCCCCGAAGCAGCCCCGGTTGCTGGTAATGCTGAACCGGATCTCTTCGATAGCCGGAATTTTTCCCTTTTTCTCGTACATAGGGTGATAGGTCCCCGCATAGGGCAGGCCGTATACTTCGTCCATCTCCTTCTGACTCAGTGGCTTGGAAGGCGGATTCTGCACAATATAGCCTTTGCCGCCATAAGATTCCATCAGCACATTACCCGTAAAAGGGTCTGTATTCTCATACTGTATCTTAAAGCTTTTGGCATAAGCCCTTTTATCTCCGGAAACTTCCTCATAAGAGGGAAGAAGGATTCCCTTCTTAGGCGGCTCCTTGGTCCTGTACACTGTTCCTGGAATATTTGTAATATGTTCTACGGGAATTCCCATATCCAGAGCTTCGGCAATCTTCAGGATACTCCTCTCGCCCATTCCATAGGAGATCATATCTGCTCCGGAATCCAGCAGGACCGAATGTTTCATAGCATCTGCCCAGTAATCGTAATGGGCCATTCTTCTGAGAGAGGCTTCGATCCCTCCCAGGATTATAGGAGTATTCTTATAGGTCTGGCGAATCAGATTGCTGTATACTGTCACCGCCCGGTCTGGCCGAAGCCCCATTTCCCCTCCGGGAGAATAAGCGTCGGTCTTTCTGTGTTTTCTGGAAACCGTATAATGATTTACCATAGAATCCATATTTCCCGCTGAAACCAGAAAGGCCAGTCTGGGCTCCCCGAAGAGGGCAATACTCTCCTTCTTTTTCCAGTCAGGCTGAGAAATAATACCTACCGAGTATCCCCGGCTCTCTAATAATCTTGTAATAATCGCCGCACCAAAGGAAGGATGATCCACATAGGCGTCTCCTAAAATATAGACAAAATCCGGCTGGAGGATTCCTCTCTCCTCCATCTCTTCCCTTGTCACCGGCATAAATTTTCCGCTCATAGGCACTCCCTGAGAACCTCATAATAGTCCTGGATATACCAGTCTGCCAGCTCTCGTTTTTGTTTTTCCTGTCCCTTGCTGAAATCGTCTTCTACGGCGCAGACCTTCATGCCAGCCCGTTTTCCTGCCAGGATTCCCATAGGAACGTCTTCAAATACCAGACAGTCAGCCGGAGAAATCCCAAGACCTCTGGCAGTCTCCAGATATACATCCGGCGCAGGCTTGCCCGCCGGCACCTGACAGCAGGTAGTAATACAGTTGAAACAATCTTCTATCTTATGAGCCTTTAAGACTGTCCGAATCAGTTCCTGGCTATTACTTGAGCTGATCCCAATCTGAAAGTCTCTTTTTTTCAATGCTTCTAAAAATTCACCGGCCCCCGGCTTTAAAGGTACCTGATTGCAGTATTTATCCTCTGCCATGAGAATCCAGGTGTTCTTGATCTCCTCAATAGAATCGGCAAGGTGAAACCTCTCTTTAAAGAAACAGGCTGTCTCCGTAAATCCCATGCCTTCCAGCTCGTCCTGAAATTTCTGGATATCCTCCGGAATCACCACCCCTTTTTTTGAAAGGAACTCCAGGTCAATCTCCTTCCACATCCACATAGAGTCTACCAGGGTTCCGTCTAAATCAAATATCACTGCTTTTTTGTTTTCCAGCATGTTCTTTTAACCTCTCAATTTCCTCCTGGGTCAAAGGTCTGTACTCTCCTGGATCCAGTCCCTCGTCCAGAACCAGGCTGCCCATAGACAGCCTTTTTAAATACAGCACTTCATTGTCTACCGCCTGGAGCATTCTCTTTATCTGATGAAATTTCCCCTCTCTGATAGTAAGACAAAAACTTGTCCTCTCCGGAGATAATCGGGATACCTTTCCAGGCAGAGTCTGCTTTTCTTCCCCGATATCTACTCCTGTCTCCAGCATTCTGACATCTTCATCAGACAACGGTTTCCCGGCTTTCACAAAATAAGTCTTGTCCACATGTTTCTTTGGAGACAGCAGTTCATGGGCTAAAGGGCCGTCGTTGGTAATAAGCAGCAGCCCTTCCGTATCCTTGTCCAGCCGCCCCACAGGAAAAAGGTCTTTTCGCTTTTTCTCCTGTATCAGATCCAGCACTGTCTTTTCTCGCTTGTCCTCTGTGGCAGATACCACTCCTCCAGGCTTATTCAGCATATAATACTCCTGCTTTGCATAAGATACCGGCTGGCCTTTTGCCGTCACCTGATCTTTCTGGATATCGATCTTATACTCCGGGGTTCTTATGGGGGTTCCGTTTACCAGGATCAGACCTTTTCTAATATCCTTTTTCACTTCACTTCTTGTTCCCAGACCCATATCCGCCAGAAATTTGTCCAGTCTCATCATTTCAACTATCTAAGCCTCCATCCTGCATAATACTTATTCTTCAGGATTCCGTTGTTTAACTTGCCCCAGCCCAGAGCGAATCCCTCCACACATACCAGCTGCCAGCCTGTTTCTCGGGCTGTAGGGATATCGCCTGTTTCAATGGTCTCCCCTTTCAGATATTTTACAGTTCTGATGTCTTCTGAGGAAAGGTTGATACAGGAGTCAAAAGTCTCCGGTGAAAGAGCCATAGCCAGAGCCTGGCTGGGCTCAAAACGGTTTTTCTTTGCCTCCCCAAGATACAGTCCTGTGCGGAGATACCGGAGTCTGGGCATCGCTCCTCCCTCAGGAAGAAAGTATACCCTCTCACCCTCCATCTTAAAAAATCCCCGGGAAAAATCCATGGACGTCATCTTCAGGAAATCCTGGACCGGCAGAGGCAGGGAAATACTTTTTTCTTTTGCCGGCCTTTCTTCTGCAGCCTCTCCTTTTTTCCTTATCAGAGCTGCAAAATGTCCTTCTCCGGAAATCTTATGGGGAAAGAGGCGGATGCATTTCTGAAGCCGTCCATTCATCTCTTCTGCCTCTCCTTCTAAAGGAAAACCTTTGGAAAATCCTTCATAGGGTTCCGGCTCCACTGTCTCCATATCTGGCCGTTCCTTTAAAAGATAAGCGATAACTTCCTCATTTTCTTTTTTGGAAAAGGTACAGGTAGAGTAAAGGAGCATGCCGCCGGGGCGGAGCATATCTGCTCCCTGAAGGATCAGACGTTTCTGAATCTGGGCATAATAAGCCGGAGGCTTCTCTTCCCAATACCGGGCCATCTGGGGCTCTTTATGGAACATCCCCTCCCCGGAACAGGGGGCGTCGATAAGAATTTTATGAAAATATTCCGGAAACTTTTCACAGAGTTTCTCTGGGTCCTCGCTGGTTACATAGTAATTGGCCAGACCTGTCATCTCCAGATTTTTCAAAAGAGCCTTTGCTCTGCTGTTGCTGATATCGTTTGCCACCAGAAAGCCCTTCCCCGACAGCCGGCAGCCCAGCTCTGTGGCCTTTCCTCCCGGTGCAGCGCACAGATCCAAAACCCGATCCCCCGGCTCCACCGGGAGACGGCTGGCCGGAGTCATAGCACTGGGTTCCTGTATGTAATAAAGCCCTGCATAATAATAGGGGTGTCCGGAAGGGCCAGCGCCCTTCTCCTCCCCCTTTTCCTTTTCCACAAAATATCCATTTTTCGTCCAGGGAACCGGCTGACTCCCAAAAGGGTCCATTGCCTCCCACTTTTCCTTTGTCAGCTTTCGGGAATTAAATCGCAGTCCCTGGCGCACTGGTTGGTCATAGGTAGCCAGATAAACGGGATACTCCTCTCCCAGAAGCTCTTTCATCTCTTCTTTAAATTTTTTCGGTAATTCTATCATCTCTGCCAGTTCCCCTCAACTCCTTTAAAGTTCAGCGCCTGAGCCTGATATCCTTCCGCTATAATGTCCAGTTCTCTGTGAAACCGCTCAAGCTGCTGCAGGTCCTTTCTTTTGTAGATTCTGTAAAACTCATCCTGTATCTTTGCCACTTCTCTCTTATTGGAATAATGATACAGGTTTTCAATATTATTCAGAATATCTGCCACCAGGTTGGACTGATGAAGCATGGAATTCTGTGCATCCATAACCTCATTTCGAACAGAAGACATCTCCGTATCCAGCTGGATAATAGAATTCGCCGCATTAGTCAGCCGCTCTGCCAAATGGGCAGGCATATTCCCCTTGTACTTATACTGAAGGGAATGCTCGATAGTTGCCCAGAAATTCATAGCCAGGGTGCGGATCTGAATTTCTGCCCGGATTTCTTTTTTCCCATCTAGGGTCTCTGTGGCATAGGAAATGATCATATGATAACTCCGGTATCCGCTGTCCTTCATATGGGTCACATAATCCTTGATTTCCAAGACCTTCATATCACTGCGCTTTTGGATCAGGTCCGCCACTTTTTCGATATCCTCATAGAACTGACAGATGATCCGCACTCCGGCAATATCTTCTACTTTTTCTTCCAATTCTTCCCAGGATATGTTCTTTCTCTGCATTTTTTCCAGAATACTGTTGATGGATTTCACTCTCCCTGTCACCTCTTCAATGGGAGAGTACAAGTCCTTCTCCTGATGCTCTTTTTTCAGATGGTTAAACTTCATAACCAGCTCTTTCACTGCAAGTTCATAAGGGATCAGCAATTCACGCCACAAACGTATTTCCATAACACATTACTCCTTAACTATATCTTAAAAGTATAGCATATTTTTTTTCTTTTTAATAGAAAAAAATTTTCTGCTTTTCCTGTAAGAACTTCAGTACCGGATAGGGATTCAGGGCATACTCTTCTTCCTTTTCCGTCCGCACATAGATTCCCAGATGGAGATGAGGGGGGAATTTTCCTGTCGTTCCTTCTGTTCCATATCCGCTGTCTCCCAGGAATCCCAACAGTTCTCCGGCATTTATCTTTTCTCCCTCTGTAAACTTCCGGCCATAGGAAGAAAGATGGGCATAGTAAAAATATCCGCCTCCCGAACTGCGGATGCCGATCCGCCAGCCGCCTAGAGGCAGCCACCCAACTTGCTCTACTACTCCGTCAGTAATGCTCACCACTGGATAATAACCGCTGATACTTTGACTGCCGAAAATATCGCAGCCTTCATGGAGCCTTTCCCCGCCATAATTTCTCTTATCGTGCCAGCCATTCTCAAAGAAAAACTCTTCTTTACGGCTGCAGGGAAAAGCCAGGGGAAAGTATTCCAGATCTTCCCAGAATTCTACATAGAGCAGGGCATCTTCACTGCTGATTCCTGCCTCCTGAAAGCTCTCCTGAGGGATTCCCGCCTCCCGAAGCACACCAAGAGAGGTTTTTTCCTCCAGATTTCCCAGAAGCAAAGCGTCTGCAAATAAAAGCAGCCATAAAAACAGCAGACATCTTCCCAAAAAAACACCTCCGTCCTCCAAAGACGATACCCGACGGCAATAAGTTCTTACCAGTGTATCATTTTATGCACGGACAGAGGCATTTATGACATTATCCTTTCAGATTTTTCAAAACTTCCAGCAGATATTCCCATACCCTTTTAACAGAAGATATCGACAGCTGTTCTTCTGTAGTATGGATATCTTTCATATCAGGTCCCAGAGACACACAGTCCAGTCCCGGAATTTTCTCATAGAAAAGGCCGCACTCCAGTCCTGCATGGATAACCTTTACCTCTGGTTTGGTATGATAAAGTTTCTCGTAGATATCCACCATATAAGGGCGGAGTTTCGAATCCTGCTTATACTCCCAGGAAGGATAATCTCCCTCTGCTTTATATTCCCCGCCTAAAAATTCAGTAAGATAAGCAATCTTATCTGCCAGAGCCTTTTTCTCTGTAGCTACAGAACTGCGGACACTGGCTGAACACTGGAAATCCTCCTGGGTCAGTCTGGCAATTCCCAGGTTGCAGGAAGTCTCCACCAGACCTTCCATATAACCGCACATCTTCTGGATTCCGTTAGGATAGTGAAGAAGGAAGAAAAGGAGCTTTTCCAGGCTTACCGGGTGAAGTGTGGGTTCTTCTCCTTCTCCTCTTGCCTCTACTGTAACTGTAATGCCTTCATCACTGCCCGCATATTCTTTCCTCAGATTCTCTGTAAATTCATTGGCAAAACTCTGGAGTTCTGCACCGGCTTTACTATCCGCCAATATCAGTGCCCTGGCTGTCCTTGGAATGGCATTGTCTTTTTGCCCTCCTTCCAGCTCTGCCAGAACATAGTCCTCTTTTTCTCTGGCTTCAAAAAGGAATCTTCCTAAAAGAAGGGTTGCATTGGCCCGGTTTTTATCAATCTCAGCACCGGAATGTCCCCCCAGAAGTCCGGACACCGTAACTTCGTACTTCATGCCCCTGGTCTCCTGGTATTTCACTGGTATGCTGGTCTGAGCGGTGAGTCCTCCTGCACAGCCTACCCAGAGATATCCTTCCTCCTCAGAATCCAGATTGATCAGATATCTTCCCTTCAGCGGAGCAGTATCCAGGGCTGCTGCACCCAGAAGTCCGATTTCTTCGTCCACTGTGATCAGCACCTCAAGAGCAGGATGCGGAAGGCTGTCATCCTCCAGGATTGCCAGAGCATAAGCTACTGCAATGCCGTCATCCCCTCCCAGAGTGGTATCCTCTGCGGAAATATAATCCCCTTCTACCACCAGTTTCAGAGGGTCCTTAGTAAAATCGTGAGCGCTGCCTGGAGTCTTCTCACACACCATATCCATATGGCCCTGAAGAATCACGCAGGGAGCCTTCTCATAACCTTTGGACGCTTCTTTAAAAATGATGATATTATTGCTTTCGTCCTGTATATATTTCAGCCCATGGTCTCTGGCAAATCCCGCCAGATAATCGCTGATCTGCTTTGTATTTCCTGAGCCGTGGGGAATCTTTGTAATTTCCTCAAAATAATAAAATACCCGTTCCGGCTGTAAATTTTTTAAAACAGACATATTCTACCTCCTGGTTTTCCTGATTTCCTCTCTTATTCTTACACATTCCCTGAGAAATGGCAAGCCTCCATTTTCCAGTCATGAAAAAGGCTGTTTTTCATATATTTTTAATAAAGGTTTGGAGGACATTCTCTATGAAACGTATTTTCTTCTGTCTGTCTTTTTCCTGTTTTTTACTTTTTCTTCTTTTCTTCCCCAGAACTGCCGTAGCATGTGCCAGATCCGGTCTCATGCTCTGGTTCAACACCCTTCTGCCCTCCATGCTTCCTTTTATGATACTCTCCGGGATTTTCATGAAAGCCGGCTTTATAGAAAAGCTTCTGGCTCTCACAAAGGGCTTTTGGAAATCTGTTTTTCATCTCACACCTATGGGGGGATACGGTCTACTCATAGGAATTTTCTGTGGTTATCCCATGGGGGCAAAAACTGCAGCAGACCTTTATCAGGACCACAGGATTTCCCGGCAGGAGGCCTGCTACCTTCTGACTTTTTCCAATCATCCCGGACCTGCCTTTCTCTCTTCTTATCTCTGCGTAGAACTTCTCCACAGAGAATGGCTCATACTTCCTGCCTATGGAATCCTTTATCTCTCCAGTTTTTTCACCTCTCTGCTTTTCCGCCGCTGCTATTCCTTTGATGAAAATTCTCTCCCAGAATTCAAAAGAAAAGAGGCATCCGCCGCTTTCTCCTGGGGAGAAGCGCTGGACGCCTCTATTATGAACAGTTTTTTGTCGATTACCAAGCTGGGGGGATATATCATCCTGTTTTCCCTTATCCAGGGAATCCTGGAGCTTTTACCTGGTCTTCCTGCTGACCTGAAATGTCTGCTGCTGGGATTTACAGAAATCACCACTGGAACTATGGCCATTGCTCAGAGAAACTGGAATCTGTCTGTCTCTTTTCCTCTGCTGCTGGCTCTTACTGCCTCTGGAGGACTTTGCATCGCTTTCCAGTCAAAATCCATGCTGGCCGAAACAGACCTTCCTCTGTCTCCTTACCTGAAGGGAAAGTCCTGCTCCTCCCTTTTCACCCTGCTCCTTGGAAGATTATTCATCGAAATCGTCAAAATCGTCATCTAAATCATCATATTCATCATCGTATTCGTCATCATCTTCATATTCTACCTGGCTGTCTTCCTGATAGTCATTCTGAACAGTTTCCTGTACAGGTGCTGCACTCTGAGGAGCCGTCCCACCCTGAAGCTGAGGCGCCAGTTCTGCTCTGTTCTGGCGGATTACATCCAAAGACGCCTGGAGAGCCTGTACAAATTCATTATACTTGCCGGCGGCATTTTCCAGCATACTGGAAGCAATCTGTCCCATATTGCCCATAAGCTCATCTGTATAGGACACCGCGCTCAGACGAAGAGCATTTGCATCATTAGTAGCCGCATCAATGATTGCCTGGGCCTGCTGGTTTGCACTGTTGATGGTTTCATTTGCCTGGGCATATGCCTGCTGCATAACCTCGGACTCTTTCACCATTTCCTGAACCTGCTTCTTAGTATCTTCAATAATATTATCTGCCTTTGACTGGGCATCCGCCAGAATGGCATCTTTATTGCTGATGATCTTCTGATAGCGTTTAATCTCATCAGGCGTTTTCAGACGCAGTTCCCGCAGAAGTTCTTCAATTTCTTCTTTATTTACAATAATCTTTGTTGTGGATAAAGGCTGATATTTACAGCTCTCTACATATTCCTCGATTTCCTCAATGATTTGTTCAATTCTGCTGCTCATTTCTCATTTCTCCTTAATGTATTTTCTTCCTGGCTGCGGAAGAATCTTTCTGCCTCTTATCATCCGGCAGGATTCCGCCGATATTTTTCCTCTACTTTGCGCACCACGTATTCCGGTACAAACTTGGAAATATCTGCTCCGAAATAGGCGGCTTCTTTCACTGTTGTAGAACTTAGGTAGGCATATTCAAGACTAGTAGTCAAAAACATGGTATCTACATCTTGGGCCAATACCCTGTTGGTCTGAGCCATCTGAAGTTCATACTCAAAATCTGTAATAGCACGCAGTCCCCGGATAATCACCTTTGCGTTACAGCTTCTTGCAAAATTTACGGATAACCCGCTAAAAGATGTAACCGCTACATTAGGCACATCTTTTGTTATATTCTCTAATATATTAACACGTTCCTCCACAGAAAACAACGGACTTTTTGCAGAATTATTCAAAACTCCTACAATCACCTCGTCAAAAAGCGCTGCAGCCCTGCGGATAATATCTAAATGACCATATGTGGCGGGGTCAAAACTCCCCGGATAGATTGCTCTCGCCATACTTATGCCTTTCTGATAAACACATGCATGTTTGTCTTATATTTTTTTTCTCTGACAGTAGCAAATCCATAACTTTCCAGATAAGAAAAATCTGTATCCAGAGATGCCTCAACAATGATCAGCGTCTCCTCGCTTACATAAGAAGCATCTTTCAAAACTGCCAGTACCTGTTCTTCCAGTCCTTTTCCATAGGGAGGATCCATAAAAACGCAGTCAAAGGGATCCTCACCCTCCAGAAGGCGGAGTGCTGTCAGCGCCTCCTGCCCCAGAATCCTGGTTCTGTTGTCCAGCCTGGTAAATTTCAGGTTCTCCTCAATGATTTTTACTGCTTTTCTGTTTTTCTCAATAAAGGCGCAAAAATCTGCCCCCCTGCTCAATGCTTCAATCCCGATTCCGCCGCTTCCGGCAAAAATATCCAGAAACCGGCATCCGCACATATAGGGCTGGAGAATGTTAAAAAGGGTCTCCTTGATCCTGTCTGTGGTGGGTCTTGTGTCCAAACCCGGAATTGTCTTCAGGGGCATACTTTTTGCGCTTCCTGCAATTACTCTCATATATTAGTCCTTTTCCATGTCAGGGATTCAGACGGTAATCCAGATCCCCGTGTTCCAGTCCCAGTATCAGTGATTCTGCCGTTGCGATATTGGTGGCAATGGGAATATTGTACTGGTCACAGCACCTGGAAATCTGATATACATCTGGTTCTTTGGGATCTATCATGGCCGGGTTATAGAAAAAGATGACCATATCAATGTCTCCTCTCTCTATCATCTCCGTAAACTGTTTGTCTCCCCCCATACTGCCAGGAAGAAATTTATGGACATGAAGATTCGTAGCTTCTTCAATCCTTCTACCTGTTGTCCCTGTAGCATATATCTCATGCTTTGAAAGAATATTCTTGTATGCAATACAAAAATCCTCGATCAAAGCCTTTTTACTGTTATGTGCTATAATTCCTATGTTCATCTGCATCATCCTCATTATTTTTTGTCAAAAATCATTATAGCAAAAACGCTAACTTTTTTCAATTATCATTTATAAATTTATACATTTTTTACAAAGCAATGGCAATTCTCTCCAAAATACTCTGTACTGCCTTTCTGAATCCCTTTTCCTTTCTATAAGTCTGATTTCTT
Organism: Blautia sp. An81; assembly: GCF_002161285.1. Classification (GTDB taxonomy): domain Bacteria; phylum Bacillota; class Clostridia; order Lachnospirales; family Lachnospiraceae; genus Blautia; species Blautia ornithocaccae. Next base: position 167,267 of record NZ_NFHH01000003.1, on the reverse strand, counting down.
ATTGTAATATAATTCTCAGAATTTGTCAAAACATGAAAGAACTTCTAGTGTATTTTTTATTTATTTTCATATACTACCACTGTAACAAAAAACAACTTTCAAAGGAGGAACTAAAAATGTCTAACAGTAATTCTTCTAACAAAGCTGCAGTGCCAGAGGCAAAAAGCGCATTAAACCGTTTTAAATATGAGGTAGCCAATGAGTTGGGAGTGCCCCTTACAGACGGTTACAACGGCAATCTGACTTCTAAGCAGAACGGTTCTGTCGGCGGATATATGGTCAAGAAAATGATCGAAGCTCAGGAAAGACAGATGTCCAGCGGAAGTTCTCAGCAGTACTAAAAAGCCATAATTTCCTGCCGTAAAAATATAGAGCAGGACTTCATGGCAAAAAATCAGGGCAGAAGATATCAACAGCTGATGTCTCCTGCCCTGAAATTTTACAACATTTATATTGGAATTATAAAAACTTAACTTATAACTCTACTTTTCTTCCGCCTTCTACAAATTCGCCGTTTACTACATAGTAAGCAGCATGCTCTTCAGGCTTTACGTAAATCTGGATATCCTTGATATCGCTTTCTTTTTTGCCAGTTTCAGCCATCCATGCTTTTTTTACATTGGCTTTTACATCATCTAAATTATACTCTGCACCTGCGAACTGAACAAATACAGATTCTTTTATTTCTGCCTTCTCTACAGTCTTTTTAGCAGCAGTCTTTCTAACGGTAGTGGTCTCTTTTTTTACTGGTGTTGCTTTTTTTGCCGGTGCTTTCTTTTCAGCAGCAGCAGTTTCTGTTTTAGATTCTTCTGTCTTCGCCGGAGTTGTCTTCACAGCAGCTTTTGTTGCCGGAGCTGCTTTTGATGTTGTCTTTCTTGGTGACATAAAAATTCTCCTCCTTTATACTTCCAACTCTAAATGTCCCGTTTATCATATACCTTTTTTTTTTAATTTTCAAGTTTTTCCCGGAAGTTTATGGTTTTTTACAGAAACATAACATACAGTCAGAATCAAAAAGTCATGGTTTTATATGGCATCGTAAGCCCTGGATTACAGCCCCGGAGACTCCATTTTATCCCTGGCATAGGACAGAAGCCGATCCTTTAATCGGCTGTTCTGTTCCAGACTCAGCTCCGGGTCCAGGAGCAAGATGGACCCGGCTGCCTCACTGGCTTTTTTCAGGATATCCGCATCCTGAAAAATATCTCCCAGTCGGAATTCCAGCATGCCGCTCTGACGTATACCCAGCAGATCTCCCGGGCCCCGCAGTCTCAGGTCCTCTCCTGCTATGAAAAATCCGTCATTAGATTTAACCAGGATATCCAGCCGTTTTCTGGTCTCCTCATCATTGCCTCCGTAAATAAAGATACAGTAAGACTGATGCTCTCCCCGGCCTACTCTCCCTCTTAGCTGATGAAGCTGGGCCAGTCCGAACCGCTCTGCATTTTCTACCAGCATCACTGTAGCATTTGGAACATTTACGCCTACCTCAATAACGGTTGTAGATACCAGCACCTGTATCTCATTTCGGGCAAACGCTCCCATGATCTCGTTCTTCTGGGCTGCTTTCATTCTCCCATGGAGGTACGCTACCTTAATCTGAGAAGGAAGGATCTCAGAAAGCATCTTGCTGTAATCCAGCACGTTCTCTGCCTCCAATCCTTCGCTTTCTTCTACCATAGGACAGATCACATAAACCTGTCTTCCCTGCTGGACCTGGTTTTCAATGAATCTATAAGCTTTTGGCCGGTAAGAAGTATCCACTACACAGTTTTTTATGGGGAGCCGCCTGGCAGGAAGTTCATCCATAATGGATATGTCCAGGTCCCCATAGAGGATGATCCCCAGAGTTCTGGGAATAGGCGTTGCACTCATAACCAGCACATGGGGCTTCTGTCCTTTTCTGGAAAGATCCTCTCTCTGGTCAACTCCAAATCTGTGCTGTTCATCTGTGATCACGAGAGCCAGGTCATGATAGAAGACTTTTTCCTGGATTAATGCATGGGTACCAATAATCAGCTTTGCTACTCCATCTTCAATCTGTTTATAGATTTCCCTTTTCTCCCTGGCCTTAGTAGAGCCTGTGAGCAGCACTGCCTGATAGGAAAGGCCCTGTTCCTCTAAAAGCTTGCACAAACCCTCATAATGCTGTCGGGCAAGGACCTCTGTAGGCGCCATCAACGCTGCCTGATATCCATTAGCTGCAGCCAGAATCATAGCCAGAAAAGCAATAATGGTTTTCCCGCTTCCCACATCTCCCTGGACCAGTCTGGACATAAGATGCTCCCCGGTCATATTTGTCTCAATCTCATTCCAGACCCGCTTCTGAGCCTTTGTAAGGGAATAAGGCAGATTTTCGATAATATTTTCAGTCTCCCAAACTGGTTTTAAATGAAAGGCATTCTCTTGGTTTTGGTTCTTTTCTTTCATCATGCGAACAGAAAGAACAAAAAGTAAAAACTCATCAAAGACCAGACGCTTTCTTCCCAGTATCATGTCTTCTCTGTTTTCTGGGAAATGAATATGGGTTACTGCATAATTGTACTCTGCCAGCTGATAATGAGTCCTGTATTCTTCCGGAAGATATTCCTGGGTCATCTCCCTTTCTTCCAGTATCTGTCTCATAGTCTTTGCCATGAATTTATTGGTCAGTCCCTTGGTCAGACTGTAGATCGGATAGAGGACATGGAGCCGTTCCTCATACTGTTCCCTGGAGAAGATTTCCGGATGTTCCATAGTCTTTCTTCCCTTTTTTTCCACTACCAGTCCCCGGAAAATATACAGGCCTCCCGGCCTCAGAGTATTTCTGAGGAAAGGCATATTATACCAGGTAAACCACAGTGTTTCCTTTCCTTCTCTGGCGCTGGCGGTAATAACCGTAAGCCTGCCTGTATTTTTCACCCCTACTTTTCCAGAAAGTCTTGCCAGTACCGCCCATTTCTTTCCCGGAGTCGTCTGTGGGATTTCTACGGGTTCCCGATATTCATCATAGTCTCTGGGATAATACCGCAGGAAATCTCCCACTGTAAATATCCCCAGCTTTCCCAGGAGCTTTTCCGTCTTTTCACCAATTCCTTTAATTGTTCGTATACTGTCCTGTTCTCTCATTCTCTCACTCCTGCCTTGATGGTAAAAAGAGGCTGGAAGGAAACTGCTGCATCTTTCAATGCCGCAGTCCTCTTCCAGCTCATCTGAATCTTCCTGTGTACAATTTCATTTACTTTCATCACAAGGAAACCATATACCGGTTTTATTATTCTACAGAAATCACGTAGTAATAGATAGGCTGTCCGCCATAGTTGATCTCAATATCATAATCCGGATACAACTCTTCCAGACGGGAAGAAATTTCCTCTGCATCTGCCTCTGTAACTTCTTCTCCATAATATATGCTGATCAATTCACAGTCATCATCTGTCATCTGCCCTGTCATTTCCACAGCTACATCCTGGATATCCTGTCCTACTGACAGAATACCCTTGTCGCCGATTCCCATGATATCGCCCTGATGGATTTCCTTGTCATCAATTCTGGTATCACGTACCGCATAGGTTACCTGGCCGGTCTTTACATTCCCGATAGCTTCCATCATCTCTGCGGTATTTTCCTCTACGTTCTTTTCCGGCACATAGGAGATCATAGCCGAAATTCCCTGGGGAATAGTTTTGGTCGGAATGACTACGATATTTTTATCTTCCGTCAGGTCTCTGGCCTGGTTTGCAGCCAGTATAATATTTTTGTTATTCGGGAAGATAAATATGTTTTTCGCATTTACTTCTTCAATAGCCTTCAGCATATCCTCTGTACTGGGATTCATAGTCTGTCCGCCCTGGATAAGATAGTCGGCTCCCAGCTCCTTGAAAATCTCTCCCATACCTTCGCCTACGGATACAGAAATGAAACCAACTTCTTTCTCCGGTTTTGCAGCTTTTTGAGCCGCCTGCTGAGCCGCCATTTTTTCTGCTTCTTTTATCACTTTCTCATGATGCTCCAGACGCATGTTGTCAATCTTCATATTGGAAAGCTGGCCATAGGTCAGAGCTCTCTGGATGGCTTCTCCCGGGTCATTGGTATGGACGTGGACTTTCACAATATCGTCATCTGCCACTACTACCAAAGAATCTCCGATAGACATCAGATAATCCTTAAAATCTTCTTCGTCCTTATCGGTAAATTCTTTTTCCAGCATGATAATAAATTCTGTACAATATCCAAATTTGATATCACTCTCTTCTGCCGATACCGGTTTTGTTCCCGTAAGCTTTACTGCCGGTTTCTCAAAATCCAGATTGATCTCTTTGCCCAGGTAGCCGTCAAAAGCGCCTTTCAGCACTTCTACAAGCCCCTGTCCGCCGGAATCTACCACTCCTGCTTCTTTTAAGACAGGCAAAAGTTCTGGTGTTTTGGCAAGGACTGTCTCCGCTTCTGCAATCACATCTGTAAAAAAACTCTCCAGGCTTTCACTGTCCTCTGCAATTTCTGATGCTTTTTCTGATACGCCCTTAGCCACCGTAAGGATTGTACCTTCCTTTGGCTTCATGACTGCTTTATAAGCCGTTTCTACTGCCCGCTCAAAAGCTTTTGCAAAAATGGGAGCATCAATCTCCTCATGCTTCTCAATAACCTTTGTAAATCCCCTTAAAAGCTGTGACAGAATAACTCCGGAGTTACCTCTCGCCCCTCTTAAAGAGCCGGAAGATATGGCCTTTGCCAGACTTTTCATATCCGGATCTGACAGTGCATTCACCTCAGACGCCGCAGACATAATGGTCAAAGTCATATTTGTCCCTGTATCTCCATCAGGAACCGGGAAAACATTCAGCTCATTAATCCACTCTTTCTTTGCTTCCAGATTCTTGGCCCCTGAAAGAAACATCCGTCCAAGGATCTTTGCATCAACAGTATTGGTATTCACAACAAGTTTCCTCCTTATTAATCAATTACTCTCACGCCTTCTACAAGGATGTTGATTTTCTCTATAGTAAGACCGGTAAATTCCTCTACCTTATACTTTACATTACTAATCAGATTATCAGACACTGCAGAAATGCTTACCCCATAAGCAACGATCACATGAAATTCCAAAGTGATCCTGTTGTCCGCTATCGTCACATTAATTCCGTGTTTCAGGCTGTCTTTCTTTAAAAGTTTTACAAGCCCGTCCTTCATACTCACTGCGGCCATACCTACTATTCCAAAACATTCAACCGCTACGCTTCCCGCATAAGTGGCAATGACATCTGTATCAATCGTAATTTTTCCTAAACCTGTATCAACAAATCCATTCATGCCGGACACCTCCATAATTTTATATAAGCTATTCTAACATATCTTTTCCTAAAACGAAATAATAATTTAATTTTTTTAGAATTTTACTTGCAAATTAAAATCTAATCTGCTAAAATAGCTAGTGTTGTGAGTTTGTTTATACGGACTTAATATATATTTAGGGAGGTGCTACCATGGCAAGATGTGCTATTTGTGACAAAGGCGCTCATTTCGGAATTAATGTCAGCCATTCTCATAGAAGAACAAACAAGATGTGGAAATCCAATATTAAATCTGTAAGAGTTAAGACAGAGAACGGAAATGCAAAGAAAATGTATGTTTGTACTTCCTGCTTAAGAAGCGGTAAAGTTGAGAGAGCATAATGAGTATTATATGAACAGGTCTTGCCCGGTAGGACAAGGCCTGTTTTTATTATACAGGAAACTTCTTTCCACAGCTGTGTCAACAGCAAAATAAATTATACCCTGCCAGGAGACACAGGGCGGCAGCCACCACCATCAAAAAGCTTTTTGGAAAGATCAGAGCGATAAAAAGCCCTGCTCCCACACAAAATAATGCAAGTCCCCACACTCTGCGCATGTTCTGTTTCTCCTTTATCTCTCATTAACAGTATATGCAGACCTGTGGGGACCCATTATATAATATTATATTTCTTTTTTCTCTTCTTCTGTCTTATCTTCCGTCTTTTTTTCTTCCTTTTCCTCAGAAAGGACTACCTCACTTTTCTTACTGTCGGTAAATTTATTCAGGAAGTCCGGTACCATATCCAGAATTTTGGTCAGTCCGTCCTGATTCTTGATATTTACCAGCTTGGTCACGCCGCCGGAAATAACCAAGACTGCACTGGGAGAAACCTTTCCTCCCATACCGCCGCCGCCATTATTTTTTTTCTCACCGGAGAAGGCTCCTGCCCCCACTCCGAAAGTAACATCTACCAGAGGAAGGATGATCGTGTCTCCCACTGTAATCGTTTCCCCTACCACAGTCTTAGTGGTAATAAAACTGTCCATTCCTTTAAACAAAGATTCTACTGTAGATTGAAAGTTATTGTTTTCTGAAGCCATAGCTGGTTCCTCCTTCATGTTAATTAAAATGTCTGATTATATAGCGGATATCCCGGCTGCGAAGAATCTTCACTGCTGAGATAAGCAGTACAATGCCATACATTCTCCCTTTAAGAGAGATTGTTCCTTCTAAAACTGTCTGGTCAAAGCAGGGTTCTATGCTAAAATTTTCTCCATACAGCGGATAAAATATGCCTGCTGCCCCAAGAATTTCTCCCGTAAGACAGGGATCTTCTGTACCGAACTTTATACGCCCTTCTATTTTCCTTGGTTTCACATGAGCAAACATCTTTTTTCCTTCCTGAAGAATCAGACACATTCCTCTTTTGAATTTTTCACTTTCCAAAAAATTTTTAATTTTCCTTATTTTATCACAGATACCTTTTGCTGTTAATTGAAATTTACGGAAAGCCTCAAATATTTTTCCCGGAATCTGGAAAATAGCTTTAACTTTTCCCAGCAGTCTCTGAGCTTTTCCTTCAGTCTGCCGGAAATCTTCTCCCCTTTGTTCTTTTCGTGAGCCTTTCTCCTCCAAAGCTTCTTTTGCTTCAGAACTTTCCTTGGAAGTTTTTTCTTCTGAAGCTTTGTCCTGTTCCGGTATTTCCCGCCCTTCTCTTTCTGCCGCCTGTACTTTGGCTGCCTTTGCTTTCTTTTTTTTCTTCTCTTTTCTCTTGGAAAGTTCTTCAAGAACCTTTAAAAGAGGAATCCCGAAAATACGGACTCCATATCCTGCTTCTCCCTGACTGCTGTCATACCACACAGAAAAAGAAACCAGGTGACAGAGCCAGGATACTTTGGCTTTTCCTCCATATTTATTCTCATCTTTATATCCCTGGGCGCTGTATCTAACAGGACAGAAAAGAACCCCAAGTACTGTCAGCAAGAAAATCCCCAGCAGTATTAACAGAAGGATACCTATAAATTTTAAGATCATCAAAACAATATGTAACACCGCCATTTTGTTACCTGCTGTCCTCCCCTATCTGCCGCTGCAGCCATTTTCTCACTTCTCCGGTTCCGGTTTCCCTATATGTCCGCCGCACCAGTTCTTCCACCAGCTCCAGGGCCTCCCAATATCCGCAGGCGAGTCCTATAATCACAGGACAATTTCTCCGCCTGGGTTTCTGCAGCAATTCATTGGCAGAAAAAATATCTAATTGATCCCTGGAGTTGGAGGCAAGGGTGATCAGATAAACGTCGATCACCCCGATGCCCTGGTTGATCCTGCGGACCAGCTTCTTTTTTTTCTTTTTTGCATTATTGCCAACATACAGCCCCTTATACCAGTTTAACATAAAATTCTCTTTCCCATCGGATTCTTTATTTTTTCAGTCTCTCTTCTATAGCACTGACTACAGACTCCAAAACTTTGATCCTGGCATAATATTTATTATTTCCTTCCACAATGATCCACGGAGCATAGGATGTAGAGGTCTTAATGATCATTTCATTGACAGCCTCCTCATACTGATCCCATTTTTCACGGTTCCGCCAGTCTTCGTCTGTAATCTTCCATTGTTTTTCCGAATTCTCCATCCGCTCTTTAAACCTGCGCTCCTGCTCATCCTTATCAATCTGCATCCAGAATTTCAAAACAATAGCGCCGGAATGGGCCAGATGGGCCTCCATATCGTTGATCTCCCTATAAGCCCTCTGCCACTCTTCTCTGGTGCAAAAGCCTTCTATTCTTTCTACCATAACTCGTCCATACCAGGTTCGGTCAAAAATCGTAATATGTCCGTCCTTTGGCATAGCCCTCCAGAATCTCCAGAGATAATGATGGCTTTTCTCTGTAGGCGTAGGAGAAGCCGTAGGACTCACCACATATCCTCTAGGGTCCATAGACTCTGTCAGGCGTTTGATAGCTCCGCCTTTTCCTCCTGCGTCCCAGCCTTCAAATCCCAGGACTACCGGTATCCTCTGCCGATACAATTCGCTGTGAAGGATTTCCATACGATCCTGAAGCTTTTTCAGCTTTTCTTTATACTCTTCTTTGGTATAGGAAAGTGAGAGGTCCACCTTGCTGAGCACTGTGGAATCCAGATCCTTATCTTCCTTGGGCTGCCTTTTCTGCAGCTCATCTGCGGCTTTTTTCTTTTCTTCCGCCAAAGCCAGCTCTGCTTTTTTCTCCAGAACTTTTTCAGAAAGTTTTTCCACTACCGTACTGTAAATCTTAGCTGTAGCAAAACGCCTGTCCTCTGCCTCAATAATGGTCCATGGAGCACACTCCGTTTCCGTCTTCTCCAGCATTTCCTCATTCATAGCTTTATAGTGGTCGTATTCTTTATTTCTCTTTATATCCTCTTTGCTGACTCTCCAGGCTGTTTCCTTGGAATTCAGCAGCTTGTCAAAGCGTTTTTTCTGTTCTTTCTGGCTGATATGAAGAAAGAATTTGATCAGGACCGCTCCATCGTCTGTTAATGTTCGTTCAAATGTATTGATTTCCTGATATGCATAAATTAATTCTTCCCTGGAAAGCTTATTCTCAAACCGGTCCACAGAAACCTTTCTGTACCAGCTTGTATCAAAAATTGCAATGCGGCCTTTTTCCGGAGTTTTTGTCCAGAACCGCCATAAAAAGGGGTGCATCTCCTCTTCCTCTGTCGGCTTCTTAATTGCAAAAACCTGAAATCCCCTGGGGTCCAGAGGATAGATCAGCTTACTGATCTGGAGTCCCTTTCCAGAGGCCCCCACCCCCTCGAAAACAATGATCACCGGAATTCCAAGGGCTTTACATTCTCTCTGAAGCTTGGCAAGCTGAGGCTCCATGACTTCCATTTTCTCCTGGTATACACTTTTCTCCATTTTTTTTGTAAGATTGATCTGTTCTAACATTTCTTACTGCACCTCCTTTGTTTTATCCATACCATAATCTCCTTACCCAAAGGGTCAAAGGCCTTATCCAATGGGTGAATATGGAAGAAGCTGCCGCAATAAACAGCATATATTTGTTTAGTGCGGCAGCCTTCTCTTAAAAGTACTTTCGATTCCCCCAAAGATTTGCTTTCTTCAAATCCAAATATTCATTATAAGCTCTTTCCAGAATCTGCTTCTCATTGGAAAAACGCAACAGGTGATAAGCCTCATGGAACTTGTAAAAGCCGGAATCTACAAAGTATTCCTCCCTTTGCGGTCTGCTGTAATAACTGTTTGCAGACATCAGATACCAGTAGACATTCTTTTCTACAGTATCTTCCGGTATGCAAAAACTATACTGACTTTTTCCTATATATTTAATGATACTGGCGTTAACTCCTGCTTCCTCTTTTACCTCTCTGAGGGCAGTTGTTTTATAATCTTCGCCCTTTTCCACTGTTCCTTTCGGCAGTACCCATCCCTCATATTTATGTTTATAGGACTTATATAAAGTCAGTATCTTTCCCCGATATATTACCACCCCGCCACAGCTTGTTGCTTCGATCATTTTGTGCGTCCTCCTGCTAATGGCATCCAAAATGCCTGCGTTGTGTTCTTAAAAGTAGTATACCTCTTTTTTAGGAACGACGCAATATCTTATTCCATCTGCTTACCCGTAATAATAAGCGTTAAATATCTCATGGGCAATAGGAAGGGCTACTTTACTTCCCGTACCAGCGCCCTCTGCGATTACTGCTACTACCAGATCCGGATCTTCTACATTGGAAAATCCCACAAACCAGGAATGGGTCTGGATAGAACCATCACTGCCTTCATATTCCGCAGAGCCTGTTTTTCCTGCGGCGCTGTAGCTCTCTCCTGAAAGCTGGGTACCAGTACCGGAATTGACTACTTCTGCCATAAGATTTTTCAGCGTCTCTGCTTCGCTTTCGCTCATTAATTCCTTATATGTGGAAGGGCTGGTAGTCTTTACCACATCGCCCGCATCATTCTCCACATGGTCAATATAGTAAGGCTCCATTAATTCTCCGCCGTTTGCAATAGCGCTGACGATCATAGCCATATGCATCGGTGATACCAGGGTAGTTCCCTGTCCGATAGAAGACTGCATAAGGAATGGAATTCCCTCAGATTCTTTCAGATCAATAGTACTCTTCCTATAGTCCAGAGAAATAGGCAATTCCTGATTAAAAAGCAAGTCCTCCGCTGTTTCCTGAATGGCATCTGCCCCCAGGTCCAGTCCCATCTGAACGAAAGCCGTGTTGCAGGACTCTGCAAAGGCAGTGGTAAAGTCCACCTGTCCATGAACCTCTCCGTAAATACAAGGAATTGTATGTCCTTCCTGGGTAATGCTTCCCGTGCAGTTATAGGAAAAGTCATCTAAAGTACCATGCTCCCTGAGATAAGTAAGCGCCGTCACTATTTTAAAGATGGAGCCTGGAGGATAAGCTCCCTGTGTAGCCCGGTTTAAGAGACTGCTGTTTGTAGAATCGTTAACCAGGGAATCCCAGTTGGCTTCCACTGTATTAGGATCAAAATCCGGCTTGCTCACAGAAGCCAGTACCGCTCCAGTCTTAGGATCCATTACTACCACAGCTCCGTTATATCCTCCCAGGGCGTTGTAGGCAACCTCCTGAAGTCTTGTATTCAGCGTTGTCACTACATTGTCTCCAGGATTTTTCAGCTCCAGGATTTCATTTTTCAGCCTGTCAACATATTCATGATGAGTGGACATAAGAGACGAATTGGCCAGAGACTCCAGGCCGTTTCTTCCATTTGCTTCATATCCCACTACATGGGCAAACATATTTCCATAGGGATAAATCCTGGTTTCATTCCCCTGATCATCCACCTGTGTATAGGCCAGGGCCTGACCGTCGGAAGACAGAATACTCCCTCTCACGATTCGGTCCTCTGCCTGATTCTGTCTGCTGTTATATGGGCTGCTGGTTATGGCATCTCTCTCCCAAATATTGAAATAAGCCATATAGCCAATTAAGGAAACAAAAATCAACACGAAGAAATAGCTGACAATGGTATATTCTCTGTTTTTCCGTCTTTTCGCTTTTTTTTGTTTTTTCTTCTGCAGCGCTTCTTCTTTTCGAAGCTGCTTCTCATATTTTTTCTTTTTGCCGTTCAAATTCCTCATCCTCGTCTTCTCTCAAAATATACAGTCCCTGGATAATAGCCAGCATGATAATGGTAGCCAGCACAGAACTTCCTCCATAGCTGACCAAAGGCAGCGTGATTCCTGTCATGGGAATAAATTTGCTGACGCCTCCAATAGTCAGGAACACCTGAAAAGCATATTCCGTTCCAAGACCCAGGGCAATTAATTTATAAAAACGTTTTTTAATCCTCAGAGAAATATTTACAACCAGAAGGAACATGCTCATGCACACCAATATCATACAGATGGCAAAAAGGCTGCCCAGTTCTTCGCAGATTGCTGCAAACATGTAATCCTGCTGTACAAAAGGAATCAGTTCCGGAGAACCCTTACAGAGTCCCACGCCAAACCATCCTCCTGCCCCTATTGCAAAAAGCCCCTGAAGAATCTGATAGCCGGAGGTTTCCCAGACAGAGAATGGGTCGCTCCAGGCTACTACTCTCTGCCGTACATGAGAAAACAGGAAGTAAGCAATAACTGCTGCTCCACAGCCGCTTCCCAGACCAGCCAAAAGGTACACTGGTTTTTTCGTAGCCACATAGAGCATCACCACGTAAGTGATGAAAAATACCACCGCGCTTCCCAGGTCTCTGGACAGCACCAGGACCAGCACATAAGCTGCCGCAACTGCAGTAGTAATCACATGATCCCGGAATGTGGCGCTTTTCTTATAAAGCCTGCTGGCCACAAAAAACACAAAAATAATCTTTACAAACTCAGATGGCTGGAATGTAAAAGATCCAATATTGATATTAATCTTGGCTCCGTTTACATTTGACCCTACTACCAGAACAACCAACAGCATCAGAAATCCTACGACGGCATAAAGCCAAGTCAGCTTTTTCAAAAAATACATTTTCCGAATCATCACAGGAATAACCATAGCCAGAACCGTAGCTGCCACTGCAATTGCCATCTGTCTCAGCCCTGAATCCGGATCCAGCCTGGCCAGCATAATAAATCCTACAGAAAGAAGCATGCACATGTGATTCAGCAGCAAGATAGACGATGTTTTATAAAAGACTCTGTACAAAGCCTGGACAATAACCAGGTACAGAATCAGAGTCCCGAAAATATACAGCACCTTTAATTCTTCTGTCTGTAAAAAGATTACGAGAAAAGCTGTAAAATCTAAAAAAATGATCAGCAGAAGCTGATTTCTCAGAACGTATCTCTGATCATAATCCTCCTCATACCGAAAGACCCAAAAACTTTCCAGGGTATACAGCAACATAATAATCAGTATCAGATATTTCGATATTTCAACAATAATATTAAGCACTTTTTCACCTACTCTACTCCCCGTCTGAAATGTCCCTTAGTAAAAGCTGGCAATTCAGACCGGTTTTTCTTTTTCTCTGTATTTTGTCTGTAATCATATGCCTGGGCAAAAAGCTCCAGCATCTCCTTTGCTTCTCTGTAGCTTTCGTCTGTAAAATTCATACGAAGAACAGGAATATCCATTACCAGTATCTCCTCTGCTTCTTTTAGAAGTCCGGTAGGAATACTGTTGTAAATCACATTGTAACAGAAATCACAGAAGGATTTTGTCAGAAAACGTTGGCCGTACCGATCTTTCAGCAGGATTTTTCCCGGCTTGTGGTCACAGGCCCCGCAGGTTTTCTTAATACACTGAGCGGAAACCATCATGGGATAGTATCCGTAGATAACCATTTCGCTTCTGCGGCAGTCCTTTTCCCTTATCTCATTCCCATTCAGTTCCAGAGGAACTGTAGTCCGCAGGACCCCCAGATCTCTCAGAAATTCTCCTGCAATATCATTAAAGGTATATAGAGAATAATCGCAGACGATTTTGTTCTCCAGTCCCAGCTCTTTTAAATAACCCAGCTCTTCCAGATTTCTCACCAGAAATCCATCTATATCCTTTCCCAGATTTCTGAAAATATCCTCATATCCATCCAGCCGCCCCTCTCTGAGCATATAAGGCATTGCCAGATAAAACTCTTTTCCTGACTTGGCGGCTTCCTCTGCCAATTCTCTGGTATTCTGCTCTAATTCCTTCAGCCCAGCCATGGAAATCCCACAATAAATCCCTGTGACAAAATCTGTCTCCAGAGCCGCTTTCCATTGTTCTCTGGTCTCTGTAAGCACATAAAGTTTTTTCTCCGGAACCTCTTCCTGACTGTTCTCCCCCCTTTTTGGCATCACTGTCTGTCCTTCAGGAAGGCTCCGCCTGAATTTTTTCAAGAATTCTTCCTGAAGCTTTCCAAGAGCCTCTCTGCGCAGGGTGTTCAGACTCTGCATCGGCAGAAATCCCTTTTCATCTGTCAGGATTTCCAGATCTTCAAAGACAAAAGGGGTATCGCCGGTCCTTTCCATCTGGCGTCTTACTCTTTCAGAGGAAAGAGGCTGTTTTATAGCCTCCTCCACCACAGCTCCCTGAGCCTGTACATGGATGTCCTGAAAATCTAAATCCAGTATAGCAGGACTGCCGGCAAAGAGGATTAAATTTCCATAAATTTTTTCTTGTGTTTTTGTATCCAGATATTTCTTTTTTAATTCAGTAAACAGTTCTTCATTACGATTTTCTGAATTTTTTTTCTTTCTGTTCTGCTCTTTATAATTGACCACAGCCATCATATCTCTTCCATTATGGCTGTGATAGTACCCCTGGTTAAACCCATCCCTCTGATACAGGTCCAGAAGCCTTTTCCTGTCTTCCTCTTCTACCTGGTAATTCTCCGGATTTTGCCGATAAAGATCCAGATATTTTCGATAAACGGCAGTTACCCCTGCCGCGTATTCCGGTCTTTTCATCCTTCCCTCGATTTTCAGAGAATAGACACCTGCTTTCAGTATCTCCGGAAGGATTTCAATGGTACACATATCCTTGGGACTGAGAAGATACCGGCTCTGTTCGTCGTTTAAAAGTTTTCCTTCGCAAAAAGCCTGGTAAGGAAGTCTGCAGGGCTGTGCGCATCGTCCCCGGTTGCCGCTTCTTCCTCCCAGCATGCTGCTGAACAGACACATGCCAGAATAACAATAGCAGAGGGCTCCGTGAACAAAGCATTCAATTTCCATTCCTGTCTCTTCGTGGATAGCCTTTATTTCTTTCAGAGAAAGTTCCCTGGCCGGCACAATTCTGGAGACGCCGGCTTCCTTCAGGATCCCGGCCCCTTTTGGGCCTGTAACCGTCATCTGCGTACTGGCGTGAAGGGGCAGTCCGGGAAATTCTCTTTTTAAGAAAGACAGTACGCCAAAGTCCTGAACAATGACTCCATCTGCTCCCTGTTCATAAAAGGGAGCCATAAAATCATAAAGCTGTCCGTATAACTCCTGATTCTTCAGCAATGTATTTACTGCCAGATAAATTTTCTTTCCATGGATGTGAGTAAAATCAATGGCTTCTTTCAGTTCTTCCACGTCAGGGTTATCCGCATAGGCCCTGGCCCCGAATCTGCTGCCGCCAATATACACTGCGTCTGCACCGGCTCTTATCACGGCTTGAAGCCCCTGATAAGATCCGGCAGGAGACAATAGTTCTATATTCATAGGCTCTCTTTTCCTTTCTTTTTCCTTTTCTCCCATACAGCCTTAAACTCCTTATTTTCTATATAAAAAGAAAAGGGGGCGTTACATTATCTGCCGCCCCTGCTTTTTATTCTCTTACTTCAGGAGCTCTTCCAGCTCCTTCTCCAACTCATCTACCTTTGCTTGAAGCTCTGCGATCTGCCGGTCTTTCTCCGCCTGAGATTTTTTTTCTTTGTCCAGTTCCACCTGTCCATTGATCAGATCATGCTTCAGATCATACATTTCCCGGTCTTTTGCTTCCAGCTCTTCCTCATACATTTCGGCCTGGCGCTTTGCTTTGAAATAATCATCTGCAATATTCAGGCTCAATAAAGTATGTCTCGTTTCCAGAGCCTGCCGGTTATATCCCGGAAGCTGCCCCAGCTCCGTAAGTTTGTTATTCATATAATTGGCAACTTTTTGCAAGTATTCTTCACTTTCATAGCCGCTTAATGTGACAATCTTTCCCCCAATCAGCACCTGGGTGGTATTTTTCACTGCCATCTGCTTCCTCCCGCCTTTTTCTTAGGTTTCTATGTCTATTATAATCGAATTTTATGGAAAAACAACTATTATTTTGTCCCCAGATGATGATACGTCAGATCTGTAACGGCTCTTCCCCTGGGCGTACGGAGAAGAAATCCTTTCTTGATCAGATACGGTTCATAAACATCTTCAATGGTTCCTGCGTCTTCCCCAATGGCTGCTGCCAAAGTATCCAGACCTACCGGCCCTCCTGCAAATTTTTCAATAATAGTGGAAAGCAGCAGCCTGTCTGTCTGATCCAGCCCATATCTGTCCACTTCCAGAAGGTCCATAGCAAAGTCGGCCACGTCCCTGGTAATCTTTCCGTCATATTTCACTTGGGCAAAATCCCTTACTCGCTTCAAAAGTCTGTTGGCAAGACGAGGAGTTCCTCTGGAACGTCTGGCCATCTCCAAAGCCCCTTCCCTATCAATCTCCACTCCCAGTATCCCAGCAGAGTGGATAATAATCTTCTGAAGCTCTTCTTCCGTATAGAATTCCAAATGATGGACCACGCCGAAACGGTCTCTTAAGGGCGCCGTAAGAAGTCCTGCTCTGGTTGTTGCGCCCACAAGCGTAAATTTTGGAAGATCCAGACGGATAGAACGGGCAGTAGCACCTTTTCCTATCATAATATCAATGGCATAATCTTCCATAGCCGGGTAAAGAACCTCTTCTACCTGGCGGTTCAGTCTGTGGATCTCATCTACAAAAAGCACATCGTTTTCCTGGAGGCTGTTTAAAATCGCTGCCATTTCCCCTGGTTTTTCTATAGCCGGTCCGCTGGTGACCTTCATATGCACTCCCATCTCATTTGCAATAATCCCTGCCAGAGTGGTCTTACCCAGTCCAGGAGGGCCGTAAAACAGTACATGGTCCAGGGCATCCCCTCTTTGCTTCGCCGCTTCAATATAAATTTTCAAATTGCTTTTAGCCTTTTCCTGGCCGATATAATCTTTCAGATATTGAGGGCGGAGACTGCCTTCTGTACGGATGTCTTCTTCCATAATATCTGTGGTAATGATTCTTCTTTCCATGTTACTCTCCCAGGCTGTTCCAAGGCAGCCTTTTTTGTCTGTTTATCCTCTCTTAAAAAAATCTACATACCTTATCAAGAGAGGATATAGTCACTAAAACATATTTTTCAGAGCCTGCTTCAGCAGTGTTTCCACACTCATATCCGGAGCCAGCTCTACCTTTTTTACAGCCCGAAGAGCATCTGCCCCTGAATAACCCAGAGCTGTAAGAGCCTCTATGGCCTCCTTCTTCACATCGGTAAGGTCTGTCTCCTCACCGCTGACGGTCTGGGTATGTTCTGCCTTCATCTCCAGGGCTTCCTGGATATTAAATTTGTCCTTCAATTCCAAAATTAGTTTCTGTGCGGTCTTTTTTCCTATGCCCGGCGCTCTGGAAATAGTCTTCACATCATCTGCCAAAACCGCAAAACGCAGTTCATCTGCAGTAAGGCCTGATAGAATTCCCAAAGCTGCCTTAGGCCCTATACCGTTTACTCCCAAAAGAAGCTTAAAAGTATTCAAGTCATCCCTGGTCAAAAATCCGAACAGCTGAAGAGCCTCCTCTTTTACATTCAAATACGTATGTATTTTAACTTCCTGGCCTTTATGGAGAAGGTGTTCCACAGCCCCCATAGGCATAAAAATATTGTAGCCCATATTTCCCGCTTCCAGGATCACCCTGTCTTCCAGGACTTCGGCTACTGTGCCTTTAATATATGCGATCATACAAGTTTCCTTCCTGGTGTTCTCTTTAAAATTTCCCCTGACAGGATTCCGATTAAAAATCCTGTGATCAGTCCTGCAATCAGCAATGCCGGGAAATAGTAGAACAGATTTACATTTTCTACTACCAAAACTGCCACTACGATCTGCCCCAGATTATGAGTAACTCCTCCCAGAATACTTACCCCTGTCACAGAAAGTCCCAGATATTTTTTTGCCAGAGTCATGCATGCAAGACTTAAGGCAGCTCCTGCCAGGCTGAACAGAATGGAAAAAAGATTTCCAAACATAAAGCCTATTACTAAAATCCTTATCAGGGATATAGCAGCCGCTTCTCTGAAACTATAAGTATAGAGTATAAATACAGTGACCAGATTTGCCAGTCCAAGCTTAATTCCCGGTATTCCTGCAAATACAGGAAGAAGGGATTCCACATATCCAAAAATAATGGCAACTGCCGCAAAAAGGCCCATATATGCTGTTTTCTTCATTCTTCTCTCCTGCTACTGGACAACGCCGTCTAATTGTTCTTCCGTATCCATTCCTGTAATTTCCAGCACTACGCGGTTAGGGAGGCATACAATCGTCTCACCTTGTATATGAATAGGCCCCTGATGGATACATAGCTGATCTGGACAGTCCGCCTCTGTCATATTTACTTCTCCATTCTGTATTTCACAGACGTTCGTGTCATTGATTTCTATTGTCTGATCTTCTGACAGACTGTAGGTCCCATATTCTTCCCCGGCCACGGTAATCCGTACCTGAGAAGCATCCTCTCCAGCAAAAATCCCCAGACCTCTGGGGATAAGCCAGCACAGCAGGGCTACAGCCAGCACAGCGCCGATCAGTATAAAGTCTCTTTTCTTCATGAATCTCTCCTGTTTGATTGGCTGTGTTTTATCTTACCATAGGAGAAGTGAAATTGCAAATTGATTAGAAAAGGGACGCAGCCCGCCTATTCCTTCTTCCGGCTCAGACTGAAATTCGCCGGCGAGAAGGGATAGGCGGGCTGCTGGCTTTTTAGGGTGGAAGGTTGTGCTACTGACAGGTTGCGCTATATTCCAAACTCCTGGAACAGCTTATCACGGTACTCTTTATCCTTGGATATCTTTTCCAGATCCTCTAATCTGTCCATCTTTGCCAGAAGGAATGCCAGTCTGGCACTTCGTTCCTCTCCTCTTTCTTCTCCCCGTTTTTCGCCGCTTTTTACCATATCTCTGATTGCTGTGCACATATTCACTTTTCCCCTTTCATCTCTATATTTCTCCTGATTTTCTTTCAGCACTGGGATATCGAGAAATGTTTCTATAAGCCTAGATTTTTCTATATCTAAACTTTTATAGTGTGCTTCTTTTTCTTTCAAAAGTTGTTCCAATTCATCTTTGTTTGAAAAAACTTTCAAAAGCTCGAACACTTCTTTTAGTCCTGTTCGAAAATTGTTTTTATTTACTGTTTCGCTGCTTACCAGATTAATCTTATAATCCGGTATATAGTTTTTCCATGATTCTAGCTCCTTTGGAATGTTCAGCATTTCATGCAGGGATACCGGACCGTCCCAATGCTGGTTTTCTCCATAATAAAATATTAATGTAAGGACTGGTGACAGTTTAGCTTCTTTCTTTAAACCACTTAAAAATTCCTCTGATTTCTGTAATGCCAGAGATTTCCGATTTTGTTGTTCTAAAGTCTTAGCTTCTTTCGTATAGGCAATTGCATCATACATCATATTCCGTACTGGCATGCCGTAATGTACAGATCTTTGATTTTCTACTGCGAGAATAACCTTCAGCCGGTTTTCTGAAAAATATCCTTTCTTACTGTTATCTCTTACACGGTAAATAATTGCCGGATTTCCATGGTTATCCTGTGCTTTTACCAACCCTTTTTCATTTTCCTCCTCCAGCATATCTTCTCGTATCAGCTGCCGGCCAGCAAAAAGACTGCCGTTAAACAAATCTGCAAATACCTTTGGCTCTTGAAGGGCTTCATAAATTTCGACATCATATGCAGACAATGCTATTCTTCCTTTTTTTCTTCTGCTCATAGCTCTTCCTCCTTGTCTGTTATGGAAGAGCTTACAGAATATAACGGCAGGAGACAGGATTCTCAGCTATCCTATAAAATCATTATACTGTTCCCTTATTTTGGGTGCAAGCCTCTCCCATTCAGTTGTTATAAAAATTTGTGGGATTTTCCGGCTGAATAGCCGTTTTGAAACTTGGTGCGATTTACTTCTGCACCGTATAGGTAAGAAATGTTGCGAATTAAATTAATTATAAAACAGCCTTCTGTAGTCTGCAAGCAAAAATAGATGTTTAGGCAAAAAAGGACGCAGCCCACCGCACCCTTCTTCCGGCTCAGACTGGAATTCGCCGGCGAGAAGGGTGCGGTGGGCTGCTGGCTTTTTAGGTCAGAGGGTGCTGTGACGGGAATGGTAGCTTTTATTGCGTGAAATGGCATGGTCAGGCAATTTATAACTTTTTCATCATCCAATATGCCGCCTCGTAAGTTCCGTCTTTATATTTCATATTGTCTGGAAGAGTTCCGAAGATTTTAAATCCCAGTTTTTGGTATAAGGCAACCGCTCTCTGATTACTTGCTGCCACTTCCAGTTCTATCTGTTCAATGCCCTGTGCTTTTGCTATGGAAAATATCTTTTCTATCATGATGCTCCCGATACCCAGCCCTGCATATTTCTGATACAGGGCAATGGCCATAACTGCTCTGTGCTGGTATCGTTTTAAATCCATTCTCATCAGTGAACAATTTCCTACATGTTCTCCATTCAGCAGTCCGATCAGAAGCAGATTATGTTCGGAGTTGTTCTGTCCTTTGATAAATTCTTTTTCTTCTTCCAGGGTGAGGGTGATCTCCTCCGGTTCTCTTATTAAATAGGGTGTTTCCCTGCTGGTTGATTTGCCGAGCACAGCTTTGAGACTACAGTCTCAAAGCTGCGCAGGCTGAGCAATAAAATGTATAAATATTCTCGAATTTGAGTAATACGACAGCACCTTGCTCTTTCTCAATCACTTTTATACAATGATCTTCCTTGGGCAGGTGGCCTTGCACTTGCCGCAGTTGATGCATTTTTCCGGGTCAATGTGAGCTACGTTGTCCACTACGGTGATAGCTTCTTTCGGACACTCTTTCACACATTTTCTACATCCGATACATCCTACCTCACAGGCGCTCATAACTGCTTTTCCTTTGTCTTTAGAACTGCAGGCTACTGCCTGTTTCTGGTCATAAGGAATCAGCTCAATGAGTTTCTTCGGGCATTCTGCCACACATTTGCCGCAGGCCTTACATTTCTCTTTATCTACTTTGGCAATGCCGTTGATAATATGAATAGCGTCAAAGGGGCAGACCTTTACGCAGGAACCATAGCCCAGACATCCATAGGTACAAGCCTTGGAACCGCCGTTCTGCATCAGAGCCGCCATCTTACAGTCTTTTACGCCTGTATATTCATAGCTCTGTCCAGCCTTCTCACAGTCCCCTGCACATTTCACAAAGGCTGTCATCCGAACACTTTCTCCTGCCTCCTGTCCCATGATCTCTCCAATCTTAGCTGCCGCTGCTGCACCGCCTACGGGACATGCATTTACAGGAGCTTCCCCTTTGGCGATAGCTGCTGCCAGACCGTCACAGCCTGGATAACCGCAGCCGCCGCAGTTATTTCCGGGAAGAGCTTCCCTTACCAGTATTTCTTTTTCATCTACTTCTACTGCAAATTTCTTTCCGGCAATTCCCAGGAAAAGTCCAATAAAGAGACCTACGCCCCCTACCAGGACTGCCGCAATGATAATACCTGTTACCATGTCTTACGCCTCCTTATATGATTCCTGAAAAGCCGAAGAAAGCGATGGCCATCAATCCGGCTGTAAGGAGTACGTGAGGAAATCCCTGGAAATACTTGGGAATATCATTGTACTCCATTTTTTCTCTTAACCCTGCCATCAAGATGATGGAGATGGTAAAACCTGTAGCTGTAGCAAAACCGTAAACCACACCTTCCAACAGGTTATATCCATACTGCACATTATTCAGGGCAACACCTAAAACTGCACAGTTTGTAGTGATCAGAGGCAGGTAAACACCCAGACTCTGATACAGAGAAGGCATGGACTTTTTCAGAAACATTTCCACGAACTGTACCAGAGCTGCGATCACCAGGATAAACACAATGGTCTGCATATAACTCATGTCCAACGGAACCAGGATAAACTGGTAAACCAGACCTGTCACAAAGGAAGAAAGGGTGATAACGAAGATTACCGCTCCGCCCATTCCTGCCGCTGTCTCAATTTTCTTGGAAACTCCAAAGAAAGGACACAGACCTAAGAACTGGCTTAATACGACATTATTTACTACTGCAGCGCTGACTGCTATGATTAATAAATTTCCTAAACCTTCCATTTATCTGTCCCCCCTTACTTCTTCACAACCGTATTGTCATAAAATTTTCCGCTGCAGGCTTCATTGCTGCAGGAAGCACAGCCGCCTTCCATGCAATGTACCGGTTTCTGTTCTTCTTTTGGTTTTTTCTCCATGATCTTTGCCCTTACTGCTGCCAGAAAAGCCAATACAAAGAAAGCTCCTGGCGCCAGGATAAAGATCGTCGCAGGTTCATAAGCGCTTGGCATAATCTGGAATCCAAAAACTGTTCCTGTGCCGATCAGTTCACGGAAAGCAGCCAGAATCGTAATGGACATGGTAAAGCCCAGACCCATACCAATACCGTCAAAGATAGAAGCTACAGGGCCGTTCTGAGAAGCATAGGCTTCTGCTCTTCCCAGAATGATACAGTTTACTACGATCAGAGGAATATAAAGTCCCAGAGAATCATAAAGGCTTGGAATAAATCCCTGTAAAAGCAGCTGAACGATGGTTACGAAAGAAGCAACTACAACGATGTAAGCAGGCATACGCACTTTATCCGGAATGATATTCCGTAAAAGGGAAATAAACAGGTTAGACATAGCAAGGACTACGGTGGTGGTAAGTCCCATACCGATACCGTTAATAGCCGCCGTTGTTACCGCCAGAGTAGGACACATACCCAAAACCAGCACAAAGGTGGGATTTTCTTTAATGATACCGTTATACAAACGTTCCACAGGTGTATTTGCTTTCATCTTATTCTCCCTCCTTTACATAATTGAAGGCACACAGACCAGCGTTTACACCGCCTGTAATCGCATCTGAAGTAATGGTCGCACCGCTGATAGCATTGATCTCATTATCTGCGGAAGCCCCTGTTTTCGTTACTGTGAAAGACTCCACATTTTTATTGCTGAACTGTCCCTTAAAGGATTCATCTGTAGCGTTCATTCCAAGACCTGCCGTTTCATTAATGGTCAGAATGGAAATTCCATTTAATGTTCCATCAAGCTGTACGCCCATGGAGAAAGTAATATCGCCGCCATAGCCTTCAGAAGTAGTCATATTCAGAGCATAACCGATAGTCTCACCGGAAGCATCCTTTGCCTCCATAACTTCATTGACAGTTTGGTTTGCAAAACCGTTGTCTGCCAGATACTGAGAGATTTCCGTATCTCCTTCTTCTACACAGACCTCAAAAGAATCTGCATCTTCAAAAACCGCCTGATAGGCTTCCTGTTTTGCCAGCTCTTCCTGCTGGGCGATAGGCTCTTTGGTAACCTGATAGACCAGTCCCAGAAGACCGCCGGATACTAAAGTGATCAGTGTAAGGATAATGGTATCTTTTATGATTGTATTTTTCATGCTTTCTTACCTCCTTTTCCGAAGGCTGCCGGCATGGTAAAGCGCTCAATAAGCGGAACCAGCAGGTTGCAGAAAATGATCGCATAGGAAACCCCCTCTGCGGCTCCTCCGAAGATACGGAAAAGTCCTGTAAAAATACCTAAGCAGATGCCATATACGATCCGTCCCTTGCTTGTAATAGGAGATGTGACATAATCTGTAGCCATAAACCATGCACCCATCATCAATCCGCCGCCGCAGAGCTGGCACAGCAGATAGTAGAAGTCCAGTCCGTGTCCGCCAAAAATCAGAGCAAAGACACTGAAAGTAAGGATATATGCAACCGGGATCCTGAAATCAATGATTCCTCTGATCAGAAGGATTGCTGCACCGATCAAAATGGCAAGAGCTGATGTTTCACCGATGGTTCCCTGTACATTTCCGATGAAGAGACTTAACAGATCCACAGTTTCTCCGGATTTCATAGCTGCCAGAGGAGTAGCTCCTGATACAGTATCTACAATATTTCCCCAGGCGCCATCCGGTACGGCAAAGTCTGTCATTCTTCCTGTAAAGGAAATTAAAAGGAAACATCTGGCTGCCAGAGCCGGGTTCATAAAGTTCTGTCCAAGACCGCCAAAAAGCTGTTTTACTACCAAAATAGCAAAAACACCGCCGATTACGGCAATCCACCATGGGGCCTTGGGGGGAAGGTTCAGCGCCAGCAGAAGTCCTGTAACTACTGCACTGTAATCCTTCACTGTAAGTTTTTTATGTACAATCTTCTCATAAACCGCTTCTGTTACCACACAGGTGGCTATGGTTACCAGGATAAGCAGAAGGGCGTGGGGTCCGAAATTATAAATTCCGAATAATGTGGCAGGCAGTAATGCAATGATCACTGTAAGCATTATGCTGCTGGTGTCCACCTTCGACCTTACATGAGGGGAAGATGATACGTGTAATAATTCACTCATGACTTTCTCCTCCTATTTCGCTTTTCTGCGGTTTGCCATAACCATTTTTCTCATGGAACGCATGGACTGGGTCAGGGGGCGTTTTGCCGGACAGACAAAACTGCAGCACCCACACTCTACACATTCCATACCATGATGTTTCTCGAACAGTTCTGCCTGTCCGTGTTCCGAATAGGTGGCCAGTCTTGAAGGCACCAGCCTTGCCGGGCAGGCATTGACGCATCTGCCGCAGTTAATACAGGCTGTAGGTTCTTTCTCAGAGATATCGTCCTCTGTCATGCAAAGCATGGCTGATGAGGTCTTTACCACAGGAACATGATAGTCAAACATGGCAAATCCCATCATGGGGCCGCCGGAAACAATTTTCTTGGCAGGCTGTTTAAGTCCGCCGGCTGCCTCCAGAAGCTCAGCAAAGGACATTCCCATTTTAGCCTTAAAGTTACAGGGATCGGCCACAGCTTCACCAGTCACTGTCACAATACGGTCCATTACCGGCTCTCCGGCCATAACTGCCCGGTAAACAGCGCACACTGTATCAATATTGTCCACGACGCAGCCTGCATCTGCAGGAAGCATGGAGGAATTGATTTCTCTGCCGCTCACCGCATAGATCAGACAGCGCTCAGCCCCCTGAGGGTACTTGGTCTTCAAAGTCTTTACTTCGATTTTCGGCTCATCCTTTACCATCTCTGTAAGTTTGGAAATACAGTCTGGCTTGTTATCCTCAATACAGATATAGCCTTTTGCGTTGTCGAAAAGTTTCAGAATACACTTTAATCCGCCGATGATCCATTCCGGCTGTTCCAGCATTCTTCTGTAATCAGAGGTAAGGTACGGCTCACACTCTGCACCGTTTACCAGCACATACTCGATCTTCTCCGGTTCTTTTGGCGCCAGCTTTACATGAGTAGGGAAACCTGCGCCTCCCATTCCCACAACGCCGCCTTCTTTGATCCGTTCAAGGACTTCTTCCTTGGACAGAGCCTCCAGAGATGCTGCACTCTGAAATTCTACAGTTTCATACTTTTCGTCGTTTTCTACCACAATGGCATCCACCATGGCTCCTACATTATTTCTGACTTTTTTGATCTCCTTCACAGTTCCTGACACGGAAGCGTGAATGTTCGCAGAAACGAAGCCCCCCATTTCTGCAATTTTCTGACCTGCCAGAACATGGTCGCCTTTTGCCACTATCGGTTTCGCCGGAGCGCCGATATGCTGTGACAGCGGATATACCAGTTCTTTTCCGGGAAGGAGTTCCCGGACAGGTTTTTCCTTTGACAGCTCTTTTCCGTCATAAGGATGAACGCCGCCTCGAAAGGTTAAAAACGCCATATGTTAGTCCCTCCTTTATCTATCCATAACCGGATAATTTCCGGCTATCGTCTATCTGGTTCTTTTATCCTGATGCTTTTCTCTGTAACGCTTAAATCCATTTTTCAGATTTGGATAGGCACGAACCATACGCCTTTTAAACACATTCTGTTTCTGGCGAATTTCCATATATTTTCTTAAAAAATCATCCAGCCGCTTTTCCAGTTCCTCTTTCTTTTCGCTGTAGAATCTGCCTTCTTTCAGAGAATTTTCGGCGATTACCGTCTCAAAACGGTCAATAAATTCTTCTCTTCGAGCTTCCAGACGTTCCATGAGCTCACCCTGTCTGATGGCAGTGCGGATGCTCTCGAGCTTTTCTCCAATTTCTTCCCTTGTTTCATAAAGGCGGGTATTCTGCAGATAAGAGGTAAGGTCCTCAAGCATATCTTCCACCTTTCCAAAGGTCTTGGAAAGTCCAAAAGCTGTGTATGCGGAAACGGCAAAGTCCGCACAGTACAGAATGATCACCACAGCCAGTATTACCTCTCCTGCAGGTTGAGGATACAGGCTGGTAAGCCAGGAGACAAATGGCTGCAGTATTTTAAAAAGCAAAATAGAAAAAACTCCCCACAGTAATGAGGAGGCCAGGGATATATATCCATGGAGATTAAACTTCTTGCTGCTGTAATCCCACCATCTGGTATGAAAAACAGCTTCCATGATCCAGCCCGTGAAATATTCCAGTACCGTGGCAGTGAGCACACCTCCCAGATACAGAAGAGCCAGATTTCCCCTCAGAGGCCTTAAAAGCAGATAAATTGTCACAGCTCCTGCACCATATATGGTACAGAAAGGGCCGTTAATAAAGCCTCTGTTTACAAGCTTTCTTTTCTTTACAGATACATAAACTGATTCCCATACCCATCCTAAAAAACTGTAGATAAAAAACCAGCTTATGATATAATAAAGAGATATTCCTGCTATTTCAAAATCCATATTTTTCTCCTTTCTATATAATATATCATCTTTTTATAGAAAGCACTAGAAAAAATTGTGCACTTTTCGTACTATTTTAAATACAATTTGAAAGGTTTTTGTTAAAATGATAACAAATAGAACAATTCTCTGTCAAAAAAATATCGATATCAGAGAGGGATTTTTTCCAAAAGATCTGAAGCCTGAAGATGTACTTTTCTTTGATATTGAAACCACCGGACTAAGTCCAGGAAACAGCCAGGTATTTCTCATTGGCGCTGTTGAAAAAAGAAAGGACGGCTCTCCCTGGTCTCTTATACAGTTTCTGGCGGAATCCAGAACCGCTGAAGAAGAAAAGAAATTACTGAAATCCTTTGCAAAGCTTATTTCTGGCAAAAAATATCTGGTACACTTTAACGGCACCTCCTTTGATGTCCCATATCTGTGCCATCGATACAAAGCTCTGGGCCTTGTATCTCCCTTCTCTTCTCTGATGCAGATCGACCTTTACAGAGAGCTTACAGGACTCCCCGGCTTTTTCCGGCAAATGCCTGACCATAAACAGAAAACCTTTGAGACCCTGATGAATTATCCCAGAAGAGATAAGCTTTCGGGAAAAGATATGATAAATTTTTATCAAATTTATGTAAAATCTAAAGAAACGAAAGTACTGGACCTGCTTCTTCTTCACAATCAAGATGATTTAAAAGGCATGTTTTCTCTCCTTCCTCTTGGAAAACTGAAAGATTTTCTCTCTGGCAGCTTTTTTGTTCTCAACTCCGAAGAAATACTGGAGCCTGCATTGGAAGGAGGTCAAAAAAGAGAACTCCTCTTTTCTTTGGATTTTCCCTTTTCCATTCCAGTCCGGCTTACTGGGGTCACAGATTTCTTCCGCATAGCTATAGAAGGTTCCCACGGAAAGCTTAAAATGCCTCTTTATCAGGGTACCCTGAAATATTTCTATCCTGACTATCAGAATTATTACTATCTGCCTTATGAAGATGAAGCCATCCACAAAAGCGTAGCTGTATACACAGACCCTTCCCGAAGAAAAAAAGCCAAGGCCTCCAACTGTTATAAGAAATATACCGGAACCTTTGTAGCTGCTCCTGGAAACCAACCGGTTCCCCTTCTTAAAGAAAGCTACAAAAGTCAGGCCACATATGCTCTATGGCCATTTCAGGATATGTCCTCTGATTCCCTTCACGACTATCTTCTGGCAATATTAAAAGGGGTATCGCATTAATGCGGTACCCCTTAATCTGTTTTGGATTTTTATTCTTCTTCAGCTTCTGCTGCTTCTTCCTGAACTGGTTCAGCAGTTTCTTCTTTGGCAGGTTCCAGGACTTTCATACTCAGGCTGATTTTTTTCTCTTCTTCGTTAAAGTCTACGACCTTTGCAGTTACTTCCTGTCCCACTTTGAGAACATCAGATGGTTTATCCACATGAGCTCTTGAAATCTGAGAAACATGAAGAAGGGCATCTACTCCAGGTTCCAGCTCGATAAAAGCGCCGAAGTCTGTCATACGAGCAATTTTACCTTCTACAATATTGCCTACAGCATACTTTTCTGCTGCATGAAGCCATGGGTTCTGATCCTCGAACTTCAGACTCAGTGCAATCTTGTCGCCATTGATTTCTTTGATCAGGACAGTAAGTTTTTCTCCTGCCTTAAATACCTTCTTAGGATTTTCCACTCTGCCCCAGGACATTTCTGAAATATGAAGAAGTCCGTCAGCCCCACCTAAATCGATGAAAGCACCAAAGTCAGTTACATTCTTAATTGTACCCTCTACAACATCTCCTGGATGGATTCTCTCGAAGAGTTCTTTCTTCATCTCTTCCTTCTTTGCAACCAGAAGCTGTTTTCTGTCACCGATAACTCTTCTTCTTCTAGGATTGAACTCAGTAATAACAAATTCAATTTCCTGATCCTGGTATTTTGTCAGGTCTCTTTCATAAGTATCGGATACAAGGCTTGCAGGAATAAATACTCTGGCCTCGTCGATTACAACACTTAAACCGCCTTCTAATACCTGCGTAACCTTTGCTTTCAGCACTTCTTTGTTTTCGAAGGCTTCTTCCAGTCTCTTATTTCCCTTGTCTGCAGCCAGTCTCTTAGAAGACAGAAGTACCTGTCCATCCCCGTCGTTAAGCTTCAGCACCTTTGCCTCCATGGTGTCCCCTGGGTGTACAACAGTTCTCAGGTCAAGGTTCTGGTCATTGGAATATTCGCTTCTGGTAATAATGCCGTCTGCTTTATAGTCAATGTTTAAGATAATCTGATCTTCTTTGACATCAATAACTGTGCCTTCGACTACCTCTCCATTTCTTATAGTTTTAAATGTCTCGTCCAGCATCTGTTCAAAACTTAATTCTGACATGTTTTGAAACCTCCTCAATTATTTTATTTGGGGTTGACGCCCCTGCTGTAATACCTATACATTGAACGGAACGAAAACGTTCAGAATCCAAATCAGCAAGTGTCTGTATATAGTAAGTATTTCTACATTCCTTTTTACATATTTCATAAAGCTTCTGGGTATTTGAGCTATGCCTGCCCCCAACGACAATCATGGCGTCTACCTGTTTTGCGATTTCCTCTGCCTCAGCCTGTCTGTCCTGGGTGGCATTGCAAATCGTATTTAAAACAAGTCTATCATACCTCTTTTTGTTCAGAATTTCAACTATTTCTTGAAAATTATTGTAATTAAATGTCGTTTGAGACACAATACAAACTTTTTCGTGGTCTTCTGACAAAAAGCCCTCTGCTTCTTCCTTGGTTCGGATCACAGTGGAAGGACCATGGCACCACCCACGGATACCAGCCACCTCAGGATGGTCCGGATTTCCTATGATAACAATATGACGGCCACCTTTACTCTCCCGTTCTACAATCCTGTGGATCTTCAGCACGAAGGGGCAGGTGACGTCCACATAATCCAGCTTTTTCTCTTTCAGCAGATCATAAATATATTCCGGCACGCCATGGGAACGGATGATCACAGTACCGCTTTTCAGCGCTCTCAGCTCCTCCTCTGTTTCCAGAACCTGAACTCCCCTTTTTTTCAGGTCTGCTACCACTTCTTCATTGTGGATAATAGGACCATAGGTATAAACCGGTCCCTTTTTGGCGTCAGCCACTTCATAGGCCTTTTCTACTGCCCTTTTTACACCAAAGCAGAAGCCTGCGGTTTTTGCAACTTTTACTTTCATAATCCTATTTTTCTTCCCCGCTTTTTTCTCTGTAAAGGCGAAGGATTTCCTCCTTCACTTCCTGGATATTCATGTCTGAGGAATCCACAAGGCAGGCATCCTCTGCCTGCCGCAGAGGCGATATCTTTCTTTCCATGTCTCTTTTATCTCTCTGACAGATATCCTCCTGGATTTCTTCCAGACTGCAGGGAATTCCTTTTTCCTCCAGCTCCCTGCACCTTCTAAGGGCTCTGGTCCTGGCACTTGCAGTAAGATAAATCTTTATATCTGCATCTGGCAGCACACAGGTGCCAATATCTCTGCCGTCCATGACCACATTAGCTCTTGCAGCCAAATTTCTCTGAAGCTCCACTAGTTTTTCTCTGATCACAGGATTTCCAGCGCTTACAGATGCCATATTCCCTACCTCTTCTTTTCTGAGGTAAGGAGTTACGTTTTCTCCATTAAGAAGAACCTGCTGAGCCCCCTCTTCATACACAATGGAGATATCTGCTTCCCTGCAGGCCTCTTCCATCTTTTCTTTTTCTTCAGGGGAAATTCCCTGTCGGATCAGGTACAGAGCCATGGCTCTGTACATAGCTCCCGTATCCACATAAATGAATTCCAGTTCTTTCGCCACTGCTTTTGCTATGGTACTTTTTCCGGCGCCTGCCGGCCCGTCAATTGCAATATTCACTGCCATTTTTCTAACTCCTTTTCCTTTCGCTTTCTCTGGCTGCCGCTTTTGCTGTAGACCAGGCGATCTGCAGATTAAACCCTCCGGTAACGGCATCTACATCCAGCACCTCTCCAATAAAATAAAGGCCCTTCACCTTTTTTGACTCCATAGTCCCTGGATCAATTTCCTTTACTTTGACTCCTCCCTGGGTAATAATAGCCTCATTGAATCCCCGCAGTCCTGTAATAGTAAAAGGCAGATTCTTCACCTTCTCAAGGAAAGCATTTCTCTCTTCTCTTGTAATCTCATGAACTTTTTTCTCCGGGGCGATCCCTCCCAGCTCCAGCATTACAGGATAAAGCTTTGCAGGAAACCAGCTGTTTATTATATTTTTAAACTGCTTATTTGTCCCTTCCTCGAATTCTCTCAAAAGCCGCCTATCCAACTGTTCCCTGGTCAAGGCCGGCTTTAAATCCAGTGTTCCCAGCAGAGAGCCCTTCTGCAGCCGTTTTCCAATATATGAGCTGGCGGTAAGCACCAGGGGACCGGACATTCCAAAATGCGTAAACAAAAGTTCTCCAAAATTTTTGTACAGGACTTTTTTTCCATCCTTTATGGTCAGCTCTACATTTTTCAGAGAAAGTCCCTGCATACTGGTAATATAGGCCTCTTCTGTCTCTATCGGAACCAAAGCAGGACGAATTTCCGTAACAGTATGTCCAGTGGCTCGTGCAAAATGGTAGCCATCCCCAGTAGAGCCTGTAGCCTGATAGGAGCAGCCGCCTGTAGCTACAATCACCCTGTCTGCCTCTATCTTCTCTCCATTTTCCAGCAGCACTCCTCTTACCTTTTTCTCTCCTTCTCCATCCTCATCTGTCCAAATTTCCTGAACCTGGCTTTTTAAATGTATCTTCACATCCAGCTGATGGAGCTTTTTCTCCAGAGCTCCTATAACATCTGAGGAATGATCAGACACAGGAAAAATCCTTCCTCCCCGTTCCTCCTTGAGCTTCAGTCCCAGGTCTTCAAAAAAAGAAATTACATTCTGGTTTGTAAAGCCATAAAAAGAACTATAAAGAAATTTTGCATTTGTCACTACAGACTGGAAAAAAGCCTCTTCATCGCAGGAATTTGTCAGATTACATCTGCCCTTTCCCGTAATGAACAGTTTTTTTCCAAGCTTTTCATTTTTTTCAAAAATATGAACCTTGTGTCCCTGTTCCCCTAGAAAAATACCGGCTGCCATGCCAGCCGCACCGCCTCCTATGATTACTATCTTTTCCATAAACTGCTCCTTTAATGCCCGCTCCTTTTCCTTTCGCTTCAGTCAGTCTGCCTGGTTCCATGTTCCGGGTCCAGCAGCTCTATTTCCTGATTATCTGCAGGATTGATCTCGTCGCTATTATAAACCTGATATTCATCCCATATTTTTTCCAGAGATTCCAACCGCTCCACTACTTCCTTTTGTTTTCTCATACTCAAGGCCACCACAAGAGCATTGACCACGCTTAATGGAGCTACCAGAGAGTCCACAATAGAAGCCATATCACTTCTTGCAATAAGATTACAAGAAGAATATAGATTCATAGGGGAATGAACGCTGTCTGTAAGGGTAATCACCCTGGCTTTCCGGTTATTGGCAAATTCCAGAGCTTTCAGGGTTCGCATAGAATATCTTGGAAAGCTGATACCCACAATTACATCTTCCTCGCTTATATGAATCATCTGCTCAAAGATCTCGCTGGAACTACTGGTAGTTAAAAGCCGTACATTATCAAAGATCAGGTTCAAATAGAAGCTCATAAAACTGGCAAGAGGAGCACAGCTTCTGATTCCCACAACATAAATGTTTCTGGCTGAAAGAAGAAGCTCTATGGCCAGTTCAAATGCCTGATGGTCAATTCCTTCCAGAGTCAGCTTGATTTTGTCTATATCTGAATGGAGTACCGTATCCAGGATTTTTGACTGAGGTACTTTTCCATATGTCACTTCCATCCTTTGTATAGAATTCAGTTTATTGCGTACCAGTTCTTCCAAAGCCTTCTGAAATTCCGGGTATCCTTTGTAGCCCAGATGTATAGCAAAACGCACTACCGTAGATTCGCTGACTCCTACTGTCTCCCCCAGCTTTGCTGCAGTAAGAAATGCCGCCTTATCATAATTATCCAGAATATAGGATGCCAGTTTTTTCTGACCTTTACTGAAACTCTGATATTGATGGTTAATTCTGCCAAGCAGATGTTCCGTATTGTTCATTTTCCGTGCCTCTTCTTTTCTTTTTCTTTCAGATGTTTTTTATCATAGCACAATTTTCTGAAGAAAGCAAAAGGAGCTGCCCTGCAAAACCAGCCGGTCTTGCAGAAGGCAGCTTCTTTTAATTATTTACCTCTTATACCGGATATACTCCGTTTTCTGTATCCGCTTCTTTCGGGTCTACCTTTGTCTGCTGCGCTTCTCTGTATTTAAAGAAGTCTGTAGCAACCTGTGGGAACAGTGCATAAGTCAATACATCCTCCTCCTGTTCAGACCACTGAGCCATTTCATCTCTCAGAGTATCCAGTTCAGGCTCCAGAAGGTCTGCTGGACGGCAGGTGATCACTTCTGCATCACCGATACATTTCTTCTGAACTTCCGGATTGAAAGGCTTTACAGTTGCGCCGTATTTGCCGCTTAAAACGTCCTTTGTCTCTTTTGTTACCATCTTGTAACGCTCACCCATAAGCACGTTAAATACGGCCTGAGTACCAACGATCTGAGAAGATGGTGTAACCAGAGGCGGCTCTCCCAGATCCTTACGAACTCTCGGAACTTCTTCCAGAACATCGTAATATTTATCTTCTGCATGCTGGTCTTTCAGCTGAGAAGTCAGGTTGGAAAGCATACCGCCCGGCACCTGATACAGAAGGGTCTTGATATTTACTCCCAGGTTCTTCGGATTCAGAAGGCCGGAATCCAGAGCCTCATCACGAATCGGACGGAAATAATCGGCAATCTCTGCCAGCAGGTTCTGATCAAATCCCGTATCATAGGGAGTTCCTTTAAAGGTCTCTACCATAACCTCTGTAGCTGGCTGGGAAGTTCCCAGAGCAAAGGGTGACATAGCCGTATCGATTACATCTACCCCTGCCTCTACTGCTTTCAGATAAGTCATAGAAGCCACACCGGAAGTATAATGGGTATGAAGCTGAATTGGTATATCAACAGCTTCTTTCAGGGCTGTTACCAGCTCAGTTGCTGCATATGGAAGGAGAAGTCCTGCCATATCTTTAATACAGATAGAGTTGGCTCCCATATCTTCAATTCTTTTTGCAAGATCTACCCAATATTCCAGGGTATAAGCCTCGCCTAAAGTGTAGGACATAGCCACCTGAGCGTGTCCTTTTTCTTTATTCGCTGCCTTTACTGCTGTCTGCAGATTTCTCAGATCATTCAGGCAGTCAAAAATACGAATAATATCGATTCCGTTGGCAATAGATTTCTGCACAAAATACTCTACCACATCATCTGCATAAGGACGGTAGCCAAGAATGTTCTGTCCTCTAAACAGCATCTGAAGCTTTGTATTTTTGAATCCGTCACGGAATTTACGAAGTCTTTCCCATGGGTCTTCTTTCAGAAAACGCAGGGATGCATCAAAGGTAGCGCCGCCCCAGCATTCTACAGAATGATAACCCACTTTATCCAGTTTATCCACGATAGGCATCATCTGTTCTGTTGTCATTCTGGTGGCAATCAGAGACTGATGAGCGTCACGCAGGATCGTCTCAGTAATCTTAATAGGTTTTTTTACTACTTCTGCCATCTTTTTTTCCTCCATTTATATTTCCATGTCCGCTGATGCGGATTTTACTATACGCCGAAAATTGCCATAAAGGTTCCGGCAGCTACGGCTGTACCGATAACGCCTGCTACGTTTGGTCCCATGGCGTGCATCAGCAGGAAGTTGGTAGGATCAGCCTCAGCGCCTACCTTCTGAGATACACGGGCTGCCATAGGTACGGCAGATACTCCGGCAGAACCGATCAGAGGATTGATCTTGCCGTGGGACAGCTTACACATCAGCTTGCCCAGGAGCACGCCTCCCGCAGTACCAAAGGCAAAGGCCACCAGACCCAGGACAACGATTTTCAGAGTATCCATCTTCAGGAAAGCCTCTGCGCTTGTGGAAGCTCCTACAGAAGTTCCCAGAAGGATAACCACGATATACATAAGGGCATTGGAAGCTGTCTCAGTCAGCTGTTTTACCACGCCTGACTCACGGAACAGATTTCCCAGCATCAGCATACCAACCAGAGGAGCGGTAGTAGGCAGGATCAGACATACTACTACAGTGATAACGATAGGGAACAGGATCTTTTCCAGTTTGGAAACCGGACGAAGCTGTTCCATCTTGATCTTTCTCTCTTCCTCTGTTGTAAGAAGTTTCATAATAGGCGGCTGGATGATGGGAACCAGAGACATATAGGAATATGCTGCCACTGCAATGGCTCCCATAAGTCCCGACTGTCCCAGCTTGCCGGCCAGGAAAATAGAAGTCGGTCCGTCAGCGCCTCCGATAATGGAAATAGCTGCTGCTGCTTTTCCATTGAATCCCATAAAGATCGCCAGGAAATAAGCCACATAAATACCTAACTGTGCTGCAGCACCCATAAGGAAACTTTTGGGGTTTGCGATCAGGGGACCAAAGTCTGTCATAGCGCCAACTCCCAGGAAGATCAGAGAAGGCAGAACACTCCACTCATCCAGGATATAGAAAACGTGCAGAAGTCCCGGTGTTCCGTTTGAAGCCTCTTCCGCTGAGATCATAATATCCGGATAAATATTTACCAAAAGCATACCGAATGCAATGGGCACCAGCAAAAGGGGTTCAAACCCCATTTTAATGGCGAGGAACAGGAATACAAACGCCACTAGGATCATGATCAGATTTCCAAATGTCAAATTCATAAAAGCGGTCTGGCTGATAAGATTTGACGCAACATCTGCAATGTTTGACATTTTTTTACCTCCCGTATTTTTTCTTTGACTTTACACAGTCCATAGCGCTTAGTTCATGGTAGCAAGGACATCGCCGTTTTCCACAGCGTCTCCTACTGCCACGTTAATGCTTGCCACTGTGCCGTCCTGAGGTGCTACTACGGGAATTTCCATCTTCATGGCTTCCAGAACAACGATAGGGTCTCCTGCTTTCAGAGCCTGTCCGGCATTGGCTGCCACGCTGCAAACTTTGCCTGGTACAGAAGCCTTTACTTCGATAGAGCCTGCTGCTGCAGGTGCAGGTGCTGCTGCGGGAGCAGGTGCTGCCTTGGGAGCGGCCTTTGGTGCTGCTTTTGGTGCGGCCACAGGTGCTGCTCCATTTCCTGCGCCTTCTTCTACTGTTACATCATATGCAACGCCGTTTACAGTGATTGTATAAGATTTCATATTCTTTTCCTCCTATGGCTTTCAGCTAACGCCAATTATTTTTCTTTGATTTTCTGATCGAACGGACTACAAAGCTGTCCGGGGATGTATTTTCAGAAGCTGCAATAGCTGCTGCGATAACAGCCACCAGTTCCAGATCATCTGTAAGTACTTCCTCCTCTTCTGCTGCAGGAACAACCGCAGGCGCAGGGGCTGCAGAAACAGGAGCCGGGGCCGGGGTTTCTGTTTTCTTTTTTCCAAAAGAATCCACAAGACCGGGTATATATTTAAAAAGAGAAATAACAAAAACCAAGAAGAACAGTACGATAAACACTGTTCCAAGGCCGACTACGGCATTCATGGCAGCATCCTGCATCTTCTCTCCCATGGTATACTGCATACTGAATCCGATGCTGTCCGCATTCAGCTTGCTGTCGTAAACCATCTGAACATCGGCTGTACCATTTTCAAATTCTGCTTCCAGATCCACTACATAGTTGCTTCCATCTTTTCTTACTGCCTCTGAAGGATCTACATCTTCAAATCCGATATAGACACCCAGTTCCTCTGAAGAATCCATCCAGGCCTGAAAAGCACTCCTGGTAAAATCGTCCATATTGGGATTTTCTTCTATGGCCTGCTCCATGGTTGCGTTGTCATAAGCAACCAGAGTCTCCATAGTAGAGGTAGTGGTGCTGTACAGATTATTTGCTACTGTTTCGTTGATCTCCTCCTGGGAACCGGTACAGGCAGTCAGGGTAAGGGTCAGAATACCTAAGGATACGAGTCCTCCTAATTTTTTTCCTATCTGCTTCATATGCTTCACCTCGCTTAAACCGTGCCGTGTTTTTTGTCAGGACGATTTTCTCTCTTTGTGAATAACATCTCAAAAGCACCGATGACATATTTTCTGGTATCCAGAGGCTCGATGATAGTGTCTACATAGCCTCTCTTTGCTGCTGAAAGAGCGCTGGACTGGAGCATAGCATATTCTGCTGCCTTCTCATTAATAGTCTGTACGTCAGATCCGGCATACATGATCTTGGCTGCCAGTTTTGCGTCCATCATACCGATCTGAGCAGAAGGCCATGCATAAACCATATCGGCACCTGTGGATTTGCTGTTCATAGTCAGATAAGCGCTTCCGAAAGCTTCCCCGATCACCACATTTACCTTTGGAACAGTAGCGCTGATAAATGCATTGGTCAGCTCTGCCGCATTTCTTGCCATATTTGCCTCAGAGCATTTAGTTGCTTTATATCCCTTTACATTGGTAAGAGTCAACACAGGGATCTCAAAAGCGTCACAGAATTTTACGAACTGTGCTGCCTTCTTGCATCCTCTTGCAGATAATACATTATCAAAGGAATCTGTCTTTTCTCCCTCTTCATTGTAGATCTCGCTTCTGTTTGCCACACAGCCTACAGTTGCTCCATTTAAGCGGATAAAGCCCGTTACCATATCCTTTGCGTACTCTGCTTTCACTTCAAAGAATTCGTTGTTGTCTGCGATCTGAGACAGTGCAATGGAAGTATCTCCCACACAATTTGCCAGTTCCGGGCACACCCGGTTCAGATCGTCTGTGCATTCTGTATATGCAGAATTATCTTCATAGTTGGATGGCAGCATAGATATCAACTGTCTCATCTGTGCCAGGATCTCTTCCTCTGTTCCCAGCACATCTACCAGACCTGCATTCTGGCTCTGATACTGAGCGCTGGAAGTATCGCATTTGGAAATATCATTTCCTTCCAGAGCATTGGGAGAATTTACAAACAGTCTTGCCATATCTTTCTCCATAAAAGTAAAGTCTGTAAGTCCGGGGACTACTGCCAGTCCTCCTCCGCAGGTTCCAAAAATACCCGTAATCTGAGGAATCACCCCTGAAGCCATTACCTGCTTTGTGTAGATTTCGCCAAAAGCATTTAAGGCATCTGTAGCCTCCTGCAGTCTGAGGCCTGCACAGTCGATCAGTCCGATCACAGGAGCTCCTGTCTTCATGGCCAGATCATACAGATTTACGATCTTCTTCGCATGCATCTCACCGATAGACCCATTTAACACAGATGCATCCTGACTGTAAACATAGACCAGACTGCCGTCAATGACGCCGTATCCGGTGATGACACCATCTGCCGGCGTTTCTTTTTCAGATAAGTTGAAATCTGTATTTCTTGCGGTCACACAGCCGCCAATTTCAACAAAACTGTTCTCATCAAGCAAAGAATAGATTCTTTTGCCTGCCAAGCTTTGTGCTGTACTACTCATTTATCAGCCCTCCGTTTTTTAATATTTTGGTCATTTAAAACACTGCATAAATAAAACCAACGTGCGTATTAATTTTACTCTTTTTTAAGATTTTTTTCAATAGGCTATGATAATAATTTAACATCTTCTCAGCTTTTTTTCAGCGCCTTTTTCATGTTTTCAACATATTCTTTTACATAGGGCACTGCATGTTCTCCATATTCCTCCACAATTTTCACAATTCTGCTTCCAACAATGACCCCGTCAGAAACTGCCGCCATTTTCTGTGCCTGTTCCGGTGTAGAAATGCCGAATCCTACTGCACAGGGAACCTCTGTCACCTGCCGGACCTTATCCACCATGCCTTTAATATCTGTAGAAATCTGTTCCCGCACCCCTGTAACCCCCAGAGAAGATACACAGTAGATATATCCTTCCGCTTCCTTTGCAATAGCCGCGATCCTTTCATTGGAGGTAGGAGCGATCAGGGAAATAATCTCTATCCCATATTCTTTGCAGACTTCCTTAAGTTCCCCTTTCTCCTCAAAAGGCATGTCCGGCACGATCACGCCCTGGATCCCGCATTCCCTGCACCGTTCCATAAAACGTTCTTTCCCGTAAGTATAGATAGGGTTCAGATAGGTAAGAAAAACCATGGGAACCTGTACTTTCTTTCTTGCTTTCTTCACTGTCTTAAAAAGCTTGTCTGTAGTACAGCCTGCTGCCAGAGCCCGCTCATTTGCGGCCTGGATCACAGGTCCTTCTGCAATAGGGTCTGAAAAGGGAATCCCGATCTCAATAATATCTGCTCCCGCCTCTTCCATGGCATATAAAAGCTGTTCTGTGATCTCCAGTGAAAGATCTCCTCCTGTAATAAATGGAATAAATGCTTTGGTGTCTTTAAATGCTTCTGAAATCTTACTCATAAATCTCCACTCCTCTGTATCTTGCGATTGCCGCTACATCCTTGTCTCCTCTTCCGGAGAGGTTTACCACTATGATCTGGTCTTTTCCCATCTTTGGTGCCAGCTTTCTGGCATAAGCCACTGCATGAGCGCTTTCTATGGCTGGTATGATCCCTTCGGTCCGGGACAGATACTCAAAGGCTTCCACAGCTTCCCGGTCAGTTATAGGAACATACTCTGCTCTTCCGATTTTCGCCAGATGAGCATGTTCCGGTCCAATGCCTGGATAATCCAGCCCTGCAGATATGGAATATACCGGAGCGATCTGTCCATATTCATCCTGACAGAAAACGGATTTCATTCCGTGAAAAATTCCTGTGGTCCCACGGCTTAAAGTCGCCGCATGTTTCTCTGTATCAATACCCAGACCTCCAGCCTCACAGCCAATAAGGCGGACTTTTTCATCGGGAATAAATTCATAGAAAGCTCCCATGGCGTTGCTGCCTCCTCCCACACAGGCGATGACCGCGTCAGGAAGACGGCCTTCTTTCTCCATAAGCTGTTCCCGGATCTCTTTTCCGATCACCTTCTGGAAATCCCGGACCATCATAGGGAAGGGATGGGGACCCATAACAGATCCCAGTACATAGAGGGTATCTTCCATTCTCCTGGTCCATTCCCGCATAGTTTCGTTTACTGCGTCTTTTAAAGTTCCCGTTCCGCTGGAAACTCCATGGACCTTTGCCCCCAGCAACTCCATACGGTAAACATTTAAGGCCTGCCTGTCCATATCCTCTTTTCCCATGTAAATATCACATTCCATATCCATAAGGGCTGCTGCTGTGGCTGCTGCCACTCCGTGCTGTCCGGCCCCTGTTTCCGCAATGATCCTGGTCTTTCCCATTTTCTTTGCCAGAAGGGCCTGCCCCAGTACATTGTTGATCTTGTGGGAACCGGTATGGTTGAGATCTTCCCTTTTCAGATAAATCTTTGCTCCCTTAAGATCCCTGGTCATTTTCTCTGCATAATACAACATAGAAGGCCTTCCCGCATAATTTTTCAACAGATTCTCCAGCTCTTCCAGAAATTCCGGATCCTGACTGTATCTGGCATAAGCCTCCTCCAGTTCCTCCACGGCATTCATCAGGGTTTCCGGTATATACTGTCCTCCAAAAATTCCATATCTTCCTTTTCCCATATTCTTATCCTCTCACTTTTTCTATAAATTCTCTGATCCGCTGTTGGGATTTTTTCCCTTGTATCTCCACTCCGCTGCTGACATCCACGCCAAAAGGCCGGCAGGTTTTTATGGCCTGCTCCACATTTCCCGGAGAAAGGCCTCCTGCCAGAAACCAGGGCTTTTTAAGGGGAGGAATGATCTTCCAGTCAAAAGTTTCCCCATTTCCTCCCGGGCTGCCTTTTTTGTAAGCGTCAAGGAGAAGATATTCACAGGGAAGTTTTTCAGCTTCCAGGATCTCTTCTCTGCTCCTGGCCGCCACGGCTTTGACCAGAGGCTTATCTGTCTGTTTCCTGAGAGCCTCCATATAGGCGGCGTCCTCATCTCCGTGAAGCTGTATATACTGGATCACTCCTGTCTCTGCCAAAACAGCCGCTTCCTTCAGAGGAGCATTTACAAAAACCCCTACCGCCTGGATCTTGGGATCAAGAGCCCTACGAAGCTCTGCAGCCTGCCCAGGTGTGATCTGCCGCTTTCCCGATGCAAAAACAAATCCTGCAAAGTCCGGCTTCCAGCGGTTCATGGCTTGTATATCTTCTATTGTCTTCAGTCCGCAGATCTTAATCTTGGTCACTGATGTCTCCTTTCTTCAGCCAGTTCAGCATTTCCTTTTTGTTCTCACTTTTCATAAGGGCTTCTCCGATGAGCACAGCGTCCACTCCAGCCTCCCGAAGTCTGGAAATATCCTCAGGGCTGTGAATACCGCTTTCTGCCACAAAAAGGATTCCTTCCGGTATATATCTCCGAAGCCGCAGACTGTTTTCCACATCTACTGTAAAGTTTTTCAGGTTCCGGTTGTTTACCCCGATCACATCAGCTCCCGCCCTGAGGGCCTGGCGGATCTCTTCTTCATCATGGGCTTCCGTCAGGGCCGTCATCCCCAGGGACCTGGCAATCTTCAGATATTCTTTCAAGGACTCTTCCCCTAACAGGGAACAGATCAGCAGCACTGCAGAAGCTCCCAGAGTCTTGGCCTCATAAATCTGATAGGAATCTATCACAAAATCCTTTCTCAGGACCGGAATAGAAACTTCCCCGGCAATTTCTTTCAGATACTGGTCCTTTCCCAGGAAAAACTCCGGCTCTGTAAGACAGGATATTGCAGAAGCTCCTGCCCTTTCATATTCTCTGGCAATTTCCAGATAAGGGAAGTTTTCTGCAATAATTCCCTTGGAGGGGGAAGCTTTCTTTACCTCACAGATAAAGGACATATCTTTCTGAGCCAAAGCCCGGTAAAAGGGAAAGCCGGTATTTTTCTCCATAGCTTCCGCCTGAGCTTTCATCTTCTCCAGCGGAACTTCCTTTTTTCTTTCTTCCACCCGTTTTCTGGTGGAAGCTGCAATTTTCTCTAATATCATTTTCTATACCTCGTATTCCTTTGTGGCTTTGATAAACTCTTCCAGTTTCTCAGCAGCTTTTCCACTGTCAATAAGCTCGCCCGCCATCTTTATCCCTTCCTCCAGAGTAATGCCGTCAATGCCCAGATACAGGCTCATGCCGGCATTTAAAAGTACTACGTTCCGCTTGGGCCCCCTCTCTCTTCCTTCCAGGATATCTCTGGTGATCCTGGCGTTTTCCTGAGGATCTCCTCCTACCAGACAGGAAAGATCACACCGCTCCATACCAAACTGTTCCGGGGAAATGGTATAGCTTTTTACTTTTCCAAACCGGATCTCACACACCAGGGTCTCTCCGGTAAGGGTGATCTCATCCAGGCCGTCTGCTCCGCAAACAGCCACCCCTCTGGTCACACCCAGATTTCCCAGGACCTTTGCCAGAGGCTCTACCAGCTTTTTGTCATAGACGCCTAACAGCTGCATGGTAGCTGCCGCCGGATTGGAAAGAGGCCCCAGAATGTTAAAGACTGTCCGCACACCCATCTGCTGTCTTACCGGGGCTGCATATTTCATGGAAGAATGATATACCGGGGCAAAAAGAAAGCACATGCCTGTACGGTTTAAAATAGTTTCATTCTGTTCCGGATCCAGGGAAACATTGGCTCCCAGCTTTTCCAGCACGTCTGCGGCTCCGCTCTTGCTGGAAACACTCCGGTTTCCATGCTTTGCCACAGGAATTCCCCCTGCTGCCACTACAAAGGCAGAGGTGGTGGAGATGTTAAAGGTTCCAGCTTCATCGCCTCCTGTACCCACAATATCGATAACTTCTCTCTGAGGCTGGATCTTGATCCCCTTATCCCGCATAACCTGGGCAAAAGCCGTGATTTCATCAATGGTCTCTCCCTGCATCCGCAGAGCCGCCAGAAAGGCTCCCATCTGGGCCTGGGTAGCAGTTCCGTCCATCATCTCCTCCATAACGCCTTTCGCCATCTCATAAGACAGATCTTTTCCATCCATTAATGTGTGGATTGCTTCTTTTATCATAACTTTTCTTTCCTTTCTCTCAATCTTTACAAAATTTCCCAGTATCTTCATTCCCTTTGGCGTCAGCACCGACTCCGGGTGAAACTGAAGCCCATATACAGGATATTCTTTATGCTCTACCGCCATAACCTCGCCGTCTTCTGTCTGCGCCGTGATCTTCAGACAGTCCGGAAGGGTATCTCTTTTTACAGCCAGAGAATGATACCTGGCTGCTTCTATAGTCCCGGCCAGTCCTGCAAACAGGGAACAGTCCGGTTTTAGGGTTATCAGGCTTTTCTTTCCGTGCATCAGTTCTTTTGCCGGGGCGATCACCGCCCCATATGCCTGGCAGATAGCCTGATGTCCCAGACAGATTCCCAGTATAGGGATCTTTCCCTGAAATTTTTTCACCACATTTATGCAGATCCCGGCTTTCTCCGGATAGCCCGGTCCCGGGGAAAGGAGGATATGGGAAGGATCCCATTTTTCGATTTCTTCCAGAGTCACCTGGTCGTTTCGGACCACCTGGATATCTGGCCGGATAGTGCCCAGATATTGGACCAGGTTATAAGTAAAGCTGTCGTAATTATCAATCACTAAGATCATATTCCTTCCTCCTCTGCCTGAATGATGGCCTGGATCACAGCCGCCGCTTTATTGGCGGATTCTTCGTATTCTTTCTCCGGAATACTGTCTGCCACGATACCGCCTCCTGCCTGGACATAAACCTTTTGATCTTTTTTCACCGCCATGCGGATGGCAATGCAGGTATCCATATTTCCTGTAAAATCCAGATATCCCAGGGCGCCTCCGTAAATGCCCCGTTCCTCTTTTTCCAGCTCCTCTATGATCTGGCAGGCCCGGATCTTAGGAGCTCCTGACAAAGTGCCTGCAGGAAGCACCGCCTCGATAGCGTCTAATGCATCTTTGTCTTCCCGGATCACACCTTCTACCTGAGAGCAGATATGCATAATCTTTGAATACTTATGAACAGCCATATACTCTGTCACTTTCACACTTCCGAATCTGCAGATCTTTCCCAGGTCATTTCTTCCCAGATCTACCAGCATATTATGCTCGGACAGTTCTTTTTCGTCCTGGAGAAGTTCTTTTTCCAGTCTTCTGTCTTCTTCCTCATTCTTTCCTCTGGGTCTGCTTCCCGCCACAGGAAAGGTGGTCACCTTTCCGTTGTGAAGCTTTACAAGAGTCTCCGGTGAAGTGCTCATCAGTTCCAGCTCCTCTGTGTGAAAATACACCATATAGGGAGAAGGATTGGAAGTCCATCTTCTCTCTTAAGTCTTCCTGCTTTTCTTCAGCTTCTTCTAAAAGCTTCTGAAGCTTGTCGATTTCCTCCTCTGCCTTCCGGTAATTTTTTTCCAGATCATCGGTTTTTATATTGACCATAAAAAGGAGCCGCTGTTTCAGATGATCATAGGCAATGACCTTGTCAAAAAGAAAAAGGTCAAAATCCGGAAATTTCTCATTTTTTATATGGAGGACCGGTTCCGCCAGACCAATGACAGAATAAGAAAAGTATCCCACCAGTCCTCCGGTAAAAGGGGGATAATCCGGAAGTACCGGCGCCTTATATTTTTTCATCAGTTTTCTCACTGCTTTCAGAGGCTTCTCAGTTGTTTCGTATGCTCCTTCTTGTCCCTGGATCTTTACCTTTCCCTTCTGACAGAAAATCCTCCGCTTTGGATCACATCCCAGAAAGGAATACCGGCCCCACTTTTCTCCT
The DNA here is from genome assembly GCF_002161285.1 of Blautia sp. An81. GTDB lineage: Bacteria > Bacillota > Clostridia > Lachnospirales > Lachnospiraceae > Blautia > Blautia ornithocaccae. The sequence goes on along the minus strand of NZ_NFHH01000003.1, from coordinate 123,308 downwards.
CCTTCTACACTTTCCAGAAGGAAATACCGGCTGCTTTTTGCCGCCAGTCTTTTCAGTACTGCAATAGGGGTGGTACTGTCTCCCAGGATTTCCCGGCATACAGGAATCACAGAATAGTTCTTTGCCAGTTTCCTGGCTGTTGCATAATCAGGTTTCAGCATTTACATTCCTCCTTAAATGATATTTTCGTATGTCGGTAAAGGACTTCCTTTGGGAGTTTTGAATGCATAGGGAAATATTAATGCATTAAAAAACCCCTGTCCCAACAGAAGCGTCTCTGCTTCTATTGGGACAGGGGAATCATCTCCTGCGGTACCACCCAAATTGCCAGTTGTTCTTTTCTTCTATTGATAAAACAAAAAGACTCCTGGCCACTCTTTACATGTACTGACATACACTCCCTGCTGATAACGGATCGGTACACCCGTCAGCGTCTACTCTTTCCCAAGAAATTTCGAGCTGCCCTCACAAGTCCATTCAATAAAAACTCTTGCTGTTCCGATCTCACCCCCCGGAACTCTCTGTAAACAAATATTTTTACCTACTACTCTTGTTCAACGGTTTAAAGTTCTAATTTGGTAGAATTATAACATATATTTTTCTCATGTCAAGACTTTTGTCTGTTTTTTTCCAATTCTTGCAGATCCTGCCGGCGCCTTGTTCAGACAGAAAAAGAATGGTATCCATACACGCAAAAATTCTGCCTTCTCATCTCTGAAAGAATTGTCAGTGGTTGTTTTTTCTCCATTTTTCCATAATTCTTCCGTCTTTTTTATGCCCTCTTCAAAAAGAAAAATTCCCTTATCTGCTTTTATCTCTCTGTGATCTTCCTCCGCCATAAGCAGACACATGCATATCCGGCTGCTTCTTAAAAGGATATCCCCTTTCTCTTCACCGGCCAATTCCCAAAGACTGGAAAAGAATATCTCTTTTTTCTCTCTCAGATATTCTTCTTCTGCCCGGTATCCGGAACGTATCAGATACCTGAGGCAGACCCAAGCCTTTTCTGCCCTTACGTCTTCACAATTCCGCAGATCTTCTAAAAGGCCAAGGACAATTCTGGCACACTTTTTTTCTTCCTTCTTCAGCATTTTCCAGAAAACCGGAGCTTGATAAGCGCTTCTGTCTGCTTTTTCCAGCAGATATTCCCTCCATTCTCTTTTCATATCCCTGATCTTCGCCCTGCAAAGCACATTTCTGGAAAGTCCATACAGAAAAAGATAGGTGATGTCCCGATAATCGCCTCCTTCCATCTTTGGCAGCCCCTGAAATAAAATACCTTTTTTTAACATAAAACCTCTTTTCCGTCTGCAGTGCATTTCTCAAAGGTGAGAATACTTTTTTTGCAGTATATGGCTGATAGAAAAATTTTCCCTGGAATTTTTCAGAATCTGAAAGATCTCTTTTAAAAAGAGTATAGATAAGCAAAAAGACCTGTGAAATGATGAAAGATCAGAAATCCTGTATTTTCCGGCTGAAAAATGAAATGCAGATACAGACTTGTTATTTGTCAGCCTCTCTGATTCTCAGTCTACTACAATCAGATCCGAAAAACAACTGGCAGATTTGCCAAAAATTCCCTGCACTTTTCTGCAAAAGAAAAGAAGCTGTCTCGTTTAACATATATCAGGAATATTTATAGATTTTATGCGAATTTGTCAAGCGCAGCTTTGAGACTATAGGCTCAAAGCTGCGCAGGCTGAGCAGCAAAATGTATAAATATTCCCGAATTTGATCAATGTGACAGCTCCCTGCTTTTTCCAAAAATACCTTTTATTATTTTAATGTAATCTTCCGGAAGTTCTTCTTTCCTTTTTTCAGGACAATTCCCTCTCCCTGAAGTTTTTCTCCTGGAACCAGATATTTGATATCTGTAATTTTTTCTCCGTCAATGGCTACGCCTCCCTGTTCAATAGCTCTTCTGGCCTCTGAACGGGAATTAGCCAGTCCGCTTTTGTGCAGAAGGGAGATCAAGTCGATGTTTCCATCTGTAAGCTCAGACTCCTCAATCTGGGCAGAAGGCATATTTGCTGCATTTCCACTGGTAAACAGGGCCTTTGCCGCTTCCTGGGCCTTCTGGGCTTCTTCGGTTCCGTGAACCAGTTCTGTAAGCTCATAAGCCAGGATTTCTTTTGCCGTATTTAACTGGCTGCCTTCCCATTTATCCATCTCATCGATCTGTTCCAGGGGAAGGAAGGTCAGCATACGGATACATTTCAGCACATCGGCGTCTGCCACATTTCTCCAGTACTGGTAGAAGTCAAAAGGTGAGGTCTTGTTTGGATCCAGCCATACAGCCCCGGACTGGGTCTTGCCCATCTTTTTGCCCTCAGAATTCAGAAGAAGGGTAATGGTCATGGCACAGGCGTTCTTGCCCAGCTTTCTCCGGATCAGTTCTGTACCGCCCAGCATATTGCTCCACTGGTCATCTCCGCCGAACTGCATATTGCAGCCATATTTCTGATACAGCATGTAGAAATCATAGCTCTGCATGATCATATAGTTAAACTCCAGAAAGCTCAGGCCCTTCTCCATACGCTGCTTATAGCATTCTGCAGTAAGCATACGGTTTACCGAGAAGTGAGGGCCTACCTCTCTTAAAAAGTCAATGTAATTCAGATCTAACAGCCACTCTGCATTATTTACCATAAGGGCTTTTCCATCAGAAAAATCAATGAATCTTTCCATCTGTTTCTTAAAGCAGTCACAGTTGTGCTGAATAGTCTCCGCTGTCATCATAGAACGCATATCCGATCTTCCGGAAGGATCCCCGATATAACCGGTGCCTCCGCCGATCAGAGCGATAGGCTTATTTCCCGCCATCTGAAGGCGCTTCATCAGACACAGAGCCATAAAATGCCCTACATGAAGGCTGTCCGCCGTAGGGTCAAACCCGATATAAAAAGTTGCCTTTCCGTTGTTGATCAATTCCCTGATCTCTTCTTCATCCGTCACCTGTGCGATCAGCCCCCTGGCCTGCAATTCCTCATAAATTTTCATCTTAGATTCTCCTTTTCTCTTTACTTGACCATGGCAGTATACAAATAACAGCTGCCACAGTTTTTGCTTTTTTCTGAAGGACGCTATCGTCTGTCCGATAAACAGCTCACAAACTTTTATCATTTTCAACTGCCCTCGAAGAATTACAGAGAATATTTGCTATGTTTTCTGCAAATTTGTCGAGCAGGAGTTGTCGCATTAAACATGTGTCAGGAATATTTATGTATTTTATGCGAATTTGTCGAGCACAGCTTTGAGACTGCAGGCTCAAAGCGGCGCAGACTGAGCAATAAAATACATAAATATTCTCGATTTTGTTTAATGCGATAGCTCCCCAGACTGTTCAAGAAAACATAGTAAATATTCTGCAAAACTTTTACAGGGCAGTCCCCACAATGATAAAAAGCCCCCGTCCTTCCTGTTACAAAAGGACGAGAGCTTATAGATTCCCGTGTTACCACCTTTATTCACAGACAGCTCACACTGCCTGCCTCTGCAAGTACAGCTTACGCGATACTCAAAGTGTTGTAACGTACACCAAAACGTCACAGCCTACTCATTGCTTTTCGGTGTGAAGCTCCGGGAGGTATTCGCACTGCAGTTCTCCTGGGCCTCTCATCTGCCGGCTCCTTTCTGTAGGTCTCTCTGCATACTACTTGTTCCCATCTTCGCTTTTCTCATTTACGAAGACCAGTATACAGAAACCTTGCCGGCTTTGTCAAGGGCACTTTAACAACTTGCAATGACGCAGTAATCCGGTTTATCTGCTTATGGCTTTCATTCTCCACTGGTATTCTCCATTGTCCTTAATACCATAGAAATCTCCGAAGTTCAGGTCAAAGATATCTTTCTGGATCCCGGATATGGAAATCTGATTTTTGATCAGATACTGCCAGATTCCGCCGTGGGAAATATCTCCCTGGAGAAGAACGCCAACTACCTTTCCATCCCGAAGGACTACACGTTTGTAGTTTCTGGAATCCTCTCTGGCAATGACCACATCGCCCTCCTGAGGAAGGATCACACCTACACACATAGAAACCAGTCCGAAGAAGTTAATGGTATTCTTAATGGCATAACGGTCTGTGTATTCTACATGAGAACCGCACATATTCAGAGCCGCCGTTTCTCCCTGCTTCTGAGCGTTTGGCCAGATACCGGAAAGGCCGGTTACATCACCTGCCGCATATACTCCTTCGGCTCCTGTCTGAAGATAATCGTCTACCTTAATTCCACGGTCAATGACGATCCCTTCTCCTTCCATTCCTGCAACTGCAGAGCGGACGCCGGCAGCCACAATGATCAGGTCACAGGCCAGCTTTTCTCCATTATCCAGGACAATCTCATGAATGTTCTTATCTTCTCCCATAATGGTGTCCGCAGCCTTTCTTCCCAGATAGAACCGGGCTCCTGCTTCTTCAAAGTGTTTCTGATATTCAAAAGCCGCCGTCTTATCAAGCTGTACGGGCAGGATCTGATCTGCCATCTCTACAATGGATACTTTCTTTCCAGTCTCCATCAGACCATAGGCTGCATCCAGGCCAACCAGACCGGAACCGATGATCACAATGTTCTCAGCATTTTTTGCCAGTTCATCAATAGCCTGGGCGTCTCTTAAATGACGGAGTCCGAAAACATTTTCAGCTTCTCTTAAATTTCCCACCGGTGGGATAAAGCTCTCTGCTCCTGTGGCAATGAGAAGACGGTCATAGCTTACTTCATCTCCCTGGTCGGTATAAACCTTTTTCCCCTGGGTATCCAGGCGGTTTACGGTTTTTCCCTGCAGCCAGGTGAACTGATTTTTCTCGAAAAAGTCCGGATCCACAAAGCTGATCCCTGCAGCATCTCTTTCATGGCTCAGATATTTGTGGAGCATACATCTGGAATGTACCTGAGTATCTGTAGAGATCACCGTAATCTTTCCATTTTTGTCTGCTTTCCGGATAGTCTTTGCAGCAGTAATGCCTGCTGCTCCTGCTCCTAAGATCACATATTCCATCTCTACACCTCCTCAACCCAGATAGCCTGCTTTGGACAGGCCTTTACGCAGCTGGGATCTTCTCCCTTGTCAATGCAGAAATCACATTTGATCACCTTGCTGCGGGTGCTGTCATCAGGTTTCAGTACGCCGTAAGGACAGTTCATCACGCACATAAAGCAGGAACCGCACTTCTTCTCATCGTACTGTACATGGCCTGTTTCCGGGTCTTTGGCAAGAGCGCCGCTCATACAGGACATGACACACTCCGGCTGGTCACAGTGTCTGCAGAACACCGGAGTATAACTTCCATCAGGATTTTTATAGATAAAATTCCTGGTCTCATTGGCAATGTCTGTGAGATCCAGTGTATAGACATCGCCTTCATCTTTTCTGTGGGCCTGCATACATGCCACGGAGCAGCTCTTGCAGCCGTCGCATTTCGAGGCGTCTATCATTATTCTCTTCATCTTAGGCTCCTGTCTTTTAAATATTTAAACCTGCACGTTTCTCCTCAATGATCTTTTCCAGGATATCTGCACTTGCCTTAGCGTCCGGGTTAATGATCACCTGTCCGCCGGTAAGGCTCTTCATATCTTCCGTAAGAAGTTTCACTGCCAGATCGCTTCCTGTAACGAAAGGCGGCAGTCCTAAATGAAGGGGCAGTCCCAGGGCCAGGCCGAAGCATCCGTCTGCCAGAGCCTGCTCTTCCAGCCACTGTGCGGCAGAAAGTACCAGCGGAAGCTGAGGAATATCGATTCCCAGAGCTTCTGCCAGCTCTGTGGCAACGATTTCCAGACGTCCGATAGCCAGACATGGACCAAAGTTCAGCACTGGAGGAATATTCAGTTTTTCGCAGACTGCACGGAGCTTTGGTCCTGCCAGTTTTGCTGCTTCCGGCGTCATCAGACCGCAGTTTTCGATTCCCCCTGAAGAACATCCTGCTGTGAGAACGATAATGTCTCTGGAGATCAGTTCTTTTACCAGGTCTACTGTAAGAACGTCATGGCCCCCTGCTGTCAGGTTGGAGCATCCTACCACGCCGGCAACACCTTTAATATCTCCGGATACGATAAGGTCGATAAGAGGTTTCCAGTTTCCTCCCAGGAATTCCTTTAAGGAACCTTCGGAAACACCGGTAAGAGTGTGGTCGTTTCCATGTTCCGGCTGAAGATTCATGGTTACTTTGCCTCTTCTCGCTTTATAAGCTTCTACGATCTCGTCAATAATCTCTTCGCTCTGTTTTTCTCTCTCTTCAAATTTGAAAGGTTTCAGCTCTGCATTGGCCTTCTTTGCTACATCATCCAGACAGATCTGTTTGATCATCAGTTCATCACAGATAGGCTCAATGCCTGGAAGAGTACAGTTAAACTCAGAAAGAACAGCGTCAATGCCGCCTGTGGCAAGAACAGCTTCACTGGTGTAGTTGTTTCCTGCATGGCCGTCAAATACTTCTGTATAATGAGCGCCTCTAAGCTGAAGATCCTGTCCCACGCAAGTACAGCCAACCAGCTTAAAGCCTTTGGCTCCTGCTGCCTGAGCTTTTGCAACAGCTTCTTTGGAGGTAAGTCTCTCCTGAAGATCTACGAAAATCGTGTGCTGATGTCCTGTGATCATAATGTTGATATAATCTGGGTCAATCACACGAAGGCCTACCGGTGCCATGCGAAGTTCCGGTTCTCCTAAAAGTACGTCGTTCAGCAGGTTTGTCAGTGTCAGTCCGTAGATACCTGTGGAAATACCCAGTTTCAGGCAGTCTGTATACATATCTACAGGGTCAGAATTCAGGTTTGTGGAACATTTCACCACGCCATGGAACACTTCGCCTTTGGCTCCTCCGGGAAGGATATTCAGTTCCTGCCATCTCTTAAATCTGGGGCCGTAAGCCATTTTTTCCACCAGTTCCATTTTTTCGTATTCCGGTTTATACAGATCGTCCAGGACCATCTGGGCTACCTGTTTTGCAGTATCCCACTTGTCGGTTCCCTGTACGCCAAAAATCTCTGCCAGTTTTGCCAGGGATTTTTCACCTTTGATCTCTCCCTTGATCTCTGCTGTTTTCTTCACGTTCAGAGCTGTATTCTCCACAATGTGGATATAGCAGCCGGAACCGCTGGCAACTGCCCGCAGGAAGTTTCTTGCCACGATAACATCTGCAGTAGCACCGCAGATTCCTCTGGGAGCTTTTGGTGTGATCCGGCATGGGCCGTTAGCGCAGAGACGGCAGCACACACCCTGAAGGCCGAAGCCGCATTTGGTGCTCTGTCCTTCTACTCTGTGATGAGAAGTCTCCATGGGAAGGCTGCGGATAAATCCCTCCAAAGGCTTGTCCGCACTGGCACAGGTATTGCATCCATAACACTGGTTCATTTCTTAAATTCCTCCTATGTAAATAATTGTATGTTAAAATTATAACGAATCTAGATTAAATTAGTCAAGTATAACTTGCTTTTTTATTTATTTTTTAAAAAGGATAACAGTTCTCTGTTTGTCCGGGAATTAATCTTCAGCTCTTCTCCTGAAAGAGGCCTGGCTGTATCCGGAGGATTTTCTCCACAGATATCTACTCCCAAGATTTTCCTTTTTTTAAAGGCCAGTTCCAGCCATTTTAAAAGTTGTTCCAGAGAAAGCACTCCCTGGTCCCAGTTGGTCCTGGCATCCTCTTCTCTTAAAACATCTTTATCTATAGAGATGTACAAAGGCACGTCTCTATTTGTCTCCAGAAATTCCAGAAAGAGATTTTCTCCCTTTATCGACAGTTCTTCCCTGCTGATGCAGGTCAGTTTCTCCCTGCCTGGGCCATGATATTCTTCAAAGGCTTTTTCAGGAGGGCCTGCTACACACATACTGGAAAGGAATGTATGGCTTTCCAGGACCTCTCCAGCCCAGCTGCCGCAGGAAAGCAGCCCGAAAAAGGCTGCCTCCTGCATATCTGTATGATTGTCGAATACCAGAAGGGAAAAAGGCTTCTGGATTTTCTCCAGCCAGAATTTTGTAAGGTAATGATAATTGCCGGAATCCAGAAAATGGATTCCCTGAAAGGGCAGACTGTAAATCTTTTCTTTAATCTCATCCTCCGCCTCCTGGGTACAGTAACAGTTTACTCCCTGAAGCTTTCGAAAATCCAGCCACAAAGCCTCTTCCTCTTTCAAAAAATTTTCTTCCCGGTAGATGCCGGAAAAGTCCATTATGATTGGTTTCATCTTGTTTCTATCCTTAATCCACAAAATGTATCTGCCCTTTTTTCTCAGGATTCTGAGTAACAGGAGTCTTCGCATATCCCAGGGCAGCGATTCCAAATATCACATGATTGTCCGGGATCTCCCAGCCTCTCAAAATAGCTCTCACTTCCTGGACGTCGCAGACATCTCTTACCTGATTGATCCAAACAGAACCAATTCCGAAGGAATGGGCCGCCAGCATAATGTTTTCCATAGCACAGGCATTATCATCCTGAGAGTGGTGATTATCTCTGTCATTGGAAGGGATTACCAGGACTTGCGGACTGTACATATCATACCCCTCTCTTCCCAGTTTTTCTCCTACAGCCTTTGCCAGTGCCTGGATCTTAGTCCGGTCTGTAACTACAGTTATCTTCCAGGTTTGTTTGTTCTGTCCACTTGGCGCATAGATCGCAGCTTTTGCAATCTGCTCCAGTTCTTCTCTGGGGATTTCCTTCTCCTCAAAGGCTCTGACACTTCTTCTTGTAAGAATATTTTCCATAGCTGCATTCATCATCCATTCCTCCTATATTCGTAGTTTTATAACTATTTTATCACGGTCATGGAGCAAATACCAGTCTCTTTAAGGTCTCCTCCAGACACCAGGGAAAATCAATTTTTTCCAGAGAAGCCGCTGTATGGATCTCCCTGGTCTTCCAGGTCTGACCATTTACCTGATATAAAATCTCTCCGGCTTTTTCTCCTTCTTTTACCGGTGCCTGAAGGCTCTGCTCTATCTCCACAACCGCCTCCAGTTTTTCGTCTTTCCTGATGAGCATTCCTTCTTCCTGAGAAAGTTCCTCCAGGGAAACCGCCACCTGGGCCGGGACTCCCAGTATCTCCGTCTGTCCATTTTCTACCGGCAGATACTGTGGAATCAGAGGAAGTTCAGCCTGGGCAAAGCTCTGCCAGGTATAGTTTTCCAGTCCGTATTCCATCAGCTTTCTGGTATCTGACCATTTATAATTTTTATTGTTAGGCCAGCCGCAGCCCAGCAGGGCCACGATCAAAGTCCTGCCCTCTCTCTCAAGAGCCCCTACATAACAGTAGCCTGCATCTGCGGTAAATCCCGTTTTTCCCGTCAACGCCCCTTCCATCATGCTCAGAAAAGCATTGTGGTTGGTGCAGGAGATGGTTTTGTTTCCTGAAGAGTCTGTAAAAGTGTAAGACGGCGTACGGGTAATTTCCAGAAACTCTTCCCTGGCAGAAGATTCTCTTATGCAGTAGCGAAGGATTCTGGCCAGATCTTCTGCTGTGGTAGAATGTATCTTTACCCCTTCTTCTGTTTCTGCCTGGGCGTCCAGGCCATTGGGGGTGATAAACCATGTATCCTCACAGCCGATTTCCCTGGCTTTCTCGTTCATCATATCTGCAAATCCTTCTGTGCTTCCCCCGATATGCTCTGCCAGGATCACCGCTGCGTCATTGTAACTTTCCAGCATCAGGGCATAGAGAAGATCTCTGACGCCATAACTCTCGCCCTCTCTGGCTCCCATATGCACTTCCGGCATAGATGCGGCATAGGCAGAAGTTTGGGCTGTCTCCCCTGTCCTTCCCGATTCCAGTACCAGAATACAGGTCATCACTTTAGTGGTACTGGCCATTGGTCTCTGTTCCTCCCCGTTCTTTTCAAAGAGTACCCTTCCTGAATCACCGTCCATGAGCACTGCAGACAGGGCATACAGGCTGTCCGGCTCCTGAACTTCTTCTCCATAGACCTGCCAGGGAAGAAGAATTATCTCCAGGCAGATCAGAATTCCTATTATCCATATTTTCCCAGCTTTTTTCATACCTGTCTCTCCTTCTTATAAAGGTTATGAACAGGCCCAAAAAAAGATACCACAAACAGGTCTTCCTCCCGTCTGCAGTATCTCTTTAAACATCAAGCTGAAGCTGGATCTCCTCCTCTGCCTCTGCTTTAAAATCTTCAATCTGTACCGGATCGATCTCCGGCAGGTCGTCCAGACCCTGAACGCCAAAATTCCTGAGAAATTCCTCTGTGGTCCCAAACAAAATCGGTCTTCCCGGAGCATCCAGACGGCCTACCTCTCTCACCAGTCCGTATTCAACCAGCTTATTCACTGCATGGTCACTTTTCACGCCCCGGATTTTCTCAATCTCCAGTTTTGTAACAGGCTGCTTATAAGCAATAATGGACAGAGTCTCCAACATGACATCGGACAGAACCGCCTTCTTAGGCTGAAGTGCCATGGCCACCAGATAATCATAGTATTCTTCCTTTGAACACATCTGAAAGGAGTCTTCCAGCTCAATGATCTTAATGCCTCTGTCTTCTGTCTGATATTTCAGCATCATATTTCGAATGATTTTTTTCGTAGTTTCCATATCATGACCAATAGTCTTGGCAATATCTCTTAATGATACTGCGTCTCCCATAGCAAAGAGTATGGCCTCTATGGCACCCTCGATTTTTTTCAGTTCCATTGATTCTATCCTTTCATGCAGCTTTCAATATAAATTTCCCCGAAAGTTTCTTTCTGGCTGATACGGATTTTTCCCATCTTCATCAATTCCAGGATGGAAAGAAAGGTAACGATCACCTGGACCTTGCTGGACTGTCTTGAGAGCAGATCTCGAAAGCCGAAGTATCTGTGGCTCCTTGCATAGTCCTCTACCTCTTCCATTTTGTCAGGAAGACTGATCTCTTCCTTCTCGATTTTTCCAAATTTGCTCCGGATAGGGTCTACCTTATCCTCCTGTCTGCGGATAACGCTCTGGAAAATATCATTGAGTTTTGCCAAGGTAATGCCCTTCAGAAGTTCTTCCGGATCCACCGGTTCTCTGTAGGCCAGTACTTCCTTGGGAACCGTAGGGGCTTTATACACATTTTTCGCCGCTGCCGCCATTCGATCCCGGAGTTCATAGGACATGTATTTATACATCTTATATTCCAGGAGCTGACGGACCAGTTCCTCCCTTGGGTCCTCTTCCTCTCCTTCTTCGTTTACCTCTTTCGGCAGGAGCATCCGGCACTTGATAGAAATCAGCGTTGCTGCCATTACCATAAACTCACTCATGATATTCAGGTCTTCCTGCTGCATCTGATGGATATACTCCATGTACTGATCTGTGATCTCAGCAATCGGTATATCATAGATATTCACTTTATTTTTCTCGATCAGATGGAGAAGAAGATCCAGAGGACCTTCAAACACCTGGAGTTTTACCGGAATTCCAGTTCCCATATTTCCTTACCTCTTTTTTTCGCTATGTGCCATTCTACACTATTTTTCAGGAAAAGTCCACCCTCTCCAGCTCCCCCATGCGCCTGGCCTCTTCCTGGGAGCAGGGAGCATTTCCGTATCTGGCCTTTTCGTAAAGGCTGTGAAACTCTTCTCTTTCCTCCCCTTCTGGAAGACCTGCTGCTTCCTCCAGTTCCATGGGGGTGAAGACGGCAGAAGGTTTCCCTTCTCTCATAATTTTTTGCCGGTAAGATTTCCGTATTCTGGCCTCAGGCGTCCTGCCCCAAAAGAATCCCAACCTCGGCATCCGGCTTTTTCCCAGTTTCTCAGTCTTTTCCTTTCTGGAAACATCCAGGCTTTCCAGTATATCCCCATTGACTTCAGTCTCACTGTTATATTTCCTATACAACCAGTAAAGAAACACACAGATTCCTCCCAGGATGGCCAGAACGAATGCTGCGATTAATATTTTTTCCAGCACTTCCCAAATAGCTGTCAGCAGAGGAGAGGGTTCTTCTCCGGCTCCCAGAAAAGGGGGCTGGGCTCCCATATCCTCCTGGGGCAGTTCTTCCGGCTCCGGAGCTTCTCTTTCACCAGACAGGAGCATCGCCAGAAACCGCCTCAGCAGCTCCAGTACAGCCAGGATTCCCCTGTCAATTTCCAGAAAAGGCAGGATAACCATGCAGCCCACAGTCAGTCCTGTGAGAAAGATCAGCATCAGCCGGTTTCCATAAGCAATTCCCTGTTTTGGAAACCGGTATAATTTTTCATGAGCGCCGCAGTATTCCAGAAAACCTTCCCTGTTCCGGCACCACAGAATCAAAAGCCAATAACACCCGGCAAAGACCAGAAACACATTCTGAAAGATTTCCAGCCCATACTCCAGAGCAAAAATATATTCCAGTGCAAAAACCAGCAGGCAGGGATAAGAAGGCCGAAAAAAAGCCTTTCTGTTCCCCTTTATCCTCTGTACAAAAAACAGGGTCAGAAAGAAAAGGACACCCAGAAGAAGACAGCCTCTTTCCCATCCCGCCTTTCCCAAAAGCCAGAAACCTGCCAGAATCAAAAATGATACAGCCAGATAACTCCAGATTTTCTTTCCTCTCATCGATACTTCCCGGAAGACCGGGGCAGATATGAGCATGCAGAAAATCTTTACCGGAGTTCCTGCATATAACCCATCTCCCAAATACAGAAGGAGAAGAAGAATGCCTGTCATAAAAAGCCACAGGTGAAGAAAGCCATATATTTTCAGAATTTTGTCTTCCTTCATCTCTTCACCTCCCAGCGAAGGACTTCCATCCTTTGTTTTCTTTTTATTTTCAGCTCCATCTCTGAATACAGCGTAGCCAGATAAACGCTACCCTGATTTTTTTCTCCCAGTTCTGCCATAATCTCTTCCAGCTCTCCATACTGATTTTTTGTAATGAGAATGCAGAGGCTTTCTCTTGATAAAAGAAACTCCTTTTTTCCCTCCAGGCAGTCGGAAAATTTCCTGCAGTCTTGTCCCAGATCAATCCTGGAAAGACATTGAAAAAGTTTTTCCCTCTGTCCTCTGCCAGACTGTCCGGCCAGAAAAATCTCGGACTTTTCTTTGCAGTCTTTTCCATTGGTAATCAGTCCTACATCAATCCCTCTGGATAAAAAATATTCCGCTGCAGCTGCAGCCAGACGGATTCCTTCTTCATGGATTTCCTCATATTTCCATACCGTCTCATCTTCCACATCTAAAAGAATATACACATTGCCAGACACCGCTGAGTTTAACTGGTTCACCATAAGACTGCCGGTCCTGGCACTGGCCTTCCAGTTAATCTTATTCATAGGGTCTTCCGGGGTATACTCCCGGATGCCGCGAAACTGAAAGGGATCCTCCAGAAGTCTTTTTCTGGACTCGTAGATTCCTGAAATCCGCCGAAAAAGCATTTCCCAGTTTTCTCCTGAAAGTCTTTTAGGATATACATAGAGATATGTACTGGCAGGAACCGTATGATACATCTCTCCATTCAAAAGGATTCCCCTGGTTACCAGGTCCACTTTCTGTATTTCGTAGTATCCCCGCCTTACAGCCATAAAAGGGACCTGGCGGATAATCCTCTGTCTCCCCATAACGGAAAAAATATCCCTTTTATAGCTCTGATCCGACACACTGGTATTCTCTTCCTGCCCGAAAGAAAGATTCCTGCTTACGGCAAATCCTGCCTGAAGAGTTGGCAGAAACAGCCTTTTGGCATTTTCAATGATTTCGGTAAGAAATCCTTCTTCTCCCTGAAAGATAGGCTCCCCTTGGAAATGGACCTCCACTTTCAGTCCTTTTCTCCAGTTTTTTTCATAATATATTCCTGCCAGGAACTGGGCCAGTATCCCTCCTGCCAGTATGAGCAAAAAAATCATCTCATTTTCCCCATTCTTCCGTTGGTACGTCAGTCTCTTTCAATATCCGGCGAATCAGCTCTTCCCCCTTCAGAAAGCCTCCGCCCAGGATCAGACGGTGAGAAAGCACCGGCACAGCCAGCTTCTTAATATCTTCAGGAACCACATACTCTCTTCCCTGGATATAGGCCCAGGCCCGTACAGCCTGGTAAAGAGCTATGGTTCCTCTGGGGCTGACCCCTCCAAGGATTTCTCCCATATTTCTGGTCCTCTCGCAGATATCTGTCAGATAGCCTTTCAGCTCCGGATGTACATAAACCTTTTTATATTCCTCCTGGTCTTTTCTCAGCTCTTCCACCGTGCTCACCGGCTCCAGACTGTCCAGAGGGTCCGCTCTTTCAAAACGCTCCAGAATCTGGAGTTCTTCTTCTCTGGTTGGCATTCCCAGAGACAGTCTCATGAGAAAACGGTCCATCTGGGCTTCAGGAAGGGGAAAGGTTCCTGCATTTTCAATGGGATTCTGAGTTGCGATAACAAAAAAGGGGGCCTCAAGCTTTCTGGTTTCTCCTTCCGTAGTTACCTGCTTTTCCTCCATACATTCCAGAAGACTGGACTGGGTACGGGGTGCTGCCCGGTTGATTTCGTCCGCCAGCAGCACGTGGCAGAACACTGGTCCCGGTTTAAAACGAAACTCCCCTTCTTTTTGGTTATAATAATTCATACCTGTCACATCCGATGGCAGTAAATCCGGAGTAAACTGAATACGGGAAAATCTCCCTTCCACAGATCTTGCCAGAGCCTTGGCCAGCTTGGTCTTTCCCGTACCAGGCACATCCTCCAGCAGCACATGTCCCTGAGATACTATTGCGGCAAGTATGAGATCGATAACATCCCTCTTTCCTATAATTACCTTTTCTATATTATCTCCGATAGCTTTTAAACTCTCTCTGCTCATTTTGTCTTTCCTTTCTCCTGTCCATCCTTTGGGGCGCAACAAACAACCACCAGTTCTCTGGGGTTAAATATCCGAAGGGGTATGGTATGTTCCCCCAGTCCTGCTCCTACGATAAGATGCCGGTCTTCCTGTGTAAATTTCCCATGGGAGAATCTTGGGAAAAGCCGCAGGTCCGGACTGACCACACCTCCGAAAAAAGGCAGCCGGACCATACCTCCATGATAGTGGCCGGAAAAAATCAGATCTCCTCCCCACTCCAGATAAGTCTTTCCATATTTTGGCGTATGGGCAAGGAGAATCTGGAAGCAGTCCTTTTTCGGCTTTCCCAGAAGTCTGGTAAGTTCTCTCTTCTCCAATGTCTTCTGCTTTCTTTTCAGATAATATTCATAGGGCAGCTCCAGACCTGTAACCGCCACATCCTGACCTTTTATCTGTATGATTTCCGTCCGGTTTTCCAAGAGCTTTACGCCCATTCTCTGAATCCTTTTCTCATAGCCTATATAAGCCTTTCCATAAGTCTGGGGATAAAGCTTCATTCTCTGCTCATGATTGCCTGGAGCGTAAAAAACAGGGGCAATCTTCAGCGCCTGTTTTAAAAATTCCTCTGGCTCTTTCAGGGAAGCTTCCGGCTTGCCCAGGACCAGATCTCCTGCAATCACCAGAAAATCTGGAGCAATCTCCCCGATTTTTTTCAGAAGCTGGCTGTTCTTTTCTCCAAAGACCACATTGTGCAGGTCACTGACCATGACTACAGTAAAAGGACACTTTATTTTATCTGAATCTATTTGGTATTTTACTGTAACAAATTTCTTCACTTTTTTACCTCTCAAATTTTCTTATATCTTACCGCATTTCTTTGTAAAAAGAAAGAGAGAACCCAAAAGGCCCTCCCTCCTGTTCTCTCTATTTTAATCCTCATTCTAAATTCCCGTATCTGCTCTGACTCTTCATAATCCGAAAATACATAACCAGCAGCAGACTTCCTGCCAATATCCAGGCTATGGGACTGGCCATGCAGGCCCCCACATAACTTCTCTGCCCTGCTGCCCAGAAAGCTACGGCTCCTCTTCCTAAAAGTTCTGCAACACCTGCCAGCATAGGCAAAAATCCATATCCCATTCCCTGAATCCCGTTGCGGTAAACATTCACCACAGTCAGAGGAATCAGAAACAGTCCCACACATTTCAAATAAATGTCTACCTGGCCAATAATAGCTTCTACATCCTGAGAAACAAAAAGGTATGCCAGATATTTTCCTACCGTCATCATGGGAACAGCCAGGATAACACCATAAACACAGCCCATAACTGTAGCATTTCTAAATCCCTGACGGATTCTCTTTATATCTCCGGCTCCGATATTCTGCGCACAATAAGTTGCCATAGTAGTCCCTAATGCCACATATGCCTGGGTTCCTATGGATTCAATCTTATTGGCTGCAGTAAATGCTGCCACGGACAAAGAGCCCAGCAGATTCAGGGAAGACTGGACCATCATAGTTCCTACTGCAGTAATAGAATACTGAAGAGCCATAGGAAATCCCACTGCCATCTCCATCTTTACCAGATATCCTCTTGGCCGGAAATCTTCCTTCTTCATCCTCAGAAGAGGCACCTTTTTTATAATATAAATCAGACATCCTATACCGGATACGCCCTGGGAGATTACCGTTGCATAGGCAGCTCCTGCTACACCCATATGAAAAACAATGATCAAAAATAAGTCAAGCCCTATATTCAGCACTGCAGACAATATCAGAAAGTATAACGGTGTCTTGCTGTCTCCCAAAGCACGGAGGATTCCGGAAAGAAGATTATAAAGCACAGTGGCAGCAATTCCTCCGCAGATGATCATGATATAGGCATAAGCATCCGCAAAAATATCCTCCGGCGTATTCATAAAATGAAGGAGCCAATTCATACTCAGCATACTTCCCGCCGTCATCACCACTGTAATGATCAGAGATAAAATGCAGGCGGTGCCCACGGATTTTCTCATGTTTTCCATATCTCCCGCGCCAAAACGCTGGGCAGTCAGTACAGAAAATCCTGCTGTCAGTCCCTGAAGAAATCCGATGATCAGAAAGACAATGGTGCCAACACTTCCAACGGCAGCCAAGGCCCCCGTTCCCACAAATTTTCCTACAATGATGGTATCCGCCATGTTATAAAACTGTTGAAAAATATTTCCTATAAAAATCGGTATAGTAAAATTCAAAATAATTTTAGCCGGGTTTCCAGCCGTCATATCAATCTGTAATTCTTTTCTTGCCATGCTATCTCCAAATACTTATACTCCTGTATTTCTAGCTCAAGGAACTGTCACATTAAAAATATTCTTGATTTTGATTAATGCGACAGCTCGTTTACAGCCTGGTCATTATAGTATAAAAAGTAAAGGCTTGCAATAGGTATTTTTATAAAAAAATATCCCAAACCTTTTTCAGGCAGTCTGTATAACCAGCTTCCCTGCAGTCCTGACTGAAAATCAGGTCTACACTGCCGATCTTTTCCCCATCCAGATAATATTCCGCTGTTCCTGCCTTATCCCCCTGAGCCACCGGGGCCTGCACAGATTCGGGAAGCACAATTTTCTTTTCCACATTTTCAAGAGAGGCTCCCGTGGTATCCAGATATCGGAATTCTTCCTTATACTCACAGGGAACCTGTTCTTTCACCCCGCCCTCTACAGGTATTTGGGGCAGCCCTTCCGGTTCGCTGTCTGTATAAAGCTGGCAGCTTCCAAAGCCCAGATTCAGCATAGCTGCCGCATCGGTAAAACGCACCTTATAATCTGGAGCCGTCATGACTACACTGATCAATGTAATGCCCTCTCTCTGTGCCACAGCACTGACACAGTATTTTGCCACACTGGTACTTCCAGTCTTCAGTCCCACGCAGCCGTCATAGCTGCGAATCAATTTATTCGTATTGGTCAACCCAAATTCAGAAGTTCCTTTGTCCGTCTCATGGGTAATGTTTTCCATCCACACAGAGGAATATTCCAGGACTTTGGGATATCTGGTCACCAGTTCCCTGGACATAATGGCTACATCATGGGCGCTGGTATAATGATTATCCGATTCTGTCAGCCCGCAGCAATCCTCAAAATGGGTATTCTCCATGCCAAGTCCTGCCCCACGTTCATTCATTCTTTTGACAAATTCTCCCTCGCTGCCTGCAATGTGCTCTGCCATGGCCACACTGGCATCGTTGCCGGAAGCTATGACGATACATTTAATCATGGTCTCCACAGTCTGTTTTTCTCCTTCTTCCAGAAAGACCTGCGAGCCTCCCATAGATTTTGCATAAGCGCTGGTAACCACCTGGTCCTCCATATGTATGGTTCCTTTCGCCAATTCGTCAAAGATCAGAAGAAGTGTCATAATCTTTGTGATACTGGCAGGTTTCACCTGCGTATCCATATCTTTTTCGTAAATAATCTGTCCTGTAGAGGCCTCCATTAGAACTCCGTGGGGAGATGTGATCAGCTCCTCCCCTTCTGCCTTTACAGACACCGTTCCTCCTGCAAATATGGCAGAGATCATAAGAATCCCTGCCATGATAACTCCCGCCGCTTTCCCTGTCATACAATGCGCTCCAAAAATCCTCTTAGATTATTGTAAGCAAAGCAGCAGTAAAATATGCAATTTTTTAAAGCATTGGAGCAAATAGCCGGAGAATACTCTGCCCTGCCCTGCGGACCACATTTTGTTTCAGGCACCAATCAAGGGTAATTTCTTCACTAATCTCGAAAGTCCTCAGCATATCCTCTTTTACCTGGCCAACTGCCTGGCTCTGGTACATCCATACACCGCATTCAAAATGCAGATAAAGACTTCGGTAATCCAGATTAATGGTTCCCACTGCCGCAAACTCGTCATCACAGACAAAGTTCTTTGCATGAATAAATCCCGGTGTATATTCATAAATCCTTACCCCTGCACTGATCAGCTGCTCATAGTAAGACTGTGTCAGCAAAAATACCATCTTCTTATCCGGTATTCCAGGAGTGATGATCCGAACATCTACCCCTTTCTTGGAAGCCAGACAGAGAGCAGTCATCATCTCATTATCTATAATCAGGTAGGGCGTAGAAATATATACATATTTCTTAGCCTGATTAATCATATTCAGATATACATTTTCTCCTACTACTTCCCCGTCCAGAGGAGAATCTCCGTAAGGCTGGACAAAGCCATCATTTTCAAATTCCTCTGTATGATAAATATATGGCCCATAAGCCGGAAACTGAACCTGGGTCCTGGTAATCACTGACCACATCTGGAGGAACATTACCGTAAGGTTCCATACACCCTGACCATAGAGCCGCACCCCTGTATCCTTCCAGTGACCAAACCTCTCCAGCTCATTGATATACTCATCTGCCAGGTTGAGCCCTCCTGTATAGCCGGTGTGTCCATCAATTACCAGTATTTTTCTGTGGTCTCGGTTATTCAGCACAATATTCAGAATGGGTCTTACCGGATTAAATGCCGCACATTTTATCCCCTTTGCCTGAAGCTTTTTATAATATTTATGGGGAAGGGTATTTACACAGCCCATGTCATCATATATAAGTCGGACATCCACTCCCTGTTTTACTTTCTCTTCCAAAACATCCAGGATCGCTCCCCACATCCTGCCTTCCCGGATAATAAAATATTCCAGGAAAATATAATGCTCTGCTTTTTTCATATCTTCCAGCATATCGATGAACATGTCGTCTCCCACAGAGTAATACTTTGTGGTAGTATTCCCCTGAACAGGAAATCCTGCAAAATCCCGGATATAGGCAGACTGTATGGAGGCTCCCAGATCTGTGTTCTCCAGGGCCTCCCTGGTCTTTTTATCCTCTTTAAAATAATTGGCGATTTTCTTCATTACTGTCTGGGAATCCTGGGTCATTTTTCCAGCCACTCTTGACTGGCCAAACAGAAGGTAAATGATTACGCCAAAGACCGGCACCGCCAGGATCAATATACTCCAGGCCAGCTTATAGGAAGGATTGCTCTTTTTATTAACTATCCACAATACCAAAATCAGGCTCAGTACATTGATCAGGTTCATCAAGTGTCCGGAAAAAGCCCCCACTCCCCACAGCAGAGCAAAAATCCAGGCCAGCTGCAGAAGCACCGCCACTATTGTAACAAACAGCCTGTTGGATAACAAGTCTACTAACTTTTTCATAAATCTGTCCTTGTCAAGTAAGAAAGCCTCTGGTATGCTCCAGAGGCTTTTACTGCACATTAATTATATTTACGTTTTCTAGCTGCTTCAGATTTTTTCTTACGACGAACACTAGGTTTCTCGTAATGCTCTCTTTTACGGATTTCCTGCTGAATGCCGGCCTTAGCACAGCTACGCTTGAAACGACGTAAAGCGCTATCCAAAGTCTCGTTCTCTTTTACGATTACGTTTGACATAGTCTCACACCTAACCTCCCTCCAGCTGTAAATTGTGCATAATACAACTGTCTGGGTATTTTTTTGCACACAAACCATTATAGCAGATTTTTCCCGTACGTCAACTGGTTTGAATTAATTTTTCTTAAAAACCTGCATTATTTTATCTGGTCCGCCAAAATATTCCCTGCAGCCTTTAATGCTTCCGGTACTTTATCCGGATTTTTTCCACCTGCCTGGGCCATATTCGGACGGCCTCCGCCGCCTCCGCCTACAATAGCCGCAATACCTTTAATCAGATTTCCGGCATGGGCACCTGTTTTCTGTGCCTGATCTGTAACCATTGCCAGAAGGTTTACTTTTCCACCGTTAACGCTGGCTAAAACAACAACACCTTCGCCCAGTTTTTCCTTTAACTGGTCGCCCAGATCTCTCAGACCGTTCATATCTACATCTTCAAGGGCTGTTGCCAGCAGTTTGACGCCTTTAATTTCCTGTACCTGGCTCATTACATCTCCTACAGCATCCTGAGCCATTTTTGCTTTCAAAGATTCGTTTTCACTGTGAAGAGCCTTTACCTCAGCCTGAAGATGGGCAATCTTCTCCTCGATCTCCGCCGGAGTAGTTTTCAGCATAGCTGCAATCTCTCCCTGGCGTTTCTCAATTTCCTTATAGTAAGCAAATACGCCGTCGCCGGTAAGGGCCTCGATACGACGGACGCCTGCAGCGATTCCGCTTTCTGATACAATCTTAAAGGTTGTGATCACACCGGTATTTGGCACATGGGTACCTCCACAAAGCTCTTTTGAGAAGTCTCCCATAGAAACTACCCGGACTTTCTCCCCGTATTTCTCACCAAACAGAGCCATAGCCCCTGTCTTCTTAGCCTCGTCAATAGTCATAATATCTGTCTGTACAGGAAGATTTGCCTGAATCTCTTTGTTTACAAGTGCTTCTGTCTGTGCCAATTCTTCCTGGGTCATAGCCTGGAAATGAGCAAAGTCAAAGCGAAGTCTGTCAGGAGTTACCAGAGAACCTTTCTGCTCAACGTGAGAGCCCAAAACGGTTTTTAAGGCTTTCTGCAGCAGATGGGTAGCACTGTGGTTCTTACAGCAGTCTGCTCTTCCTGCCTCATCTACATGAAGAGTCACCACATCCCCTACCTTGATCATTCCTTTGGTAAGGATACCTACATGTCCTACTTTTCCGCCTCTTAAATGAATGGTGTCTTCAACCTGGAATTCTGCATCTCCTATAGTGATAATACCCTTATCGCCTTCCTGTCCGCCCATAGTAGCATAGAAAGGAGTTTCCTCTACAAACACAGTTCCTCTCTGGTCCTCAGTAAGGGCGTCAGTTACCTCTTCCTGGGTAGTTAAAACGGTTACTTTTGAATCCCATACCAGATGGTCATATCCTACAAATTCTGTGGTAATGGAAGGATCGATCTCGTCGTATACTGTAGCGTCTGCTCCCATATAGTTGGTAACTTCTCTGGCTTTTCTGGCTTTTTCTCTCTGGACATCCATAGATTTTTTAAAGCCTTCTTCATCTACCGTATATCCCTTCTCCTCCAGGATTTCTTTTGTCAGATCCAGAGGGAATCCATAGGTATCATAAAGCTTAAAGGCATCGTCCCCTGACAGCTCTTTCTTTCCTTCTTTTTCCATGGCCTCTTCCATCTCTCCCAGAATATGGAGACCCTGGTCAATGGTTTTATTAAACTGCTCTTCTTCCTTGGTAAGTACCTGGAAGATAAAGCTCTTCTTCTCGTCCAGTTCCGGATATCCATCCTTGGAACCTTCAATTACAGTGGCGCTTAACTCTGCCAGGAACTTGCCCTGGATTCCCAGAAGGCGTCCGTGACGGGCAGCCCGGCGGATCAGACGGCGGAGAACATAGCCTCTGCCCTCATTGGTAGGCATAATACCATCTGAAATCATAAAAGTAGCAGAACGGATATGGTCTGTGATCAGACGGATGGAAACATCTTTCTCCTCGTCTTTCTTATACTCTGTATGAGCCAGCTCACATACCTTATTTCTCAGGGCGCAAAGAGTATCCACATCAAAAATGGAATCTACATCCTGGACTACAGAAGCCAGACGCTCCAGTCCCATACCGGTATCAATATTCTTCTGCTCCAGTTCTGTATAATGGCCCTCTCCATCATTATCAAACTGAGTAAATACGTTGTTCCAGATTTCCATGTAGCGGTCACAGTCGCATCCTACAGTACAGCCCGGTTTTCCACAGCCGTATTTCTCTCCTCTGTCATAGTAAATCTCTGAACAGGGACCGCAGGGACCTGCTCCATGTTCCCAGAAATTATCTTCTTTTCCAAAACGGTAGATTCTTTCTGCCGGTATGCCGATTTCCTTATTCCAGATATCAAAGGCCTCGTCGTCATCCAGATAAACAGATGGGTACAGTCTTTCCGGATCCAGTCCTACCACCTCAGTCAGGAATTCCCAGGACCAGGCAATGGCTTCATGCTTGAAATAATCTCCAAAGGAAAAGTTTCCCAGCATTTCAAAAAATGTGCCGTGGCGGGCAGTCTTTCCCACATTCTCGATATCTCCTGTACGGATACACTTCTGACAGGTTGTCACTCTCCGTCTCGGTGGAATCTCTGCTCCGGTAAAGTATGGCTTCAGCGGCGCCATACCGGAATTGATCAAAAGGAGACTTTTATCATTGTGAGGAACCAGGGAAAAGCTCTTCATAGCCAGATGTCCCTTGCTCTCAAAAAATTCTAAAAACATTCTTCTTAATTCATTTACTCCGTATTTCTTCACGGTTTTTCCCTCCCGTTGCTGCCCATATTCTCTTCTTAAGCAGTCATTGTTTTTTATGATAGCACAGCCAGAATGGTATTTCAAGACAAAAACTCCCCAGCCAGGCTCTGAAAAGCCGAAAGCTGAGGGGTTTTCTTGTTTATAACAGCAGACAGCCTGCCAAAAGACGCCCTCTAACGTTTCCTACAGGTGTCCCTGCTCTGATTTTCATCCTGTCTTTTCAGTACTTTCTCCCGTTCTATCTCTTTTTTTCTCATACAGTTCAGATCTATTTCATAAATGGTGTTGCCTTCCTCCACAAGTTTTGTTTTCTCTCTTTCCATAACGCAAAACTCCTTTCCCTATATCTTATGATTTCCATAGTCAAATGGTCATGTGGTGCAAAATACTGCTAAAACGCACAAATCTCGAGATGTTATAGCAAGTTGACAAATCATTATTTTAGGCTTTATTTTACATTTGCTGTTTCCAGATATCGAATGGCTTTGGGGAAGCATCCGATAACTGTTGGATATCGGGTCATACATTTTTCTTTCCCGGCATATAATGGAGCAAAATGCAAAAAAGAGAATTATATGGATAATCAGTCTCTTCTTGACGAAATGGTAAGTGAAGATTCCATAGAAATGCTGAAGGCCGCCCTGCCATATCTTCCGGCCCAAGGGCAGTCCTTTGTATCTGTCTTCGCAAAATTTCTGGAGTTTAAAAACACCCTTCGGCTTTTCCGTTCTTCTCCCGGCACTACAGAAATCTGCGCTCAATCCAGGGAAAAGAATAATCCTCTGGAAATGCTCACCGCCTGCAGCAATGTATGTCATGGCCGGACCAAAGAGCAGCTGGACAATATCATCCAGACCATGGCCATGGTCCAGATGTTTGAATTAAGCCAGAAGCCTTTCCCTCAGAAAGATGTAGAGGAAGGAGGTGCAGATTCCTGTGAATAATCAAAAATCTGACAATAAAGGGCAAAAAAACACCCAGGAAAAGACTTCCTGGGTGGAGCATCCCGGTCTGGCTGGAATGGACCCGGCCAAACTGGCTATGTTAAATTCTTTCGCGCAGCAAAGCTCTGGAAAAAGCCCTCAAGAGCTCCTGCCGCTGCTTATGGCAGCTGCCTCCCGGAACCGTTCCAACGGTACCAGGTTTTCTAATGCAGAAATCGAAACCATTATAGAAGTTTTGAAAACCGGAAAATCTCCTGAAGAGACTGCCCGCATGGACAGGATCATTCAGATGATGAAGATGCTCCAGTGAGCCTGCCGGTCTCATCTCCCTCTAAAATACATTTCCGGAGCAGCACAAGGGCATTGACTACTGCCTGTTCCCTTACGCTGCTTCGGTCTCCATTAAAATGACATTCCTTCACTTTTGTCTTTCCTTTAAAACAGCATCCGATAAAAACGGTCCCCACAGGATACTCTTCCGTTCCTCCCTCGGGGCCTGCAAAACCGGTAACTGACAGGGCTGCATCTGCTCCTGCTGCCGCAGCTCCTCCTTCTGCCATTTCTTTTGCGCATTTCCTGCTTACTGCACCGTGATTTTTCAGGGTACCTTTCTTAACATGGACAAGTTTTTTCTTTGCTTTATCAGAATAGGTAATAAATCCCTGTTTCAGCACCTCAGAAGCTCCCGGCACATCCACCAGCCTGGCAGAAAGGGCTCCTCCTGTACAGGACTCTACAGTTGTCACAGTAAGTCCCCTCTCTCTCAAAAGCTCTACCGCTGCCATTTCCAGAGTCTTATCTTCCTCCTCTGTATAAACACTTCCCTGAAATCTCTTCCGAAGCTCTTCAGCCACAGGCTCTATAAGCTGCTGAGCAGTCTCTTCATCTGCTGCTTTGGCAGTCACACGGATGTGGACTTCTCCCGGCTTGGCATAGGTTGCCACTGTGGGATTTTTCTGCTTTTGAATCAGGTCCTGGATATCTGTTTCAGCCTGACTCTCTCCCACTCCGCATATTTTCAGGGTTCTGGAAGAAATGATCTCCGGCTGCTTTTTATGGAGATATGGATAAATCCTGCTCTCGAACATCGGAATCAGTTCCCCTGGAGGACCTGGAAGAAGAATGATCGTCTTTTCCCCTTCTTCTACAATAATTCCAGGGGCAGTGCCATTGTCATTCTCTACCGCTATTGCCCCTTCAGGTATGAGAGCCTGTTTCCAGTTATTCTGGGTAATGGCTTTTCCCGGAGTATTTCTCAGATACTGTTTCATAAATTTTTCAATGTGACGCCGGCTTTTTTTGTCCTCCACCAGCTCCCGCTTCAGGACTCTGGCCACTGCTTCTTTTGTAAGGTCATCCTGGGTAGGCCCCAGTCCGCCGCAAAGGATTACCACGTCAGACCGCTTCAGCGCTGCCCGGAAACATTTGCACAGCCGGCGCATATTGTCTCCCACTACACTCTGGTAGTACATGGACAGTCCCAGATCCGCACATTTCTGAGCAATATAGGCGCCGTTTGTATTAACAATGTTTCCCAAAAGCAGCTCTGTTCCCACACAGATCAATTCTGCTGTCATCTGTTTTCCCTCTTTCCTAATCCTGCATGCTTAACACTTTTCTGTTTTTTGCAATATAATCTACCAGCGAAATAATCGTCAGAGCCACAGCGATTACAATAAATACTGTGATCAGAGTCTGGAAGATTGTATTCTGGATATCCATGATCATCAGGATGATAAGGATCATCTGAGATACTGTTTTAAATTTTCCCCAGTAGCTGGCCGCAATGACAATGCCGTTATCTGCCGCAACAAGGCGGAATCCACTGATAATAAATTCTCTGGCAATGATCACAATGGTAATCCAGGCCGCCAGTTTTCCCATTGCAGTAAAGCAGATCAGAGCAGAACATACCAGAAGCTTGTCCGCCAGGGGGTCCATAAATTTTCCAAAATTCGTTACCAGGTTATGTTTTCTGGCCAGATAACCATCCAGGGTATCTGTGAGGCTGGCCACTACAAAGATTACCAGGGCAATCCACTTATCTGCCGCCCCTGTTATGTCATACATTAAAAAGGCTACAAAGAATGGTATCATGATCACTCTTGCAATTGTCAGTTTATTCGGTGTATTCATCTTTCAACTCTCCTATCAAATCATATTCAAGGGCTCCCGTCACATGGACCAGAGCAAAATCTCCGGACATCAGTTCCGTATCCGTGTTGATAAACATATAACCATCTACTCCGGGAGCATCTCCGTAGGTCCGGGCCACATAGGCGTTTTCATCTGCCACCTTTCCCTCTACCATAACTTCTACGTTGCTTCCAATCCTGGCGTTTCCCTTATCTATAGAAATCTCCTGCTGAAGCTCCATCAGCTCCGCCTGACGTCTCTCTTTCTCTTCCTCTTCAATCTGGTCCGGCATTCTGGCTGCAGGAGTATCCTCTTCCGCAGAATAGGTAAACACACCCAGACGGTCAAATTCCATGGTATCAATAAATTCCATCAATTCTTCATGTTCCTCCTGGGTCTCTCCTGGGAATCCTGTGATCAGAGTAGTTCTCAGGATGATGTCCGGGATTTCTCTCCGAAGAGTCTCTACGATCTGAACCAGTTCCGCTTTCGTGGTTCTTCTCCCCATTCTCTTTAAAATTCTGTCATTGCAGTGCTGAATGGGAAGGTCCAGATAATGGCAGATCTTCCGTTCTTCCTTCATTGTCTGAATAAGCTCCGGATAGATCTCTTCAGGATAGCAGTAGAGAATACGGATCCACTGGATTCCCGGTATCTGGCAAAGCTTTTTCAGCAGGATATGAAGGGATTTTTCTCCATAGAGATCCTGTCCGTATATAGTGGTCTCCTGGGCCACCACGATCAGTTCCCGCACACCCTGAGAGGCCAGATACTCTGCCTGAGACACCAGCTTCTCCATAGGAATACTCCGATATTTTCCTCTAAGTTTTGGAATAATACAGTAAGTACATCGTTTATCGCAGCCTTCTGCGATTTTCAGATAATCGTAATGCCCTCCTGTAGTAATCACCCTTTTTCCTTCTGCCTGAGGAAGACGATCCACATCCTGGAAATCCAGATACTTTTCTCCGTCAAAAACTTTATCCAGGGCCTGGATAAGCTCGTCCCAGCTTCCCGTTCCCAGAACAGCATCTACTTCCGGGATCTCCTCTGTAATCTCTTTCTGATAACGCTGAGCCAGACAGCCGGTGACCAGCAGGGCCTTCAGCCTGCCGGTTTCTTTATACTGGGCCATCTCCAATATACTGTTAACACTTTCCTCTTTTGCATCATGGATAAAGGCGCAGGTATTGATAACGATCACCTCTGCCTCTTTTTCCTCATTGGTAATCTCGTAGCCTTTCTCTACCAGCATACCAAGCATGTCTTCCGAGTCTGCCAGGTTTTTGTCGCAGCCCAGAGAAATAAACAGTACCTTTCTCATGAAACCTCCTTGGATTAGCACAAAGGACCGCCGGCAAGAAGCTGTCAGCAGTCCCTGTACATAATATTCATCTTTTTAGTTCTCTTCCTCTTCTGTCTCAGGATCTTCCGGCAGAATGTGGACTTTACCTTTATAAATCTCCTCTACCGCAGTGGATAAAGGTTTCTTTCCTGCAGCAGGTACCATAGGCTCTCTCCCTGCGATCAGCTGTCTTGCTCTCTTACTGGTGGCAAGTACCACGGAATAGCGGCTGGTTACTAAAGGTTCATCCTCCAGCTCTGCTCCTTCGTTAATAGCTTCCATAAGTTCTGTGTAAGATGGATGTATCATAAATTCATTCTCCTTTCTGGAATACAGCAATTTCCTCTGTTATTTTTTCTATAAAATCCTGACAGTTATCTGCCCTGTCATGCTGACTCTGGATAATGGCATGCATACGGTCCACACACTCCTCCAGCTGGTCGTTGACCAGGATATAATCATACTCCGGCATACCCTTGGCCTCTTCAAAAGCCCTGGAAAGCCTGGACTGGATCACTTCCATTGTCTCTGTGCCTCTTCCTATCAGACGTCTTTTCAGTTCGTCAGCCGTAGGCGGCGTCACAAAAAGCAGCAATGTATCCGGAAGTTTTTCCTTTACCTTAAGCGCTCCCTGGATCTCAATTTCCAGGATCACGTCTTTTCCGGCGTTTAACTGTTTTTCTACATATGCCTTGGGCGTCCCATAATAATTTTCCACATATTGAGCATATTCGATCAGCGCGTCCTGAAGGATCAGCTCTTCAAACTCTCTTTTTGTATGGAAAAAATACTCTCTTCCGTGCTCTTCTCCCGGCCTGGGCGCCCTGGTAGTGGCAGAAATGGAAAGAGCATAATTATCATACTTTTCCATCAGCCTTTTGATCAGTGTTCCCTTTCCTGCACCGGAGAAACCGGAAACCACAACTAAAATTCCTTTTTCAGACATCATATTCCCCTCTTGTTTCATTTTCCGGAAATGTACCAAACCTCTTGGATATGGTTTCAGGCTGAAGGGCAGAAAGCACAACCATATCGCCGTCTGTAATAAGAACAGCTTTGGTCTTTCTCCCCTGGGTGGCATCCACTGCTTTACCTGATTCCTTTGCCGCCTGGACCAGACGTTTGATAGGTGCCGCGTCGGGACTGACCACCGCTACCACCTTATCCATATTTACTACATTTCCAAATCCGATATTCAACAACTTTGTCATAGACATTCCTGCCTTTATTCAATATTCTGGATCTGTTCCCGGACTTTTTCAATCTCTGTCTTAAGATCAATGGCCAGATTGGAAGTCTCCAGGTCATTTGCCTTAGAGAGGATGGTATTTGCCTCCCGATTCATCTCCTGAGCTATGAAATCCAATTTTCGCCCAATCCCTTCGTTCTCATGGAGAACTTCCTCCATACGATGGATATGGCTTTTCAGCCGGACCGTTTCCTCATCTGTACAGATCTTATCGGCAAAAAGAATTACCTCTGCTGCGATCCGACTCTCCTCGATCTGGGCATCCGCCAGAAGCTCTTTCACCTTGCCTTCCAGCTTCTCCCGGTATTCCCGCAGAATCTCAGGGGATCTCGCTTCTACCAGATCTACCTTTTTATCCATAGCCTCCAGTTTTTCCAGGATATCCTGTCTCAGATGAGCACCTTCCTGGGTTCGGCTCTCTACAAACTGTCCGGCTGCGCCGCGGATCACCTGTTCCAGAGCTGTCCAAAGCTCTTTCTCATCAGGAGTCTGCTCTTCCATGGTAAACACTTCCGGATATTTAGAAAGAGCCGCCGCAGTGATCTCTGTCTCAAGTCCAAATTCACTGCCCATCTCCCTGATGTAGGTAAGATACTGCTGTGCAATCTCCCGATTGTATTTTACCGAAACTCTGCTCTGAGTGTAATCTTCATAAGTAATAAAGAGATCTACCTTTCCTCTCTGGATATACTCTTTCAAAAGATTACGAATCGCCGCCTCAAAAAAGCTGAGCTTCTTTGGCATCCGCATATTAATATCCAGATACCGGTGATTCACAGACTTCATCTCTACGGTGATCTTTTTTTCTTCGTCTACTAGCTCGGCTCTGCCGAAGCCGGTCATACTTTTAATCATGTAAAACTCTTTTCTGTGTCCATTATTTGCCTGAGGGCATAAACATACATAGTCATTATAAGTCAAAGGCACATACCCGTCAAACATTTTTTTGCTTCTTACAAAAATTTATGATAAGATAAAAAGGATATCCCCAAATGATTGATAAAGGAGTGCAAAGACTATGGCATTTGACGGAATCACCATTGCAAACATGGTAAAAGAATTTCAAGATACTATCGTGGGAGGAAAGATCAATAAAATCGCCCAGCCGGAGGCAGATGAGCTGCTGATCACCATAAAAAGCAACAAGACTCAGTACCGTCTCCTGATCTCCGCCAGTGCTTCCCTTCCATTGATCTATTTTACAGATAAAAATAAAACCAGCCCCTTAACCGCCCCTAATTTCTGCATGCTTCTTCGGAAACATATCGGAAGCGGAAGGATCGTCTCTGTGACCCAGCCGGATATGGAAAGAGCTATTGAATTTGAAATCGAGCATTTAAATGAGCTGGGCGATCTGTGCCATAAAATCCTGGTGGTAGAGATCATGGGAAAACACAGCAATATTATTTTCTTAAATGAAGAGCGGATGATCCTGGACAGCATCAAGCATATTTCCGGAAATGTAAGCTCTGTCCGGGAAGTGCTTCCAGGCAGAGCCTACTTTCTCCCAAAGACTCAGGAAAAATATAATCCTATGACTGTGTCCGAGGAAGACTTTTCCCAATCTGTATGTGAAAAGCCTGTAAATCTGTCCAAAGCCCTCTATACCTCCCTTACAGGGATCAGCCCCTGTATTGCCGAGGAAATCTGCCATCGGGCTTCTCTGGACGGCAGTCAGCCGGCAAAATCTCTCACGCCTCCGGCAAAGGAGCACCTCTTTCATACTTTTCAAAGGCTTATGGAAGATGTAAAGGAAGGTAATTTCCAGCCAAATATTGTCTATAACGAAAAAGAAGAGCCGGTGGAATACGCCGCCCTTCCTTTGACAAAATATATGAACGCTCCTGTGAAAAGCTTTTCTTCCATGTCCCAGGTACTGGAACAGTATTACGCCCAGAAAGATCAGATTACCCGGATCCGTCAGAAATCTTCTGACCTTCGCCGGATCGTTCAGACCGCCCTGGAGCGGAATCGGAAAAAACTGGATCTCCAGTCCAAGCAGATGAAGGATACTCAGAAAATGGACAAGTACAAAGTTTACGGAGAACTGATCAACACCTACGGATATAACCTGGAGGAAGGCTGCAAATCCTTTAAGGCTCTGAATTATTATACCAACGAGGAGATTACTATTCCTCTGGATCCCACTATGAGCCCTCAGGAAAACGCCAAGAAATATTTTGACCGTTACAATAAGATGAAACGTACTGCCCAGGCTCTGGAGGAACAGTTAAAAGATACGGAAGAAGAAATCCAGCATCTGGAATCCATCAGCACGGCACTGGACATTGCTCTTCAGGAAAACGATCTGTCCCAGATTAAAGACGAGCTGACCGAATACGGATATATCAAGAAACATTATTCCGGAAATAAAAAGAAGGCAATGGCAAAGTCCAAACCACTTCATTATATTTCCAGCGACGGCTACCATATCTATATAGGAAAAAATAATTATCAGAATGATGAGCTGACTTTTAAATTTGCCACAGGAAATGACTGGTGGTTTCACGCCAAGAAAATGGCCGGCTCCCACGTAATCATAAAGAGCAATAATGAAGAACTGCCTGACAGAACCTTTGAAGAAGCCGGACGGCTGGCCGCCTACTATTCCAGCGGCAGAACAGCCCCCAAAGTAGAAATTGATTATATCCAGAAAAAACATGTGAAAAAACCCAACGGCGCCAAACCAGGGTTTGTCGTCTACTACACCAACTATTCCCTGATGATTGAACCGGATATCTCCGGGATTGAGCAGGTGGAATAATAATCTTCATAAAAAGCAAGGCGTTGTGGCATGAATCATATTTCAGGAATATTTATACATTTTATGCCAATTTGTCGAGCATTGCTTTGAGACAGACCATAAGCTCAAAGCAGCGCAGAATGAGCAATAAAATGTATAAATATTCTCAATTTTGGTTAATGCGGAAACGCCTTACTCTGAGCTTTTCTTTTTATCCCCTATTTTTCGCATAAATCATCACTAAACTTGGGGATTCTCCAGGATTATACGGTTATAATTCAAAATTGCTATATTTAACCGTTCATTTCCGGACTGTTATACGGTTATAATCCTAAAAATGCCATTATAACCGTTCATTTCCAGGCTATTGTACGGTTATAATTTAACGAATGCCTTTTTTAACCGTTTAATTTCTGGAAAAAGTACGGTTATATTTTGGAAATTCCAAATTTAACCGTTTTACCCTGTTTAAAACTACGGTTCAAATTGTAAAAACCATTTTTCAACCGTAAATTTCTCTTCTTGATGGTTTTCATTTCCAAAATCCATATACTTCCACTTTATCCAAAATTTCTTTTAATGGTATCCAGCTCCCCTGCCTTCTCCACCCAGTTCTCTACATAGCCGCAGCAGCAACATACATAGCGGATAACAGGGATTTTCCCTATTAAAGTTATTGAAGTGGTATAGATATTGTTTCCGCTGGTATAACGACGGGGATTATCCGGAACACGAACAATATCTACAGAACCGCATTTTGGACATCTGCCTGAATTTTTCATACTTGTTTTCCCTCTTAAAATTCTTTCTTTTTTACAATTCCGATACTGATTCTCACGGACAAAAGTAAAATTAAAACAGCAGCGGCAATCAGGATTCCCAGAAAAGTTCCAATTCCTATTTCAGGAAGAGAATCCAGAATCGGCAAAAAATCTTCTCCCCACTGTTGTACACTCTCTGCCAGCATTACTATTGTCAAATAAAGCACTGCAAAGAGAATGACTACCGCAACTCTTCCCTTTTCAGCCCCAAATTTCAGCATTACAGGCACCATCACTGCCAGCATAAATAATACCAGGGGCAGAATTATAAAAGCAATTGTAATTAATTCTCCAACAGGCTCCTGTCCTCTTCCGATTCCTATAGCTACTGACAGCATTGATATTATAATCCAGGCCCCCAGTCCCATGATCATTCCGAAACAATATTTTTCGATGGTATAAGTCTTTCTGGTAACGGGCAGGGAAAACAAAAAAGCATTTCCATTGTCAAGCTCATCATAACTGATAGAGCTTATTGAAAACAGCGAAAATATAAAAGATATAAAGCCAATCGTATACGATACATTTTCAGAAAACAGAGCCATAAAAACTCCTATGACTGTGATTAAAGTCAAAAAATTTTTCTGAACTTTCATTAACCGAAAATCTTTTATCAATAATCCTTTCATAATCTTTCACCTCTGATCATCATAGTTATCACTTCATCAATATTTCCTTTTTCAATGACAATATCTGGATAATTCTCCACATAATATTGTTTCTGGTTTGTCAGGCAGCTATATCCGTAGCTCTCCTTTTTTCTTCTCAGAATATATTCTTTATCCAATCCCGTATACTGTTCTCTGTCCACTTTCAAAAGTCCATAGTCGCTGAGGAGCACATCTGTATCTTCATGGAGAATGATCTTTCCTTCATGGATCATGTAAAGGTCATCACACAAAGTTTCCAGGTCACTGGAAATATGGGAGCTTATGAGAATAGACCGTTCCTCGTCCTTTTCCATAAACTCCCGGAGCATTTCCAGAAGTTCATCTCTGGCCACCACATCAAGACCTGCTGTAGGCTCGTCAAGGATCAGCAGTTTTGCATTATGAGAAATCGCTGCCAGGACCTTCAGCTTTGCCTTCATTCCCGTAGAAAAATCCTTTAGACGTTTCTTTTCAGGAAGCTGAAACCGCTTTATCTGCTCTTTAAAAAAGGTCTTGTCAAATTTGGTATAGAGGCTTTCCATCACAGGGATGATATCTTCAATAGTCAGATATCCGCTGAATCCGGAATCGGAGAGGACCACTCCCAACCCCTGTTTGTCTTTTGCGGTAAAGTCCTTCAGGTCCTTTCCAAAAATCCGGATGCTCCCGCCCTCTGTAGAGATAAGACCTAAAACCGCTTTAAATGTAGTGCTTTTTCCCGCTCCGTTCTGGCCGATCAGTCCTGTGATACAGCCTGGCTGCACTTCCAGGGTACAGTCCAAAGCAAAACTTCCATAGTTCTTTCTTAAATGATCGATTTTTAACATAATCATCCCTCCAACAATAACTCAAAAATGTCTTTTAAGTCTTCATCGCTGATTCCGCATCGTCTGGCTTTCTGTATAGCTTTTTCCAAATCTGCCTCTACTTCCTTTTTCTGCTCTTCCAAAAGCCGTTCTGCATTGGTCGCCGCCACATAGGTTCCTTTGCCGTGTACCGTAACGGTAAAGCCTTCAGTTTCCAGATCGTCATAGGCCTTTTTCACTGTCAGGGCGCTGATCTTCAGTTCCCTGGCCAAAGCCCGTACAGAAGGCAGATTATCATTCTCCTTTAACTCCCCTTTCCGGATAAGGGTCTTGATCTGGTCTACAATCTGCTCGTAGATTGGGATCATCAGAGAATTGTTTATGATTATCTTCATGCATTGTTCCTCCTTTGTTGTAAACAGTATATAACAGTAGTTAACTTTTGTCAAGTGTTATATACTGTTTATTTTAAAATTTTAAAAAAAGGAAAACCGGCCTGCCAGCTATCGTAAACAAGCAAACCAATCTTCCTTTCCCTGCATACTTTCAAAAATTCAAATTGCTTTCCAGTTTCAGCAAATATTCTTTAACTTTCAGTCCCCCTGCATAACCAGTCAGACTTCCATTAGTTCCGATCACTCTGTGGCAGGGAATGATAATGGGTATGGGATTCCTGTTATTTGCCATTCCCACCGCCCGGCTGGCTTTGGAGTTCCCTGCCGCCGCTGCAATTTCTTTATAAGTCCTTGTCTCGCCATAAGGAATCTGAGTAAGAGCTTCCCATACTCTTTTCTGAAAATCTGTACCCTGAGGAACACAGGGCACCGTAAAGGCCTTTCTCTTTCCCTGAAAATATTCCTCCAGCTCTTTCACCGCCCACCTGGTCATCTCATTAGTCCTGCCCTGGGCTTTCACTTTCTCATCTTCATAAAATTTTATGGCCTTAATTCCTTTGTCTCCAGACAAAATTGTCAGAGCTCCTATGGGACTTTGATAAATTTCTCCATAAATCATTTCTGTTTTTTCTTCCACTCTTATCTCCTTTTATATCCACGTAATCAATGCTATGCAAAATATTCCTGCATAATAGAGGCTCAACGCCAGTACGCTCATAGGCTTTGACAGCTTGTTAAAAAAACCCTTTCCCACCATTAAATCCGAAACCGCAAACAGCACTGCTCCCACTGCTGCTCTCAGGTAATCCGGCCCCAGCTTTGAAGGAAGCATAACAGCCACCGCTGTCATTCCCATAAGCACTGCCGGATACAAGATCATGGCATACAGTTTGGGATTCTCTCTGGCTCCCCTTAGTTCCCTGTGGAACAGATATAAGGAAACTCCCATAAAGAGAACCCACCAGAAAAAACTTACCGGCGTATAGGCTCCTCTTGTGAGAAACCATCCGATCAAGATCAGATGTCCCGCTGCAAATACTCCCATACCCAGGAAAAACTGTACTTCCAGAAAACCGTCCGCCAGCAGGAAAAGGACCAAGGCCGCCAAAATCCATTTCTTATCCAGTCCCTGGCTGTCTCCTCTGGCCCAGATTCCTAAAAAACCAGTACACACGATCATCCAGGTAGAAAGACATTTGGGAAGGATATTCCATCTGCGCTTCCCCCATTCCTTGATCTTAAAATGCAGGATCATTCCCACAATGATCACAGGAAGGACTAAAATCCCCCAGATCACATACAGCATAAAGCACCCCCTTATTTTTCTGTGTTTTATAATTATACCGCATTTCTATGTCTTTTTCAGCTATTTATTCATACATGCTATGATTCAAAATAATATGGGAGTTGCCGCCAAAATGAAAGAATACGGAGGTATGAGGGCGATTGGAATGAGTAATCGGCAGCTTGTAAAAATGATAATTGCCGAAGCAGGGACCTATGGGATAAGCGGAGTTATTTTAGGCTGTATTATCGGTCTTCCCATGCACTGGGTCATCTATGTAAGCCTGATAA
Source organism: Blautia sp. An81 (assembly GCF_002161285.1). Taxonomy (GTDB): domain Bacteria; phylum Bacillota; class Clostridia; order Lachnospirales; family Lachnospiraceae; genus Blautia; species Blautia ornithocaccae. The sequence continues at coordinate 87,712 of NZ_NFHH01000003.1, read as the reverse complement.
CAAATATTTGGGGAACGCCTTGGAGTGTTCCGTTCATTCCTCTTATGCTCATAATCGCTATTGTTTTGTTTACTTCTTTTTTAGCGATTCGGGGACCTGCAAAACAGTTACAGAAAATGTCTATCGTTGAAAATATCAGTGTGCAATAAACTTTGACATCTTCCAAATAACTATATAAAATAACTCTATAGCAGCAAAACTCAACAAACTTTTATATAAAACAGAAAGGAATTATTCACCATGTCACTAGAATCTGTAAAACAATATTTCAAATCCCTGGGAAGGGAGAATGATATCCGGGAATTTTCCCAGTCCAGCGCTACTGTGGAGCTGGCTGCCCAGGCAGTAGGAACCGCCCCTGCCCGGATTGCAAAAACCCTGTCTTTTTACAGCAAAGAAAAGGACCATGCAATCCTCATTGTCACCGCCGGGGATATGAAAATCGATAACAGCAAATTCAAACATTACTTCGGTATGAAGGCGAAAATGCTGGCAAAGGATGACGTAGAACCTCTCACCGGCCATGGGATCGGAGGCGTATGTCCTTTTGCCAATCCTTCTCATACGGAAATCTATCTGGACCAGTCTTTAAAACGCTTTGAAACCGTTTTCCCTGCTGCAGGCAGCGAAAACTCCGCTATTGAGCTGACCTGCAGCGAGCTGGAAAACTATACAAACGCCAAAGACTGGATAGACGTCTGCAAACCTATGGATCAGTAAATCTCTTTTGCGTCTTTGGGGAGCTGGCAGACATGTTCCAGATAAGCTCTGGAATTTCTCCCTTCCTCTTCATGGTAGGAAAATCCCAGAGCCTGGGCCACCTCTCTGGCCATTGTCTCAAAAAGACTGCACATCTCAAAGACACTTTTCTGTATCGCTTCTTTTTCTCCTGCCGGATAGGTTCTCATATAGCTTTCATAAACCGCCTCCGGCAGATAGTTTTTCAAATATTTTCCTCCCTTTCCTACACTGGCAGAAAAATCATGGTCCTTTCCAGCCTTCCAGGCAAGAACTTTAAAAAGCATTGGCCGTATCACGAAGTTCAGCTGTTCCATCACATAGGGGAGTTCTTCCCTCCACAAACCTTTTGCCACATTATTCAGACACCACCAGAATTCATTGCAGACTGCCAGAAATTCTTCCTGGGAAGGTTTCTTCACCCAGTATACTTTTTCAAGATTTTCTCCGGGCTGGGGCAGGCAGCCGGTTTTATCTAAAAGAATCCGATAAGGTTCCCCTTTCTTTAACTGTTCCTTTACAAAAGCCAGGGTACATACATGGAGGTCCAGACGGTTGCCGTCTGCAAACTGCATCAGCCATCCATAGCAGTTCTCATGATTCCCATTATCCCAGATTCCCTCATCCGGGTACTGCATATACAGGCGCTGACCAAACCTGTTGATCCATTCTTTTTCTTCTATAAAAGGCCTGGTTTCTGTCACTACGTAGACCAGATCAAAGTCCTGAAAAATATCCCTTGGAACCTGGGGTACTGTCCGGGACCCCTCCAGATAAGCAGCCAATATCCGTTCATCATCCCTGGCCGTAGAAATTAACAGTTCAAACATTTCTTTTTCACTTCTCATTTTCATACCTCATCCTGCAAAACATGATCACACCGGCAGCCGCAGCCAATAACCCCAGCAGAGCAAAGGCTTCTGAAACAGAAAGAACATCTGCCAGAGCCCCCGCTCCGGGACTTAAAATGGTCATAAAAACACTGTAAGCCATACTGCCTGCTGATACCATTGTAGCACGAGATTCGCTGGAAAAGAACTTCTGATTTTCAGTTTCTGTACGGAGCATGATGACCTCGCTGACACAGTGGGCAATTCCTCCTCCCATAACTGAAATCACCAGAGAATTTCTCCCGGCAAAGATCAGAGAAAGCCCTGTAAGGATTCCCCCTGCCAGATAGAGCTTTCTGGAAGAAATCTTTCTGCTTTTCTCCGCCAGAACTGCTCCTGCCATAGTGCACAAGGAAATCAGCAGCAGAGGGATTCCCAGAAATCCCGGCTCAAGTCCCACGGCTACAAGATGGTCCTGCAGAAGCATATAGACCACATACACTGCCGCAGATACCAGTCCGGAACAGGCCATCCGCCAGGCAACTTTTGGGGTCTTTCTCAGAAACTTCGCCGTTCTCACAAAATGTCCGGCAACTTCTTTTGCCATGATTCCCAGAGACATTTTTTCTCTATTCTTTTTCTCTTCAACAACAGCTTCTTTCAGAAGAGATGCGCAGAAAGTACACAAAATCCCCTGAAGAATCCCAAGCAGATAGGCTTTTTTGTAGCCTAAACTTACCGTTACCACACTCATCAGGCTGGTAAAGGCAAACAGGGCCTCATAAAGGAAATCCTGTCTGGACGCTACCTTCAGATACATTTCCTCCTGTCCAGTCACCAGAAGGCTATCATAGGTCAGAGCCTCTCTGGTACCGGAGACCAGATTGTAGCTAACTGCGTTGATTCCCATAGCCAGAAGTATCATTGCAAAGTTATCCGAAGCGATCATAAAGAATGCAGCCATAGCCGATACGATTCCCGACAGCATAAGCGTCCTTCTCCTGCCTATGGTATCCGATACCATGCCGCTTGGAATTTCAAAGCACATACTCACTGCGTGGAAAACTCCTTCGGCAATTCCCACCTGTCCCAGGGAAAATCCCCGCTGCAAAAGGAAAAATACCCATACTGCATCTACGATCTGCAAACCACTTACAATTTCATATAGATATAACCTGGAAATTTGTTTCTTGATGTTCATAGCATTATCCTCTCATTCTTCCTAGATAATGCCCATTTTCAGAATTTCAGATAGCAGTCTTTTACGTCCGGCAGAACAGTTTCCTGTTCTCCTCAGGCCCTGCCACAGATAAGATTATCTTCTAAAAATGGGCGCACTTATAGCCTGAACACCAAAAAAGTTACCTTTTTTAATCATTAAAAATGGTGTTTTCCAGCCCACTTGTGCGCCCTCCTTTTTCAAAAATTTACCTTTTAAGAAAGCTGCCGCTGCACCGGCAGCCCAAAAAAGTATAGCACAATGCCTGTCCCAATACAAGGAAAATCTACTTTTTCCGTAACCAGAAAAACCAGATACATCCTCCGGCAACTGCAACAGTCAGAAGAGCCGGAAGAACCAATATCCACACCGGCAGACTCCCCTGTTCTTTTATTTTCTCCAGAGTTTCTTCTGAGACAGCATTTTCCTGTTCTGCTGTTTGTCCCTGTATCACTACTGCCTGTCCCGGTACTTTAGGCGGCTCCTCTTCCATGGGGATCTCCTGGTTTCCGGGTTCGGAAAGGCAGATCCAGAAATCTCTGCTTCCCATATAGTACCCTACATTTCCCCAGAGCCGTTCCTGGCTGTCCGTGTAAAATTCGGAAAATTTTAGTTCCTGCTGTAATTCTTCTGTTCCCCAGTTCTCTCCCGAGCAGGGATAGGACCAGAATACAACCTTTTCCCCTTCTGCCAGCACCTGCTCTTCTCCTGGCAGGATTTCTTCTTCATGGTCTTCGCTGAATTGCCTGCTGTCATAATCCAGATATACATCCGCCATCAGTATCCAGCCGCTTTCCTGCTCCAAAAACACACCCCATTGCGCTCCCTGGCTGTCTGTATATACATGGGTAACCTGAAGCCTGGTATCTGCCGGAAAACTCCCCTTTTTTCTCCCGTTAGGCGCCGTCCAGAAGTCCACGCTGCCATCTGTATAATAATTCCGGTCCACATATTCGCACTGGTCAGCATGTGCCTGATAGAACTGGTCCTCCGGCTCCAGGATCAGGTCCGCCTGGACCTCCTCCGGCTTTATGACCAGAAAAAAAATCACCGCAGCAAGTAAAACTCCCCAAACCAACCGGCTCCTCCAATTTTCAACATCTGCAAACTTTTTCTCTTTCATAGCCTCCTCCTATCATTTTCTACTTCCAGTATAGCGCCACTGTATAAACTGCTCCGCACAAATAAGAAACTCCGTTGGCCGCCAGAGACAAAATCCATGGATTTTTCTTTCTCTCCATACATTTATACAGCAGGATTCCCTCTGTCAAAACCACAAAAATTTCCAGAAAAATCTGTATTATCCAGCTCATAAAGCCACTATGAACTGGCTGAAGCTGATAGATTGTTACTGCCATAGGATTTGTAAATAAATTTATAAAAAACAGCAGCAACAGATCCTTCCTTTTTCGGATTCCCATTCCCAGAAAAACCAGGGTCTCGATGATCCAGGTAAGAACCAGAGAAAGGAACAGGGTTTTTATCCAAATATGCATATTTTCCTCCTACTGATCGCTTTTCCCTTGCTGCCCTGCCCTTTCCCTTCTCTTTATAGTCATCCATAAAAGAATTAAGGACAGAAAAGATAAAAAACCGGCTCCAAAAGGCATTGGAAGGCTTCCAACTCCAAAATAAGAAGGCAAAAAACCTATAAACAGAGCAAAGGTCAGCAGTCCAAAAGAAATTCCCGGCCATTTCGGAAAAGTCCTGTACAAAAGCACCAGGGTAATCGGCATGGTCATGTTAAAAAGCAGGGTTCCGGCAGTACCAGACCACATAGAGGAAGGCTGCAGCAGCAGGATTCCTCCCAGACCCAGAGATAAAACAACTGTTTTTTTCATACCTGTCAGGTCCGCTCCAATACCTCCTGCAAGCTTTCCTGCTGCCGTAGCCCCCGCCAGGATCAGACCGGTCTTTACAGTCTGATTCCAGGGAAAAGAAAGGGCCATTCCCTGATAGGAGCGGAGAACCACAGTCATAAAAATACAGAGCACTGAGAGCAGGTCAAATGCAGTTTCCGGTAATATTCCTTTAGTTGCCATCGGAACCTTTTCCCTTTGGATTTCCCTGCATTTTTTCTTCTTTTTCCCTGTCGCCTCTCCAAGTACCGCCGTCGAAAACAGCAGTGACAGCATTATTCCCATAGCTATTTTCATACCGGTTTTCCCGGAAAGCAGCTTTCCAAGGCAGATTCCCAGAGCCCCGGAAGATACAAATAGCCCTGAGGGCCAGATTTTCTCCGGAAATACAGCCAGGACCAGGGCACCTGTTCCCACATGAAAGGCAGCATTCCCAAAACCAGCCAGAAAAATGCCCAGCCACAGGGGAATATCTCCATACAGCGCCAGCAGCACCAGAAAAATTCCTGCAATTCCTGTCCAGGAATAGCCTTTTAAGCTGCCCTTATTCTTCTCACAAATCCTGTCCAGCAGAACTCCCAGAGGCAGCTCTAAAGCAAAGGCAAAAAAATTATAAAAGAATAAGAGTGTATACCAGCCAGCCTCCCCTACAACCTCCTGAAAAATAAACCATGAGCAGGAAAAATCAATCCAAAAATGGCAGAAAAATCCCCACACCATAAAACCATATCTTTTCATTTTCTCACTTGTTATCCTTTTACCAGATCATAGCTCTCACCTATCATCTGCCGTATCTTCTCCTCCGGTACAGTGCCGTCCAAAATAATGGAATTCCAGTATTTTTTATTCAAATGATAGGCCGGAACCACCGAAGGATATACCTCTCTCCAGAAATCTCTCCACTCCGGGTCTGCCTTTACATTCAGCCAGATATGTCCCTCTCTTTCAAATATCCAGAGAAACACCTTCCTGCTTTTCTTTTTGCGGATCACCGTCCAGTTTAGATCGTGAAAAGGCTCGTCTCTGTAAACATCAGGAAAGGTCAGGGCATACTGAACTGCTTCTTCTCTGGTTTTCATAGGCTTCTCCTTATAACTCTTCTTCTACAAAATGTATCTGAGATTCCTTCCAGTATCGGTCATACCGCCATTCTTTTGGCATGGTAAAATTCAGCTGATACATCCGGAATATCACCTTGTAATTTTTCGGCTGCCATTGTTCTTCATAGGAATATTGGTAACTCATTCCCAGTTTTCTCATTACCTTTCCGCTGGGAATATTTTCTCTGTCATGAGTGGCTGTAATATAAGGCAGCCCCTCCTGTTTCACTTTTTGGATCAGGCCCTGACAGGCTTCAGTGACGATTCCCTGGTTCCAGTACTGTCTGGCCAGCCCGTATCCCAGGTCATGGCTTTCCTCACCGCTGATGTTCACATATCCTACAGGTGTTCCTGTTTCTTTCAGGCATATGACATAGACATAGCCTTGTCCCTTTTCATATACGGTCAGATAACGCTCTTTTAAGAACTGCTCTGTTTCTCCCATGGACTTTACCGGGAACCAGGGAAGGAAACGGTTCACCTCCTGATCACTCAGAAGCTTATGGAAAAATCCACAGTCTTCCTTCTGAAGTTTTCTTAAAAGCAGCCGTTTTGTTACAATCTCTTTGCTTTCCATTTTTATTCTCCATAAGACGGATTTTTCTTCTTCATCTTTCCATCTCCCCCTTGATCCAAAGCATAATCACATGTACAATATACTCCTTTTGCCTGGGGGTAAGTTCCTTTCCTGCCCGGATCTTATGCCATTTTTCCAGGCATCCTCTGCAGCAGGTCGCCGTAGCATGCTGGGCGATAAAAACCGGATGGCCTCGCATAGGAGTCTGCTTTCCATCGTTTGGGATCACTGCCGGAGCCAGTCTCTTTTCTATAAAAGCCTGGGCATGCTCCCGGATCCTATCCAATCCCTTCTGCCTCACATACTCCTTGTCCTGTTCTTTCAGATGAAATCTGCTGCGAAAATTGGATTGGGAAAGCCCTGTAAAAAGCTGTTTCAGCCATTCTTCTTCCGTCATAGCCATCTCTCTCCTCTTTCAGTGAATAGAAAAGCTGCTTTCCTTTTCCGCAGGGATTTCTTTTTCTTCTATATCCTCAATCCAGATAAATCTCTGCTGATACAGCATGGAGATCATCTTTCCGATCTCATCCCGCTTTCCCTGGACTTCCATCTCCACCTTTCCGTCCCAGCGGTTCTTCACCCAGCCGGTCAGCCCCAGCATCTGGGCAATGTGCATGGCCCGGTAGCGGAACCCCACTCCCTGTACCCTGCCGGAAAAGATCAGGTGTTTTCTAATCTCTTTTTCTCTAAACATTATCCTCAGCTCCTGTCTGTCATAAATCAACGCTTTTCTTGAAAATACAAAAATCGCCTTCCAGGGAAGGCGAAAATGGAAAAACAATATATCATTTTTCAACTGACTTTTTGCTCCTCCTGTTAAATTCCATTGTATCAAATCTTTTCTGGAGGAACAACTGATATCTGACTATTCTCATAATCAGTCCTGCAGGACCATCTCCTACTCTTTTGTAAAGCTGACGCTGCCTTTTGCCTTTTCTCCGGTCACTGTAATCCGATAGGCCCCATCTTCCTCAATCTCAATATCCAAGGAACCTGGGGGCATATCCCGGCTCTCTAAAATAGGCTCTTCCCCTTCCTGCTGAATGGTGACAGCAAGTTTTCCTGCTTTCTTTTCAATTTCTCCGTGTATCTTATCTCCCTTTTTCAGTTCCAGCAATTGGGAATCTGTAGTATTAAAAATCGTATATTCCATAAGGAACTGACTGTCATTTCCTGTTCTGCTCCCGTTAAAGTCCGCCATACCGCATCCTGCCAGCAAACATCCGCACAGCAGCAGGCCCAGATATTTCTTCATGTCCGCTCTCCCCTGTCTTCTGCATATTGCCATAAATGATGGTACTATTTTATCATAACCTGCAGGGAAAAGCATTTCCTATTAATCTCTATATCCTGACCAGCCGGGTTTTTATTATATTGTGGCCGTATCACAGACTTTTTTATCCATTTTCCTCTGCCTGCCTCTCATCTGTATTTTCCAAGATGATCATGGTCACCTCTTCGGGACGCTCCCTTACAGGCCAGTGCTTACAGCCTCTCATTACATGAACTTTTCCATTGGGGCATAAATTTACCACCTTAAAAATATCGCTTACCGGTACCAGAGGATCTTTTTCCCCGTGTATGAAGATCACTGGCATTTTCAGCTTATGCAGTTCCTGAACATAACAGGGAATTGCCCTCTTCTTATCACAGGAGCTTCTCTGAAAATCCTGCATAGCCTTTCCGCAGGATTCCTCCTGGCAGGCTTTCTGAACTTCACCCAGCATTTTATTGGTTATTTTCCGTTTGCTCCCAATAAGATACTCCTGAAGCATGTACTGGACCAGCCACCTGCTTTTTCCCAAAAGCTTATATTGCCACAAGGTCAGATTTGTCTTCTGTATAAGTAAATAAGACAAGGGATGAAATGGCAGAGTTAAGGTTAATCCCCAGGAATCAATGGGAAATAAAGCCTTTACTCTGCCAGGGTATTTCAACGCATATCCAATGGCCACTGCTCCGCCCATAGCCAGACCTGCCAGGTAAAATTCTTCTGCACCTAACTGATCTGCCGCTTCGTTCAGAGCTTCGATATGGGCAGAGTAAAAATTTTCGCCTCGTATGTCCGGCTTGTCACTTTTTCCATAGCCCAGCAGGTCTGGAGCGTATACCGTATATTCTCTGGTAAAATTTTTCATCATCCCCCACCAGGAGATCATGGCGCTGTCCGGGCCGCTGCCGTGGAGGAGAAAGAGGATTTTTTCTCCGGTTCCTCTTTTATAAACATGTATATTTCCATAAGACGTATGTACTTTTAATTCTTCCAATTTTATTCCTCACATCTTCTGTGCTTTCTTCGATTCTAACACATTCTCTGTGAGAAATCATCTATAAGATTTTATAAAGCGTTCTTGGCCAGATATTTTAAATGCAGCCCGCCGTCTCCGATCTTCTCTGCCTTTTCCAGAGTAAATTCTACCGGACTTTCCTCTTTCTGAGAAGGAAGCTGGGTGAAAAGAGCCGCCGCTCCCTTTCCTCCGTCTGTTACCGGCGCCAGCACAAGGCTTAGCTCATCTACCATACCTGCCTGGAGAAAACTCCAGTTTGCCATACCGCCGCCGCAGATCAGCAGCTTTTCGATATGAAAAAGTTCATACAATTTTTCCATTGCCAGCCTGCAGTCCAGCTCATCCTTTCCGGCAAGGATATAGGAAACTCCTCTTCTTCGCAGATAAGCTTTATACGCAGCAGAGGTTGCTTCTGTAAGAATTTCAATGACGTGGGCTTTTCCCCTGCCTCTGTTGTCAAAGGTTCCGGACTGCCATCCAATCTCCCCTTCGGTGTCCAAAGATACATAGTACATTTCTGCCCGGTCGTCTGCCACGAAGTCCCCTTCCGGCACCTGATTTTTCTCTTCCAACACTGGTTTCGCAAATCCAGTAAATTCCTTTGTGGTAGTTGTTCCGTACAGCCAGGCATCTCCCTGCATCTGACTGCGGATGGCTCCATATTCCCGGCTCAGTTCTGCCACAGTTTCTGTCCCCATAAAAGGGCCGTTGATTTTCCCGTCCAGGGAACTAAGGATATGACAGATCACATAAGGTCTTTTCATCAGCGCTTACCTCCCAAGTTTCCCAGAAACTTTTTCTGCTTCCCTGTTGTCTGTAACCATACCTGCATATTCCATGCCATACATCTTTGCAAAGCGGCTCGTGGTATATTCTGCTTTCTCCAGCATCCACTGCTCTGGTGCGGCTCCCTGGAATATAAAAGCAAATTTTCTTCCTGACAGTTTCCCGGAGTTTACAGGGCCGTAGAAACGGTCCAGGAGATTTCTTACTGCTCCGCACATATTATGCCAGTAGACAGGAGAGCCGATAACAATTGTATCTGCTTCTTTCATTTTCTCTAAAATCTCCGAAAACTGGTCATCTTCGAATTTCTGTCCATAGGCATAGAGCTTATAATCCACCAGATTCAAAGTCTCATACTCTTTTCCTGCCAGAAGCTCTGCCGCCAGTTTTGCTGTGTTTCCGTTTTTGTTTGGACTTCCGTTAATAAATAAAATACTCATTTTAAAATTCCTCCTATATTTTTAAATTTTAGGATACTGTCTGCATTCCTGCCAGGCTTCATGTGTTATCTGCACTGACATGCCTTTTACTTCCAGATCCAGCATAATCCGTTATAGAAATATTCCATGGCGTACTCACCGCTGTGGGTGCCTCCCTCCTGCTCCAGGAAATACAGATTGCCTTCTCTTTCATTATCTGCATAGCGAAATGTACCGTCACTGACATCTGCCATAGCCTCAATCTGGTTCTTAAAAGAAGCGTAGGCAAAGTCTTCTGTCCCAGAGGCTGCAAAGATAAAAAAGTCATTCCACTCATGACCGGAATCCTTCACAATAGAGGCCATGTACTCGCCATCTGAGGTTAGATTTCCGCTGGAGGGCATAAAATATCGAAAATAATCCAGACAATACTGAAAGGTCCTCCAGGTTGCCACAGAGCCCATGGAAAAACCGCAGAAAGCACGATGGTCCCTGGAGTTCCGGATTCCATCTAAAGTTGTATCCTCCGCATAGGTACTATATGTACCTTCCACTGCCGGTATCAGGTCATTGATCAATTCATTATGATAATTCTCAGTCAGCCGGAGAGCCAGGGAATAGTCAGAGCTGTCCGATTCACTTTCGTTATTATAAGTAGGGCAGACAACGATTATTGGCTGGATTTTTCCATCGGCAATACCATTGTCCAGCACATTTTTAAATTCAGCAGGCTGGTCCGGCGTTCCTAGATATGTAGTCTCGTTGCTCCATCCTCCATGCATTAAATAAAACACATTATATTGGGTATCTTCTGAATAGCCGTAGGGCAGATATACAATCGCCCGTTTATAAAGGACCTGTTCCTGCTCCTCATAGGTCATAGACTCATAGGTGTCATATTCTAATTTCACAAGAGTCCCCTGCTGGTCTGACTGAGAAAAATAATCCTGGGGAATCTCTGCCAGTTCTTCCGGGAGCGCTCCTCTTGTTACTGTTTCACCTTCCGTTTCTGTCACCGCCTCTTCTGTCTGGTCTGAAGCTTCTTCCTTGTCCAGTCTTTCTTCCCCGGCCGGTGCTGACTGCTCACTGCTCCTTTTGTTTTCCTCAGTTCCTGTTTGTCCGCAGCCTGCTCCAAAAACCAGCAATGCCAGACAGCCCGCCAACAGTCTGTATTTTTTCACAGCTTCACCTCCTGTTTATAATCATCTATATTATAGACCATAGGAAATAGCTGAAGAAGCTATGTTTTAGTTGTGGAATATATACCTGAGGGTTTTTACTGTTCTTTTTCCATTAAAGATTTTTCCGGTTCATTGACTTCTCCTTCCTCCGATAATATAATCTTACCAAGCATATAATCTCGAAATATATATGAATGGGGGCCCAAAAATAATTTATGATATCAGATATAAAACTTCGAACAGCTAGAACAGAGGATGCAGAAAAATTGCTGGAAATCTACCGGCCTTATGTGGAGAAAACCGCCATCTCTTTTGAATATGAGGTACCCTCTCTTGATGAGTTCAAAGGCAGAATAATAAACACCTTAAAAAAACATCCCTATCTCGTGGCAGAAAAAGACGGTGAAATCTTAGGTTATGCCTATACAAGCGATTTTGTAGGGCGAGTTGCTTACGACCATTCTTCAGAAATGACCATCTATCTGGATGAGACCAAACGTAAAATGGGAATCGGCAGAAAGCTTTACAGTGCCATTGAAGGGATCTGCAAAGCTCAGAATATCACGAATTTATACGCCTGTATCGGATATCCTGAGACAGAAGACGAATACCTGACTAAAAACAGTGCAGAATTTCATGCCCATCTAGGCTATCGTCTGGCTGGAAAGTTTTATAACTGCGGTCTAAAATTTGGCCGCTGGTACCATATGATCTGGATGGAAAAGATCATCAGCACACACGGAGCTGCTCCGGCTCCAGTCATACCCTTTCCTGAATTGGACCGGAAAGTTCTGCTAGAAATCGGGGTACAGGATTCCTGATTGAACCATGACAATATAATATACTTACCCAGGGAGCCGATAGGGTGTGAATACCTCCGTTTCTGAGCCTTGCAGAAAGGAGGCGGTTTTTATGAGTACATATGAGGAATTAAGCCTGATTGTAAGCACTGCTTTACTGATTGTCGCCATTCTGAATTTTACACATAGAAAATAGCACCCCCGCTCTGGTAAAGTAAAGGTGCTATTCTCAGTACAATATTTCGCCGGAAACGGATAGGTGTGAACTATCGTATCGGCTTCCTTGTTAAATATATTATATGTCAAGCAGAAAATTTTTTCAACCATAAGATTTTCCTCTCATTCCCACGCCCTGGCCGGACCGAATGAACAGAAAGACGCCAAAGAATTTGATTAGTATCATTAATGAATATAAAAGAAGCCGGGTTCCCAATTTAAGCGGGTTCCCGGCTTTCTGTTTCTTATTTCATTACAATGTTAATAATCTTCTTAGGAACATAGATTTCTTTTATCACGTTTCCTGTCAGCTTATCGGCAATCGCTTCTTTTCCTGCGGCAATAGCCTCTTCTTTGGAAGCTTCTGCACTGATGCTGATAACGGCTCTTGTCTTTCCGTTGATCTGTACAGGAATCTCGATCTCGTCATCTTTCATAGCTTCTTCATCAGCCTCTGGCCACTGGGTATGGAATACAGAATCCTCATGGCCGTATTCCTGCCACAGCTCTTCTGCCACATGAGGAGCAAAAGGAGCCAACAGCTGGATAAAGGTTTCGATAGTCTTTCTGTCGATTCCTCCTGTCTTTTTCGCCATATCAATAAGCTTGTTATTGTACTCCATGAAACCGGAGATAACTGTGTTCAGGCTGAAGCTTTCCAGACGCTGCGTAACGTCATAAACCAGTTTATGGCGAAGCTTCACCATTTCTTTTGTCTCAGCTACATTTGCATCTTTGCTGTCCATGGCCAGTTTCCAGAAACGGTTCAGGAAACGGTAAACGCCGTCGATTCCTCTGTCATCCCATTCTGCATCCAGTTCCGGCGGACCTACGAAAAGTTCGTAAAGTCGCAGAGAGTCACAGCCGTAGTCTCTTACCAGATCATCTGGAGAAACCACATTGCCTTTTGACTTACTCATCTTAATACCGTTCTTACCGGTGATCATACCCTGGTTAAACAGCTTCTGGAATGGTTCGTCAAAATCGATCACGCCGATATCATAGAGGAACTTGGTATAGAAACGGGAATACAGCAGATGAAGAACTGCATGCTCTACACCGCCGATATACATATCTACTGGAAGGTATTTGTCTGCTTTTTCTCTGGATACCAGTCCTTTGTCGTTTTTGTTATCCACATAGCGGAGGAAATACCAGGAAGAACCTGCCCACTGAGGCATGGTATTGGTCTCTCTCTTGGCTGGAGAACCACAGCATGGGCAAGTGGTGTTTACCCACTCATCAATAGCAGCCAGAGGAGATTCTCCTGTGCCGGTAGGCTCATAGGATTCTACTTCTGGAAGAGTCAGAGGAAGCTGGTCTTCCGGAACCGGTACGTTTCCGCATTTTGGACAGTGGATGATGGGAATAGGCTCGCCCCAGTAACGCTGACGGGAGAATACCCAGTCACGAAGCTTATAATTTACTGTCTTTCTTCCGATTCCCATCTTCTCGATCATTTCAGGAGCTTCTTTCTTCAGAACTGCAGATTCCATGCCGTTCCAGTCTCCGGAGTTGATCATAGTTCCGGAAGCTTCTGTATAAGCCTCTGTCATATTTTCGATTTCTTTTCCGTCCTTAGCGATTACCTGGATGATCGGAATATTGAATTTTGTTGCAAATTCAAAGTCACGGTCATCATGAGCCGGTACACACATGATAGCTCCTGTACCATAATCAGCCAGTACGTAATCAGAAAGCCAGATAGGCACTTTCTTTCCATTAAGTGGATTGATGGCGTAGGTTCCTGTGAATACGCCGGTCTTTTCTTTATCCTGAAGACGGTCTACATTAGATTTCATAGAAGCATCATAGATGTATTTTTCTACAGCTTCCCTTGTCTCCTCTGTAGCCAGGCTCTTTGCCAGAGCATGCTCAGGAGCCAGAACCATGAAGGTTGCTCCATGGAGAGTATCCGGTCTTGTAGTGTACACAGTGATTTTCTCATCTCTGCCTTCTACCGGGAAATCCACCTCTGCGCCGTAGGATTTTCCGATCCAGTCGGTCTGCATCTTCTTAACCTTTTCCGGCCAGTCCAGTTTGTCCAGGTCATTCAAGAGACGGTCTGCATATTTGGTAATGCGGAGCATCCACTGACGAAGGTTTTTCTTGGTTACTTCTGCACCGCAGCGCTCACATTTACCGTTTACTACCTCTTCATTTGCCAGACCAGTCTTACAGGAAGGACACCAGTTAATGGGGAATTCCTTCTCATAGGCCAGGCCTTCTTTAAACATTTTTACAAAGATCCACTGAGTCCATTTGTAGAAATTAGGATCTGTAGTATTTACCTCTCTGTCCCAATCATAGATTGCAGCGATATCCTGAATCTGTTTCTTGATATTTTTCACATTTTCTGCAGTAGATTTTGCAGGATGTACGCCCATCTTAATGGCATAGTTTTCTGCCGGAAGACCAAAAGCATCCCAGCCCATAGGATGGATCAGATAATATCCATGCATTAATTTGTAACGGCTCCAGACGTCAGAGATTACATAACCTCTCCAGTGTCCTACGTGAAGTCCGTTTCCTGATGGATATGGAAACATATCCAGGCAATAATATTTTGGCTTTTTGCCGTCATCTACGTTTACTGGTTTTTCATCCCAGATCTTACGCCATTTTGCTTCAATGGCCTTATGATTATATGGTACTGCCATTTTCTTTTCCTCCTTATTCTTTCTGCCGGTTTCTGATCGTACCGGCAATACAAAAAGCCCTCTCTTCTCCAGCTAGAGACGAAAGGGCTTAAATTCCGTGGTACCACTCTAATTCACAGGTTTAAATTATTCTGTGCACTCATTTTTTCTGTAACGGGAAATCCCGCCCGCATCTACTGATCCGCCAATGGGGAAAGTTCGATTTGGGAACTCCGAGGCCAGTTGGGAAGCTTACGTGACTGCCTTGCACCAGACGGCAGCTCTCTTGACACGCAGGGTTTCTTAATAATCCTCTTCACAGTTTTTAGTTTATAAAACTATTACACATTTTACTCAGGGATTTTCCATTTGTCAACCCCTGAACGAGATTTCTTCCCGTTCAAAAAAGGAAAATCATCCCTCTTCTTCCCCGGAAGTCTCTTCCTCTGTCTGTACCTGCTTAGTTTCCGCTTCCCGGCCTTCAAGCTGGGTAACAGTACAGATGGATTCTTCTTCCTCATACCTGAGAGAAATCTGGTCTCCGGTATCATAGCCTACGATTTCCGGGAACTCTGTTACCGGAATATCAAAAATCAGCTCCTGTCCTTCCAGTGTAATGTAGAAATGAGAGTTTCCATCCAGCACAGCCTGGGCCATGCGGTATATGACGCCCTCTGCACTGAGGTCACTGTCTGAAGCTCCGCTGACTTCAATACCGCTGCTTTTCAGCAGTTCCACATAATTCTCCTCGCATTCCTGAACCGTATCTCCGATGGCTACATTCTGATATTTCTGAACATTGACCATGGCATATTTCTTCACCAGACCGGCTCCGTCCTTTAAAGCCATGAAATAAGTGGGCTGGTCAGAGATGTTCAGAAGAAGGGGAAATGCCGCTGTATACTTCAGGTTCTGCACCTGTCCTTCTGCAGAGTCCATGGCGGACCGCTCCTGAGCGCCTTCACAGGCATAGTATCTGGTCTCCATAGTCCTCTGGTTCATAAGGACAAATCCCACATTGGATTTATCTCCGCTCACAGAGGTCACCCCTGTGTAAACCCACACATCATCATCAAGGGCCAGATAATTATATCCTTCTGTAGTCTGAAGGCATCCCTTCTGTCCCAGCACACTGTTAAAGAATCCATTCTGCAGCATGCCATGATAATTATACAGTTCCACCAGAAGATCTGCCGGATATGCCCGGTCTACCCATTTGGGACAGTCTTCGATCTTCAGGTCCTGGCACTCTCCTGTCTGGGCATTGCATAGTACCACTCTGCCTATGGTCTGGCCTCCGAAAAGACCGATGTTAAACTTCTTTACCGGACAGATCCAATAAGGAGTTCCGTCATCATCAATCTCAAAACTTATCTGGTCAAACATATAGGTAGGATATTTAAATCTCAAATGCCGGTAAATATTTCTGTTGAAGTATTCTGATTCCGAATACTTGATCCCTTCATCTAACTTTACCAGCTCTGTATTCTGTGTCGCCATATCAATACGCACATAGGCAGGAATCCCCTCCTTCTGATTGGTCAGCCATTTAATAGGACTGGCATAGACCAGGGGGCTTACCCGATAGGGCTGCTCCTTATAATTGATCTGGGAATAGAGACTGCTCACCTCAAACTGGGACACCATATCCACCATACTTCCCATCTTTCTGTTTCCCAGCAGTTCTGCCGACTCTTTATCCAAAAGGGGAATCTGGTCATAGCTGATTTCTTTGATATCTTCTGCAAAGTTCCGTTCTTCCGGTTCCATCAGAGCCTGATATTTTTCTGCATTGACAACTGGAGAAGACAAAAGGGCTCCAACTGCATAGACAACTGCAATGGCCAATATGAGCACCAGCCCGCCCTTTAGTACCTTATCGGACTTCAACTGATGGATGGTGGCAATTCTTTTCCGAATGCCGTAAATAATAAGGATCAGCAGCACCAGTCCCCCCAGAAAGGCCCAGAATCCGCTTTCGTGGATGTTCACAGCAGGAAGAGTCACATAGTAATAAATAAAGGCCAGAAAAATGATGACCAACCCTGCCAGAATTTTCTTTTTCATAAATCTTTACCATACCTTTCTACACAGTTTGTTCTGGTCTGTGTTGTTCCATTGTAACACTCCCTTTGCAGGTTGTCATCCGATTTCTCACAGAAAAGAAAAAGCCCGCAAAAGGGGCTTTGAAAAAGAGAAACCGCCCTGTACAGTTTTCCTGTATAAGGGCGGTTTCCTTTTATAAGTTATAAGAAAGAGATTTACCTTGGTAAAGTTTAGTCTTCTTCTGCTTTTGCTCTTGCTGCGATTTCTTTTTCCTGAATATCAGAAGGAGCCTGCTCATAACGGGCAAATTCATAGGAGAAGTTTCCGCTGCCGCCTGTCATGGAACGAAGGTCTGTAGAATATCCATAAATGGAAAGCATCGGAACATCAGCCTCGATCACTGTGTTTCCTTTATGATCTGTGTCTGGATTCATTCCCAGCACACGGCCTCTCCTCTTATTCAGATCACCCATAACGTCTCCTGTAAATTTGTCAGGAACACTGACTTTCATGGAAACGATAGGCTCTAAGAGTACCGGTGAAGCTTCCATAAAGCCCTTCTTGAAGGCCTGGATAGCAGCAGTCTTAAATGCCATTTCCGAAGAATCTACCGGATGATAAGATCCATCATAAAGTGTAGCCTTTATACCAACTACAGGATAAGAAGCCAGAGGTCCCTTTACCACAGATTCCTGAACACCTTTTTCTACTGCAGGGAAGTAGTTCTTTGGAACGGCTCCGCCTACAACGGTCTGTTCAAATACATAGGGAGTTTCCAGATCTCCGGATGGCTCAAAGATCATCTTAACATGTCCATACTGACCATGGCCGCCGGACTGTTTCTTATATTTTGCTTCTACATCTGCTTTCTTCCGGATGGTTTCTTTAAATGGAACCTTAGGTTCAGAAAGAACAATGTCTACTTTATAACGTTCTTTTAATTTACTAACAACGATATCCAGATGCTGCTCACCAATTCCATAGAGCAAAGTCTGGCGGTTCAGGGAGTCATTTACAACTTTCAAAGTCAGGTCTTCCTGCATCATTCTGCTCAGAGCCTGTGATACCTTATCCTCATCACCTTTATTCACGGTCTTATATCTCTTATAAGTATATGGTGTGGAAATCTCAGTTTTGCCATAGAGGAGCGGGGTATTCTTTGTAGCAAGGGTGTCTCCTGTGGCTACAGTACTCAGTTTTGCAATAGCGCCGATATCCCCTGCATGAAGTTCCGGAACTTCCAGCGGCTTGGAGCCTTCCAGAACATAAAGCTTATTCAGTTTTTCCTCTGCTTCTTTGCCTGTGTTGTAAAGGGTATCATCTCCTTTGATAACGCCGGAGCATACCTTGACCAGAGAATATTTGCCCAGGAATGGGTCTACGATAGTCTTAAATACATAAGCAGATTTTGCTTTTGTGAAATCGTAATCTGCCTGATAGATTTCATTTGTCTTGGAATTCATACCTGCACAGGTTCTCTGATCCGGGCTTGGGAAGTATCCGCAGATATCATCCAGCAGATTTGCCACGCCCTGAATATTGATAGTAGAGCCCATACATACAGGAATGATGCTGCCTTCAGAAATATTCATCTTCAGTGCTGCGGAAACCTCAGCTACTGAGAATTCTTCGCCGGCGAAATAACGGTCCATAAATTCCTCGCTGATCTCTGCCACAGATTCCATAAGGATTTCGTGATATTTTTCCAGATACTCCTGAAGATAATCCGGCACCGGGCATTCTTTTTTCTTGCCTCTGTCGATATATTTTCTTCCGGCCTGTTTTACGATATTTACATATCCTACAAATTTTCCTTCCTCACGGATGGGCATATGGATAGGAGCGATCTTCTTTCCGTACATCTCTGTAAGATCCTCCACTACCTGACGATAGCTGACATCGTCAATATCCATCTCTGTAACAAAGAACATTCTCGGAAGTTTATATTTCTCGCAAAGCTCCCATGCTTTCTGGGTTCCTACCTGAATGCCGTCCTTACCGGAAACCACGATAATAGCTGCATCTGCCGCTGCAACAGCTTCTTCCACTTCCCCCACAAAGTCGAAATAGCCTGGCGTATCCAATACATTGATTTTTACCTTACCCCATATGATTGGTACAACAGATGTTGAAATTGAAAACTTTCTCTTTATCTCCTCTTTATCATAGTCGCTCACGGTGTTTCCATCTGTCACTTTCCCCAAGCGGCTTGTAATACCTGATAAATAAGCCATCGCTTCTACCAGACTCGTCTTACCGGCACCGCCATGGCCGAGCAGGACCACATTTCTAATTCTGTCGGTTCTAAAAACGTCCATATGTAATACCTCCCAAACTTAATATGTGTATATTCTACTAAAAATTTCTCAACAATTCAAGTATTTCATTCAAATTAGACAAGGTTTTTACAAACCATTTCTGAAATCACAGGGTATTCTGCCCTACTTGTTGTAAATCCTCTTTATTTTTCACTTTAAAGCACTAAACTGTTGACATTTTTCAACACCTATCATAAAATTATTACTATTGGTAGTCAGCAAAACTGGTACATGAACCCAGGTATCAGCTTATCAGCTCTCTGCATGTCAGAATATTAAGTTTCAGAAGGAGTACACATTTAAATGGAAACCACCACCATAGGTTTTATCGGACTGGGGCTCATCGGAGGCTCCATTGCAAAAGCGATTCGAAAATTTCATCCGGATTACCAGATCCTGGCCTATAACAGGACCAAAGAGGTTCTGGAGGACGCAGTCTTTGACGGCATTGTGGATATCCCCTGCACAGAACGGGATACCCGTTTTGCTCTCTGCGATTATATCTTTCTCTGCGCCACAGTAGATTATAATCTGGAGTGTCTCCCCTGGCTGAAAGAAACCATACGGCCAGGCTGTATCCTCACAGATGTAGGAAGTGTAAAAGGAGAAATCCACCGTCAGGTCACTGCTCTTGGCATGGCGGGCAATTTTATCGGTGGTCATCCCATGGCCGGCAGCGAAAAAACAGGTTATGAATATTCTACCGATCACTTAATTGAAAATGCTTATTATATCCTTACTCCATCGGAGGAAGCGGGACTTGATAAAATCGGTGCTTATACAGAACTGGTTTCCTCTATCGGAGCCCTGCCTATAATCCTGTCCTGGGATGAGCACGACTTTATCACTGCCTCTGTCAGTCATCTGCCTCATATTGTAGCAGCCTCTCTGGTAAACGTAGTAAAGAAACTGGATTCTCCTCAGGAGCATATGAAGACCATTGCCGCCGGAGGATTTAAGGATATTACCAGGATTGCCTCTTCTTCTCCTCATATGTGGCAGCAGATCTGCCTGGAGAACCCGGAGTATATTTCCAGAGTCCTGGATGAGTATATCCGGCAGATTGTCCAGGCCAAGTATCTGGTAGACCAGAGAGATGAGAACGGTCTCTATGAAATGTTTGCCCAGTCACGGGAATACCGGAATTCTTTCAGTGACGCTCCCAGCGGTCCTCTGAAAAAATCTTTTACCTTATACTGTGATGTGGTAGACGAAACAGGCGCCATTGCCACCATTGCCACGATTCTTTCCATGAACAATATAAGTATTAAAAATATCGGCATTGTCCACAACCGTGAGTTTGAAGACGGCGTTCTCCGAATCGAATTTTATGAAGAGGAAGCCCAGAAGCTTGCTGCAGAGCAGCTTAAAAAGCGAAATTATATTATTTACGAGAGGTAGAAAAATCTATGAAATTCAGCAAATCAGCTCCATTAAAAGGGGAAGTGACGGTTCCGGGAGATAAATCCATCTCCCATCGCAGTGTAATGCTGGGCGCTCTTTCCAAGGGTACCACCAGTATTACTAATTTTCTGGAAGGCGCGGACTGTCTTTCCACTATAGACTGTTTTCAGAAAATGGGAATTGAAATCGAGAAAAAACCGGGTGAAATCCTTATCCATGGAAAAGGACTCCACGGCCTTACTGCTCCTTCTGATATTCTGGACGCAGGCAACAGCGGCACAACTGTCCGTCTCCTCAGCGGTATCCTGGCAGGCCAGAATTTTCAAAGTGCTCTGACCGGGGACGAATCCATTCAGAAGAGGCCTATGAGACGAATTATCACTCCTCTTACCGCTATGGGCGGAAATATAAAAAGCATCCGTGGCAACGACTGTGTACCCCTGGAGATCCAGGGCAGCCCTCTCAAAGGGATTCATTATAATTCCCCGGTAAGTTCCGCCCAGGTGAAGTCCTGTGTGCTTCTTGCAGGTCTTTACGCCGATGGGCCTACCAGTGTTACAGAGCCATTCCTTTCCAGAAACCATTCTGAGTTAATGCTCCGCTCCTTTGGGGCCACAGTGACAAGCCAAAATACAACTGTAACTATTGAACCGGAACCTGCTCTCACCGGCCAGGAAGTCCAGGTACCGGGAGATATTTCTTCCGCTGCCTATTTTATAGCCGCAGGTCTTCTGGTGCCAGGCTCTGAAATCTTGATCAAGAATGTGGGAATCAATCCTACCAGAGACGGAATCCTACGGGTATGCCGGCAGATGGGCGCCAATATCCAGATTTTAAATCAGCGTGAGCACTGTCAGGAACCGGCGGCAGATCTTCTTGTAAAATACAGCTCCCTGAAAGGTACTGTGATACAGGGAGAGCTGATTCCCACTCTCATCGACGAACTTCCTGTCATAGCGGTAATGGCTGCTTTTGCAGAAGGCGTCACAGTGATCCGAGATGCCCAGGAACTGAAAGTAAAAGAATCTAACCGCCTGGATATTATGGTCCATCATTTACAGGCTATGGGGGCCGATGTAACGCCTACAGAAGATGGTATGATCATTAAAGGAGGCCCTCTTCTCCACGGAGCCCAGCTGGACAGTCATCTGGATCACCGGATTGCCATGTCCTTCGCTGTAGCAGGGCTGGCTTCAGAAGGAGAGACAGAGATTACCCAGGCAGATTGTGTAAATATCTCTTATCCAAACTTCTACGAAGACCTTCAAAGTCTTCAGCATTAAAAAAGAGGACTGCTGTCCCCAGTGAAGATGTCCCGGAATTTTCCGGCTCTTTCCTGCTACAGCAGTCCTCTTTTTTTCAATTCTTTTTCCACTGTTGGATATCTGCCGATATCTGTATGGGGAATGGCCTCTGCCGCCACCATGAGATGCAGGAAATTGTCTACGGCCCCAAACTGGATATAGGTCATCTTATCCAGGATTTTCTCTACCGCTTCCTTAATCTCTTTATGGAGAAGCATTTTCCTTGCGCCGGCCAGAGAACTGTTTCCCGGAAGAAGAAGCCTGTCTCTGGGAATATCCGGATAAAGCCCTACAGTAATTCCAGCCTCTTTAGAAATATGGGTTCCAAAGGCTCCTGCCACATAAAAGCGCCCAATATCCTTCATTTCCAGTCCTACTTCTCCCATCATATATTCTACCATGGTCCCGGCTGCGGCTTTTGTCTTCAGAAACTCTTCTATATCCTTCTGGAAGAAAAAGAGGCCGGGCCCATATTCGGCAGCCAGTTCTCCTTCTACTTTCCGGATTTTTTCAGAAGCTTCCTCCACATAACGGCCTCTTACATCAATCCAGCCATTGAGAAACATCTCAGCCAGCAGATCCACAATACCGGAACCGCAGATACCTGCCGGCGCCCTTTCACCGATCACATGAATCTGTACCTGTCCATTTTCTATATGAACCCGGTCCACGGCTCCCGGTTCCGCCCGCATACCTGTTTTTACTACACCGCCTTCCAGAGCCGGTCCTGCAGCTCCTGCACCTGCCACCAGGAAATCCTTATTTCCAATGACCAGTTCTCCGTTAGTCCCGATATCCAGAAAAACCGAAATCTCTTCCCCTTTGTATATTTCTGTTTCTACTATACCGCTTAAAATATCTCCTCCCAGATAGTTCGCCTGTCCAGGATAACCATATACATATCCTTTTAAAGGAAAGCCCAGGTCCACGGCTCTATAGCAGTCCGGTTTCAGGGTGCGCACCGCGTAAGGGGCGGAAAATGCGCAGAAAGCGTCCAGACCATAGAGAAAATGCATCATCGTAGTGTTTCCCGCTATGACCATAGATGCACACTGCTCCCCGGAGATTCCGGTATCCTGCTCCATTTTTTCAAATAGTTCCAAAAAGCTGTCTACTGTGGCTTTCCTGATTTCTTCCAGCTTCTGAGGATTATCCTTTCCGTAAAAAATTCTTGTAAGAATATCTTCTCCATAGGCGATCTGATGGTTAAACACAGACTTCTGCCAGAGAACTTTCCCCGTATTCATATCTACCAGCTCTCCGGCTAAAATCGTACTCCCCAAATCCGCACAGAACCCATAATGTTCATCTGAAGTATCTCCCGGTTCTATATTTGCCAGCTCCCAGCTTTTCCCGTTCCATACAAGAAGCAGTGTAATCTTCCAGTCCGCCTGGCAGCAGAGAGGATATAGTTTCTTTAAGACCGGAAGGCTGCAGCTGACTTCTCCATATTCCCCTCTCAGAGCCCTCAAAATCCGCTCCTGATCCGAGACATTATCCTCCTGGCTTGGAGGCGTCAGTTCCAGATAAATTTTCCGGCTCCAGCCCTCTGGCTTTTTCTCTGTTTCCATTCTCTTCTCCTTTTCTGTCCTTCATCTTTCTATCCCTTCCAGCTGTCTTATGCTGGAAAAATCCTACCCTCTCTGTACAGGGACACACAGGCCTCTTGTTCAGAGAGGGTATATATTTTGCTTTATATAGATTTTAAATTTATAAGGCGAAATACCTGTTCTGCCGTATCAGACAGATTCTGCCCTGCAGTCTCCGGCTCCATAGCTTCTTCCAAAGTGGAGGTTCCCCTGACAACAGGGAAAAATGCATCGATTCCTTTTTCATTGCATTTTACTGCATCTCTGGTCACACTTCCTGAAAAGGCAACTACAGTCTTCCCGTATTTTTTTGCAAGGCTGGCTACTCCTACAGGCGCTTTTCCCATAGCCGTCTGTCCGTCAAGGCGTCCTTCTCCGGTAACAACCACATCTGCATCTTTCACGTAATCTTCCAGTCTGGTTTCTTCCAGAATAATCTGTATCCCTGATTCCAGAACACTGTTTGTAAAAGTAAGAAAAGCAAAGCCCAGGCCGCCTGCTGCTCCGGTCCCCGGTTTTTCCGGGTCTGCCTGAGGAAAAGTTTTTCCAGCCAGCTCTGCATAAGCACCCAGCCATTTATCCATCTTGTCGATCATTTCCGCATCTGCCCCCTTCTGAGGGCCATAGATGGCGCTGCTGCCCTGAGGTCCGCACAGAGGATTTTCCACATCACAGGCAACACGGAACTCACATTCCTTTAACTGGGGAAGAACTTTTTCGTCTTTGATGGCTGACAGCTGTTCCAGCCCTCTGGCCCCCAGAGGAACCTCATTCCCTTCAGCATCCAAAAATTCATAACCCAGAGCCTGGAGCATCCCCACTCCTCCATCATTGGTAGCACTGCCTCCGATTCCCACCAGAAATCTTCTGCATCCCTTTTCAACAGCATCTTTTATCATTTCTCCTACTCCATAGGTAGTGGTATAGAGAGGATTTCTCATCTGGTCCGGAACCAGAGTAATTCCTGCTGCCGCAGACATTTCGATTACCGCCGTGTTCTCTCCTACAATTCCATATTCTGCCTCTACCGGATTTCCAAGAGGTCCTGTAACTGTCACTTTACAGGTACGTCCTCCCATTCCCTGGACCAATGCTTCTACGGTTCCTTCGCCTCCATCTGCCAGCGGTCTGATCTCTACCTGTGCCTGAGGATTACTTTTCAATATTCCCCTTTTTGCTGCCTCTCCTGCCTCCAGAGAAGACAGGCTCCCTTTAAATGAATCAATCGCAATCACTACTTTCATACCCTTACTCCTTGTCTGGTTCTTCTGTTCTTTCAATCTCTTTGATTATAAAACGAATCCTTTCGCAGTTCAACGTATTTTCTTGTTAAATAATATCTTGACAATCTTGGAAGGTTCTGCATATAATGGTACTGCTAAAATTCCATGTGGATTTTTCTGGGAGCATCCCATTTTTCGCCACATAATCGCCGTCGGTGATTATGTGGCTTTTCTTTTGCTCATAGCGGCGGTAAATATTATTACACAAGGAGTGATAAGAAAAATGAACGAAACTTTTATGAAGGAAAAACCAGTATTCTCTCTGATCTTATCCATGGGATTTCCTATGATGATCTCTATGCTGGTGAATTCTCTGTACAATATTGTAGACAGTTTTTTTGTGGCAAAGATCAGCGAAGACGCCATGACGGCCCTATCCCTGGTCTATCCTGTCCAGAACTTTATCAATGCCATCGCCATTGGTTTTGGCGTAGGGATCAATGCCGTCATTGCATTTTATCTGGGCGCTTCGGAAAAAGAAAAGGCCAACCGGGCGGCTACCTGGGGACTTGTTCTGGCTCTGTTCCATGGATTGCTGCTGGCTGTTGGATCCATTGCCCTAATGCCTGCCTTTCTCCGGATGTTTACTTCCCAGGCTTCTCTCTTTGATCTGGGCATGCGCTATTCCATGATCGTATTTGCCTTTTCTCCCATAATTACTCTGGGGATTTCTTTTGAAAAAATCTTCCAGTCTACCGGCCAGATGACCGTCAGTATGGTCAGTCTTATGGCTGGATGTATCACTAATATTATCCTGGATCCCATCATGATCTTCGGCCTTGGTCCCTGCCCGGAAATGGGAATCGAAGGAGCAGCCCTGGCCACCGGGCTGGGACAGGTAGTATCCCTTGTGATCTATCTGGGAGTCTATTTTTCAGGGACCCTTCCTCTCCATATCGGGATTCAGCATCTGGTGAGGGAAAAGGGGCTTACGGCCCGGTTATATTCCATTGGCATTCCGGCTTCTCTGAACATCGCCCTTCCATCCCTGCTGATTGCCTCCCTGAATGTGATTCTG
This sequence comes from Blautia sp. An81, assembly GCF_002161285.1. Taxonomy (GTDB): domain Bacteria; phylum Bacillota; class Clostridia; order Lachnospirales; family Lachnospiraceae; genus Blautia; species Blautia ornithocaccae. The sequence goes on along the minus strand of NZ_NFHH01000003.1, from coordinate 62,098 downwards.
ACTTCTTTTTCCCAGATTTATGTAACGATCCTGGGAATTTACTATAAGCTCCAGACTTTTTTATATCTTCCTGCCAACGGCATCATCCAGGGGATCCGGCCTCTGGTAGGGTATAATTACGGTGCAAAGGAATATCACAGAGTAAATAAAATTTATCTCACTACCCTGGCTATTGACGGCTGTATCATGGTTATCGGAACCGTCATCTGTCTTCTGATCCCTGATCAGCTTATGGGACTGTTTACAGAAAATCCTCAGACTATAGAAGCAGGAAGCCTGGCCCTTCGGATCATCAGCGGAGGTTTCCTTGTCTCCACCTTATCCATCACCTCCTGCGGCGCCCTGGAAGGCCTGGGAAAGGGAACCCCTTCTCTCATTATCTCCCTGCTCCGCTATGTGGTGATCATTATCCCCGCTGCTTTCCTCCTTGGCAGAGCTTTTGGTCCTGCAGGAGTCTGGAATGCATTCTGGATTGCAGAAGCTGTGACCGGGGTGATTTCTGTGTTTATCTACCGCAGAGCAGTCAGGAGCCATTAACATCAGCTGCTTGCGTAAAAGACGCTATGGCATAAAACAACCCCCGGAAATGCCCATTTTATCAGCATTTCCGGGGTTCTGTCTGTTCTTATTCAATAATCATAGCATCTCCAAAGCTAAAGAACCGATACCTTTCCTTCACTGCCTCTTCATAGGCCGCCAGGATATGTTCCTTTCCTGCCAGTGCAGACACCAGCATCAAAAGGGTGGATTCCGGCAGATGGAAATTAGTGATCAGAGCATCAATCATCTTAAACTGATATCCCGGATAAATAAAAATTTCCGTCCAGCCGCTCTTAGCCTGAAGGATTCCATTCTCATCTGTAGCAGATTCCAGGGTCCTGCAGCTTGTGGTTCCTACAGAAATAACTCTTTTTCCCGCCTTCTTCGTATCATTGATCAGCTTCGCCTGGTCTTCTTCCACCACATAAAATTCCGAGTGCATATGGTGGCTTTCTACATCGTCTACCTTTACCGGACGAAAAGTTCCCAACCCTACATGAAGGGTTACATGAGCAATCTTCACACCCTTTTCCTCTATCTGGTGAAGAAGTTCCTGAGTAAAATGAAGGCCTGCTGTGGGAGCTGCCGCACTGCCCTCATGTTTTGCATAGACCGTCTGATACCGGTTTTTATCCTGAAGCTTATGGGTGATATAAGGAGGCAGAGGCATCTCTCCCAGCTTATCCAGGATTTCCTCGAAAATCCCCTCATATTCAAAGCGGATCAAACGGTTTCCTTCCTCTACGATATCAATAACCTCTCCGATCAGAAGGCCATCGCCAAAACTGATCCTGGTTCCCACTTTCGCCTTTTTCCCCGGTTTTACCAGAGTCTCCCAGATATTGTCTCCCTTTCTCTTTAAAAGCAGGATTTCTATGCCGGCCTCTGTGCCGATCTTGCTTCCATAAAGCCGGGCAGGGATTACCTTTGTATCATTGATTACCAGGCAGTCTCCCGGATTCAGGTAATCAATCACATGCTTAAAGTCTGTATGGGTAATTTCTCCTGTTTTCTTATCCAGGTGCATGAGCCTGGAGGAGGACCTGTCTGCAAGAGGGTCCTGGGCGATCAGCTCCTCCGGCAGGTCATAATAAAAATCTGATGTTTTCATAATCTATTCCTATCTTCCAAATACTCTGAGACCAAAAGAGTTTTCCTGCCGCTGTATTCTAACCTGGGACATCAGTCCCTGTTTTGGCAGTTTCTGCTCTGGTCTGCAATGTCTTGTTATATATCATCAGGCAGGATTTGTCAAGCAGTTCAATGATAATACACCTTATCTTCCTCCAGCAGCGCTGCCTTTCCTTCCCGGACTTCCACTATGTTCACACAGCAGTTAGGCGGCACTTTCCCATGCCAGTAATTTTCCAGCCCTTCTTCCTTATATACATTGTGGAGAAGGGCCCGTATGGCACAGCCATGGGATGCGATAAGCACCGTCTTGTCCTGAAGTTCTTTTCGGGAGGTAATGTCCTTCCAGAAGTCCTTTGTTCTCTGAAGAATATGAGGCAGGGGTTCTCCTCCTTCCGGGGGAATATACTTTTCCGGGTGATGGAAAAAGTTGTCCAGCATTTCCTGGGGAAGAAGGGCGGAGTCCTTCCCCTCCCATACGCCGAAGGAAATCTCCCGGATCCTTTCGTCATCATAAATAGGGATTTCCCGTTCTCCCAGCACCAGCTTGGCCGTGTCCCTTGCTCTTTTTAAGGGGCTGGTGAAACAGCAGGAAAAAGGCACCTCTTTCAGTGCCTTTCCCGTAATCTCAGCCAGGGCTGTCCCTTTTTCATTTAGTTCTGTGTCTGAAGCGCCCTGAAGCCGCCTCTGGACATTCCAGCAGGTTTCTCCATGTCGTACAATATAAATCTTCACTTATACATACTCCTTTTATGCCCGGCTGCATCTCAGTCCGTTTTTATTTTCTCAGCTCGATTCCCAGTCCTTCCAGACCATTCAGGATTTTCTTCATAGCTGCATTTACATCGGCATCTTCCAAAGTCCTGTCCTTAGCTCTGAAGGTTACAGAGTAGGCCATAGACTTATAGCCCTCCTGGATCTGGCTTCCTTCATAAATATCGAAAAGTTCATAGCTCTCCAGGATCTTGCCTCCCCTCTGGGCAATGATATGCTCAATCTGGCCTGCCAGAATATTTTTCGGCACCACCATACTGATATCGCGGCTCACTGCAGGGAATTTTGCGATTCCTTCATACTTTCTGTCAAAGGTAGCAAACTTCATGATAGAGGGCATATCCAGCACAGCTACATAAGCTCTGTCGCCAATTCCATAGGAGGCTGCAACAGTAGGATGCACCTCTCCCATATAACCGATAACAGTTCCTTCATAGACAATATTTGCCTGGCGTCCCGGATGAAGGAAGGTCTTTCCTGCATTGGGGTTATAGTCTTCCTTGCTGCTCATACCGATCTTATCCAGGAATTCCTCTACCACGCCTTTCATGGTATAGAAATCTCCATCCCCGTACATACCCAGAGTAAAGATCATTCTCTCATCAGGCAGCTCTGTTAATGGAAGAGCCTTTGGAATATAGATATTTCCCATCTCATACAGGCGGACATTCTTATTTCTTCTCTTGTAGTTAGTTCCCAGAGAAGTGAGCATACCGTTTAAGGAAAGGGTACGCATAATGCTGAAGTCTTCTCCCAGAGGATTTGCGATCACAATGGCCTTTCTGTGAGGATCATCTGCGGGCAGCAGAAGCTTGTCAAATACTTTAGGGCTCTCAAAGGAATAGCAGTATCCCTGAGAAAATCCGTTGAACTCTGCCATATCTCTGGCTGTCTGCTGGATACGCAGATCAAAAGGCAGTTTTCCCGTAGTAGCCTCTCCCTTTGGAAGAGTGGTAGGAATATTATCATAACCATAGAATCTTGCTACTTCCTCTGCCAGGTCTGCGGTACGGAAAATGTCATGGCGGAAAGTAGGCGCTACGATTTCATTAGTCTTCTCATCATATGCCAGTTCTACTCTGTTAAAATACTCCAGCATTTCCTCTTTGGACAGTTCTGTACCCAGAAGGTTGTTGATCTTCTCCGGCTCGAAAGGAACCCGTACAGGCTCTTTCTTTGTGGTGTATACATCCACCATTCCTCCTACGACTTCGCCGCAGCCGAATTCTTCCACCAGCTGGCAGGCTCTGTCAATAGCTGCCTGGGCATTATTGGGATCCAGACCTTTCTCGAACTTTCCGGAAGCGTCTGTACGAAGCCCTACCTTTTTGCTGGAAAGACGGATATTTACTCCGTTGAAATTAGCTGCCTCAAAAAGTACAGTGGAAACGTGGTCTGTGATCATAGAGTTCTCTCCTCCCATGATACCTGCCAGACCGATAGGCTTTTCACCGTCGCAGATCATCAGCACAGAATCATCCAGAGTTCTCTCCTGGCCGTCCAGGGTCACAAATTTTTCTCCGTCCTTTGCCCGGCGGACAACGATTTCCTGTCCTGCAACTGTATCCATGTCATAGGCATGCATAGGCTGTCCAAACTCTTCCATAACGTAATTGGTAATATCTACCAGGTTGTTAATGGGGCGGATGCCGTTGGCTGCCAGACATCTCTGCATCCATTTTGGAGAAGGTCCGATTTTTACATTTTTTACCACTCTCGCACAGTATCTTGGGCACAATTCTGTATCTTCCACAGTAACCTTTACATAGTCATGAGCGTCTTCGCTGTTTCCCTTTACCTCAACTACAGGAGGAACGAATTTTTTATTAAAAGTTGCCGCAGCCTCTCTTGCAATACCGATAACACTGTAGCAGTCCACTCTGTTGGAAGTAATCTCATATTCAAAGATCACGTCGTCCAGTCCCAGAGCGTGGATAGCGCTTTCTCCCACTACTGCGTCTTCAGGGAAAATATAAATTCCATATTCCGGAGCTTCGGGATAAAACTCTCTGGTAGAGCCAAGCTCTTCAATGGAGCACATCATTCCATAGGACTCCACGCCTCTTAATTTTCCAGCTTTGATCTGGATACCGCCGGGAGTCTTCTTACCATCGTGTCCCCCTGCAACTCTTCCGCCTTCCAAAACTACAGGAACCTTGTCTCCCTCTTTTACATTAGGAGCTCCTGTTACGATCTGAATGGTTTCTGTTCCAATATTTACCTGGCAGATAATGAGCTTGTCTGCATCTGGGTGCTTTTCGATCTTCTCAATCTGACCAATGACAATTTTGTCCAGGTCAGCGTCCAGCTTCTCATAACCTTCCACCTTTGTTCCTGACAAAGTCATGGCATCTGTATATTCCTGGGCTGTCACATCCAGGTCCGGCACATATTTTTTAATCCATGATAAAGATGTATTCATTCTCTTCTCTCCTCCTAGAACTGACGTAAGAATCTTGTGTCATTCTCATATAATAAACGCATGTCGTCAATTTCGTATTTCAGCAGAGCAATACGCTCCAGACCTACGCCGAAAGCAAAGCCGGTGTACTCATTGGGATCAATGCCGCACATTTCCAGTACATGAGGATGTACCATACCGCAGCCCAGAATCTCAATCCAGCCGGAACCTTTACAGAAACGGCAGCCTTTACCTCCACACTTAAAGCAGGATACATCCACTTCTGCACTGGGCTCTGTAAACGGGAAATGATGAGGACGGAATTTTGTCTTTGTCTCTGGTCCGAAAAGTTCCTTTGCAAACTCTTCCAGCGTTCCCTTTAAGTCAGCAAAGGTAATATTTTTATCAATAACCAGTCCTTCGATCTGGTGGAAAGAAGGGGAATGGGTAGCGTCTACTTCGTCTGAACGGAACACACGTCCCGGGGAGATCATACGGATAGGCAGCTTGCCCTGCTCCATAATTCTGGCCTGTACCGGTGAGGTCTGAGTGCGGAGAAGGATGTCCTTTGTGATATAGAAGGTATCCTGCTCATCCTTTGCAGGATGTCCCTCTGGAATATTCAGTTTCTCAAAGTTGTATTCATCATATTCGATTTCCGGGCCTTCCACTACCTCATAGCCCATACCGATAAAGATTCTCTCTACTTCTTCCAGGGCGATGGTATTGGGATGTCTGTGTCCCGCCTCCATTTTCTTTGCAGGAAGGGTTACATCAATAACCTCTTCTCTCAGCTTCTGCTCCAGAGCTTCTGCCTCCAGCTTCTGCTTTGTCTCTTCCAGGAGAGCTTCGATTTTCCCTCTGGCCTCATTGACCCACTGGCCTACCTTTGGACGGTCTTCAGGAGCCACATCCTTCATGCCTTTTAAAACCGCTGTCAGCTCACCTTTTTTTCCTAAAAACGCCACACGGACTTCATTAAGTTTATCCAGAGCTCCGGATTCCCGAATCTGTCTCGCAGCTTCTTCCTGAATTTGCTTTAACTTTTCTTCCATGATAATCTCCTTTTCTTAATTTGATACTGATACCCTCCGCTGCAGCGGAATACTTACGGAGTTTTTTATAACGCAGCCGTAGAACAAAGTGGGCAAGCCCACCTCAGCTCCCCCTCCCCTCAATCTTGAGGGACTTGAACACTTTGCGCACCGCCGCAATACCGCAAAGCGGTAACATACCTCATTGCGGCGTGTGCATCCTGCCCGGAGGGCTTTTTATTCTATAGGACAGTCCGGAGGACTTTCCTATAGAATAAAAAAGCTCCGTCCCCAAAAGGGACGAAGCAAAATATCCGTGGTACCACCCTTGTTCCCGCCGTAAACGGCAGGCACTCTTTTCTGTTTAACGCACAGCAACGGCACAACCTACTGGGTTTCAGAAGTGCGGCTCCGGTGTGAAACTCAATATTTATCTGAACTGAGGAAAGCTTTCAGCCGGTGACTCTCCCTCTCTGGCAGAAAATAAATATCTACTGGCACCTTCACAGCCTTTGTTTATGTCTGTACCCTATTGTAGCCATTTTGACAGTCTGTGTCAAGAATTTCTTTTTTCTTTCTTCTCTTCTTGTTCCTCTTCCTTCGTCTCTTCTTCATCCTCCTCCCTGGTCAAAAGCTGGTACTCCTTCCGAACAGCCTCTATTGCACTCTGATGTATCCAATGGAACTGCTCTTCAAAATAATAGTTTACCTGGGCTCCGATCATTACAAATATCATGCAGAAATACATCCACAGCAGAATCAATACAATGGTTGTCATGCTTCCATACATATTGGCCGCATTATTGAAAAAGTCCAGATAAATAGAAAAGAAAAAAGAAAAGGTTGACCAGCATACGGCAGAAAGCACAGCTCCCGGCAGCTGGCTACGAAATGTAGCCTTTCGGTTAGGAATGAATTTATACAGCATCAGAAACACAAGGGACAAGAGGCCAAGGGAAATCAGCAGTCTCATACTGATAATTGTGGTCACCAGCCTATCCAGAAAAGGAAACCTATTACTCAGTTCCCGCTGAAGACTGTTTCCAAATACCTGAAGTATCAAAGTAAGGACAATGGCGATTACAAAAATCAGTGTATAAATTACAGAGCGAATTCTGGTAACAATAAAATTACGGGTCTCCTGTACCTGATAGATAGTATTAAATCCATTTGTCAGCGCCTGGATTCCTTTTCCTGCAGACCAGAGAGCAATCAACGCAGAAATCGGCACCACACCCAGAGATTTGGCATAAACTTCTCCTACAATCCCTCGGATAAATCCCTCAAAGTTCTCAGGAAAAACCTGCATTACCACATTGATTACTTCTTCCCTGGTCAGAGGCGTATACTTTATGGAAGTCATGAGAAGGAGCATAAAAGGGATAAAGGAGAGAATAATAAAATAGGCAGCCTGAGCAGCATATGCCGACATATGCTTTTCGCTTAAATTCACTGCAAATCCCTGTATAAATTTCACCGCTTTTTTTATTTTTTCCACACCATCATCCCCTTTGTTTTTCACGAATCCCCGGCTTTTACAATATCATTAATATTCCCAATTTCCACATCTTTATAAAAATAAGTCAGAATTTCCTGATAATTTTTCCCTGCATCCGCCATTCCTTTGGCACCGTTCTGGCTCATGCCAACGCCATGACCATATCCTCCTCCCAGGACTTTATAACCCGTGAGGCCGCCCTTTTCATCTCTGAGCTCCTGGAGAGTAAAATATGCGCTGGGAAGGAGAGAACTTCCCATAACCTGGGAACCATCCTGTCTGGTAATAGACAGTCCTTTTGGTGCAAGGGCCGTCCGAATATCATATTCACTATGTATTTCCTTATCTCCCTGGTCTGTATGGATTACCAGCTTCAGCACACCGCTGTCATTTTCTTCTTCTCCTGTCTCCACTCCAGATACAGAGGATACGCCTTCAAACATCCCCTGAACATTTTCCAGTATCTTTCCCAGAGAAAGGTCCACTTCCCATTGATACCAAGGTTCCTGTGAGTCATAGGTGCACTCCACACTTTGAAGATATGAAGAAGGGGCAGAGGCTGCCCAGACCTGATCCGTACTGGTCTTTCCATGAGACGTAGAAAAATAGTATGCGTTAATAGGGGAACCATTATTTAAAAGAATTTCCCCGGCGGTTTCCCTTACTGCCTGGCTGGCAGCCTCCGCTTCTCCACTGTTCTGATATACCTGGTAAGAAACACTGTCATCCACCTGGGCTCCCAGATTTTCCAGGGAGCTGTTCATCATCTGGACACAGGCATAAGTCCTGGCACAGACCGCCTGGGCTTTCAGTGCCTCTCCAGGATAAGTGGCGGGCATTTCACTGGGCACCACTCCATAAAGATATTCTTCCAGGGGAAGGGTATTCACCAGTCTGAGACCGTTCTCATCCCGATACACAGTCAGACTTCCCCGATAAGAAGGCGCCCCCTGGCCTCTGGATAAAGAGATTACCTTCATGCAGGCCTTATCTTCTCCGGGAGAGAGGGTATAGCTCCCCTCTCCCAGCTGGGCGCTGTCTCCTGTAAGTTCCAGAGTGTCCCCTGTCTGATAGGTTTCTCCGCCGCTGCCCTGGCAAGTCCCCTGAAATTCTATTGTAATCCCGTCATGATAATAGCTGCTGTAGCCATTGTCCATGATCAGCACTCGAATCGGCAGCTCCTGTCTTTCTTCTTCAGTGGCGGCATTTTTCTGTCCGGCAGTTTCTGCTGCCCCAGCCACTTCTGTAATGGTATCATTGGCCAGCTCCTGAATACTGTCCTTCAGGGAAGAAACCACTTCAGCCGCACTGGCCCATTCATTTTCTTTCAGAGCAAACTCTTTTAAAATCTCAGATTCTGCAGTTTCTCTCTCCTCACCTGCTTTCCCTGCACACCACACGATCAAGATTCCCACAAGAGCCGCCAGTATGATTAAAATTTTCCATTTCATTTTATCTTTCCAGTCCATACTTCCAATATATGAAATTTTTTCAAAAGTGAGAACACTCCCACTTTTGCTCTTTCCCATCAAAGAAAAAAGCTGTCCGGAACCCCATAGAAGCTATGGAATCCCGAAACAGCCCAATTGGCTCATTGCTCGCGGGAATTAAATTCCTGCATCAAGCTTTTACAGAAAACTTATATACAGTTGTTGTATCATACTTTTCTCCGGCTTTCAAAACAGAGCTCTGGAAAGAAGCCTGATTGCAGGCATCAGGATAGTACTGTGTTTCCATACAGAATCCGCCCCGTTTCTGATAAACACATCCATTTTTTCCTTTTTCATTATCAATAAAATTGCCGATATAAAACTGCATGCCCGGAAGATCTGTATATACTTCCATGACAATACCGCTTTTCTCATACTCCGCAACGGCAGCTTTTCTCATGGAGCCTTTCTCTCTTGTCAAGGCATAGTTATGGTCATATCCACCGCCAAATTTCAGCTGTTCAAAGTCCGCCTCTAAATCTTGTCCAATTTTCTTAGGCTCCCGGAAATCCATAGGCGTTCCCTCTACCGGAGCAATCTCTCCTGTGGGGATAGCTTCTGAATCAGATACAGGTGTGTACTCTGGAGCCAGAATCTGCACTTTATGTTCCAGCAGGGCTTCTGAGCCGGCCTCATGTCCTGCCAAATTAAAATAGGAATGATTGGTCATGTTTACGATGGTATCCTGATCTGCTTCACCTTCATAATGAATCTGCACTTCATTCTCATCTGTTAATGTATAGGTAACCTCTGTATGGAAATTGCCTGGAAATCCCTGGTCCATATCTGGACTGGAAAGAGCGAAGACAACGGAATTCTTTTCCTCATCTACTGCCTTCACCTCCCATATCCGGGTACGATACCAGTCCGGTCCGCTGTGAAGGTTATTTTTATTATCGTTGACTGCCAGCTGGTATTCCTTTCCATTTAAGGTAAATCTGGCGCCTCCGATACGATTTCCATTTCTTCCGATCACCGCCCCGAAATGGCAGGAATTGTCATAATATCCCTCTGCGCTGTCATAGCCCAATGCTACATCCAGCATTTTTCCATCTCTGTCCGGCACAAGAATATTTACCAGAGTCGCGCCAAAATCGCTGACTCCTATACTCATGCCATTGGCATTTTTAATTTCATACAAAAAAACTTCCCGGTTGTCCGGGCTTTTACCAAACGGTTTTTTCACGATCCCCATAATATGTATTTCTCCTTGAACAAAAATAAATGTCCCAAAGTGCCGTTTCCCATCTTCTGACTCCTAGCCTAAGCCAGGTGGGCAACCGCAACCGGCGCGCTGTCTTCCGCTGCATAATGACGGCCTGACATTGAAACCGGCAATATAGGAATCCCGTTTAAAGTAATGTAGGTTCAAAAATAATGGGAGCGTCGAACACCCCAGGACTTTTTCTAATTTTTATTATACTCTAGTATATGGATTATTTCAACAAAAATGCATATCTGTCTCAGGGAAATTTAACCTTGTTTTTACACAGATCTTATTTTCCTGTACATATTCCAGGCAGATTTTCCGCACTTCCTCCATGGCTTCTCTGGTATTTTTTTCCTCATACTCCATCCGGTCAATACACCTATTTATATAATCATTTTCCTGGATGAAACGGAAACTGGAAGGAAAATTCAAATTGAAAATAAAAGCCAGATAGGAAATCCACATATCAAGGTGAGTTTTTCTTTCTTCTCTATACACACATCTGTGCTCTCTCACTGCCTGAAGTACATTCTCAGAAACCCCTTCCCTCTGGATTTCTTCCCTGGTAAGATCAAAATGAGCCTCCAGACTGTCCACAGATTTTACCCGGAAGTTATCCAGTTTATCTGCATCTCTGATAATCTTACAGTGGAGAAGGGTCCTTGGGTCCTGAACTTCTGGAAGACTATACAAAGAGTGAAAAGCAATGGCCTGTCTGATGATATCATCATAATCTCCGGATAAAATAAATTTACGAATCTCTCCTTCTTCAAAAAGCAGCCGGACGCCAAACATGGCATGGTCAAAGCGATTGTCATCATAACTATTATAGACTTTCAGCTGTTCAAATCTTCCAATATCATGAAGAAGGGCAATGAGAAGAGCCAGTTCTCTGTCTTCTTCTCCCATTCCTTCCCTGCTGCAGATATAGTCTGCCGCCTTTACCACGCCAAAAGTATGTTCCTGCTTTAAGCGGATTTTGGAATTTTCCAGGTCAAAATTCCGAAGATATTTTTCAAACTCCAGCTTGGCATGATCAAAGTCAATTTTTCCCATGGTGTGCCTCCGTTTTTTCTCTGTCCCCTAAAAAGAGAAAGGTAATATTCTATCTCTCTTTCCAAACATTTCCGTCACTGGATCTTCAATATCTTCTTTACCACTTCCGGCATTTCTCCTGCTTCCGCCACTGTATTATGGCGCACCGGCGCTGTACGGATTTCATCTATGGCTCTGGGAATCTTTACTCCTGAAATCTTTTCCAGTTCATCTGCCAGAGCAAAATCATCCATATCTCCATATTTTTTATCAATAGCAGTCATAACACTTCTGGTAAATTTATACGGACTTGCCGTAGAAGCAATCACTGCAGGCTTATCATCTCCTGTTTCAGTCAGATATTTCTCATAAACCTCTGCTGCTACAGCTGTATGAGTATCCAGTACATACTGATTATCCTGATAAAATCTGCGGATGATCTCTGCAGTTTCTTCCTCTGTGGCATAATTTCCGTAGAATTCCTTTAATCCTTCTTCCATCTGAGGAGTAATCTGATAAACGCCTTTTTCTGTCAGTTCGTTCATCAGCTCCCGGTTCTTCTCACTGTCTTCTCCTGCGATCCGGTAGATCAGCCGTTCCAGATTGCTGGAAATCAGGATATCCATAGAAGGTGAGGATGTAAGGATAAAGTCTCTGTTCCGGTCATAGCAGCCTGTGCGGAAGAAATCAAACAATACTTTGTTTTCATTAGAAGCACAGATAAATTTCCCATAGGGAATTCCCATCTGTTTTGCATAATAGGCAGCCAGAATATTTCCAAAATTTCCAGTAGGCACTACTACATTGATCTCTTCTCCTTTTTGAAGCTCCCCTCTCTCCATCAGCTTCACATAGGCATAGACATAGTAAGCCACCTGAGGAACCAGACGTCCGATATTGATAGAATTAGCAGAAGAAAACTGATACCCGGCCTGGTCAAGCTCTTTTGCCAGTTCTTTATCATTAAACATTTTCTTTACGCCGGACTGGGCATCATCAAAGTTTCCGGTAATGCCCACCACATAAGTATTTTCCCCTTTCTGGGTCACCATCTGTTTCTCCTGAACAGGGCTGACGCCATTCTTCGGGTAGAATACAATAATCTTTGTCCCCGGTACGTCTGCAAAACCTGCCATAGCAGCCTTTCCCGTGTCTCCTGATGTAGCTGTGAGGATCACGATCTCATTCTTCACCTGGTTTTTCTTAGCAGCAGTAGTCAGCAGGTGAGGCAGGATAGACAGAGCCATATCCTTAAAAGCTATAGTTGGTCCATGGAAAAGCTCCATGATATAGGTGTTCCCTTTCTTTACCAAGGGAACGATCTCCTCTGTATCAAACTTGCTGTCATAAGCATTCTCGATACAGGATTTCAGCTCTTCCTCTGTAAAATCTGTCAGAAAACGGCTCATAACTTCATAGGCGATCTCCTGATAGTCCATCTTTGAGAGAGTATCCAGATCAACATCCAGTTTTGGGATATTGTCCGGTACAAATAATCCTCCGTCATCAGACAGTCCTTTCAGAATTGCCTGAGATGCTGTAATCTTCTCTCCTGTTCCTCTTGTACTCTTATATAATACCTGCATGTTCTGTATCCTTTCTTTAGGGGTATTTATAAAACGTATGAACCCCATGCTTAAATAAATATTTCAGATCACTTTTAAACCATTTTACATTATCCTGGTCTGCAGTAGATTCCTCTACAAAATACAAGGCTCCCTGGGAATAATCTTCCCCATCAATGGCCCTGTTTACTGCTTCTCTGGTTTCCTCTGACACTGTTACTGTATGGATCCTGCCGTCTACAGTAGGCGAAAACTGAGGGCTTCCCGCCACATTCTGCCACACAACTTCTGTAACCGTAGATGGGAACTCCGGATGTTCTATCCGGTTAAAGATTACATTAGCCACCAGGATTTTTCCTATATCATCTTCTCCTCCGGCTTCTGCCTCTACGATTTTCAGAAGAGTTTCATAATCTTCATCTGACATAGTCAGATGTTGTTCTGACATGCCAATAGACTCATTCTTCAAAAGTTCCAGATTTTCTGAACCTTTTTCTGCAAAATCCAGATGAGAATCCAGTTCTCTCTTACTTACCCTCTGACCTACAAGGACAACTTCAAAGGAGGTTCCCACCTTCGTCACTTCCGACTGGGCCTCCTGTCCAGCCAGAACGCCCTGGATAATGGACCCCAGCCCGCAGACCTCGTCCTCCTCTGGGTCAGCCTCTTCCTGCCGTTCCTCCTTTTGTTTCGGAGTTTCTTCTTGATTCTTTCCCTGGGCATGAACACTATTACAGGAAAAAGATATAGCTGCCACAGCAATGGCTCCCACTACAAAAACAGCTTTGTCCCGCCTGCTTTTCTTGGATATTTTCCGTCTCCCCGCCCATTCTGACACACGCTCTATAAGACAGTGGATGCCGGCTAAAATTGTACAAATAATATTCATACTCTTTTTTCCTTTTGTTTTCTATTGTCACAATTCCTTCAAAAGGTCTCTCTTATTTTTTTAATTATCTGTTATTGATGGCTGTCACCAGAGCATCAATTGAAGCCCGGATAATATCGGGGTCTACTCCCGCGCCCCAGGCCAGACTTCCATCTGGCTTCCGGATTCCCACATAAGCGATAGCCTTGGAACTGGAACTCTGCTCCAGAGCATGCTCCTGATAAGTTACCAGGTCATACTGGAAATCATAAGCTTTCTTCAGGGCATTGCTCACTGCATTGAGGCGTCCATTTCCGGCAGCTTCTGTGGTAATGGACCTTCCGTTAAACTCTGAGGTCACCTGGGTAGTGATCCCGTCCTCTTTCTGCTGGAAATGCACCTCTGTGATATCCAGAGGAGATTTTACATTCTCAAAAGTCTTCTTAAACAGTTCAAAAATTTCCTCAGGTTTCAGTTCCTTCTGAGTATGATCAGATACAGCCTTAGCGGTATAACCCATGGCTTCTCTCATCTTGGCAGGCAGGTTCAGACCGTACTTGGTCTCCAGGATATATCCCACACCGCCCTTGCCGGACTGGCTGTTGATACGGATAACATCTGCGTCATAATTTCTTCCCAGGTCTGTCGGATCAATGGGAAGATATGGCACAGTCCAATGATCCGGCTTTTTCTCCTCCAGCCAGTGCATACCTTTTGCAATGGCATCCTGGTGAGAACCGGAGAATGCAGCAAATACCAAAGCGCCGCTGTATGGACTTCTCTCGTTGATCTTCATGCCGGTAAATTCTTCATATTTCTCACTGATCTGTGTCATGTTGCTGAAGTCCAAATTAGGTTCCACCCCTTGAGAATACATATTCAGAGCCAGGGTAACAATATCTACGTTTCCTGTTCTCTCACCGTTTCCAAAAAGGGTTCCCTCAATCCTGTCAGCTCCTGCCAGAAGTCCCATCTCCGCATCGGCCACACCGCAGCCTCTGTCATTATGAGGGTGGAGGGATACTACTACATTATCTCTGTATTTCAGGTTCTTGCACATATACTCAATCTGGCTGGCGTAAACATGAGGCATGGAGTGCTGGACCGTAACCGGCAGATTGATGATGGCTTTCCTGTCTGCAGTGGGCTGCCATACATCTAATACAGCATTGCATACTTCCAGAGCATACTCCGGCTCTGTACCTGTAAAACTTTCCGGGCTGTACTCAAAACGGTAGTCTGCATCTGCCTCCTCTGTAAGTTCTTTCAGAAGAACTGCTCCATCCACAGCGATCTTCTTGATCTCTTCTTTGGATTTTCTAAACACCTGCTCTCTCTGGGCTAAAGAAGTAGAATTGTACACATGTACAATGACATTCTTCGCTCCTTTTACTGCTTCAAAAGTTTTCTTGATAATATGCTCTCTGGCCTGAGTCAGTACCTGGATGGTCACGTCGTCAGGAATCAGGTTTTCTTCAATTAGAGTACGGAGGAAGGTATATTCCGTTTCAGAAGCGGCAGGAAATCCCACCTCAATCTCCTTAAATCCGATTTTCACCAGCATTTTGAAGAATTCAATCTTCTGTTCCAGGTTCATGGGGATCACCAGTGCCTGGTTTCCATCCCGCAGATCCACGCTGCACCAGATCGGTGCATGATCTACATAGTCTTTCTCAGCCCAGTCCAAACATTTCACCGGGGGAAGAAAATACTGCCTTTTGTATTTACCGCAATTTTTCATTCTTCAATTCCTCCCATTCCACTTTACAATAGCTTCTTATTAAGATACCATTTTCCGGTGAAAACGTCAATTCTTTTGGAGGAATTTACTCAGTTTACGCCTGCTTTCCGAAGCCCAAATACCCCTGCCAGATACAGTGCGCCTCCTATAAGCGCTCCGAAAAACAACTGTATAACCATGGCAGTTTTCAGAATATTCCCTGCCGCTTCATGAAACCAGGGTGTCTGAATAATCTTCGGCAGTACTCCAGCCGCCAGAAGCCATAAAAAGACCAGTATCCAGCCGCCTCTTGTGTGAAACCGATGGATAAATGCCCCTCCTGCACAGGACAGTCCTGTGATCAGCAGCCCATAGACTGGAAGCCAGGGTATAGATACATAATCTGAAAAAATACTGATCGCAGTCTCCAGTTGTCTGGTCCCCGGAGAGCCGGAAAAGAGACTATGAGAAATCAGCATTTCCAGTTCCAGAAAAATCTTCAGTTCCACAACCATGATCAGACTCTGAAAAAAGGTCACAATGCCTGATACAAAAAGAAATTCCTTTCTGGTATGACCAAAACGCAAATAAAAATCATATCCATAGAATACCTCTGTGCCAAAGCCTATAACGCACATGATTATGCCTCCAAAAGCAGCCAGCATGGTGGCGAAAGGCAGAGCCCCAGGCAGCTGCGTCCCTGCTTTCATGGCTCCGGTAAACAGGTTTCCAAAAATCCATACTATTCCAGTCAGTGAAATATAGATATAAAACTCCTTTTTCCTGATCTTCCAAAGTGCTCTTACGCTTTTCCACATACTCTCCACCTCCTGCTATATGCGGATTTCCAGATTTTTCAACAGCTTCCAGGAAAAGTATTCCATAAGATGATAGACTACTATAAAAACCAGCAGCCAGAGCAGCGGATTTTCCTGTAAAAACAAGAACGACATCTGTATCTCAATGATATCCTCTGCATCTATGATGGCCATAACGTTATAACCCACAAATCCCCCGATACCGGCGCAGGCAACTACTATAGCAGCCAAGACGATCCACTGTTTTCTGGTCTTTAGATAGAGGATTGTCAGCAGCTCCATAGCTCCCTGTACCAGCATCATCAGCACAAAGCCCCAGAAGACCATGGTCAAATCTTCTGTTTTCACAGAAGGCCACCTTCCAAACGTAACAGCCGCTGCGGAAATAAGGGCTATGAAAAGAGCGCTGAGCAGCTTGGCAAACTGCATATCCTCAAATGATTTTTTTCTGGTATATCCCATAAAAATTTTCAAAGGTTCATATACGCTATATCTGGAATAGACCATAAGCATTAAAGTAGCCGCTGACACTATGACAAGTCCCCCTGCAAACATAGAGCCTGCAATTTCTTTCACACTTTCCAGGCTCCACTGGGAAAGACGGAAAAACTGTGCTATGCATAGTAGGAAAACCATACCTGATCCCACCCAGACATTCTCCCATACGACTTTTAGGATTCTCTTACCTCTCTTCATATCACTCTTCCTCCCCGGCGCACAAAGAAACAAATACCTTCTGAAGGTTCATTGGCTGCAGTGTGATTCCCTGGGTCTGGTTCAGGGTTTCTCCCTCTTTCAGCCTGACCATAACACTTTTGCTCCTGCCTAAGATTTCCTGGTGATGGATTTCTTTTCCTTTAACTGCCTCATCTACTTCCTCTGCTCTGCCGCTGACATAGATACTGTGCTCCAGCAGTTCCTGGGTATTTTCTTTCAAAAGAATTCTTCCCTCATGGAGGAAGATTACTTCCTCAAACAGGTCTGCCGCTTCCTCAATGATATGAGTAGAGATAACAAAAGTCCTGCCGCTTTCTGTAAACTCTTCCAGTAAGAGTCTATAAAACTGTTCCCGGGCCACTACATCCAGGCCGGAAACCGGTTCGTCCATAAAAGTAAATTCCGCCTTGCTGGCCAGTGCCAGCACAATAGAAAGCATGGAAAGCATGCCCTTAGACAGCTTCAATGTCTTTTTCTTTTTATCCAGATGAAACAGTTCTACTAATTCTTCTGCCATATTCTTATCCCATTTAGGCAGATAGGCCTCTGCCATTTCCAGATAATCCTTTACCCTAAGACCAGAGGAATCTCCCACTGCATTGGGACTGATTTCCCTGGAAAAGAAAATCTCCTCAAGGGCCCTGGAGTTCTCCCACACCTTTTCTCCATTCAGAAGAACATCTCCTGAAGTGGCCGGATTCTGGGCGGAAAGAATAGACAGCAGCGTAGTCTTCCCGGCGCCATTTCTTCCGATGAGGCCGTAAATCTTCCCCTGCTCCAGTGTCAGGTCTATATTGTGGAGCACTTCCTGTTTCCTGTATTCCTTGACAATTCCCCTGCATTGTAAAATTTTTTCACTCATTTTCTTTCCCTCCCTGGTTCCATGCGATCATTTCAATCAGTTCCTCTTTGCTGATCCCCAGATTAGCTGCCTCTGCCAACATGGCTTTTACATAGTCTTCAAAAAAATGTTCCCTTCTTTTCTTTCGGATCGCCTCCTTGGCGCCTGCCGCTACAAACATACCGATTCCCCTTTTCTTATACAAAATACCTTCGTCTACTAAAAGATTCACGCCCTTAGCTGCTGTGGCCGGATTAATGGCGTAAAGTTTCGCCAGCTCATTGGTGCTGGGCACTCTTTCCTCTTCCAGGAGAATATCCCTCAGGATATCTCTTTCAATCATTTCCTTAATCTGAAGATAAATCGATTTCTCCTGATTCAAAAGTTCCTGCAAGATTTCTCACATCCTTTCTATTCTGTCTATGGACCCATAAATTCTTTTTTGTTTCTTCTCTGAATCTTGCTTTACATTTTTAGTTCATTGCTTATATGGTTCATTACTTGTGTAATTAACCATATCACTAAGCATTAAAAAAGTCAATAGAAAAACCGGAAAAACAGATTTTTTCCTGCTTTTCCGGTTTTCTGTATGAGTTTCTATTTTTGCCTGTGTCCGGCTCCTTTTCCGTCTATTTTTCAAAAGTAACTGCAACTTTGCCGCAGTTTCCACCTGCCATAAGGGCATAAGCCTCTCCGGCCTTCTCCAGTGGAAACTCATGAGTGATCAGCTTTTCCGGATGAATGTTCCACCGTACCAGGTGCTCTGTCAGTTCTTCCATTTTCCAGAGAGAAGTTACCCAAGAGCCATAAATAGTTTTCTGTCCATGGATCATATCCGGGCTGGGATTCAGGGTGCTGGTACCTCCTTCCCCTACAAAAGCAATCCTTCCCCAGTCTCTGGTTCCCCGGACCGCAAGCTGCCGGGCCTGGTCATTGGCGCTGGCATCAATAGCCCGCTCTGCTCCATGTCCCCCTGTAGCCTCCAGAATTTCTTCTAAAGCTCCCTCTCCCGGCTTAATGATCAAATCTGCAAGTCCCAATTTTTTCGCCAGATTAATCCGGTAGTCATTTATCTCCACACCGATCAGTTTATCTGCACCCATAGCTCTGGCCAGCATTAAAGCTGCAAGCCCCACTGGCCCCAGTCCCGTAACCAGCACTGTATGATTTCCGGAAATTCCTATTTTCTCAATTGCTTCATAAACGGTTCCAAATCCGCAGGCTACCTGAGCACCGTCCTTATAAGTCAACGGTTCCGGTAATGGGATCAGGTCTTTTTCCTCTGCAAGGATATAGGGCGCCATACCGCCGTCTCTCTGCCAGCCATAAGCTCTTCTGTACTGACTCTTGCAGGATATATAATACCCCTTCCTGCAGTCATGGCAGACACCACAGCCGGAAATATGATAGACAATGACCCTGTCTCCTTTCTTAAACCGCCGCAGTCCCTGGCCTTCCTCTACGATCTGCCCGCAGGGTTCATGACCTGCAATGGTTCCTGGGATATAAGCCTCCGGTCCTTTTCCCACATGTTTCCGGTAAATACAGCGGATATCGCTGCCGCAGATAGTAGATGCCATAGTTTTTATCAGCACCTGGCCGAATCCCGGCTTTGGAATTTCAAAATCTTTCAGTTCCACTGTGCTGTTGCCTGGCAGGATCGCACCTTTCATTGTACCCATCTTAAAATCCTCCTCTGTGTTTTCTCTGTGTTTTTATTTATCTTTATTATACGTTTATATGAAGTTTCTTTAAGAGAGAACAGCGACAGCTTTCAGAAAATATGTCGTCTTTTCGCAGGTTTATTTATATTCTTTCTTGACTGTCCTCTTCTGTTCCTGATAGACTGTAAGAAAACCGGAAGAATTTCTGAAACCGCCTGTTGGATTACTAAAAACAACGTTATTCCCTGTCAGGAGGAAATAAAATGAACACCCTGCTCCAGAATCTGGATTTTACTTTCACTGTTGAAAATATCCCCGTCCATGTCCTTACCATTGCCCTTTGCCGTCAGGTACTCCATGTACCTTTTCACAGCCATGGCGCCGGCTGCTATGAGCTGCACTATATCGTCTCTGGGAAGGGGGAGATCCATTTAAAAGATGGATATTTTCACACAGCTCCGGAAACCTTTTATATGGCAGGTCCTCACATAGAACATTCTGAGATTTCCCACAAAAAAGAACCCATGGTGGAATTCTGCCTTTATTTCCATATAGACCATTGCCTTCCCAGTATCATTAGCGGAAAAAAGCCGATCCTGTCTGCTCTGATCTCCCAGGATCTTATTCTGGAAAGAAAGGGCTCCTGTCTGCTTCCTCTTTTAGAAGAGCTGAAAGAGGAGCTGGAGAAAAAGCCCTTTGGATATGGGGAATACATCTGCGGCCTCCTCAAACAGATTTTTATTCTCTGCATCCGCAGTTCCCGGTCCGCTGCCAGTGAGGGAAATTCCTCTTCTCCTCAGAATCTGGTCCTGCAAAAATCCGTCATTGCAGAAGATTATTTTTTATATGAATATGAAAATCTGAGTCTTAGGGAACTGTCCCGCCGCTTAGGTTTAAGCACCAGGCAGACAGAACGTTTCCTGAAAGAGTTTTACGGACAGACCTTTCTGGAAAAGCGGACTCAGGCCCGTATGGAGCGGGCTCTGGTCCTTCTGGGGCAGCCAGGCCAGACTGTCACCTCCGTATCCAACGCCCTGGGATACTCCTCTCCAGAACACTTTTCAGGGGCCTTTCGAAAATACTTTGGTTCCAGTCCAAAAAATTTTCTAAAAAAGTGTTGATTTTTAAAAAAATTCTGGTATAATAGCATTTGTTGGTCACGGGGTATGGCGTAGCTTGGTAGCGCGCACGGCTGGGGGCCGTGAGGTCGCAGGTTCAAATCCTGTTGCCCCGACTTTTAAAAAAGGATTTTCAGTATTTTTGAAATGCTGAAAATCCTTTTTTGTGTTTGCCGTCAAAAGTTCTCAATAGCAAAAAACCTTCAAACTGCCCCATCCATTCACAACAGTTTGAAGGTTTTCTAATCAGCTTCAATAATTGTTTATCGCCTCAATAATCTCATTATAATCACACAATCCATTTCCCACGTATCGTCCATCTTCATACTGAGCTCCGTCATATGGCGTAATTGCCTGTTCTGTATTATATACCTGGTTCAGCAGAGTCATATATTCTTCCTGGGAAGATACCTGGGTTCCATTCCAGTAGTAGTTATAAATCGGCATTCCAGACTCATCAAGTTGTACATTTGAATTATCTTCAGCGCCGTAATCACCACTGTAGAGCAGGGCGAACTGGCCGTCCTGTATGGTATATATTTTGTCATAATAGACATCCATATGTCCGCCCAGATCCCTGAACAGATTCTGCCCTTCTATATAAGAAAATCCGTAGTTGTACATAGGCTGTTCAATCACCGTTCCTTCGGCATAACTGCACAAAACATCGCCACTGGCAGTAGTACCGAAGTTAATATATAATTCCGGTATCTCATCATTATTTATATTTACCAGTTTGCTTATTTCAAACTGTCCATGGCTGTTTATATAGTCAATGTAAGCCTGCTTCCACTCCGAGGAGACATCTGGCGTTTCCTGCGTATCACCACTTTCTTCTGCAGTTGCCTGACCATTGAGCACTTCATAGATATCCTCCCCCTGAGGCCAATTGTTCAAATACCAAAGGGTAACCTTTCCCTCTTCATTGCCATCAAAGGAGGCCATAAAAGCCCGGTCATTTATAGTAGTTAAATAGGCCGAAGTATTTTCATTCGTATAATAAGTAATCCAACCATTTTCTTTCATTGCTGTATCTGCTTCAGTCATATCATCTCCCACTGTAATCCCATATAAAGAAACATAGTCTGTTCCCTCATCTTTCATACTGAAAGCATCATCCAGCCACTCTAGATAAAAATTGTCTTTTTTATAGGAATCTGTATCAGAAAGCTGCCATCCCTCTGTATGCTCCATGCCCAGTATATCAACCAATTGCTGAAAGTTCTGGAAATAATCACTGACTTCTATATGAGTTTCAGAGTTTTCCTGCAGAGACAATTCTTCATCTGAAGGAATCTCTTTCTCTGTTTTTGTTTCTTCTGGCTGTTCTTGATTTTCTTCCTGACTTTTCTGATTCTCCTGTTCTTTTTCTTCTCCCTCTGTCCTCTGATTTCTGCAGCCTGAAACTGCCAGTAATAAACAGCAGGTCAGTAATATAATCCTCTTTTTCAACTTCTTCTCCTTCTTTGTTTCTTTCCAAAACCTTTAATTTACATTCCACTATGCTTCTACTATATCTTCATAGCTTGCTAGGCTCCCCGCTCTTGCGGTTATCTTTACATTCCACTATGCTTCTACTATATCGGAAATACTCGATAATATCGAGTTGCCGGAAGACACTTTACATTCCACTATGCTTCTACTATATCTCAGACAGCCTTAAAATGTGCACCAGACGTATTGCCTTTACATTCCACTATGCTTCTACTATATCACACAGACGGCAGCACGACTACATATACCGTTACCAACTTTACATTCCACTATGCTTCTACTATATCGGGGCCTCCCCTATAATAAGGACTCACGGTGCCAGGCTTTACATTCCACTATGCTTCTACTATATCAGACCCAGAAATCAGCACAGATGATGTTGTGATCACCTTTACATTCCACTATGCTTCTACTATATCCTCTAATCAAAATAGTCAACCCCTTTCCTTTTCTTCTTTACATTCCACTATGCTTCTACTATATCCATTCATCATGTTGTCATTCCCCTTTCAATTGCTGCTTTACATTCCACTATGCTTCTACTATATCTTAGTGACAGGGGCCTTAACCGCCACAGTTTTTGCCTTTACATTCCACTATGCTTCTACTATATCGTAGCATAAGGAGGTACTATCTATGGGACATAAAACTTTACATTCCACTATGCTTCTACTATATCGATATCCGATCAGAAGCGGAAGCTGCTGTAAAAAACTTTACATTCCACTATGCTTCTACTATATCACCCGGCAGCAGAAGGGTCAACAACGATATATTCTATCTTTACATTCCACTATGCTTCTACTATATCCGATATGCTTAAAGATATGGAGAATGTCGAATACCTTTACATTCCACTATGCTTCTACTATATCGCCACCGTATAGATGTAATACCTTATCAAATCCATGCTTTACATTCCACTATGCTTCTACTATATCTAAGGCGGATTCAGCACAGAAGAAAGCTTCTGCTTCCTTTACATTCCACTATGCTTCTACTATATCCGGGAATCCTCGATTTGCTTCTGCCTCTCTGCTATATCTTTACATTCCACTATGCTTCTACTATATCAGACTGGCGGCATAATCCTTTTGCACCGCAACAGCTCCTTTACATTCCACTATGCTTCTACTATATCAGTTCTTACCGGCAGTAATGCTACAACCTTTGTTCCCTTTACATTCCACTATGCTTCTACTATATCGAAGCAGATTTATTTGCACAGTTTAAGCTATTAGACCTTTACATTCCACTATGCTTCTACTATATCCTTTTCTCAGCACCTTCACATCATCTGCATAAGCACTTTACATTCCACTATGCTTCTACTATATCCCGAATTACTGTTCTTCAGATTAACGTATGAGTATCTTTACATTCCACTATGCTTCTACTATATCCCGTTCCTGTTTTCCCCTTCTATTTTCTTCAATACAGGTACACTTTTTGTCTACCTCCTTTCCTCGTTGATTTCTTTTCAAAAATTATCCACCTTTCACTTTACAAAGTATAAATTCCCCTTGATATTTCAATCTTTGTCCATCTCCCAGCAATTTTTCGCTATTGAGGATCGACAATCATAAAAAGTTGCTTGTCTTATCATCATCCACACCCCAAAACTCCTTAGGAATCCACTTCTCATTCCTACATTTAAATACAATCAATGAATCTCTGTCCTCTCGAATCACTTTATTAAGTTCCATTTTCAATTTTAAAAGCTGCGCTTCAGAAATCTCTCCTTCAAAAACAGAATTCTGTATATGCATCAAATATTTCTTACAGGTTTTAAACGTCTTGGACAGTACTTTCGCTCCGCTCTGGTCACTTTTTATATCATATACTAATATCACATACATAGCAATCCCTGCCTACCACCATATTTCAAAAGGCTCATATACCTTTTCCCCTAAAAGATGTTTCACCAGTTTATAACATTCCAGACGCATTAAATATTGATAAGAAACTGTCTTATTTAGAGCTTTATGCTTTATCGTGGTCTGCATTTTTGCGTCCAATTCCGCCACGATCGTTTTTGAAGCGTTCTGAGACAAATGCAGATAATTCAATCCCTTTGTAAAATTTTTTTCTGTAATCTGCTTCCTGTTCAAAAGAGAAAAAATCAATCGGTCTCCCAAAATTGGTTTAAATATTTCTGCCAGATCAAGGCTTAACGAAAACCTTCTATCACCTGGTTCATGGAGATAACTGACAGTTGGATTCAGCTGAGTCTGATAAATTTCTCCCAGCATTTTTGTATATATCAACGTATTCACAAAAGAAATCAGTGTATTAACCATATTGTCAGGCGGATTTTTTACCCTCTTCTCAAACTCAATTTCCTGGTCAATGATAACCGGCCAGGCACTGTAATATATTTTCCTGATATTCCCTTCATACCCCATCAACTCCTGGATACTCTGCGCTTTAGGGATCTGTTTCCGTAAATCTTCTATCTCATTCATATACGACTGTACATCTTTTCCCCTCCCATTATAATAACGCAGGTTGCGGTAAATATTATATGAGGCACCTTCTATAAATGCTTTCGCCAGTTCCATTCGTTTTTCATGGTCCGTATAATGCTCAACCTGACGGACTAAAAGATTTCCAGAAACTAAACGTTCTCTCGGATAAAAGCTGCCGGTATAGAAACTGTAATAGTTAAAAAAATGTACCGGTATGCCATACTGAGAAAGAAGATTGATCAGGCTGGTATTAAACGTCATCTCAGACATAACATAAATATCATGGATCTGTTCAATCGGAAGATCTCTTTTGTCATCGTTTTCATCTGTAAAAGTAAGTGTATTATCTTTTCGCCGCAAAGATCCGTTATTGTAAATATAGTAACTTCTTTTCATTGCACTGTCCTTCCCCTTTCACTTCATCTTATTGATAACCGTTATTAAATAAAGCAAAGAGCAAAATATGCACACGATTTACAAATATTCTTTTTCTTCAATTCGGGAGGTATATCCGCGTTTACGATTTTTCTGATCTCCCCTAGCTTTGTCTTGATCTCCGCTTCATCCTCATCCGTCAACTCAACTTCCAGTGATTTTTTCAACAAAGGATAATCTATCCGCGCCGTGATACCCTCTACTCCTTTTTGTTTTAAATAATATAAGTAGTATTTTACCTGAAGGATCCCTGCCGCTTCTATCTTGCGGCTCTTTTTGATCTCATGCAGTATCCCGCTTGAACGGATAAAATCAATATTAATAACATTATCGATATTGATATGTTTCTCATCCCTTTTATAAGTTTCTTCATCAAGAACCTTTCCTATTTTTACATTCTCATTATCCTGCTCTAATTGTATACCATGATAGAAATACCACAGTTTCCGCCGGCATACTTCGTTGTAATATACCATAACACCAGTTATCTCTCTGTCCATAATACTTTCCTTTCAGCAAAACACACATTAAAGGATAATTCCCATTCCTGTCTGATCTTGGAAATTCATTTGATGAAAACCCGCCTCATCATACACACATTCCATTACCGGAATCTGTTCTCTTCTGCTAAGTTTAACAGGCGCAAACGAACATGCTTTTCCCTGCCGGACCGCAGATTGATACTTCGTCCAATACCAATACGGGACACTCAGCGCATATTGCATGATTTTTTCTTTCTCTTTCATCCGTTCAATATAATTTCGTGTCATATCCGATGCTTTTTCTGCAGCAGACTCAATCTCCTGTCTGTGTCTTTCGTAAATCGGACTCGGGATCACTGTTTCTGACAAGATATTTCTCAGATCAAACTCGTTTTTTTCAAACTGATATGGCTGTATCCCTTCGATCCAGTCAACGTCGCCATATTTCTTCAAGTACTCACTCCCCCGCACATTCTCAGTTGTAAAATATTTATTGATCAACTCTATCTTTTGTGCTTCACTGAGTATTCCATTCACCTCGTTCAGTGCTGATCTTGACAGTTCGAATAAGGTTCTGTCGATAAACCCATGCGGTGTCCCGGTCAGATGCTCCGCATCAATCTGTGTATACACAAAACAATTCGGCCCCGCTATTGATTTTACCCCTTTACGGTTACACCTTCCCAGTCTTTGAAACAGCGAACTGAGTTCGTAAAGTTCTGTAAAAAGATAATCAAAATCAATGTCCAGGCTCGCCTCTACAAGTGATGTTGATATCCAGATCCCCGATCTGCGGTCAATCTTCCTGTTTTCATCAAAAGTCTTCCCAAAGTCCAGAATCTCTTTTTCTAATACCGCTCTCTCTCTCCGTATAAAACGGCTGTGAAGAATATGTACATCCTGGCCTCCCAGATTCTCCTTCAATTCTTCATACAGCTCCTGCGCTTTTCGTATCGTATTGCATACGACCAGTATTTTCCCTGCTTCTCCTGATCTGCAGTTTCTGCGGTAAAATTCCTCAATATCTTCTGCATTGATCTTTCGATCCCGGATTTCCAAATGATGACGGATAGAATCATTTACGAATGTTGCAATATTTTCTTTTTTGAATGGAATATTTTCCATCAGAAAATCTTTGATAAACGGAGGCAATGTCGCGGTCATGACCGCAACTTTCCCTCCCATGCTGACAATTTGCTTTAATCCAGTGATTAAATAGCGCAGCAGTTCCGGATCATACATCTGTATTTCATCTATTACGATCTTGGAGAAAGAAAGCGTTGTCAACTTCAGTTCATAAGTCTGATACTTAAAAACAAAATCAAACAACTGATCAAGAGTCGATATACTAAGCGGTATAGACAAATGCTTTCCCCGATTTTCATATTCAATTAAATCGATAGTTCCTTCCGATTGTTTTGCGTAATATTCCAATGACTCAGAATGAAGGACCGCAAGCCTTGTATCAATATCTTTATTAAGCAAAATTGTTTCCTTCACCCTGTCATACATTGCATTGATCGCCGTTCTCAGAGGAAGGATAAAATATCCTTTATGGTTTCCGATCCACCGAAATCCTGCTTCTGTCTTCCCCATTCCAGTCTGTGCCACCACAATTACATTGTCATCCTGCCTCTCGCCGCAAAAGGCCTGCAGTTCATTCCAATCCGCTTCCGGATTATGCTGACGCCACAGCATTCTGACATTTTCCATAGAAGTATCCAGAAAATCATTTGGATATTCAGAAACGTATCCACCGCTTGCGCTGTAATCGCATAGATGTAAGATTCCTTTAATTTTAATCGCAGCAGGATCATTTATCATCTTTTTAATCCTTTTTCTCGTACTCCGTTTATTAATATCATATATACAGAATCCCGCAAGAAGAGAAGAAATCAATTCTTTATTTTCTTCCAAGATTTCAATCGGATCTCCATAATCATGATGATAAAGAATTGCAAACAGAACCCTGTAATATTCCAGCTTTGGGTCTTCGAATCCATCGAATTGATCTGGATTTAAAAAAAATCCAGAAAGCACGTTATGGGGGATTTCTTTGTCCTGATTAAACAAAATATGCTGCCCGCATTTCGCCTTTGCAAGTCTGTTTTGCATCTCAGGATTTGCCTTTCCGTCATCATGATGTATACAGGCAATCCTTACCAATCTGTATAACTCATCATCCTGTATATATCCATAGCTTTTCATCCGCTCCAGTTCTATCAGTAGCTTTTCTACATGCTCTTCTATTGTTTCATCCGGTTTTGCCCAAAATGTTCCATCCTTCATATCCTCTTGCCCCTCTGCCTGTGTACCAGTTTATTGCATTAAGAGCAGCAGTTTTTCCTGCTGCCCTTTTATCCTTAAAAGAAATTAACAATATATTTCTTATTTCCGTCTGCATCCAGATAAAGGCCGTCGCCAAATCCCTCTGCCGAATATCCTGATACATAAAGTGCTTTTTTCTTCTTAAAAATACGTTTTCCCGCTACAACTTCATAGTTCTTGTTCAAGAAATACAGCGTTCCACCCGATTCTTCATACTTGCTGTCCAATAATATTTTTTCGTCATCTACCAGGTTTTTATCTACATATGCAGAATAATCACTGTCGATTTCATCCTCTGCATCTTCCTGCAGTTCGACCAGTTTTGCCTCTTCAAGAGAAATAAAATCTTCACTTCTCCCTATACTTTTAATATCAAACCTATGTTCAAAAATGTCATTCAGAACCTCATCCGATGCCCGGACATGAATGATAAGTTCAATATCATCCAAAACCTCATAAAACTTCATGGACTTTGTGAGTGTTCTGAATTTAGAGATTGGAATCGTATATCTTTCACTTTGGAATTGTTCCATTCTCTCTTTCATCAGTTTTTCTGCAGCTTTGAGTTCTTTCTCTCTTCTTTCTACCCCGCAAAACTGGCCACTTCCTTTTCCCAATGCTTTCTTTTTTTCAGAAAGAGCTTTTTTCCTTCTTTTCAAAAGTGCCATCACCGGATTAAATCTGTTTTTCTTAAACTCTGATATTTCATCATTTAAATCTTTTAACTCTCTATATTCATCCAGCAATTTCTGATCATGCACCTGAATTGTTATTCCATTCCGGAAGCTGTTCCCCTGTGGCTTTTTCGCGCTTGCCACTCTGTCATACGCATTGGAAAGCATATCTGCATTTCTCATCTTAACCAGGATCCCCCTGTCATCCTGAGTAGAATTCAAAAAGCAGTAGTCTGTGTAGGGTTCTCTGTGCATAGAACCAAACCGCCCCTGGATACTGATATCCATCTCTTTATACTCGCGATATCCACATGCATTATGCAGTGCACCGATCACTGTTGAAAACGGCGGAAGCGGATACGTCATTTTATTATCCACCGTTTCCTCACGCTTATAATTTGCACTGGACTGATGAATCACCAAACGCAGCGCTTTCATCTGCATCACCTGCTTTCCCTTTTATTAAACGCCATAATATGCTTTTACATCTTCGACTAATGCGTTAAAGAATGCAGGAACAGACATTGGATGAAGTTCTTCTTCGATCTCATCCTCATTCAGAAAAACTCTGCTCTTAAGCAGGCCTGCCCGATACCCCTGACCAAGCTTTTCTTTCAGGTCATCTGACATAATGAGCCGGTCTTCCTCTACATGGACTACATTTTCAAAATAATGCGTCTTTCTTTCGCTCAGTCCGCCAACAACAAACACCGGCTCGGCATTATCAAGATTTCCTTTGACCACAAGGCTCAGAGTTTCCACCGCCCGCAGAAGATATTCGATTCTGGCAGCCTTTTCTTCTGGAGAAGCTTCGGCGTCAAAATTTTCATCCTTTCCAACCATGCCCAGATCTATCGTCATGCTGTAAACTTTCAAAGATTTATCATACTCATACTGATACGGCATTAATCCGACACCATCTGCATCGTTCTGAATATTTTTCCCCTGCGCCTTTGCATAATTTCCAGCCAGATAAAGATTGTTGTGGAAGCGTGTCTCATTCACAAAGCTCTCACAGGCAATCGCGTCTGTAAAATATACGGAACTCTTCCGCACATATGTAGTCCCCTTTGTACTCATATAACCGCCTTCCAGCGCCCGGCAAGTTGCCGCATTTAATTCTGGTGTCACCAGTTTCTGCGTAGCGCCATCCACTTCCGTCTGAAGGTCATCATACATTCCCGCCTGGACCATAACCGCATTCTTTAAACTTTCCCGGCTCCTTATCGTATAGACCTTTTTGTTTTTAAATACTTTCTGTACGCTGGCAATATTCCCCAGTCCTTCTGAGTAGTTAGATGTCATATTGGCAACTACTGTTAATGTGAGTGCATTCTTTTTCATTGTTATCCCTCCTGCTTAATCTTCTCTTTTTTGCTCGTTAAAGCATTAATAAATGTGTATATCACGTCCTTGTTTTTGTCGAAATCTTCAAAGAGATTATATACGAAATCAAATGTCACCCCACTGTAATTAGACAATTGCAGCAATATCTGGCAACATCTGTCGTAATCTTTAAACACGACTGCACTCGTCAGTTTTTGACGATATGCCTTATATTTGTTTTCCGGAATTGCACTAACAACCTCTTTTGCACAGGCATATGCCCCTCTCATTGCTTGATTCATCTCTCCACCTCCACAAATTAAAATATTGACTCTGATCAACAGCGAAACCAAGTATTCTGAATCGCTCTGGATATCACGTCTCGCATCCCGCTTTAAGAAAAACTCGATAAGCTCATCTGTCCGTACCAGATTCAAAATGCATTCCGTCACCTTTTTCTGTACGTCAAGATAGTAATTGTCATTTATCTTTACTGAAAAACAAAACGGCTCATACACGTTCAATTTCCGCAAAATTTTTATACTTTCTTTCCGCACATACATAGTCTCAAAAAATTCTGCGTCCCTTTGCTTTGTTATAACTTCCACGCTGTAATTCAGAAAATCTGCCGTCTCCTGAATTGTTTTAAACAATACTTTTCTTGCACTCTTGCTTTTCTGCTCTTCCGTAACCTGCATCTGTACCTGTTTTTCCAGCGTCTCATTTGTACGAACCAACTGTTCGAGTGAAAAATTATCATTAACAAAAAAGACTTCTCTGTCTCCCCAAAACGCAAAAGGTATAAAATCAAAAAGAGAATTATCTTGCGAAACAAATGTATTCACATCAAAATTATAAGATAATGCTTTTGTTTTCCTTACGCCATCTACGTAATACCCCCATAGGCGGCAGCAGATCCCTCCCTCTTTAAACAATTGCCCTGGATTTGCAAAATTCTTATATAAATTTGATTTATTTCGAAAAGTCTCCCGGATCAATTCACTGCGGTTTATCTGTATCAGTTTCCTGATTTCTTCTGCATTTTCTCCGTCAAACTTTATCTTTCCGAATACCTTTTTCATAACGGAATTACCTCGCAGAAGTTCGTTGATCCGCTTTGTCTGATCTTCCGACCAACTTTCGAGATTCATATACTTTTCCAGTTCTCTGTGTTGAAACTGATCTTCAAAATACCCCTCTGCAAATTTCAAATACCGATCTTCTGTTATATCCGCTGCGTTGAATTTCAGATAATCATCGGAAAATTCATATTTCAGCTCATGTTTATAAAATTTAAAATATTTGCACAGACCAACAATCGCAGCAGAATACCGCCAATCCGATGCTGTCAGACATGTATCAAACTTTTCGTTGTCATTACTTAGTCTCACATCTTCCGCCTCCCCTCAATCATCTTTCCGACAGAACATCCAGCATCCCGTATCCCATGGAATGTTTGGATCCAATGCCTGCCTGATAGAAGTATTGCAGAAGTTCCGGATTTCCATGCAGCTCGAAAATACCGCAGGTGCAATCCACCAGAACTCGGTACTGCTTTACCAAAACCTTCCTGCATCGGATAGGTGTAAATTCTATATTCTCTCCATCCGCTTCCCTAAATCCTGCACTCACAGCCTGATATTTAAGAACTTCTTTCATCTGTGCAGAGAATCCTTCATCTTCAAACGAATAAAAGCGGTCTTTATTCGTCTCTTTGTTATGGCTGCGAATTACAAATCCGCCCCCTACTGCGGTCCGAAATACAACTCTATCCGATGTGATCAGCTTTTCCGGAATCTGTATAATTTTTTCCAGTTTCATTACATTTCCATCAGGCAAAGGAAATTCTTTTCCTTTTTCCTGGATAAATGCCTGAAAAAAAATCAGCCCTGTTTTCTTTCTATCATCTGCTGAGAATATCATTTTCAGACTATTCTTAGCAAATACAACAATATTATCTTGAAATTTAGGATCAGGAAGAATTATACTAAATGTGTAATCTTTCGTAGGTGTTCCTTCAAAATATTGCTTGTAAAACCTTCCGTCTCCACTTTTTGCCAGACAATTTTTTAGAAAAGAAATCCAGATTCGCTTATTATCGACAGGCAGCCTGGGATACTTAAGCGAGAGAATTAATTCTAACCTCATCTTACTGTTCTCCTTTCTTGATTCATATCGGTTTTATTCTTAATATTTCAAATTGAATATATAGAACTTTTAGCAGGCATTATGAACCCCTGCACATGATGGTATGCTCCATTCTATATCTATCCAATGATTTCCTTTGCCAGAGTATGTTCTGTTAATTCCGATAAAATCTTAAATTTTTTATTCAGCATAGGCCGCATGCAATTGGGCACATGTTCCTGGTGGGCCCTGTGTATAGCCACACATTCTTTGCAGTTTCCATGATAACGGCAGGCTTTCTTGCAGGGACAGTGGTCCTTATCCTTATATTCTTCTCTGAACTGGGCTGCAAACTCTTCCTGAAGACGAAGTCCTTCTGCCCGGTTTCCTTTATGAAATTCCTCCATTGCCGCCAACTGTTTCGGATGATTCTCAATGATCATTCTGGTTTCCTCCTTCGTTTTTTCAGGAATGCCACTCCATGGTGTATTCCTTCTCTCCGGTCTCCTGGTCTGCAGATTCCATTTTTATCTGGAATCCTTCCCGTTTATAGAATTTTACTGCCCGGATATTTTTCTGATAGACCTTCAGACTTAAATGGGGCTTTCTTGCTTTGATATGATCCAGAAGCCGCCCGCCGATTCCCCTGGACTGTACCTGTTCCAGGACAAAAATTCCTGCAATATAATCCTCGTACAGGCCCACAAAGCCCTGGATCTGCCCGTTCTCCTCCCAGACATAGACTTCTGCCTGGGGAAGCATTTCTTTTACCGGCTCATAATTATTCTTCCAGTATTGAGACGGTATAAAATCATGGGCTTTTATATTCGTATCCAGCCAGATTTTGGAAACTCTGTCCAGATCTTCTTTTTCCATTTTCCTGATCATGTATGTTACCCTCTGTCAGCTCTGCATTTCATATTTTCCGCCGTTTTTGATCGCCAGGACCGCTCCCGGCTGTACCTGTTCCTTGCTGACGCCTCGAAGAGCGATCCCTACCTGCTCGGTAGCATAGGCGGCACGGTTTGGTTTCCGCTCTTTTGTCCGCAGGTCTATTCCTGTGATCACTACCTCTAAGGCCGTTCCGTTCTGGAGGATAAAGGCAGTCTCTCCTACCCTGCACATACCGGATTCAATCCTTCCTGCCACTACCGTTCCGTTTCCGGCAATAGCAAAAACTCCTCCTACCTTCATGATGAAATCCTGTTGCAGACACCGGGGCACATTGATCCGCTCCATATATTCTGCTTCTTTTTCCTTTTTACTTTTTCCAAATAATCCCATAGAAACCTCCTGAAATCACAGAAAAGAATCCAACATATCTGCCAGAAAATGGGGAAATGTATCTATAGATTTCTTTTCTGCATATTTTTCTCCCTTCTTATATCTATTTTCATGAACTCCTGCATTTTCTCTATCCTGCTATCTTCAGGAATTCCTGTATCATAAAAACCGTAGCGAATACAGCAGTCAGAAAAGCGCATATGCCACAGATTATCATGGCAATAGCCGCACCTCCGAAGAAATGCACCGTAGTTCCCTTACCAGTTTTCCGATCCACAAACAGATCTTTTGCTTCGCAAGCATACAGGCTTCCGTCCAGGTCTCCTTGTGGACCAAGCTTTTCTTATCATGAAAAAGCTGCTTCTGCCCCCATTCATCTGTATACTTATAAACAGGATAACTATAGTCCTTCCGCTGGGATTCTTCAAATTTTTCCAGTTTTATTTTATAATGCTGATATTTTCTCTTATTTTTATAAGACCATGTTTTTATGGGAAGTCCTATCAGAACAACAGCGCAGATCCATGAGCCCCCGGTTATTAAAACCCCTTCTATAAAATCTTTCACTTCCATATTCTTTGTTTCTTCCTCCCGGATTTCAAAAATGCATATAAACGATTTCTGCCGCTAAATCCATTATAACAGACCCTTACTTGGTCTGCCATCGTATTTTTTCAGCCTTACTATACTTACCCATAGAAAAATCCTGTATTCTTTGTCCATTCACAAAGAATACAGGATTCCCATTGGAATATAAAGATCATAACATTTCCAGGTATCTCTCAAGTTTTTCTGTATTAAACTGCGGGATATAATTTTTCTTCATAAAGCTTATCTCCCGTGGGCTGGCAATATGAAAATTTTTTCCCGATATCCGTCCTGTGACATCATATATTCCATGATTAAAGGCAACTGCACAGTGCTCCTCCACCCGGTTGATCACGATTTTGGAATCTCTGATCCCCTGGTGCAGAAGTTCAGCCAGCCAGTAGCATCCCCCTTTCAGAAAAAGGGCCTTCCAGTGTTGATCATGAAAATAACATTCCAGTATCTGCAGGACTCTCAGATAATAGCTCTCTCCACATTTTCCAGAAGAATCCATCCCGCATTGGATTTCAGTCTTCCCCATAATTCCTGTCCTTTTCCCCAGCGCTCTTCAATAATCTCCAGCCGCTGGTCGTCTGATATAGTTCCCATTTTCACATATTCTCTTCCCGGCCCGGCATATAAGGGCGGGAAATCCTCTAACAGCCGGATTCTGTAAGGCAGCCGTGAAACAGGCTCTCTTTTCAAAGTTTCCATGCCGTTTCTGGAATTCTCTCTCTCCATAATGTATGCTCCTCCGCTTTTTCTATTTACAAGTTCAGGAATCTTTCTCCTGCGCTTCTCTTTCAAGTGTTTCAATCTCCCGCCTTATCTTCTGGCATACGCCATAATTGTTTCTGTCATTTACTTCCAGACGGTGAAGTCTGTCTCTTAACAATCGGATTCTCTGTAAATATTCCATGTCTGTTCATCCTTTCTAATCTCCAATATGTGAATAAAAGCATATTCCCTTGACCTATGTCCGGGCATAAACATATAAAAAATGCGCCCGGTTATCTTTTACAATAACCGGGCGCACCCGACATCTTCTCGACTCGCAGCTGCGGCTGTCCGTCCTCAGATGATCATATTCAATTTCCTGATCAGGTACAACTATTATAATACTTATATCTCTGATGTCAACCTTTTTCCACACATTTTTCTTGTATATTTCCTGTATATTTTGTGTTATTATACATTTAATATATCTCCTGTACTGTATATGCAGGAAAGATAAATCGGAGGAAAACAACATGAAACTATCACTGGAAGGAATCAAAAACTCATCAGACTGGGAAGCCGCCGACATTGCTTTACCCGGCTATGATGTGGAAAAAGCTTCTTGCAAAGCACAGGCAGCTCCCAGATGGGCCCATTTGGGGATCGGCAATATTTTCCGTATTTTCATCGGCAGTATCGCTGACGGACTGCTGGAAAACGGAGAACTGGACACGGCTCTCACTTGTGTAGAAACTTTTGACTATGATGTAGTAGACAAGATCTATCGTCCCTTCGATAATCTGGGCCTCAGTGTTGTCCTGAATACAGACGGAACCAGAGATTACAAAGTTCTTGGAGCTTTTGGGGAGGCTGTAAAAGCACAGAGTACAGATCCGGAACAATGGAACCGTCTGAAAGAAATTTTTGTTTCCCCCTCTTTGCAGCTGGTGTCCTTCACCATCACGGAAAAAGGCTATGCCCTGACCAACGCAGAGGGGAAATACCTTCCTTATGTCCAGGCAGACATTGATCATGGTCCCGACAGAGCCACAGGGGCCATGGCCATAGTTACATCCATGCTTCTGGAACGGTACAAAAAAGGCGGTACGCCTCTTGCCCTGGTGTCTATGGACAACTGTTCACAAAACGGCAGCCTTCTCCGCAGTTCTGTGCTGACCATGACAGAGGAATGGCTGAAAAGGGGGTATGTAGATCAGGGATTTGCCGACTATGTGGAAAATGAAGATAAAGTCTCCTTCCCCTGGACTATGATCGATAAGATCACACCCCGTCCCAATCCGGTCATTGCCGCTGATCTGAAGGCTCTGGGCGTGGAAGATATGGAGCCAGTAGAAACTTCTAAAAGAACCTACATCGCACCGTTTGTAAACGGAGAAGATCCCCAGTATCTGGTCATTGAGGATCATTTTCCCAATGGGCGTCCGGCTCTTGAAAAAGGAAAAGGCGTCTATCTGGGAAGCCGGGACACCGTGAATAAATCCGAGCGTATGAAAGTCACTGCTCTGTTAAACCCGGTTCACTCTGCTGTTGCTCCCCTGGGGGTATTGCTGGGAGAAGAATACTTTGCCACTTTGATCAATCACGATCCAAAACTGATGAAACTGGCAAAAATGGTGGCTTATGACGAGGGTATGCCTATGGTACCGGATCCCGGTATCCTCAGCCCTAAAAATTTTGCAGATGAGCTGTTCCAGCTTCGCTTTGTAAATGAATACCTTCTGGACACCAACCTGCGTATTGTCACAGATGAATCTCAGGGCCTTGGAGTCCGCTTCGGAGAAACCATCAAAGCTTATACCGCCAAATACGGCAGTGCCGAAAGACTTACTGCCATTCCCCTGGGCATTGCCGGGTGGCTCCGGTATATGCTGGGTGTAGACGACCAGGGAAATTCCTACACCCTGGCCCCTGATCCCATGGCAGAAGAACTCACCCGGGCTTTCCAGGATATTGTGATCGGAAAGCCGGAAACTCTTAAAGACCAGTTAAAACCAATCCTCTCCAACGAGAAAATTTTCTTCACAGACCTTTATAAAAACGGCCTGGGAGAAAAGATCGAAGGATTTTTCCGGGAAATGATCGCTGGAAAAGGTGCGGTAAAGGCAACCATTTACAAATACATCTAAGACAATAGATACTGCCCTCTGGAAATCATGTATTGTTATAAAAGAGACCATTTCTTAAAACCCTGCCTTTTTATATAAGGCTCCGGATTTTATGGAATGGTCTCTTTTTGTCTCTCTTATTCCATTACCTTCAGCCGCTCCACCACCGGCTGTTTTTCCGTCTTCCTGTACATAGACAGGGGCAGCGCCCCACAGAGGATAAACAGAAGCCCCAGACAGAGTACCAGAAGCAGCGCCGGATATTGGAAAACAAAGTATGCAAGCCTTTGTTTTATGAGAATCCCTTCCGCCCACAAAAGAAAACTTCCAATAGTCACCACGCCCAGGGTAACAAGGAGCGCAGTGAAGATTCCTTCCAGAAGGAGCATTTTCCGAAGCTGTCTTCTGGTAAGGCCCAGGCTTTCCAGTACTGCCAGCTCTCGTCTGCGCATAGCCAGACTGGTCATGGTCACATTGAAATAATTAGCAATTCCCATCATGAGAAGAAGGGTGCACAGAGCTCCCATGACAATCCTGCTGGAAGTGATATAGTCTCTCGCTGCCGCCAGTTCATCGGATTTTGCATGATAGGTTAAGGCTTCTGAATTCAGTGCCATTTCTTCTGTCTCTGCCATAACTCCCCTCTCTTTGTTAAACCGGAAAACCATGTCAGCAATCTCTGCCTTCAGCAAAGGTTCCTGCTCTTCTTCTGCCTCCAGCTCTACACGGAAAACCTGTTCCCTCAATCCCAGTTTCTGAAATCCCTTTTCACTTGTCAGGAAATAAAGAATTCCTCCTCCGTTCCAGGTGGTAGCCATCCGGTCAAGACCCTTCTCCCAATAATCCAGATATCCTGCAAATTTCATAGACGTGGAGTGCTCCCCTGTCAGATCTGTAACTCTGAATTCCTTCCCCACATCTTCTTTTCCTTTTTCTTCCTCAATTCTGGAAAGCGTATGATAATGGAGAAGAATCAGACCATTTCCCTGCCGGACACTTTCCGGGTCAATATACAAATCTTTTTCTTCTTTCAGTTTTTCCAGGTCTTTCAGCCACTGATCACTGACTACCTGAACCACAACCGCATCGTCTCCATTTCTGTTTTCCATATCTCCCGTATATACCTGGAGAGCTTCTTCTCCTAAATCTACCTTCCCATAGCCTCCCCAGGCAGTATCATTTTCCACCACGCCTTTCAGACTGATAAATTTTTCCCGCAGTTCTGTCGGAAAAAACACTTCATCCGCCGGATAATTTTCTACGATGCCTGTATTCATCTGGCATTGGATCATAAAATCCGGACGGCTCTGGTTAATCTTATTGGTCTGGTCTGTTCCTGCAGAAAGGACCACAGCCCCCAGAGAGATCAGGATTCCCAGTCCCAGAGAAAGAAGGGTAAGAATAAAACGCCTTTTAAACCGGAATAGATTCCTCCAGGCCATTGCCGGAATCCCCCCGGAATACCCCCATGACTTTTCCACAGCAGATTTCTTTGGATTTCTGTCCACTCCTGTCTTTTTGCATTTACGGATCCCTGCTTTTTCCGGATGCGGTTCTTTCTGGCCAGTATATTTTACCGCTTCCACCGGCGACATCTTTACTACCCGGTTCATGGCCCAGAGAGAACTTAACAAGGTCACAAGTCCCCCGAAAACAACGGCCAGGACCAGGATCCAGGGACGGAAGGCGATCATTGCAGAAGTTTCTCCCCTACCCTGCAGGTACATCCCGGAAAGGAGCCGGGGGATCACGGTTACAGTGATCAGGATTCCTGCTGCTCCTCCAAGGACACAGCCTCCTGCCAGGATCCTGCCGGTCTGGCGAAGGACAATAGATCTCAACTGCCTTTTGGTGGTGCCCATGGTTTTCAGCAGCCCG
Organism: Blautia sp. An81; assembly: GCF_002161285.1. Taxonomy (GTDB): domain Bacteria; phylum Bacillota; class Clostridia; order Lachnospirales; family Lachnospiraceae; genus Blautia; species Blautia ornithocaccae. The sequence goes on along the minus strand of NZ_NFHH01000003.1, from coordinate 23,747 downwards.
TACTGCCGGATATCCCTGCTAAGAGAAATATACATAACATTATAAAGGAGCATGGCCGCTCCAAACAGGATCAGCCCAGCCATAAGGACAGCCGTATCAAAACCTCCGGCCAGATCATAGACAACCTGCCTGTAAATTGAAATCCCTCCGAAAAACTGCTGGCTGTCATCCCGCATTTCCACATCCCGATACAGCATATCCTCAATGGCTTCATCATCAATGTTATCTTTCTGCTGAATGAGCAAAGTGGTATTTTCTGCTGTATCTATAGACAGTCTCTGGAGAAATTCCTGAGAAAAGTACCCTGCCGGCCTGAATATAGCAGGGTTCAAATAATCTGTATAATATCCAGACAGGATAAAGGTCTTCTCCAGTTTTTCTCCCCCTGGAAGGTTAATGCCGGCTGGGATTTCCATACCAAGCTCTGGCTCATGGATCCCTATCGCTTCCATGGCCCGGACAGGAAGCATGATTTCATCTGTCTTTTGTGGATATTCCCCATGGATATCCGAATAGGCAGGAGCCGTCATTTTCTCCCAGCCGGTCTCATCCAGCACTTCACAGCTGTAGTCTTCTGTATTTCCTATATATACACTGCTCCCTACAGCCCTGATATAAGGAAGGGCTTCTATTTCCTCCTGCTGTTCCTTGCTTCCCCGTTCCAGGGTGGTAGAGGCCGCCGTGCCGCTGTTCCGCATATACAAAAGGATATCTGTTTCCAGTTTCCCCACTGCCAGACTGAAAACCCCGAAAAGCATCATAACGGTAAGGGCCACAGTGGCAGTCAGGATTCGGTTCCGGCTTTTATTACTGTTATAACTTTCCCTGGCAAGAAGGGCGGCAATCTCCTGATTATTATTTCTCATCCCCCTCACCTTACCTTTCCGTCTTCGATCCGGATAATCCGGTCTGCCATCTGGGCAATCTCTTCGTTGTGTGTCACTAATAGAATGGTCTGGTGAAAAGCTTCTGCACTGGCTTTTAAAAGGCCCACCACCTCTATACCGGTCCTGGAATCCAGGTTTCCGGTAGGCTCGTCACAGAGCAGCACCGCCGGCTTGGTGCTTAAAGCCCGGGCAATAGCCACTCTCTGCTGCTGGCCTCCGGAAAGCATTCCCGGCATGTCCAGAAGCTTCTCCCGAAGCTTTAAGGTGTCCGTGATCTCTTCCAGAAAAGCAGTATCCGGCTTTCTCCCGTCCAGCTTTAAAGGAAGGGTAATATTCTCCTTTACATTCAGTATGGGAAGGAGATTATACGTCTGGAACACAAAGCCGATGTTCCTTCTGCGAAATACCGTCAGCTCCTCTGTATTCATTTCACCCAGAGCTTTTCCCCTGATAAAGACCTGCCCGCTGGTAGGATAGTCCAGACCTCCCAGCATATTTAAAAGGGTAGTCTTGCCGCTTCCGGAAGAGCCTGCGATAGCTGCAAATTCTCCTTCTTCTACAGACAGTGAAACCCCGTCCAGGGCCCGGACTTCCCCTGACAGGGTTTTATAGATTTTTTTCAGATTTTCTGTTCTTAAGATTTCCATACCCGTATCCCCCTGTTTCTTTTCTATGGCAGCAGTCTGACAAAACCATGTATCGCTGCCTTTGTTTTCAGTCTATCAGGGAATACTTACAAACTCCTTACAGCCATAAAACTTTTCCTTATTCTTCCGGCAGATAGATGCTTACGGAAAGACCCGGCTCCTGACGTTTCAGCCTCAGAAAGCCTCCATGCTGGTGGACGATCTCCCGGGCCAGGTACAGGCCCAGGCCGAATCCTTTCTCCCCGGATACATTTTTTCCCCGGTAAAATCTTCCGAAGACCAGATTCTCCTCTCCTTCTTCGATCCCTCTGCCCCAGTCACAGACCCGGATCTCTGTAAACATCTCATTTCTCACAACGGTCATCAGGATCTGTCCATACTCTTCCGAATATTTTACACTGTTATCCAGAAGGTTATACACCGCCTCTCCCAGCCACTGCCGGTCATGGGGCGCCTGTTCTCCCTCCGTCATTTCCAGGCGGATCTCTATATGTTTTTCCTCTGCCTCTTTTTTCACCTGGAGGATACTTTCCAAAAGGGTCTCCTGAAGATCCCGGGCTTCCTTCCGGATCTGAATGATCCGGCTTTCCAGCCTGGCCATTTTGATCAGCCCTTCTGTGAGGAACCGGATCTTCTCCTGGGATTCTCTCAGTGCCAGAAGATAATTCTCCCTCTCTTTTTCCTCCCAGTCCATGGTTTCCAGAAGTTCCAGATAGCTTTCCATATTTGCCAGAGGGGTCCGAAGCTGGTGGGCAGTATCTGCGATCAGCCCACGGATCTCCTCCTTCTCTTTGCCCAGGGCCTGGTCCTTTGCCTTCATGATTTCCCCCAGGCGGAGGATCTGGCTGCGGACTTTGGAGGGCAGGGTATCCTGGCTGATTCCCGCTGTCTCTGGTTCCTCTCCGTTTATCAGTTTTTCCAGGGCCTCCGATAAGGCCTCCATCTCTTTTCTGTTCTGAAGCTGAAACATCTTCTAATCTCCAAAAGTATAGCCCAGGCCGAATACATTCCGGATATACACAGGATTTTCCGGATCCGGCTCAATTTTCTTTTTCAGACGGTTTAAAGTTACATTCACGGTATTTTCCTCGACAAAGGCTCCCTGATTGTCCCAGACCTGTTCCAGGATCATGGTCTTGGTCAGTACTCTTCCCCGGTTCCTGGCCAGCAGATCCAGAAGGGCATATTCCCTTGGGGTGAGACGGATCTCTTCCCCTTCCCTTGCCACCTGTTTTCTTTCCGGATCTATGGTCAGTCCCCGGTAGAGAAAAACTTCCTTCTCTCCCTGTGTCCTGCGGAGGACCGCTTCCACATGTTTCAGCAGCACTGCCATAGAAAAAGGCTTTACCAGATAATCATCAGCTCCAAGATCAAAAGCCCGGAGCATATCTTCCTCTTCGTCTCTGGCCGTGAGAAACAGCACCGGAATCCTGCTGTACTCTCTGGCTGCCTGACAGATCCTGGTCCCCTCCCCGTCAGGAAGGTTAATATCCAGAATGATCAGTTCCGGCTTCTGCCGGATAAGCTTCATCCCCTCTTCCAAAGTATAGGCCCGGAGAGGATGATATCCCTTCTTTTCCAGCATTCTGGCCAGGGCTTCATTCAAAAGTCTGTCATCTTCCACAATTCCGATGGTCGTCATCTTCATATCTCCATTTATGTAAGTTAAAATCAAATTCCTGTTTCAGTTACAGGGTATCCTAAGGGAAAAACGTTGTCAATACCATTCATAAATGATATTATTTTGGAAACAAATCTGAAACAGAAAGAGGGGATAACATGAAAGCAATCAAGACTTCCGGGCTGACAAAATTTTACGGAAAAAATCCGGGAATACAGGACCTGAACCTGGAAGTGGAAGAAGGAGAATTCTATGGATTTATCGGCCCTAACGGAGCAGGAAAAAGCACCACCATCCGCACCCTCCTGGGACTTATCCGCAAAAGCAGGGGAACAGCTTCTATCCTGGGAATGGACATTGTAAAGGATCAAAAAGAAATCCTCTCCCAGATCGGTTATCTGCCTGCTGAGGCAGTCTTCTATTCAGGAATGCGGGTAAAGGAACTTCTCCGTCTATCTGCAGACCTTCATAAAAAAGACTGCCGGCAGGCCGGAAGGCTTCTATGCGAAAGACTTCAGTTAGATACTTCCAGAAAAATAGAGGAACTTTCCTTTGGAAACCGTAAAAAAGCAGCTATTGTCTGCGCCCTTCAGCATGAGCCCCGGCTGTGTATCCTGGATGAGCCCACCAGTGGCCTGGATCCGCTCATGCAGCGTGAATTTTTCTCTATTCTCCGGGAGAAAAACCAGAAGGGCATGACCGTATTTCTTTCCTCACATATCCTGTCCGAGATCCAGCGCTACTGCAGCCGGGCTGCCATTATCCGAAAGGGACAGATCATAGCTTCAGGCAGCGTAGAAGAGCTGTCCCGGACCAGTGCAAAACGGATAACGGTTCATGGAAAATTTACTCCGGAAGGCCTTGACGGTATCCGGGACCTGCAAAGTACAGAGGAGGAAAGCAGCTTTCTTTACAGCGGTGATATCAATCTGCTGCTCCAGGTTCTTTCTTCCCATCCCATAAAGGATCTGAATATCTCTGAACCAGATTTGGAAGAGATCTTTCTTCATTACTATACGGAAGGAGGCAACATTCAATGACAATCCTGAAACATGAAATGCGTCAGGGCAGAAATACTTTACTCATCTGGACGGCAGCTATTGGATTTCTCCTGGCAGTTTGTATCTTTCTTTTTCCTGAAATGGAAAGTGAGATGGAGGAAGTCAGTGATGCCTTTTCCTCAATGGGAAGCTTCAGCCAGGCTTTCGGCATGGATCAGGTCAGTTTTGGCACCCTTCTGGGCTTTTATTCCATAGAATGCGGGAATATCCTTGGACTGGGAGGAGCTCTGTTTGCAGCTCTCTGTGCTGTTTCCATGCTTTCCAAAGAGGAAAAAGACCATACCGGCGAATTTCTTCTTACTCACCCGGTAACCCGCCGCCGCATTGTTACAGAGAAACTGCTGGCTGTAGTTTTTCAGCTCTTCCTGTTGAACATAATTGTCTTATTTCTATCCCTGGCTTCTGTTGTCTGGATTGGAGAAGAGATTCCATGGAAAGAACTGTTGCTTCTCCATCTGGCCTATTTTCTCCTTCAGCTTGAGATTGGCGGCATCTGCTTTGGCATCTCTGCTTTTTTGCGCAGGGGAAGCCTGGGAATCGGACTGGGCATTGCAGTTATCCTGTATTTTTTTAATATCATTGCCAACATCTCCGAGGCCGCCGAATTCTTAAAATATATCACTCCCTTCGGCTATGCAGAAGGGACCGATATCGTCACCAATGTAAGTCTGGATATGCATCTGGTCATTCTGGGCATGGGCTATGGGATCATCGGAATACTTCTTGCTTATTGGAAATACAGTCGAAAAGATATTTTGTAGGAAATAAATAGCCAGTTGCAGGACAATTGGTTTCACTACCTTCCGATTTTTCCAAAGTTATTCGCGAAAACTTTTTTGAGCCTCTTGACTCTGACGTTACGTCATAGTTTATGATATCTTTACATGGGAGAGATAATTATGCGAACAGTAAATGAAGTCAGCAAACTCACAGGAGTAAGTGTGCGCACACTGCACCATTATGATGCTATCGGCCTTTTAAAACCTGCAAAAGTAACCGAAGCAGGCTATTGAGATTTACTGTTCCAAGGAGTAAATACAATAGATACAACAGAAAGCGGATATATCGCATCTCACGATATATCCGCTTTCTGTTATTACAGCCAATTATCAGCCGTTGAACAATTTCCTTATCCCTCTTTATTTTATTTAAAATCCTCTGCTATTTCTGCTGGCTGTTAATGTAGTTTACTAATCCTTCAGCCTTAATGATCTTCTGCATAAATTCAGGGAATGCCTGACCTTTAAAGGTTGTTCCCTTAGTCTTGTTTGTAATGATTCCTGTGTCGAAATCTACCTCTACTTCATCTCCTGCCTCAATACCTTTAGAGGCTTCCGGGCACTCAATAATGGGGAGACCGATGTTAATAGCGTTTCTGTAAAAGATACGGGCAAAGGTCTCTGCGATTACACAGCTTACTCCTGCGGCTTTGATCGCCAGGGGAGCATGTTCTCTGGAAGAACCGCAGCCGAAGTTTTTCTCCGCTACGATAATGTCCCCTTTCTTCACCTTATTCACAAATTCCTTATCAATATCTTCCATACAGTGGGTTGCCAGTTCCTTCGGATCTGAAGAGTTCAGGTATCTTGCAGGAATGATAACATCTGTATCTACGTTGTCTCCATATTTAAAAACTGTTCCGCTTGCTTTCATCCTTCATTTCCTCCTATAATCCCAGTTCTTCCGGCACAGAAATCTTTCCGGTCACTGCGCTGGCTGCTGCCACCGCAGGGCTGGCCAGATATACCTCAGAATCCACATGGCCCATACGTCCTACAAAGTTCCGGTTGGTGGTGGAGATACATCTCTCTCCTGCTGCCAGGATGCCCATGTAACCGCCCAGGCATGGACCGCATGTCGGCGTGCTTACCACTGCTCCTGCCTCAATAAAGATCTTCAGAAGGCCTTCTTCCATAGCCTGAAGATAGATCTGCTGAGTGGCAGGGATCACAATACATCTGACGCCTTTTTTCACCTTTCTGCCTTCCAGGATCTTGGCGGCACATCTTAAGTCGTCGATCCTTCCGTTAGTACAGGAACCGATCACAGCCTGGTCGATGACCACATCTTCTGTGATCTGATCCATAGTCCTGGTGTTGGAAGGAAGATGTGGGAAGGAAATGGTAGATTTCAGAGTGCTGAGGTCAATAGTATATTCCTCATCATAAACCGCATCCTCATCTGCCTCATAGATCTTGTATGGACGGCTGGAGTGTTCCTTCATATAAGCTTCTGTCAGCTCATCTACAGGGAAGATTCCGTTCTTTGCGCCGGCCTCAATAGCCATATTTGCAATGGTGAAACGGTCATCCATAGAAAGGTTTTTAATACCTTCCCCCACGAATTCCAGAGATTTATACAACGCTCCATCTACGCCGATCATCCCGATCAGATGAAGGATCACATCTTTTCCGCTGACCCACTTGGAAGGTTTTCCAACAATGTTGATCTTAATAGCGGAAGGCACTTTAAACCAGGCTTTTCCTGTAGCCATTCCCGCTGCCATATCTGTACTTCCCACTCCTGTTGAGAAAGCCCCTAAAGCTCCGTAAGTACAGGTATGTGAGTCCGCTCCGATAATCGCATCCCCTGCCACTGTCAGTCCTTTTTCCGGAAGAAGGGCATGCTCGATCCCCATTTCTCCTACATCAAAGTAATTGGTAATATCATGGCGGCAGGCAAACTCCCGCACACATTTACAGTGTTCTGCGGATTTAATGTCTTTGTTTGGAATAAAATGGTCCATAACAAGGGCTACTTTATCTTTATCAAAAACTGTATCTACCGTCATTTTGTCCATTTCGTGGATGGCCACCGGAGAGGTAATGTCATTTCCCAGTACCAGATCAAGGTCTGCCTCGATCAATTGTCCGGCTTCTACTTTATCCAATCCTGCATGGGCTGCCAGGATTTTCTGTGTCATTGTCATTCCCATAGCTTTCGCCTCCTACTACTGTTTTTCCTGTTCTGCTATTGCCATTCTAACATATGTTTTGTTATAATAGAAATACATATTAAACATGACAGACATAACTTAAATTCATAAACATTGCAGTTTATTCCTGTCAGAGAAAGGAGTGCTTATGGACCAGAACCTATCCCTATATAAAGTTTTTTATACAGTGGCAAATACAGGAAATATCTCAAAAGCAGCCACAGAGCTTTTTATCAGCCAGCCTGCCATCAGTAAATCTATCCGGAAGCTGGAGCAGAGCCTGGACGTTACACTGTTTTCCAGGAACTCCCGTGGGGTACAGCTTACTGAAGAAGGAGAGCTCCTGTACGACTACGTACAGAGAGCCTTTTACGCCCTTCAGACAGGAGAGGAACGGCTGAAAAAAATAAATGAACTGGGAATCGGGCACCTCCATATCGGCGTTTCCTCTACCTTGTGTAAATATATGCTTCTTCCCTATCTGAAGGAGTTTATCGCCCAGCATCCTCACATCCGGATCACCATTGAATGTCAGTCTACCTACCATACTCTTCAGCTTCTGCGGGAAAACAAAATCGATTTGGGTCTCATTGGAAAACCAGAACGGTATCATCATATTCATTTCGATTCCCTTGGAGAGATCGAGGATATTTTCGTGGCCACCCAGTCCTATCTGGATAATCTCTCCCTGCGTACAAACAATCGGGAGGATATTCTGAAATCCGCCACCCTTATGCTTCTGGACAAGGAAAATATCACCCGGCAGTATATTGACGATTACCTGTCACTTTTTCATATAGAAACCAACAATCTTCTGGAAGTTTCTACCATGGACCTGCTCATTGAATTCGCCAAGATTGGTCTTGGTGTGGCCTGCGTGATCCGCCAGTTTGTGGAAAAAGAACTCCGGGAGGGAACTCTGGTGGAGATTCCTCTGGATTCTCCCATCCGAAAAAGAGAAATTGGATTTGCCTATCTGGAGAATATCCAACAGACCACCGCGGTTCAGGAATTTATTAATTTCTATCGGCAGAGAACAGGATCCTTTGAGGAAGTGTAAGTTCTCCCGAACTTCTTTATAGAATTTCTATAATTCCACAAAGCAAAAAGAACCGCCCACAGAAACCGGAAAATCTTCCAGCTTCTGCAAGCGGTTCTTTTTCTTTTTATTTATATTTTTTAGTTGTCGATAAGTTTTTCTTTACCATTCCAGCTATACAGTTTACGCAGCTCTTCTCCTACCTCTTCTAACTGATGAGAAGCTTCTCTCTTTCTCATAGCATTGAAGTGCATGCAGCCTGACTGATTCTCCAGAATCCAGTCTTTTGCGAAAGTACCGTCCTGGATATCGGACAGGATCTGTTTCATAGCTTTCTTTGTCTCGTCTGTAACAATCTTTGGTCCTGTGATGTAATCGCCGAATTCTGCTGTGTTGGAGATAGAATATCTCATTCCCTTGAATCCGCTTTCATAGATCAGGTCTACGATCAGTTTCATCTCATGAATACATTCAAAGTAAGCATTTTCAGGAGCATATCCTGCTTCTACCAGAGTCTCAAATCCGGCTTTCATTAAGGCAGTAACACCGCCGCAAAGTACAGCCTGCTCTCCGAAAAGGTCTGTCTCTGTCTCTACCTTGAAGGTAGTCTCCAGAACACCTGCTCTTGCTCCGCCTAAAGCTGCGGCATAAGCCAGAGCCATATCTTTTGCCTTTCCTGTGTAATCCTGCTCAACAGCTACCAGACATGGAGTTCCTCTTCCAATCTGGTATTCGCTTCTTACTGTGTGGCCAGGAGCCTTAGGAGCGATCATAGTAACGTCTACATTTGCAGGAGGTTTGATCTGTCCGAAGTGGATAGCAAAACCATGAGCAAACATCAGCATGTTGCCCTCTTCCAGGTTTGGCTCAATAGACTCTTTATATAATTTTGCCTGTTTCTCATCATTGATCAGGATCATGATGATATCAGCTTTCTTAGCTGCCTCTGCTGCTGTGTAAACCTGGAAGCCCTGTTTTTCAGCCTTTGCCCAGGATCTGGAGCCTTCATAAAGACCTACGATAACATTACATCCGGATTCCTTTAAGTTTAAAGCATGAGCATGTCCCTGGCTGCCATAACCGATAATGGCGATGGTCTTGCCCTCTAACAATGCCATGTTGCAATCTTCCTGATAATAAATTTTTACTGCCATTTTTTCTTCCTCCTAGATAATATTTTGTATGTTAGGGATAAAATCTCTAATAACCTTATTCATTCTCGTCTTCGGGAATCGGACGGCAAATTCCGTCAGAACCTCTGGACAAGCCGGTAATACCGGTTCGCGCAGTTTCCAGTATCTCATATCCGTCCAACAGATCCAGAAAAGCCTCCAGCTTGGACTTGTCTCCTGTAACCTCAATGATCATGGAATCTTTGCTCACATCTACAATATTGCCTCTGAAAATATCTACAATGGTAGTGACGCCAGGTCTCTGTTCCGGCAGGACCTTTACCTTTACCAGCATAAGCTCCCGCCTTACGCTCTGTCCATCTTCCAGGACCTTTACAGAAAGAACATCTTCCAGCTTCTCTACCTGTCTGGTAATCTGTTCCAAAATAAGCGCGTCCCCATTGCAGACCACTGTCATACGGGTATAATGGGGATTTTTGGTAACCCCTGCAGATATGCTGTCAATACTGTAACCCCGGCGGCTGAACAGACCGGACACCCTGCTGAGTACACCGGCTGTATTCTCTACCAGAATTGATAATACCTGTTTATTCATACAGCACCTTCTCTCATGCCCAGAAATCAGCTTTCCTGATTTCTTCGGCTAACTTTTGTTGACATTCTACCAACTATCCAGGCCTTTGTCAATGAAATCCCATCGTTATAACTAATTAGTATGCAATATATAATTCTAAGTAATATCTTATTCTAAGCCTTATTTTACAAAGAAAAAGACTCCATAGCGACACTCCTGATCCAACATCAGTTTACCGTCATGAAGCCTTTCTCTGTTCTTTCAGATTCCTCTGTCTCTGGTAGCCTTCATACGGGCCATAGCCCTGGACAGAGCCTGTTTTGAAATATAGTATTCCTGGAGACTTTGTTTCTGTCGGAGCTGTTCCTGAGCTCTCTCCAGAGCTTCCTGGGCACGCTTTACGTCAATATCCTCAGGACGTTCAATACTCTCTACTAACACAGTCACACGATTATTGATCACCTGTGCAAAACCGCCTCCGCAGACAGCTGTCATCTTTTCTCCGCCCTCAGTCTCAATTTTTATCTCACCGGGCACAATGGCAACCATCATATCTGCATGGTGAGCCAGAATCGTGATTCCTCCGTCTTTTGCCGGAAGGGTAATGCTGACTCCTCTGCCCTGATAAAAGGTTTTATCACTGGCAACCACATTCATACCAAATGTATTCATATCCATGCACCCCTTACATAGTTTCCTGTTTTGCCTTTTCTATGACCTCGTCGATAGTTCCTACATTGAAGAACGCATTTTCCGGATACTCATCCATCTCTCCGTCAAGGATCATCTTAAAGCCCCTGATGGTCTCTTTCAGCGGGACATATTTTCCCGGAATACCGGTAAATACCTCAGCCACATGGAACGGCTGAGACAAAAATCTCTGGATCTTTCTGGCTCTTGCCACTACCATACGGTCATCCTCTGAAAGTTCTTCCATACCCAGGATGGCAATGATGTCCTGAAGTTCACTGTATTTCTGAAGATATTCCTGTACCTTTCTGGCAACCTCATAGTGTTCTTCACCCACTACGTCTGCTTCCAGAATACGGGAGGTAGATTCCAGCGGGTCCACCGCCGGATAGATACCCTGTTCCACGATCTTTCTGGAAAGAACCGTTGTTGCATCCAGATGAGCAAAAGTTGTTGCAGGAGCCGGGTCTGTAAGGTCGTCGGCAGGAACATAAACTGCCTGTACGGAAGTTACAGAACCATTTTTTGTAGAAGCGATACGCTCCTGAAGCTCGCCCATTTCTGTAGCCAGCGTAGGCTGATAGCCTACTGCAGAAGGCATACGTCCCAGAAGCGCAGACACTTCAGAACCGGCCTGTGTAAAACGGAAAATATTGTCAATGAACAGAAGCACGTTCTGATGCTCCTCATCACGGAAATATTCTGCCATGGTCAGACCTGTCTCTGCCACGCGCATACGTGCGCCAGGGGGCTCATTCATCTGTCCGAATACCAGAGCGGTCTTTTCCAGAACTCCGGATTCTTTCATCTCTGTCCACAAGTCATTACCCTCACGGGAACGTTCTCCAACACCGGTGAAGATAGAATATCCGCCGTGTTCTGTGGCAATATTGCTGATCAGCTCCTGAATCAATACGGTCTTACCAACACCGGCGCCGCCGAAAAGACCAATCTTACCGCCTTTTGCATAAGGAGCCAGCAGGTCGATAACCTTAATTCCTGTTTCCAGGATTTCCACTACCGGGCTCTGATCCTCAAAAGAAGGCGGGTCTCTGTGGATGACCCAATGTTTGCTGTCGTCTAACTGTTCTCCGCCATCAATAGCCTGTCCCAGAACGTTGAATAGACGTCCCAGGGTTTCCTTTCCTACAGGAACAGAAATGCCTGCTCCGGTGGCAGTTACTTCCATGTCCTTGCAAAGACCGTCACTGGAGGCCAGCATGATGCAGCGTACAGTGTTGTTTCCAATATGCTGAGCTGCCTCCATGACCAGCTTTTTGCCGTTTACTTCTACGGTCAGGGCATCTTTGATGTACGGAAGGTCTTGGTTTTCAAATTCAACGTCTACTACAGGCCCCATGACCTGTACGATTTTACCTTTATTCATAATAAAAGGAAACCTCCTTCCTTTCTTCTGTTATTTCTTTTTCTGCGCCTTGGCTCCGCCGATAATCTCTGTAATCTCCTGAGTAATAGCGGCCTGACGCACACGATTCAGTTTAATGGAAAGATCCTTCAACATATCCTTGGCACTGGTAGTGGCAGCATCCATAGCCATCATACGGGAATTATGCTCGCTGGCATAAGATTCTACCAGACAGCAGTAAATGAACCCTTTCAGATAGTTCGGTACAATACTGTTCAACACCTCATGGGCCGAAGGGACCATTTCAATCTCTTCCTGATGTATATCTACCAGAAGCTGTGCCTGAGGGTTGAAAGCTGCCTTTTTCAGAGGCAGGAGCTGACTGCTCTCTGCCACCATAGTAGCCGCATTGACCATACGGGTATATACAATATGGACTTCATCCAGCTCTCCATCCAGATACATAGCGATCATCTTTTCTGCAATAACTCTCGCCCGGTGTCTGGTAGGTTTCTGCACGGTATAGCGAAAGGTTGTATCCACATCCATATGCTTTTGAGCAAAATACCGTCTTCCCACTTCTCCCAGGACAAAAAGCTCTGTATGAGGATTCTTTGCAATCTGTTCCTCAGCCAGCTTGAAGATATTATGGTTATAAGCTCCTGCCAGACCTTTGTCTGCAGTAACTACAATATACCCCACTTTTCTATCCTCTGCACTGATCTGAGGCCGCTCATCAAAATACTTGTGCTCTATATCCGGCACATGACGGAGGACACGGCTGATCGCAGACTGGAGAGCATAGAAATAAGGCTCTGTATCTGCCAGTACCTGTTTTGCTTTCTTCATCTTAGAAGAAGAGATCATGTACATGGCATTGGTGATCTTCATTGTATCCTGAATACTTTTTATACGGCTTTGAATTTCTTTTGCGCTTGCCATCTCATCACCTGTTCTTGTTCTTAAATTCCTCTGCTGCCTTGAGAATCTGCTCTCCTAATTCATCTGAAAGAACTTTCTTCTCCTCGATCTCCCTGCAGATTTCAGGATGCTCCTTCTCAAAGTAGGCCAGCATATCCATCTGGAATGCTTTTACATCTTTTACAGGAACTCCTGTCATAACCTTATGGGTAGCAACCCAAAGTGTGATTACCTGTTCAGAAGAAGACAGGGGTCTGCACAGGGGCTGTTTTAAAAGTTCCATAATGCATTTTCCATAATCCAGCTGGGCCTTGGTAGACTCGTCCAGATCAGAAGAAAACTGTGTAAAGACTTCCATCTCACGATACTGAGCCAGATCGATACGCATGCTTCCAGATGCTTTTTTCATAGCCTTTGTCTGGGCTGCTCCACCTACACGGGATACAGAAAGTCCTACATTTACAGCAGGACGGACACCTGACATAAACAAATCTGTTTCCAGGAAAATCTGACCGTCTGTAATAGAAATAACATTCGTAGGAATATAGGCAGAAACATCTCCTGCCTGGGTCTCAATAATAGGCAGCGCCGTAATGGAACCTCCCCCTGCTTCTTCACTCAGCCGGCTGGAACGCTCCAGCAATCTGGAGTGGAGATAAAATACATCACCGGGATAAGCCTCACGTCCGGGAGAACGCTCCAGGAGGAGAGACAGAGCACGGTAGGCAACTGCATGCTTTGACAGGTCATCATATACGATCAGTACATCTTTGCCCTGGTACATGAAATACTCTGCAAGAGCGGTTCCTGCGTAAGGCACAATATACTGAAGAGGCGCACAGTCACTGGCTGTTGCTGAAAATACGGTAGTATATTCCATAGCCCCATGTTTTTCAAGAGTTCCCACCAGTTTCGCCACGGTGGAAGCTTTCTGTCCGATTGCCACATAAATACAGATCACACCTTTTCCTTTCTGGTTCAGGATCGTGTCTGTGGCAATAGATGTCTTACCTGTCTGACGGTCTCCGATGATCAGCTCACGCTGGCCCCTTCCGATAGGGAACATGGAGTCGATAGCCAGAATACCGGTCTCCAGGGGTACTGATACCGATTTACGGTCAATGATACCAGGCGCTTCATTTTCAATTGGACGATAATCTTCAGCCTGGATTTCTCCTTTTCCGTCGATAGGAGCTCCCAGAGCATCCACGACTCTTCCGATATAGCCTTCGCCTACGGGAATACCGGCTCTCTTTTCCGTGCGGGCAACTTTTGTACCCTCACGGATACCAGTATCCTTTCCGAAAATAATAACGCCGATCTCATTTCTTTTGATATCCTGCACCATTCCTTTGACACCGTTTTCAAATGTTACGATCTCACCGTACATGGCATGGTCAATCCCGTAAACAGTTGCGATTCCGTCACCAACCCAGATCACGTTTCCGACTTCCCGGACACCTGCTGTCATATCGAAATTTTCTATTTCTTCTTTCAGAATAGAAATGATCTCTTCTGAATTGATTGAACTCAAACCGTTCACCTCCAGATCAATTTTTGTTGTAATGCGTTGATACGGCCTTTTAAGCTGTAATCAAATTCCTGGTCATGGGTTCTTATCAGAAATCCCCCTACCAGACTTTCATCCTTTATAATTCGTATTTCAGCGTCCTGAGTATGGTATCTGTCCAGAAGGAATTTCCGGATTCCCTCCAGCTGTGCTTCTGAAGGAGCAGACACACAGTACAGGTCCGCTGTCAAAATCTTATGCTGTTCGTTATAGTAATCCTGATATGCCTGAAAAATTTCCGGCAGAAGCGAGGCATGTGCATATTTGCAGACTATACAGAGAAAATTCTTCATCTCCTGGGGAAAAATCCTTTCAATTACCCTTTCTTTTTCTGCCAGGGTAACTACCGGACTTTCCAGAACAACAGACAGCTCCCCTACTTCTTCCAGAATCCTGCGGGAAACTTCCACTGCTTCTTTTGGAATGGAAAGTTCATAGAGAACTTTACCGTAATTAATGGACGTCTGTGTCATTTCCATCACCTGCTTTAGCTAAAAACTCATCATAGAGCATACTGTTGCCTTTCTCTGTGCTTCCTTCAGAAAGAAGTTTTCTGGCAGCCTCCAGGGCCAGACCGGCAATCTCTGACTTAGCGCCCTGAAGAGCATTTTCTTTTTCCTGCTCTGCAGTAACTCTGGCATTTTCAATAATTTTTGCTGCTTCCAGATTTGCTTCTTTCACCATACGCTCACTCTCGCTTTTGGCATCTGCTCTGGCTGCTTCAATAATCTGGGCTGACTCTTCTTTTGCCCCTGCCAAAGCGCCTTCATAATGTCCTTTTAATTCCTCTGCCTTTTCCTGGGCCGCCTTTGCGTTTTCCAGTTCCTGAGCAATAAGGTTTTTTCTCTTTTCCATGATCCCCAGGACCGGACCCACAAGGAAACGCTTCATCAAAAGATAAAAAATTATCAGGTTTATAATCGTCCAGACAAGGCTCCAACCAAGATTTAACATCTTTTTTTGTACCTGCCTTTCTTTTCAATAATTTGATGATCAGCTGATTATAAGAATAAGATCAGCAGAGCGATAACGAAACCGTAGATAGCTGTTGCCTCTGCAAGAGCACATCCTAAAAGAAGAGCTGTACTGATCTTGTTTGCTGCTTCAGGCTGTCTTGCCACTGCCTCTACTGCTTTGGAAGTTGCGAGACCAATACCAAAACCTGCTCCGATACCTGTTAATACTGCAATAGCTGCTCCGATTGCTGCTGACATAATTCATTTCTCCTTTTCTTCTAAACTTAATTGATAATAAAACTAAATTTGATTTTTTAATCTTTATTCCATCTGTTCTTTCATAAAAAGCGATGTCAGAAAGACAAAAACATAGGTCTGGATCAGACCGTCAAAAACATCAAAATACAAACTGAATGGGATGGGCAAGATCGCCGGCATCAACATCTTTAATAATTCCATGATTACAAATGCTCCGATCACGTTTCCAAAAAGCCGCATGCACAGGGAAACAGGACGGATCGCAATCTCCATTATATTAATGGGCGCGATGATAGGCATAGGCTCTGCAAATCCCAAAAAGAATTTTTTCAGGCCTTTTTTCCGCAATCCGGAATAATAAATGAGCACAAGACTCATGATCGCCAGGGCTGCCGTTACATTCAGGTCCTTCGTAGGCGGTTTAAATCCGAAAAGCCCAATTAAGTTGGCTGCGCCTATATAAAGGGCTACTGAGATCAGATACGGGACATACGGCTTTCCGTCTTTTCCGATGGTATCCATAAAGAAATCATTCAAAAACCCGATAAAAGACTCCAGTGCAAGCTGAATCTTACCGGGTTTCTCCACTTTGAGATTTCTTACAAGGATTACCGACAGAATTGTCAGTACAGCCATTATGATCCACGTAACGACTACAGATTCATTAACCGGGATGCCGCCTAAGATGGGAATGGTAAATACGGTTTCGCAGTTCAGCTCTTCCGTAATCCTTTCAGCAATGCTGTTCGTAAGACATCCTCCCTTTCTGTATCAGTGGATTTTTGACTTTCTCCTTTCTTTAATTTTCTCTTATACACTTTTCATAATTAAATAAAAGAAACTTTTCTCTGCTGTTTCTTCTTATTTAATTATTAGTTACATTACTGCTAAAAAATTTTTTTGTCAATCATTCCTTTTTTCATTTTTCAAAATTCAAAAAGGGAAAAATTTTGTCAAAAACACTTGTACTTTTTCCATCTTTCCCAAAGTTTTTGGATGAAATTCTCGTGTTTTTTTTATACCGATTGGTAGGTACTGGTTCTACCACTTGCAATCTGCCACTTTTTTATCATTTTCTTCAAAAATTTTCATAACTTTTCACTATAATGCCTTACATCAAAAAAAGAAAAGGTGCTTTTATTGTATAATCCAAAACACCTTTTCCCTTTGTTTTCTAGTAAAAGCTTTACTTATCTCCATTGTACAGAGAGTCCGCCCCTCTCCTGTATGCTGAAGGACTCAGAATCCCAGCCTTGGAAGTACGTTTTTCGGCTCATCGATAATGACCAGATCTGCTTTTTCATCCATAAAATGTTCTTCGCTATGTATGATCACCAGCTTCTTTCCTTCAAAATACCGAATATATTTTGAAAAAACTTCCGACTCCATGCTGGTCCCCATAAGCATGAGCACCTCTGCCTGTTCTACCTGCCTGGTAGCCTCTGACATGACCAGGCTGTCCAGCATCTCTCCATAAAGTGTGACGCCTGGCCGGATTACCCGTCCGCAGTTCTCACATCTGGGAATCTTTTCAGAATCCCGGATATACTCCATAGAATACTGCCTTCCGCAGTGGGGGCATTGGTTATGATATATGGAACCATGGATAGAAATCACATTCTTACAGCCGCCTCTCTGGGGCAGGTCGTAAACATTGCTGTCAATGATGCACTGAAGTTTTCCTGCTGCTTCCATCCTGGCTGCCACATAGGCAGACTCTGTTATCTGGGGAATATTTCCCAGTATCTCTGTCCGGTAAAAATTAAAGAACTGTTCTGTCCGGTTATTATAAAATACTGTGGTAAAAATATCCTCCGGAGATAATCCGTACTTTTTCTCCGTCTCATAGGCCTGCTCAGCCGATTTCAGTCCCTGATAGCCGCCTTCCTTCATCATGCCAGAGCCACCCAGCATTACCGTATAACTGCTCTCATTTATGACTTTTTTCAACAGCTCTATCTTCTTTTCCAGAATATCCATAGAAACACCCCTTCCATCATTTACTTGCACCTATTTTACCATTTTTTCATAACATTATAAAGAGTTTTCCCCTGTTTCTCCCCTTGTCTCATGTATTTTCTGGGAATTTCAGCCGGGGTATGATAGAATGATACAAAAGCCAATACTTTAGGAGGTTTTAACCTATGGAAATGGAAAAACTGATCATCGCAGGGGCAGGGCCTGCAGGTGTATCTGCAGCCCTCTACGCCGTCCGCTCCGGCATCACCCCTCTTGTTCTTCATAAAGGGGGCGGCGCCCTGGAAAAAGCCGTAAAAATCGAAAACTATTATGGTCTTCCCCAGCCGGTCTCAGGAGCAGAACTGTATCAGAACGGGCTGGAACAGCTGAAATCTTTTCAGGTCCCTGTCATGGAAGAAGAACTGCTGGCCGTAGAATATGACGGAGACTACACCGTTCATACCACAGAGCATACTTATCACAGCAAAGCCCTGGTCCTGGCCACAGGAGCCAAACGAAATACCTTAGCTCTAAAAGAACTGAAAAAATATGAAGGCAGCGGCATCAGCTACTGCGCCATCTGCGACGGGTTCTTCTACAGGGGAAAAGAAGTGGCTGTTCTGGGAAACGGTCCCTACGCCCTTCACGAAGCCAAAGTCCTGGAGCCATTGGCCGCGAAGGTTACCATTCTTACCAATGGAATAGAAGCAGATTTCCAGGGGGAAACTCCCGGAGATATTCCAGTAGAAACCAAAAAACTCCTCTCTGCCGGTGGAGAAGGGACCCTCTCCTATGTAGAACTGGAGGATGGTTCCAGGCTGCCTGTCTCTGGCCTCTTTGTGGCTCTTGGAACAGCTGACAGTACAGATATCGCTCGGAAACTGGGGCTGGTCATTGAAAACAATCATATCCTCATAGAGCCGGACACCAGCACTCCCCTCCCCGGTCTTTACGCCGCAGGAGACTGTACCGGCGGCATGCTCCAGATTGCAAAAGCCGTATATGAAGGGGCCCTGGCAGGAACTAAAGCAGTAAAGTATTTAAAAAATGTGATTTAATCACAGACATTTTACAGAAAATGTATTATACTGGATTCATATTCAGTATTCATAGCATGTGAAACTGAAATTATACCTCAGGCTAGTTCAGTAAAAAACAAAACAACAGGCCAGGGGAAAACAAAAAGGAGAGATGATTTTATGGCAATGGAAATAACAATGGATAATTTTGAGCAGGAAGTTCTTAATTCTGATGTACCGGTAATGATCGATTTCTGGGCAACCTGGTGCATGCCCTGCAAGATGCTGGCCCCTGTCATTGAAGAGCTGGCCGAAGAAGCCAACGGCGCCTATAAAGTAGGCAAGATCGACGTAGACAGATCCCCCAGTCTGGCAGCCCAGTTCGGTGTAATGAGCATTCCTACTGTAATCGTATTTAAAAACGGAAAGGCTGCTGAAAAATCTGTAGGTGTAGTTCCCAAGAACCAGCTGGAAGCCATGCTGAAATAATAGGCAGCCTACTACTTTGCATACTATACAAGATAAATACCCTCTGCTGACAGAGCCGGCTTCTCTGGGCAGAGGGTATTTTATACAAATCTGACAAATCTCTTCTTAGTTCAGAAGCTTGTACATTTCTTCTTTATTTTCTAATTTCACTTCACCTCTGGTCAAAGTGATATATCCCTTTTTGGCCATCTGCTTCAGAATCCTGCTCACTGCCTCCCTGGCGCTTCCAATCTGCCTTGCCAGTTCTTCATGGGTCACAGATATCAACTGAGAATGATTCTTAGCCGATTCATCCAGAAGAAAGGCAGCAACCCTCTGGGTAAGGCTGAGAAACATAATCTGCTGCAGGGCCTCTACTACATCGGAAAAACGTTTGGCTGCTTCTTTATAAACAAAGTTCTCTGCATACACATTCTTCTTCGTAATCTTTGATAAGGTCCCCACTGGAATCAGCAAAGCCTCCACATCTGTCTGCGCCTCAATCTCCACATCAAAGGTAATGGCGGGAAGGATACAGGAAGCTGTCAGCACACAGGCATCTCCCTGACGCAGCCGGTACATAGTGACTTCCTTGCCCTCGTCGGAAAGCAGATACGTCCTCAGAATACCTTTCTGGATAAAAATCTCCCCCAGACATTCCCTTGCTCCGGAATAAACACTGGCTCCTGCGGGGTAAAAAACTTTCCTGGATTCCCTCTCCAAAAGCTCTCTCTCTTCTTTTTCCAGATGCTCCCAAAAAGGAAGTCCCTCTAAAATTTCCTTAATTTCTTCTGACATTTTTCTATCCTGCCTTGTAATTTATTTTTAAGTCTTTTACAATAATTATATACTCTCCGCATACACGGAGGTAAGTTCGTTTTAGCTCCCTGCCTGTTTTGTAAGAAACAATGTAGGGAAACACATAGGCTTTAAACCTGAAAAAACAGAAAAGGAGCACTGCAGCTTTATGAAACAAAAAAACAGACTTATGATTTTCCTTTCCGCCCTTTTTGTATGTATTCTGACTCCCATACTCATCCTCTGCCTTCAGCGGCGCCAGTCCCTTCGGATCGCCTGCGTGGGAGACAGTATCACTTATGGCGCCGGCATTTCGAACATCTCAAGAAACTCTTATCCTGCCAAGCTCCAGAAATTTCTGGGCTCCCTCTACCAGGTAAAAAATTTCGGAGCCAGCGGCTATACTCTGCAAAAATCCGGAGACTATCCCTATTGGGAAAATGAAAACTTCCAGAAAAGTCTCGATTTTGCCCCGGATATTGTCCTGTTGATGCTGGGCACCAACGATGCAAAACCTCAGAACTGGAAAGACCCGGAAGCCTTTCTTTCTGATTATCGTGAAATAATCCGCTATTATCAGGAACTTGAAAGCAGTCCTCAGCTTTATCTTATGACGCCGGCTACAGTCTTTCCTCAAAACACAGATCCTGAGCTTCCGGATAACGATTATGACATTTCAGCTGAAACCGTGGATCTGATCACAGAACTGATCCGAAATCTGGCTCAGGAGCTGAACCTGCCGCTAATCGATATCCATCAGGCCACCAGCAGCCACCCGGAATTTTTCCGGGAGGATGGCGTCCATCCCTGCGCTGAAGGTGCAGAATTCATTGCCCGGCAGGTCTATGAAGCCATAAAAGACTGACTCTTCTTTTCAGCTAAATCTGCCTATATCCTTCCTTCTTTTCTCAGATATTCCAGGAAGGCCTGACAGCCTTCCAGAATATCATCATAGGTCACGTCAAAATTCCCGGTATACCAGGGGTCAGCAATAGCTCTTGGATGTTTAGAAAAATCCAGGAGCATATGGATTTTATGAACCGGATCTTTTTTCACGATCCGGTTCATATTCCGTATATTCCACTCATCCATTCCCAGAAGAAAATCATATTTCTCATAGTCTGATTTTTTCATCTGAACTGCCTTGTGAGGCAGCACCGGTATTCCTGTCTCCCGCATTTTCCTGACTGTTCCGTAATGAGGGGGATTGCCGATTTCTTCTGTACTGGTAGCTGCGGAATCAATATAAAACAGGTCGGACAAGCCGGCCTTATTAATCATATCCTGAAAAACAAATTGAGCCATGGTGCTGCGGCAGATGTTGCCGTGGCATACGAAAAGTACTTTAATCATAGTTTTGTTTCTCCTTGTTTTGCCCCGGAATGCCCTGTTTTGCAAGGGTTTCCGGGAATTTTGTTGTTGGTTTGATTTTGCTCTGAAATGTGTGATTGTGGCAAATCAGAGCAAGGTTGAGCATGTTGTTACTACCTGTTAGTAGTAAAATTGGTAGTAAAAGGAAAATTCCTACTACTAAGCATTCTCGTGATATATCATCCTTATATTTTTAGAACCACATATCGGACATTTTTCTGGTTTCTCATGTATTGCCACATCATGATCTTGCATTAAACAATTTTCACAAAACAGATATTCTTTACTAAACAATGCTTTTCTTTTTGCCGCAAGTTGTCGCATTATTTCCCATTTGCTAGGATTTTTCCCTATAATAAAATCAGGCGTAATAAAAAGTGATGTTTTAACTTTCAAGAATGTATCATCCAATTCTGTTTCAATATATTCATAATCGTCATATAAAAAAATAACATATCTTCTTTCTCTTTCAGCTTTCCATTTGCTATCTTTAACAGAAAGAATCCAATATTGCAATATCTCCTGTAAAAACATTTTCTTATTATTGTCAGATAAATCAAACATGTCTATAACGCTAAATAAGTATTGTAATTCCGTCTTTGCTTCTTCAATATCATATAAAACATCAAATGTTATTACTTGAGCTATATATGGTCTTTTCATAGTATCTGGCAAATCTGCGTCAGCGTCAGCCTTTTTTGTCAATGTATATAATCCAATAGGTCCAATCAGGTCCACAATTCTATCATTTTTATATCCATACAAACATTCTCCATAACCGTCTTGCATATGGCTATTATTTATTGACTTACTGAAACATGACACATAATAGTTTCGTGTCTCAAAAAAATCAATGTCTTTTATCCAGTCATAATGAATCCATGACATATCTTCAAACAATTCTGGAATAACTTTTTTCTCTCGCTCATCATTAAGCAGCTCTGTTTTCTTCATCCAAATTTGATGATTACTAATACTACTCTTTGCAACTTCTATTGGCAGATATTTACAAATATAATCATTGTTATACCCATTTCTCGATTTTAAAATGAAATTGCTTATCATCATCATAAGCACACCCTTAACTGGTCGAATGTTTGCAGGCTGCTTATTCATTCTAAGTAGTTTTGCTTCTATTGCTAATAATTTGTATAATTCTTCTCTTGTAAATTCCCATAACTTTTCTCTTTTACTTCCATGCATATTACTAATATCCAGTAACATAGATGTATATGAATGAGTCAAGGTATCAATCTCTTCTTCCGTTTGGCAGCTTTTTAACGTTTCCTCTACAATTTCTATTAATTGTTCTGCAAATGACTTATTCTTTTCTATTGTGAACTTTTGATACGCTATGTGATACAATCTCAGTGGGAACATAAGCCCCTGTTCATATGGTATTACACGATATGTATTTTCTTCATCACAATTAATCACAGGATTAAACCAAGAAGTAATTTTCTGTAATCTAGTTACCTGCGTTATAATATTGTATATATATGTTTTTAATGAAGATATTTGATATGCATTACCAACTAAATAGAGAAAATTCAGTATCCCAACTTCATACTCGGTTACACGAACCAATCCAGAATTCTCATTCAAATTCAAATCATGCTCACACGTTAAAGACAAAAGGACTTCTCTTGTCTTATAAGACGGATTTTTCTTAAATTCTTCTACACATTCACATAATGTATCTAAAATCTGCTCACGAGCATTCGCAGGCCATTTTTCTGGCTTCTCCGCTGTTTTTTCCTCGTAATACATTTCACAACCATTCCTTTCATATGAAATCAAAACCGCTTTTCCCATCTTCCTAAATCACCCTGATTATATTATATCCTCTGAACCTACTTTTTTCCACAAAAAATAACGCCCCAGTCTATACCAGAGCGTCATCCCATTTCCATATCAAACCACCTTAAACATCTTCTGCTCAACCTCCGCCTGTGCCTTCCTAAACTCTTCCATCCGTTTCAATTCTTCCTCGGCATCATCAAACCCAATATGCGTGTACACATTCATGGTAACGCTAATATCCGAATGCCCCATGAGGTATTGTAATGTCTTTGGATTCATTCCCGATTTTGCCATATTGGAGCAATAGGTATGTCGGCATACATGAGGCGTGATATTTGGCAACTGCACCCGGTAGATGTCATTGTATCTGCCGACCATATGATTGAAGCGGTGCTGCCAATGCATTGCAACAAGTGGCATTCCATTATCATCGTAAAATAGAAATCCACTATATCCGTCTATGGATTCCCGTTTTCCGTCGTAGTACTAGGAAATTTCCGGCGTTTCTTTTTTCTCTTTTTTCGTTTCTTCTTCCGCCCCTCGATTTTTCCCTTATTTACAACAAATTTTTAATGCCCTTTCGGGGCTTTTTTTATTGGAAAAATTTTTTTGATATGTTATAATAATAGTACTCTATAGCACTTTGTTCGGAGGTCAATTATGGCATACTA
>NZ_NFHH01000029.1 GCF_002161285.1 Blautia sp. An81 | reverse complement strand
TGTGTTACAATTGAATAATTTAAAGGAGGATAACATCTCTTGGACCTATATGACGCAAAACGACAGCCTCAATTCTTATATAATTAGTATAGCATAAGATATTACGTATTGTCTATCTATAATTTGTATCGTCTAAAAATATGAAAAAATATTGCATTTCTAAAGTGATTTTTAAAATATAAGATTCGTCAGTATATTTATCGTTGAAAATGTTGTTATGATAGATTCCATGGGCTCCCTTCGGAAATGTTTCCCTTTCTGTCAGGCCAATTAGTACACACTGAAAGAGGTATAAATTACTCCGTATGTTCGCTGCAGTCCTCATATTGACATTGTGATCTTCTAAAGAAAACAGATACAAAGAACCACTTCTTGATCTCCGACCAATTCCAAACAAATGTTTACTTAAGGTGTTAATTTATAGGATGAATATCTATCGATACGGTTATTTGACAAAAAAATAACAATGCAGACAAATAAATTAAATCCGTAAATTAAATCGGGAAGAAAACATTGAAAAGCTTGTTGGATATTGATAAAATATAACTAACATTGTCAGAAAAGGGGAATACGAAATGTACGAAAATGTAGTAGTATCACCTGAAGAAGCAGCGGAGAAGATAAATCCTTCCAGTTGTGTAGAAAAACAAATTGATCGTGTTAAGGAATTTTGTAGCGATTTAGAGAAATATGGTTATACCATTACATCTATGCTGGAAGGAATTGTGGAGAGCACTTTGCTGAAAAAAGAACTCTCTTTTTCTGTCGGAATAGAATATCAAGGTGAATTACTGCTTCAAGATAAAGAAACATATAGCTGGCGGAGGCAGCAACTTGAAAAATCTGAGATGCAAAAAGGGACATATGACCTTATAAAACAGTGTTTTTTGGAACAGAACGGTTTGAAGAATTCAAAATCTGAGGAATGGTGTAGATGCATTGGTGGGGTACCGCAAACAGAGGTTATGGGATCTGCCGGTCAAATATATGTATACTATTTTATGTCACTTAATGATGAAAAAATAGACTTAACATTCTTGCACTGTGCGGAGGAGGTATACTATGAGTGGTGTTTGAGTCAGCTCTCGGCTGTATTCTATGCAGTATCACCAAAAGAAATCATAAAAGAAATGGATCAGGGCGCAGTAAAAAAACAGTTTCACCGTAATATTGCATTTAATTTTAATAGTTATATGCGAGATTTATTTTCAATTGAGCCAGAAATAATTACTGCAATTTCAGGAATATATTATGAGGGAGAGACATGTTGCTCGAAACTTTCCTTTTGTCTAACGGATATTATGGATGAAGAGACATTGGAAGGAGTGACGCTCGACTGTCCGATT
Organism: Blautia sp. An81; assembly: GCF_002161285.1. GTDB lineage: Bacteria > Bacillota > Clostridia > Lachnospirales > Lachnospiraceae > Blautia > Blautia ornithocaccae. The sequence continues at coordinate 45,696 of NZ_NFHH01000029.1, read as the reverse complement.
ACAGTGGAGACGCAGAAAATAAAAAGAATCCGAAAACTGCTACAGATGGGCAAAGAAGGTCAGTGCCTGCTGATTTGCCGCAGTAATCAGAAGTGGCAAGTGAGGGGAGTGTATACAGAAAAAGATCTTTATGAGAAAAGCTTTAATTTTCAAATTATAAAGCATATGGTTTGGAAAATGATGGTAGGAGGGAAACTTGCAGTATGCTTTGAAAATGGAAATTATGTGATCAAAAGCCAGGAGTTTGAATTATGTAAAGTGAAAGAAATATATGAAGCACTATTCTCAATGGTCTTTGGTGAGAATATAGAAAATGTTTGTCGGGAAGCGATCAATCAGAAACACGGAACTACCTTGGTTATTCTTAAAGAAAATCAGGAGGATAGCCCCAAATTTACAGTAGAGCAGGAAGTAGAGCGGTTAATTCTAGAATCATCTGGGATGAAGATGAAACCGAAGGTTTTAGCGGAAGGCTTTGTAAACAGTGTGACATCAATTGACGGTGCCCTTATTGTTGATTCACTTGGAACATGTTATGGATTCGGGATGATATTAGATGGACCCAAGAAATGTATGAAGGATGAAAATGGGGAAATTCAAGAGGAGAAAAATTCGGTGCAGGGAAATCCTGATTGCGGGGCCAGGCATAATTCCGCGATGCGGTATATAAAAAGGTGCCGAGATAGCGGTTTTTTAGCTATGGCGATTGTAGTATCCGAGGATGGACCGGTAACAGTCTTTACTACGAAGGATGATGATAAGGGAGGGGAAGGAGATGAACAATAAAAAACAGGATATTAGGATCATTCAATTAGCTAAATGGCAGATTCCAAAAACAAAGAGTGTTCTGGGGTATGATGGTGCGAGTACATATTTATCTATTGGATATTTCGATATGATAGATGCATCTTCCGCAGCTCAGGGGCAATACATTCATCCGTTGCTTGCGGCATACAGTGCTTCTCAAAGGCATTTGAATCAGAGATTTATGAGGGAGATATCTACAGAGGATGTTACACTGTCGGAAGATTATACGGTGCAGGAATTGCTTTTGTTCACAAACATAGGAGCTAATGGGTTTTCTGATACTGAAATAACGGCATTTTGGGGACATAGTTCTCCTGTTATGTTTGTATCTCTAATTCACATAGATAATGAAAGCAAAATCGATGCTATTATTTCGAAGATTAAAAATTGCTTTAGTGGAAAGAACTACCTCTACTATTTTTCTTTTGATTATAGTGGTATTGTTTTATTGGCAAAAGATATGGAGCTTAACTCATATTTAAAATTAATGTTTCGGCTTAACTACGAAAATAAAGATGGACAAAAGCTGATTCGTGATTCTTATTCTTTTTACGGGTTCCACAAAAAAGCGTTAAAAAAGATATTCAAAGCATTGGATGAAGGTATAGGTTTTGAAAAGGCCTTTTGTGGAAGTCCATTTGAGTACAGTACGGAAAAGTTTGTTGCATCTGTAAATATTGGAGTACAGAATTTTAGGATATATCAGAACTTTTTAGATAAAGTAAAAGTAGTTGATTCTACTATAGAAGAATATGGATTGCTCGGAAGACATGATATTTCACTGGTCAACAGGAATGCGGATTTAAAATGGCTGGTTTATGTTCAATATTTATTAGATCAATTTACTCAAAATAAGCAGGACAGTGCCACTGGTCAGAGAGTTTCTCCAGAGCATCTGTTTTCTACTCATGAGACATTTGTCAAGTTAGCTGACATCGGCAGTTATGAGGATATTGATCCCAAGGTGTCACAGGCAGATGAAGCGTATGAATTAGCAAAAGTAAGGCTGAATACGCTGTGTAATGAATATCTCAGGAAATTGAAGAATAATGAGGAACGGTATAATGGGGAGTATGGAATTCCTATTGCAGCTGTAAAAGACTCTATTTTAAGTATACTAAAGAACAGATTTGCGGAAGACTTTGTACTTTGTATGTACCAGTCCTTCTGTGAGTTTGTAGAATACTTGATGGAGAAAATGGAGCATCCGGATGATAATGTAGAAAAATTTGACGAATGCTTTAATGACTACTTTAGAGGGCTTAATTCACTTGTTAACAGTGCGATGCATTCGGAGCGACAGTTTATTCAGGCGACAGCGTTTAATGCAATTATATATGATGTGCCGTCAAAGATTATGGCATTTTATGTTGCTGTGATTGATGAGCTTCAGGAGCTGATGCGCGGTGTGAACGATAAGAAGTATACGTTTTTACTGACACCTAGTTTTTCCAATGAAATTTCTGTCCGGATCATCTCTTATAGAGGAGAAAAACCACCTCACGATAGGATATTAATGGTGTCAATCAATGAGAGATCCTTGTATAACCCCAAAGCGGTGATCCGGCGTATGGCCCATGAGGTAGCACATTTTGTAGGAGATGATTTAAGAGCCAGGGCTCCCAGAAAAAGATATATAACGCGTTCAGTCATCTATATTATTTTGTCACAAATTCTACATGGAAGCTTTTTGAGTATACCTGATTTGTTTGACTTAATAAATGAGATTGAGGAAAAACTGTCGGAAGACGTAAGATTTTCGGATAATGAAAAGAATTATTCGGAAGATCTTCTAGAGGTATTTTCCAATATTGCAGAAGAGTTTAGAATTAACCCGGAGATTACGAAGCTGCTTTATAAATATATATGTGATGTTATGAAATTATTTTTTGAAGGACAGGAAGCCCGAGAATCTGAGTATCAAGAAGATAGAGCAGCACTGTGGGAGTATGTAATTGAGGTATCGGAGCGAAGCGGGGGAATACCCAAAAGTATACTTAAAGAATCTTATGATAAGAAGACCTTTGGACAAACACAGTTGGAGTTTTTAACAAAATACATTTTTTATGATTTGGATCATGAACTAGATTTTATTAGTAAGGATCAGAGACTGCTGATGCAGACAGGGCTAGTGTCTCAAAGCGTGATAGCGAGGCTTGGAAGCGGAATATTGAATGGGAGGACGATAGGGCAATATATTGAAGGGTTAAGCGATGCATATTCAGAGGCTTTTGCTGATGTCCAAATGGTTTTGTTAACAGGTCTTTCTTATGAGGCATATTTGGAAGGGTTTGTCAATGAAGAAAATCTTGACGTGGAACGATGGGATAACCAGTTTGAAGACAGTGCACGCATTTCTATGGTAACATTTGCGTTGCGCATTACCGGTGTTTGGGATCATCAGCCAGAGACTGAGAAGCTATTCCTCAAAAATTCTTCTGAAGCCAAGAAGAAGCTAATTAGCCTTCAAGGAAAAATTGAAGAACAAATTGCTCTTGTGAAAAATAGTATTTTATCTGATGAAAAGAAGCAAATAGAAAAATACTGTGGGGTAGCTCATTCATTGGCAAGAGCTGACAGTCATGAATTACAGAATATAGAGGATCTATGGCAGGAAAATGCTTTTCCGTCTGGCAATAATATGATGTATTATATCAACGAACAATTGCTTCTTTATTTGGAAGAATGCATCGAAAAAAGCGTAGATCGATATCAGTGTGAGGGAAAAAACTGGAAGCTAAGAAATACGATTGAAACAGTTTCTAATTTTGAGGATGTAGGAAATGTTTTTTCTACAATTTGTGGCGAACTTAAGGGCTACAAAGACAAAATTTTTAAATTGTCAACGTATGAGCCTATATTATGAGTTTTTTGCTTTTTAGCTTATAGCACTTGTCTTTTCACACTAATATTCTTGCCAATATTAGTGTGAAAGAAAGTGACACCATAAGTCAATTCGAACATCTGGATTCTCTGCTGGAAAATCAGAATGGGATGCTACGTACTAAGCAGATTGTATCTATGATGTATTGCTATCCACTACTCATAAGCGTGGAATGGAACGGCATCTCAAGGAAGCAGCTGAAGTCTCTAACAAGGTGGAAAACAGCCTTGTGATACAGGAGTTGTGGGCAGCCTACCAAAAGAAATTTTCTTATGCCTTCGATCTGGGTTGGAATGTTGTGACGGTTGTGGTGCGACAGCTGTACGCATACCAGAAGTAATGAAAAGAAAGCTAAACTGCGTCAAAACCCTGAGTTGGTCAAAGCCTTAAAAAGATTTTCAGAAGCGGGCAAATAAGAAACTGCGTAAAAATTGCGTACAGGCTTGGATGAGGCTCTAAAAACCCAGTAAATACGGGCATTCCAGAGAGATACTTCGCAAAGCAGATGGGAATGTAATGCGGATTTCCCATTAATATTCTGATGAATAAACCCTTATAAATGGCGTGAATATGCTGTTTGTAAGGGTTTTTATTTTTGAAAAATAGATGTTTTAGAAGGAGTTTGTGACAAGAAGGAAGGAATAAGTCAAGAAAGCATTATTGGGGATGATACTGCCAATCTGAGACCCGTTGAATTTTCAGCCTTCTCTTGGTACGATTGTAACCGTGAAAGAACTGATGAAGAAGAATGGTCTGTATCATAAGCTGTTCCATATTCAGCAGGAGAGCTTTGGCCGGGCTGTATAAATCGAAGCCGAAGGATGAACAATGTGTAATTTTGCATTATAAGAAAGATGAGCAAAAATGCTTCAATGAGCAAGAATTATAAAAATATCAGCAATGAGCAGATTGACTCTGCACTCCTTTTTCAATATGATTAAATCAATAAAAAGCAGGAGAAAGGAGAAGAATATTGAAAGAAAATGCGAAGGGGAGAGTGACGATCCCTACAGATGTTGATGTTGTTCCCGAGACACTGGAGCTGCTGAAAAGATGGGGAGCAGATGCCATTCGTGACTGTGACGGTACTGACTATCCGGAAGAGCTGAAAGATGTGGATGCAAAAGTATATTCTACATATTATACCACAAGAAAAGACAATACCTGGGCAAAGGCAAATCCAGATGAAATCCAGCAGATGTATATTATGACGCCTTTTTACACGGCTGTCGGTGATGAATTGTCTGTTCATCTCATGGATCATCTGTATCCGGATATGCTCAAGGTAAATGATCAGGATGATATTGCCAGATGGTGGGAAGTGATTGACAGGACTACAGGAGAAGTAGTTCCCCCGGAACAGTGGAGCTATAACTGCGAGACCGGAGATGTGACTATCCATGGCGCTCAGGCTTTCCACGACTATACAGTAAGTTTCCTTGCATATATCATGTGGGACCCGGTCCATATGTACAATGCAGTGACCAACGGATGGGAGAATTTTGAAAAGCAGATTACTTTTGATGTGCGCCAGCCTAAGACTCACAAATATTCAATGGAGAGGCTGAGAAAGTTTATTGCAGAGAACCCTCATGTAGATGTAATACGTTATACCACATTTTTCCATCAGTTTACCCTGATCTTTGATGAGCTGGCCAGAGAAAAGTATGTGGACTGGTATGGATATTCTGCATCAGTAAGTCCTTATATCCTGGAGCAGTTTGAACAGGAAGCAGGATATAAGTTCCGTCCGGAATTTATTATTGATCAGGGATATATGAACAATACCTATCGTATTCCTTCAAAGGAATTTCTTGATTTCCAGGCTTTCCAGAGAAGAGAAGTGGCAAAACTGGCCAGAGAGATGGTGGAGATTACTCATGAGTGCGGAAAAGAAGCCATGATGTTCCTGGGAGATCACTGGATCGGAACAGAGCCTTTTATGGAGGAATTTAAATCCATCGGACTTGATGCAGTTGTAGGAAGCGTAGGAAATGGAGCAACACTGCGGCTTATCAGTGATATCCAAGGAGTAAAATACAGAGAAGGACGTCTTCTGCCTTACTTCTTCCCCGATGTATTCCATCAGGGAGGAGATCCGGTAAAAGAAGCGAAAGTGAACTGGGTAACAGCCAGAAGAGCCATTCTGAGAAAGCCTATTGACCGGATCGGATACGGGGGATACCTGAAACTGGCCATGGAGTTCCCGGATTTCGTTGATTATGTGGAAAGTGTCTGCAATGAGTTCCGTACTTTATATGAGAATATCAAAGGAACAACTCCTTACTGCATTAAGAAAGTAGCTGTACTGAACTGCTGGGGAAAAATGCGGGCATGGGGCAATCATATGGTTCATCATGCGATTTACTACAAACAGAATTATTCCTATGCAGGGGTAATCGAGGCTCTCAGCGGAGCGCCCTTTGATGTTCAGTTCATCAGTTTTGAGGATATCCGCCAGAATCCTGCCATATTAGATGATATTGATGTAATCCTGAATGTAGGAGATGCAGATACAGCCTATACAGGAGGAGATAACTGGACCGATGAAAAGATTGTTACTGCTGTAAAGAAGTTTATCTATAACGGAGGAGGCTTTATCGGCGTTGGAGAACCTGCAGGACATCAGTATCAGGGACATTTTCTTCAGCTTGCAACTATTATGGGTGTAGAGAAAGAAACAGGCTTCACCTTAAACGTGGATAAATATAACTGGGAAGAGCATGATCATTTTATTAAGGCGGACTGTACTAAGGATATTGATTTCGGCGAAGGAAAGAAAAACATCTATGCCCTTGACGGAACAGAAATCCTTGTCCAGCGTGATAAGGAGGTACAGATGGCTGTGAAAGAGTTTGGAAAGGGACGCTGCGTATACATCAGCGGCCTGCCTTACAGTTTCGAGAACAGCAGGATCCTGTACCGTTCCATTATCTGGTCTTCCCACGATGAGGAAAATCTCTGCAGATGGTTCAGCACAAACTTCAATGTGGAAGTTCATGCTTATGTAAAGAATGGAAAATACTGTGTTGTAAACAACACATATGAACCCCAGAGTACAACTGTGTACAGAGGAGACGGCAGCAGCTTTGATGTAGACCTGAAGGCAAACGAAATCATTTGGTATGAGATTTAAGCTGTCCGCCCTCATGGTGGAGCTGCCGGTATTTTATAGGGGTGATGCCGTAAAATTTCCGGAAGGTCTGAGTAAAATAGGACTGAGAGGAAAAACCTGTGGAACCGGCAATATCGGAGATGGAAAGGTCCGTATCCCGGAGAAGCTGACAGGCAGCCTCCAGCCGGCGCTGATTCAGATATTGGATAGGTGAAAGGCCGGTATATTTGGTGAAAGAGTGAGCCATATAATATTTATTCATGTGAGTCAGTCCTGTTAAAGTGTCCAAAGTGATGTGCTCTGCATAGTTTGTGTCCAGATATTCTTTTATCTGGGCACATTCTTTTGTCATCCGTACAGTATTAATAGAGACAGGCATCAGCTGTCGGGAGGTGCGAAGGATGCGCAGGATCAGGATTTCCAGCAGATGCTGGCAGATCAGTTCTGCACCATAGTTTTCTGATTTAACTTCATAGTAAATCTGTGCAAACAGATCCTGGATCATTGCTACATTGTCAAAATTGCAGAAAATCTGAGGAGAAGGTGCCTGGTCTTCTTCCTGAAAGGCAATGCCGTCGATACCAAGGACATAATACTGAAGAGGAGTACCGGGAATGGACTGCTCTGTATGTTCCAGATAAGGAGGAATAATGATCAGATCTCCAGTTTCTATTGGCCGGATTTCCCGGTGAAACAAAAACTTTCCTTTCCCGTTCAGTACAAAGAAAATTTCTGTAAAAGGATGTGTGTGAAGCACACTGGTCCAGTCTTTTTCGTCTTTGGACAGAGAGATGGACAGCAGCCGGGAATTAATTTTAGGAATCTCATTTTCTTTTATGGAATAATGTCTGTGGCTCATATTGCCTCCTTTTTATTATTGATGTCAGATGATACCCTTGTACACTGAGGGTAAGTTTTATTGTAGATATTATACAAAGAAAAACCGAAGAAAAGCAAGGCTTTCAGGATAAAACGACGACAAATATTTATATATCGTGACAAAATCATTTTGAAAACAGCAATAATTATAAAAGAAAAGGCAACATCTGTATGGAAGCTTTACTTAAAATGGGATATGATGTAAACAACAGGAAAAAAGGAGGTAAAATTCATGAAGAGAAAAATGGTGAAAAAGCTGATAGCGGCATCACTTGTTTCTGTTATGGCAGCTTCTATGCTGGCTTCCTGCGGAAGCAGCTCAAATGAAAGCGCCAGTGGAGATAACAGTGGAAGTGAAAGCGAAGGCGGAGATGTGCTGAAAGTTGCAGCCTTTGAAGGTGGAAACGGAGCGGATATCTGGGAAAAGATCGCAGCAGCTTTTGAGGAAGAGACAGGGTGCGAAGTAGAATTAGAGCTGTCCTCTGAGCTGGATCAGGTGCTGACAAAAGATATCCAGAACGGTGATATTCCCGATGTTGTTTACTACAACCTGGGACAGGCCAGCGGATTTACAGAGACTATGCTGAAGGAAGAAGCAGTTGCAGATATTTCCGATGTATTTGATGACGAGCTCAAGTCTAAGATGTTGGATGGAATCCTTGACGGAACAGCTGCACAGCCTTACGGTGACGGCAAGATTTATCTTGCGCCGATTTTCTACACCCAGACAGGATTCTGGTATAATGCAACCCTTGTAGGCGAAGGAAAAGAATATGCCCTTCCTACAACATGGGATGAATTCTTTGAACTGGGACAGCAGGCAAAAGCAGATGGAAGAGCACTCTTTACATATCCACAGTCAGGATATTTTGATGCTACTATCTACGCGATGCTGGCACAGGCAGGCGGAACTGATTTCTACAACAATGCCCTGACCTATGATGCAAACACATGGACATCTGATGAAGGAAAGAAAGTTCTTGACACAGTGGCACAGCTTGTATCTTCCGATAATATCTGGGCTGATACAGTTGCTAATGCCAATACAGACGGCGGATTCAAGATCAACCAGCAGGCAGTTATCGACGGCGAAGCACTCTTTATGCCTAACGGAAGCTGGGTAGTTGGTGAGATGGCAAATACAACCCCGGCAGATTATGAATGGGGCGTAATGGGTGTTCCAAAATGGAGCGCTGATGAGAGCCAGTCTGTATATACATTTACAGAGCAGATGTGGATTCCTGCAGATGCTGAAAACATTGATCTTGGAAAAGAATTTATCAAATTTATGTACTCTGATACAGTTGTTGATCTGTGCCTTGCAAATAAGACTACAAATGCCGAAACAGGTGAAGAGTCTGATTCACCTATCGTTGTTCCAGTAAAAGGCGCAGCCGATAAACTTCCAGAAGGCGTGATCAAGAGCAGCTTCCAGACAGGAGATGATGTAGTAGCCGTTACAGGTACATGGGCTACAACAGCTCCTATCGAAGGTCTTGATATGAAAGGCTCCATCTATGGACCAATCGATTCCATCAGCAATGGTGACATGACTGTAGATGAGTGGCAGACCCAGCTTGTAGATGTTTGGGAAAAATGTGCAGGCGCTATGGAGTAATATTTAAATAAGAATAGCATATGTGCTGAGAAAACGGTGAGTTGTTACAGCTCACCGTTTTTAAGAGAAAGGAGACATAGTATGAATCGAAAACGGGCCCAGGGACGCTTTGTTTTTTTCTGTATTGCACCGGCGGCTATACTGGTCACTCTTTTCATATTTATTCCGACCATCAACGTGTTCAGGATGTCTCTGTACCGCATGGGCGGAATTACAAACAGAAAAGAATTTGTTGGTCTGTATAATTTCAAAGCTCTTCTTGAGGACAAAAGTTTTCTGCAGGCAATGCAGAACTCAATTGCGATTATTGTCCTTGTGACGCTGTGTACAATATTCTTTGCAATCCTATATGCAGCTATACTTTCAAGGGGAAAATTCAAAGGAAAAAATTTTTTCCGGATTGTTTTCTATATACCCAATATCCTGAGTATCGTAGTTATTGCCGGTATCTTTGGAGCAATCTATAATCCCAGCACTGGTCTTCTGAATACTTTTCTTAAGGCTATCGGACTGGGAAGCCTGACCCAGCAGTGGATGGGAAATCAGGATATAGTTCTGTATTCCGTAATCTTTGCTCTTGTATGGCAGGCCATCGGATACTATATGGTCATGTATATGGCAAGTATGGCGGCAATACCCCAGGATCTCTATGAGGCGGCATCTCTTGATGGAGCCACAGAGATCCAGATGTTTTTCCAGGTAACCCTGCCCCTTATATGGAGCAATATACGTACAACTTTAACGTTCTACATTATCAGTACAATTAACCTGAGCTTTCTGTTTGTACAGATCATGTCCGACGGCGGACCAAACGGACATTCCGAAGTATTCCTGAACTATATGTATAAGCAGGCTTATGGTGCAGGAGTTTATGGATATGGAATGTCCATAGGCGTAGTAGTATTTATTTTCTCATTTGCACTTGCGGCTATCGTGAATAAGATCACAGACCGTGAAGTGCTGGAATTCTAAGAAGGAGGCGCAGACAGGATGAAAAAACAGAATCCAGTTACAAAGATCCTTTTTAAGATCATTGTATATGCAAGCCTGATTGCCATGACAATCTCAATCCTGGTGCCGGTTGCCTGGGTATTTATGGCAAGCTTCAAGCGCAACGCAGAATTTATCGGAAAGGGAACAAATCCCTGGGCGCTTCCGGAGCAGCTCCAGTATCAGAACTACATCACAGCTTTTGTAGATGCAGAAATGGGAAAATTCTTCCTGAATTCTGTGATTGTTACGGCACTGGCATTGATCCTGCTTCTTATAATCGCTCTTCCGGCCTCATATGCCCTTTCCAGGTTTGAATTCCGGGGAAAGAAGATTTTAAACATTGCTTTTATGGCAGGACTTTTTGTAAATATTAACTACATTGTGGTACCGATTTTCCTGATGCTCAGCGATGCCAATAAGGCTTTAGGCGTGGACTTTTTCCTGGACAACAGGTTCTTGCTGTCTCTGATCTACGCTTCCAGCTCTCTGTCCTTCTCTATATATCTGCTCAGCGGATATTTTAAAACCCTTCCAAAAGGATATGAAGAGGCGGCTTATATTGACGGATGCGGATACTTCAAGACCATGGTACAGATTATGATACCTATGGCAAAACCCAGTATCCTGACAGTAATCCTGTTCCAGTTCCTGTCATTCTGGAACGAATATATCATCGCATTTACGATCATGGATGAACACAGTACCCTGGCAGTAGGCCTTAAGAACCTGATGGCAGTGGAAAGGACGGCAACCAACTATGGTATCATGTATGCCGGTCTGGTGATCGTTATGATCCCGGTACTCATCCTTTACATGTGCGTGCAGAAACAGCTGACCGAAGGTATGACCCTTGGAGGTCTGAAGGGATAAGGAGGAAATGATATGGGCAAAGTTATAAAAAACGTGATCCTGCTGGTCGTCTTTGCTGTGTGTGTTGGGCTGGTCATTATCGGACAGAGGAATATCAGCCTGACAGGACTTGCAATGGAACTGATCGGACTTGTGGGACTGCTTGTCCTTCTGTTCCTCTATAACAGAAAATATAAGTGACAGGTATGCAGGAGCATATATGAAGATATAAAGAAAGAGCAGATATCCATTTTGCGGATACCTGCTCTTTCTTTTATGTTTTCCAGGTCAGGGAAGAAGAGCCTCTGGCAGAGAGGGGGAATAGGGACGTCCTGGTATCAGATCCTCTCCGTCGGTGAATCCTTCAGGTCGGTCCTTTAAGGACTGCACCAGATATGTGCGCAGTTCTCTGATCCGGTTCTGTCTGGAAGGATCCATTATCAGGTCGGTCAGTTCGTGAGGGTCTGAGGCCAGATCAAAATACTGTTCCTGGCCTGTCTGAGAATGCCAGATGTATTTGTCTGTCTCGGTGACGATCCAGTGGTTTGAAAAGACATCGTAAGAGTGCTCTCCATGGAGCCACTCACGCTGAACCTTTTCTGGCGACTCTGTAAGGGGCAGAAGGCTTTTGCCGTCTACAGAAGCCGGAATCTGGGCGCCGGCAATATCCAGAAGAGTAGGCATAATATCCCTCAGCTCCGCAACACTGTGGCAGACAGAACCGGCTTTCAGATCTGGCAGTACATGCTTTCCGGCGGTGACGAACAGAGGAATATGACAGCTTCCTTCATATGGCCTTGATTTCCGGAACATATGGTGGTCGCAGAGCTCTTCTCCGTGGTCAGAGGTAAAGAGAAATACCGTATCGTCATAAAGTTCCTGTTCGATGAGAGCCATGATCAGACGTCCGATCTGGTGGTCCAGATGGGTGATGCAGGCGTAGTATCCTATCTGCGCCTGACGTATAAGTTCCGGGTCTTCCGGGCCTGTCCGGGAGTTAAAGATCCTGCCCTCTTTCTTTAAATATTCCTCTGTCTCCCAGGAGCCCACAAAGGGCGGACGCAGTTCCTTATCCTTATAAAGGTCAAAATAGTGCTGGGGAGCGTCAAAGGGAGGGTGAGGACGGAGATAGGAGGCCATGAGGAAAAAGGGCTTCCGGGGATCCCGTCTTCTGAGAAAATCCAGACACCGGTCTGTGACCCAGTTGGTAGGGTGATATTTTTCTTCATGCATCCAGGGCCGCGCCAGATAGCTGTTGCAGTCTATGCCGGTGTCTGTTACGTCAGCATCGGCTCCCAGCTCCTGCTTCAGCCAGTGAAAGTAGTCGTCAGCCACGAACTGGGATTCCCTGTATGGAACAGAGCCGTACCTGGCGCAGTGGAGATATCCGTCGTGAAGGTCTACATTATGGAATCCCAGAAAATTGCGAAGGGGATGGACATGCATCTTTCCAACGCACTGGGTGTAATATCCGGCAGCAGACAGTTCCTCTGCCATTGTGTGTTCGTAATTCCAGGGAAGATTGTCTTCATAGCCTACCCTGCCATGATGGCTCTGTTCTCTTCCGGTATGGAGGGCAGCCCGGGCGGCAATACAACTGGGGCAGGCGCTGTATGTATGGTCGAAGACCACCCCCTGAGCGGCCAGACTGTCAAGATAAGGGGTCTTTACATCGGGGTGACCACTGTAGCCCAGGCAGTCAGCCCGGAGCTGGTCTGTCATGATTAATACGATGTTTGGCTTTGTCATATTCAATACTCCTTGTGGATGATTTTGGCGGACTGTTTCCCATCTATATGTCGATGCTCCGGAACACGTTCTGCAATGGCCCGGATAGAAGAGGCATATTCGGAAGGGGTCATTCCCGTCATTTTTTTAAACTGTCTGGAAAAATAATGAATGGAAGAATAGCCCAGAGATTCGGATATCTGGGTAAAATTCATCTGTTCATCCCGGATCATCTGCTTCGCGGCTTCAATTTTCAGAAGCGAATAGTATTCAATGATTCCTTTGCCGCATTTTTCATGGAGAAGCTTCTGAAGGCGGGAACGGCTAATGAGATTGTCGGTGCAGATCTGCTCAATAGACAGATGTGCCGAAAGGTTCGCAGAAAGATATCTGCTGATCCTTGTAAAGGTTTCTTCATCTGCATTTTTTTTCATGGTCTTATCCGGAGAGGGAGAGAGGCCAACAAAAAGAGCCGGTCCTTCTTCCCGGTTATGACGCCGGAAAAGTCCGATAAGAAACTGTTCCAGACAGGTGCGGATGATCTGAGCTGCTCCAGGAGGGGCCTCCGGACGAATGGACAGAGAGGTCTGATAAGGGTCGTCCAGCCTTCCATTCAGATAACTGCGGGCTTCCTGTACAGTCCGGGCAAGAAGGCGCCGGTCAGTCTCCTGGATATTCAAAACCTTGTTCCGAAAAAAATCCATCATGGGACTGTCAGAGGAAAAAGATATAACGATGAGACAGGGGGCGGCACCGTCTCCGGCCTTGACCCAGTGGAACTCTCCGGGCTCATGAAAAGCAATCTGTCCCCGTGTAAGGACAAAAGAACGGTTTCCGGCTCCAATGGTTACATCTCCTTTATCTACACAGACAAATTCCCAGAAGGGATGAGATTCTCCCGGAAAATAGAAGCTGTTCATATATTCAAAATAATGGAGTGAGAAGAGCTGGTCAATGGAAAGCTCGCTTGGCAGCCGGATTCCCTGGTAGGACATAAGTCATCGCCTCCTTTATCTGGCGGTACTCCGGATTTTCTGCTGTGTACCTTCCTCTATCATACCCTATCTGCGCAGAAAATGCAAAATAAAATATGCTGATCGTGCAAATTAAAGAGAACATAGGATAAAGATTTTCCTATGACTTTCCTTTACAATTAGGGCAGAAAATAAATGGTCCAAAAAGAAAGGAAGAGAACAAATGGGACGTGTATCAGAACTGCAGATCAGGGAAGCAATTGCTAATTTTAATTATACAGGAAAGTTAAAGGAACGCCGTCTTTTTGGAAGCGGGCATATCAATGACACCTACCTGCTCACATTCGAAATCGGCGATATGGGGACTATGAGCGCTATCCTTCAGAGAATGAACCGGGAAATTTTTACAAAACCTGTGGAGCTCATGGAAAATGTTGTGGGAGTGACCTCTTACCTCAGGGAAAAGATTATTGAGAGGGGAGGAGATCCGGAGAGAGAGACCCTTAATGTCATCCCGGCAAAGGACGGAAAAGCTTATTTTGTGGATTCCAAAGGAGAATACTGGAGGTCCTACAAATTTATCACAGATGCAACATGTTATGACAGGGTAGAAAAACCCGAAGACTTTTACGAGAGTGCAGTTGCATTTGGAAACTTCCAGAGACTTCTTGCAGATTATCCGGCGGCCACCCTTCATGAAACTATTAAAGGGTTCCACGACACACGGGCAAGATTCCAGGTGTTTAAAAATGCTGTTGAACAGGATGTTTGCGGCAGAGCGGATTCTGTGAGAAAGGAAATTGAATTTGTCCTTGCTCACGAGGAGACTGCCAATGTCTTTGGAGAACTTCAGGATAAAGGCCAGCTGCCTCTCCGAGTGACCCACAATGATACAAAGCTTAACAATATTATGATTGACAATGTTACAAGAAAAGGAATCTGCGTCATCGACCTGGATACGGTAATGCCGGGGCTTGCTATGAATGATTTCGGTGATTCTATCCGGTTTGGAGCCAGCACTGCAGCAGAAGACGAAAAAGATTTGAGTAAAGTATCCTGCAGTATGGAACTGTTTGAAATCTATGTGAAGGGATTTCTCCAGGGCTGTGCAGGCAGCCTTACGCCAAAAGAGGTGGAGCTCCTTCCTATGGGCGCAAAAGTGATGACTTATGAGTGCGGCATGCGTTTCCTTACCGATTATCTCCAGGGCGACCACTATTTTAAAATACACAGAGAAGGACATAATCTGGACAGAGCAAGGACACAGTTCAAGCTGGTGGAAGATATGGAGGCAAAGTGGGATACCATGGCGAAAATTGTCCGCAAATATGAAAATCTTTAAATCTGTAGTACAAGAAAAGCTGTGATCCTGTTTTCTGGGGTACTTTACAAAATTTATGCTTTCGTGTTACGATAAACATATTAATTTGGAGCAGAAAAAGAGTTTTGAGCGTCCATATTACTCTTGAGATTATAAAATGAGGTGAAGAATATGCAGATTCATTTGAGCTCTGATAAATATGATGTTATCCACAGCGGACAAGTATTTTTATTTGAAAAAAATAAAAATCTTCGCTTAGAGGTTGACACGGAAGACGATTTGATTTTTACAATTGAATTGAGATTTTACGAGAATGAGTCTGGAGACCAGGAAATCAGGCAGAATATAAATGAAAATCAGATTTTACTGTCCTGCTATAATTTTCATAAAATGGGGGCGGGTCTTAAAACTCCTGTTGAGGTGGCTACAGTAAAAGGGAAAAAATTATATTTCTTTTTCTGGTCTGACTTGATGGCTGGAGAATCGAGAAGTGTATCTTACACCTTTTTCTATGAAAGATAGTAAATGAGGGAGCGAACATGAGTCATATTGTCGATAAAGTAAAAATTGAGTTAAATGTGAATACGGCATCTGACAGCGTGCGTCGGTCCGTGATATATGAAGTGATGCATATGGAGAAGACTGTAGCCAGAATATCTTCTACCGGAGAGGCAGAAGTTCTGAACAGAAAATTTATGCCATATGATCTTTATTTGGAAGAGGAAGATCTGGAATACGACATTGAAATAAGGATGAACAATCTTAACAACTTTTATCACTGGTGCGCATCCAGAGTATTATCCCTGGACAGAAAATATGCTAAGGAAATTTTAAACAGCATAGGTGCTGTACAGGCAGTGACAGACAGGGAACGTGCAGATATTTCTCTTTCTTATCATTGCGTTTCTCTTACAGATGTGTTCTGGGTGAGAAAGCATGGATCAGGGATAGGGAAGGCTTCT
Source organism: Blautia sp. An81 (assembly GCF_002161285.1). Lineage (GTDB taxonomy): Bacteria > Bacillota > Clostridia > Lachnospirales > Lachnospiraceae > Blautia > Blautia ornithocaccae. The sequence goes on along the minus strand of NZ_NFHH01000029.1, from coordinate 29,566 downwards.
GGCTTTTGAAAGACGGAGATGAGAATGCAGTAAGGAGAGAACTGCTCGCAAGCCAGATCTGTCAATGCTTTGCTGTGCGTCAGGTTGTATACAGAGAATCTTCTTTTGAAGGAATACAGGTGAGTGAGAGCAGTCTGGTTACTTCAAAAGAACAGTCTATGATTTCAAAAATGTCATTTGATATTTATGCCTGCAATCATGATTTGGATACGTTGGAGATATGTAAAGAAATTGACCCTGAAACTTATTACGGAATGAATATTCTGGATTATCTTACAGGAAATACAGACAGACATCCGGAGAACTGGGGATTTTTGGTGGATAATGCCACAAATGACTATATATCCTTATATCCTGTGATGGATTTTAATCAGTGTTTTCAAGCCTATGATACATTAGAGGGAGCCAACTGTCAGACAGTTCTTCCGGCTAAAATGACACAGAGAGAGGCTGCCGTGGAAGCAGTAAAGAAGATAGGACTGCCTCAGATCCGGGAAATGGATATGGATAAATTTGGCGATATGAGAGAAGAGGCAAAGATGTTTCAGATGAGGCTTCAGGAACTGAGAGGCTATTTATAAGAGGGACTTTATACCTCTTATAAATAGCCTCTCAAACCGCCATTATATATGCCGCCAGATTGCAGAATAAAAGTGCGGCTGCTGCAGAGCCCAGAACCATGTAAAGGGGCCGGTATCGGAATCTTTTAACAAACATGAGCTCACCGCCCAGGCAGATAAGACATAAAACCGGGGGAAACCAGGTGGAGATACTGGCCTTTGCTCCGATTTGGATACAATTATAGAGCAGCCCAAGGCTGACAGTAAAAAGGAGACCGCTGATAATTGGTCTGGTGGCTTTTTTTAGATGTTCAAAAACTGCGGCGTTTTCCAGCTGTTCATAAAAATAAGCGCCAACAGAATAGGTGATGCAGGACATGGCCACTGCACAGCCGAAGCCGCCAAGGCCTGTCAGTATGCCGGTCCAGATGCTGCCATCTGCCCGATATCCCAGAAAATATCCGGTTCCTGTCAGAATCTTGCACAGGATAGAACCTGGAATGGCGTTTGCTACGGGAACCAGATTTGAATAGAAATCCGAGTAAAGGACCAGTCCGGAAGTGACAAACATACCTCCCGCCACTGCCAGATAGGCGTCTCCTCCGCCAAAAGACAGAATACTGCTCAGGACGCCCCGGAATAGATAGGTACCGGTGCCTTCATAGACAAATAGAGCAGGCAGGGCCAGCAGAACCATAAAGAGAAAGGCCATGGCTGCCTCCCGGAGAGCTGGAAATATACTGGTATTCAGCCTCATATGATGCTGTCTTAAGTCCTTCACCAGTCCCCAGACTGCCATAAGGAACATTAAGAGCGGCAAAAATATCTTCAGAGGCGTCTGAGAAAACAGTTCCATTTCACCTACACAGACACAATAAAGGAGAGCTATGGAGAAGGCTGGAATAACCTTCCGAAGACGATAGTCGTCACCCAGCCAGAAAATCAGGAAAAAGGCTACAGCCATTACATTAACAGTGGAAATACTGAAAAGAGGCTGTCCTTCAATTCCGAAGATCTGATAGATCTGGCTGCCGCAGGTCAGTCCGAATACAGATGCAATGATCAGTACACAGGGCAGACTGAAAGGAAATTTTCGGAGGATCCTGTTTTTGGGACGACGGCTTTCCGGTATCTGGCTGTTGTCCAGAGTCTGGGCAATATAGCATCCTAATACATAGAGGATATAAGCAGTGACGCCTACAGAGAGATAATTGATCTGCAGAGTCAGCCCGCTTCCGAAAGAACTTAACAGCGCGGTAAAGAAAAGGACCAGGAGACAACCGGGAAGAGAAATTGCAGCGGCTGCACAGAGCATTCCCAGGTCTCCTGCTGTAATGCGTCCGATTCCTGATGCAATTTCCACAGGAAGAACGCGGGAGTAATAGAGGCAACGACCACTGCCTCTTCAAAATCTTCTTTCGATACAAGACCGTATTCTTCCACAGCTTTTCTATATAACACGGGTATCAGCGCGTTCCCTCCGCCGAAGCCCAGAAGGCCGCACTGGACCATAGCCGTGATCAGTCTGAAAATCTTATGCTTTTGTTTTGGTTTTTCCTTTGTCATCTCTCGCCCAGCTTTCCGGAGCCTTACGGCCAGCAAGTTTTTCTACTTTTCTGATTTCATTCCGATAATAATAGTTCAGAAGTCTGCGGGTAGCAGGCAGCATTTTTGAGGTATCTGTTTCTGACCGGGTACAGGTATCCATGATCCAGTCATAAAAATTTGTATATTTCTGAAAAAATCCAGGATGGCTGTGGCCCAGATTAAGAAACTCAAAAAGCGTATAATAAATTCCCTGAGAGTAATACATGATCTTTGAGCGAAGGGGAGAGGCCGGACGGAAATTGGTCTCATTGCTCTTTACGCCAAAGGTCATTTCAGGATTTTCAGGAATCTGGAGAAAATGGAGGATATCTTTTGTCTCTCTTTCTTCATCCCGGATAAAATCTTCAAAGAAAACAAATTTCATGTTTTCTTTGGAAAAGTATCTCAGGTATTCCTGAATACAATATGCATAATTCCCCTGAGAAAAGCAGAGGTATTTCATGCGTTTTTTCATGATTTCCTTCCGGCGCCTGGGATTGAGCAGAACAGAGCGGACATAGGTGTCAAAAGCTGCAGCATGGCCTCTTTTTTTATCATCGGCTACTACAGACATAGGGAGAAATCCCAGGGCAAGGAAATATTTATAGGCGGAATAACACCGGTCTGCCGGATCCCGCATCATAAAGATCAGTTTTGTATCATGGGGAAAGTCTTTTCCCAGCCAGCGCGCGCACCCGCCAAAGCCCAGACCTGCATTGACCTCTCCGGTATATAACTGCATATTCTTTGTATTGACAGCAGCTTTTTCTGAATCTTTGAGGATATTTTGGGTGTTGCTGGCAGATGATTCTTTTTTGGAGGCAGTTTTGACAGCAGAGCTTTTATCTCCAGATGTCCGGCCTCTTCGTCCTGTGAGGAGGCCTACGGAATCTGCAGTCTTTTGGCGGCCAGAGGCCGCGGCTTTTCGTGCGGCCTCATAATGACCGAAATATCTTTTCTCATACCAGGAAGCTCCCAGTATTCTTCTTACAAGAGGGACCCGGTAAAACATAGGCTCTTTCACATCTTCTGTCAGATAGACATTTGGGTGCTGTTTTAGCAGGTCATAAAGGGACGTAGTCCCGCATTTTTGAAATCCGATACAGATAAAATCGGGTCGCTTTTTCATATGCTCTCCTTCTTGAAAGTATTTAATTATAAAAATGAAGACAGCTTGTCCAGAATATTGGCTACGCAGGCGTCAATGGAACGTTCTGTGGTATCCACTGTGATTTCCGGAGATACAGGAATCTCATAAGGACTGCTGACGCCGGTAAAGTCATGGATCTGTCCCATACGGGCTTTTTTGTAAAGCTCTTTGGTATCACGGTTTTCACATTCTTCCAGCGGCGTGCTGACATAGACCTCTATAAAAGAGGAGCCGATGATATTTCTGGCATTTTCACGGTCCCGGTGGAAAGGTGAGATAAAAGCAGTCAGTACGATGAGGCCGGCGTCATTCATCAATTTTGCTACCTGAGCGATCCTGCGGATATTTTCAATCCGGTCTTCTTCTGAAAAGCCAAGATCTCTGTTCAGCCCAAGGCGGACATTATCCCCGTCCAGCACCATGGTATGTTTCCCCATGGCATAGAGTCTTTTTTCCAGAGCATTTGCCAGCGTGGACTTTCCAGAGCCGGACAGTCCGGTAAACCAGATGGTCAGAGGCTTCTGCCCCATATTCCTGGCCCGGATATCTCTGGTCAGATCAAAATTGTGCCAGAACAGATCCCCAGATCCGGCCATAATGCTTTTCACTGTGCCCCCTGCACAGGTGCGGTTGGTTACCTGGTCAATGAGTATCAGTCCTCCCAGAGGCTGGCAGTTATCAAAAGTATCTAATATGATCTTATCAGAGCTTAAAATGCTGCATACGCCGATTTCATTTTTGTACAGCCGGTCTGCGGGAACATGTCTGCCGCTGTGGACATCAATCTTATACTGGATTTCCATGACCGTGACGTTGGTCATTTTTGTTCCCAGTTTCAGTATGTAGTTTACTCCCGGTACAAGAGGGGACTCATCCATCCATAAAAGTGTGACCATAAAACTTTCTGATATGGGATGGCCTTTTCCAGTTACAAGGACACAGCCTCTGGAGATATCGATCTCTCTGTTCAGCTGCAGAGTTACGGGCTGGCCTGTAATGGCATGTTCTACAGAGTCAAAGCCGGTAAGAATACCGGTAACCACAGCAGATTCCCCGCTGGGAAGGCTGCGGACCTCATCTCCTACAGAGATACTTCCGCTTTCAATCTGTCCCTGAAAACCACGGAAACCGGAATTAGGACGGCATACTCTCTGGACAGGCATGGTAAAATCTGTCTGAGTGCCATCGGAAAGGATTTCTACCTGATCCAGATATTCCAGCAGGGAAAGGCCCTTATACCAGGGCATCTGGTCAGAGTGTTCCGTAATGTTGTCTCCGGCAGTGGCAGAGACAGGAATGATGGTAAGACTGTTTAAAGAGAAGGAATCTGTCATTTCGTAAATCGTGTTTTCAATCTCTTTGTACCTCTGGCGGTCATAGCCCACCATATCCATCTTATTGATAGCAAATACCACGTCCCGGATTCCCATCAGGTAACAGATACGCAGATGCCGTCTGGTCTGGATCTGCACGCCTTTGGAGGCGTCAATGAGAATGATAGCCAGCTGGGCAAAAGAAGCGGCCACAGCCATATTCCGGGTATATTCTTCATGGCCGGGAGCATCGGCTACGATGTAGCTGCGCACTTCTGTCTTAAAATAACGATAGGCCACGTCAATGGTAATCCCTTGTTCTCTTTCGCTCATAAGTCCATCCAGCAGCAGAGAGTAGTCAATCTGTCCGCCGGCGCTTCCCACTCTGCTGTCCAGTTCCAAAGCCTGGCGCTGGTCTGCATAGAGCTGTTTGGTATCATATAGAAGATGACCGATCAGGGTGGATTTTCCGTCATCTACGTTTCCGCAGGTAAGAAATTTTAACAGGTCTTTCATCAGAAATATCCCTCCCTTTTTCTACGCTCCATGCTGCCGGCAGCTTCATGATCAATGACACGGCTGGTCCTTTCGGAATAAACGGCTCCCAGAGTTTCAGCAATGATCTTTTCCAGGGTATCTGCATCTGATTCCATTCCGCCGGTGAGAGGGTAGCAGCCCAGTGTACGGAAACGTATTTTTTTATATTGGATCTCTTCTCCGGGAAGAAGTTTCAGCCGGTCATCATCTACCATGATAATATTGCCGTCCCGATAGATGCAGGGACGTTCTTTGGCATAGTAGAGAGAAACGATTTCAATATTTTCCCGCTGTATATACTGCCAGATATCTGCCTCTGTCCAGTTAGACAGAGGGAAGACACGGATGCTTTCTCCTTTATGGATTTTTGTATTGTATAAATTCCACATTTCAGGCCGCTGATTCTTGGGATCCCAGGTCTGTTCCTTACTGCGGAAAGAAAAGATACGTTCTTTGGCTCTGGACTTTTCTTCATCTCTGCGTCCGCCGCCGAAGGCTGCTGTAAAGCCATAATGTTTCAGCGCTGCTTTCAGAGCCTGAGTTTTCATAATATCTGTATAGGCAGCACCATGATCAAAAGGGTTGATTCCCTGGCGAACTCCTTCCTGGTTTGTATAAACCAGCATGTTCAGATTATATTTTTCGGCAATGTGGTCCCGGAATTCGATCATTTCGCGGAATTTCCAGGTTGTATCAATATGAAGAAGGGGAAAGGGAAGATTTTCCGGATAAAACGCCTTTCTGGCGAGATGGAGCATGACAGAGCTGTCCTTCCCTATAGAATATAGCATAACGGGATTTTCGCATTCTGCGGCAACTTCCCGCATAATGTAAATGGACTCTGCTTCCAGAGCGCTTAGGTGATCTAAAGAGTTCAAATTTATCTCCTTTCCAGGATAATGATCCTGAGAAATAGTTTCCTTTCTATTTTAAAGGGAAAATGTGAACATTTTGTGTCAAAAAATGTATTTTTAACAGACCGTTTAAAGAATGTTTATTTTCTTTCTCTCTTTTCTTTAGCTTTACCTTTTACCATATTATCTGAAGAAAAAAAGAGAGAAAGAGGGTCTGACCATGGAATTTATTGTGATCATACCGGCTCTGAACCCGGAGCCATGTCTGGAAAAGCTGGTGGACCGGCTCTGGGAACTGGAAAATCAGGTCCTGGTAGTAGATGACGGCAGCGAAAAGGAGTACAGGGAAAGTTTCCAGAGACTGGAAAAGAAATGTATCGTACTCCACCATACCCTCAGTGTACAAGGGGCCAAACGGTCCCCTTGTACACTGAAGGGATTCAGAGAGGAATAAAAAAATGGAAATATTAAAAGGAATTTTATTCGGAATTGTGGAGGGAATCACAGAATGGCTGCCTGTAAGCAGTACAGGACACATGATCCTTCTGGACGCTTTTGTAAAGCTGGAAGGCTCCCCTGACTTTGTCAGCCTTTTCCTGGTAGTGATCCAGCTGGGAGCCATTTTGGCGGTGGTCCTGGTATTTTGGAACAGGCTCTTTCCTTTTCAGTTCCGTGATCGGACAAAACCGGTAATCGAAAAAGACAAAATGATCCTGTGGGGAAAAATCCTTCTGGCCTGTATTCCTGCCGCTGTGGCAGGGATTTTGTTTGACAGTGTTTTTGAACGACTGTTTTATCATGGCGGAACGGTGGCTTCAGCCCTGATCATTTTCGGTGTGGGATTTATTGTCATTGAAAGATGGAATAAGGGAAGAAGTCCTAAAATGACTTCGGTGGATCAGCTTACCATACCGGCAGTGCTGCTCATCGGAGTTTTTCAGCTTATCGCCGCTGTCTTTCCGGGAACTTCCAGATCGGGTGCTACCATATTGGGAGCCCTCCTTATTGGGGTATCCAGGCCAGCAGCCTCGGAATTTACTTTTTATCTGGCGGTACCTGTAATGCTGGGGGCCAGCCTGCTCCAGGTCCTGCACCATGGGCTGTCTTTTTCTTCCCAGGAATTGACCGTACTGGCTGCAGGCATGGTGACAGCTTTCCTGGTATCTCTGGCAGTTATCCGGTTTTTGATGGATTATGTAAAAAAACATGATTTCCAGATTTTCGGCTGGTACCGTATCCTTATGGGAGCTGGCGTACTGGGATTGAATTTGCTGGGAATCATCCAGATTTGAAAACAGGAGGCAGAATATTGGAGAAAATTTTAATCATTGAGGACGATGAATTGATCGCAGACCTGGAAAGAGATTATCTTCTGGCAGAAGGAATGGAAGCGGAAATTGCTTCTGACGGAAATATGGGTCTGCTGAAATTTAAAAAAGACAATTATGATGCAGTGATCCTGGATCTTATGCTGCCAGGAAAAATGGATTCCAAATCTGCCGGGAAATACGGCAGGAATCAGATCTTCCGATCCTTCTGGTCACTGCGAAGAAAGAAGATATTGATAAGATTAAAGGCCTGGGACTGGGAGCAGATGATTATGTGGTAAAGCCATTCAGTCCTATGGAATTGGTGGCCAGAGTAAAGGCCCACATCCAGATTCATCGGTCACTGAAGGAAAGAAAGAAGGAAAACTGTCTGAAAGCGGGGAACCTGGAAATCTATCCAGAGTCCTACAAGGTACTAAAGAAAGGCAGTCCTTTAGAGCTTACTGGCCGGGAATTTGAGATCTTGATGCTTTTTGCCCGAAATCCGAACATTGCTTTTACCAGAGAGCGGATCTTTGACCGGGTCTGGGGCATGGAAGCTGTTGGGGATATGGCTACGGTTACGGTCCACATCAATAATCTGAGAGATAAGATTGAAGAGGATCCCTCTAATCCCCAGCTGATCCAGACCATCTGGGGCGTAGGATACCGGTTCCACCCGGCATAGATTTACTCTGCCGGGATCAGATTGCTGATATAAGGACGCTTTCCGGAAAGCACGTCATCATAAAAATCCTGTTTCCAGTCAATATAATCTACACAGCCCTTCAATTCTTCAATAGAAGAAAGAAGGGCCTCCCTGTAGAACAGCTTCTTTTTGTCCTTTTCATTTTTATCCAGGTCTTCTTCCTCCTCTCTTCCGTTCCTGACTCTGAACTTCTTTACAGGTCCATTGTAAACCAGGATTCCCGGCTCTGGGGAATCCTGGTATAATCGGGACGTTGTCTGGTAAAAACGGCAGAATAGAGAGAAAAAAAGACAGAATAAATATATTATACGATATATCACAGGCGTTATAATGATTACAGGTAGATGGTTGCCAGAAAGGAGTATGAAATTGGAACTGAATTGTAGAATAGCAGAAACAGAATTAGAATGGGCAGGGAAATTAAATCCGGGAAAATGGATAGAACATTCCCGTTTTGTGGCTCTTGCCTGTAAAAATATTGCCGCACAATGTGAAGATTTATCTGCGGATCAGGCATATTGTTTTGGATTGCTCCATGACATCGGGAGATACGCCGGAGTGACTTCGGAGAAGCACTTAATAGACGGATATCGCTTTTGCATGGAACGGGGCTGGAAAAAGGCGGCACAGATCTGTATTTCCCATGCCTTTATGATACAGGATATAGAAACCTCTATTGGAACATTTGACGTATCTGACCAGGACTATTTATTTATGAAGCATTTTATAAAAAATGCTGTTTACGATGATTATGACCGACTTGTACAGCTGTGCGATGCACTGGCGCTTCCATCTGGATTTTGTCTTTTGGAAAAACGATTTGTGGATGTTGCGATCCGTTACGGAACGCCACCCGTAACCGTTGCACGTTGGAAAAAAATCTTAGAAGTCAAGATGCTGTTTGAAGAAAAAATAGGTGGTTCTATTTATAAACAGCTTCCTGGAGTAGTCGAAAATACTTTTAAATAAAAAAGGAGAATGACTGTGTATTACATACAAGAAGATTTGGTTGATACCGCAAGAGAGGAAGATTTAAATCGTATTGCAAATGCAAGAAAATTAACTAGAATGTATTATTCTACCGACTATAAAGATACAGAGGAAAGACGGGCCATTCTTGCCGAATTATTAGGCGGCATAGGAGAGAATGTTGCCATTGATACGCCGTTTCATTGTGACTATGGGAAGAATATTATATTAGCAATCATGTGATCATTAATATGAATTGTACATTTGTAGATAACAAAGAGATAACAATAGGCAACTATGTGTTAATTGCTTCTAATGTACAGATTTATACATCTTCTCACCCGGTATTGCCTCAGGAAAGATTGATTTTTGAGAATACAACAGGACCTGAATGTTTTTTCAAGACATTTGCACGTCCTGTTGAAATACAAGATAATGTGTGGATTGGCGGAGGCTGCATTATACTTCCGGGAGTCACCATTGGAAAAAACAGTGTGATTGGAGCCGGCAGCGTTGTCACACGTTTCATTCCTGAAAACAGTGTTGCAGTTGGCAATCCCTGTAGAGTGATCCGGCAGTTTGACTGACTCGTTGAACTGCAGGCTCGGAAACCTGCAGACAATATAAAACAGACACGGTGATATGTTATTGCCATTATTGCCTGGAAGGGATTCTTCAAGGAAATGTTTGCTCAAAAAATAATAAAAACTTTAATGTAACTATTGATATTACAATAAAAGAATGCTATTTTAATATTGCAAGATGAAACAACGAATATTACAACAAAAAGAAAAGGAGAATTCATTATGAGCAAAGTAGTAGAATTTTTACAGGCAAACCCAGTACAGTATCTGGCAACCGTGGGAAGAGATAACAAGGCAAAGGTAAGGCCCTTTATGTTTCTCTTTGAGCAGGAGGGAAAACTCTGGTTCTGCACGAATAACACAAAAGATGTTTACAAAGATATGCAGGCAAATCCTGAAGTTGAAGTATGTGTGTCGGATCCCACTTATGCATGGATCCGTATCCACGGAACAGCAGTTTTTGAAGACAACATGGCCGTAAAAGAAGGGGCTATGAACAACCCTATCGTAAAAGGGCAGTATGAAACAGCAGATAACCCGATCTTTGAAGTGTTCTACATAAAATCAACGGAAAAATTGTTGTATATATGGAGGATAACAAATGAACGCAGAAATATGTTTAAAAAAATTACAATATGTGGGAGTCCTGGCTTTTGCCACAGTGGATTCCCAGGGCAATCCTCAGATAAGAAATATCAGCGCCATCCATTATGAACCAGATGCTCTGTATTTTTTCACTGCCCGGGGAAAAGATTTCTGCCGGGAGCTTCTGGAAGACGGCAGGGTACAGATACTGGCTTATACCAGATACAAGGAGATGATACGTTTAAGCGCAAAGGCACTGCCGGCGCCCCGGGATGAACAGGACCATTGGATAGAGAAGATTTTTCAGGAGCAGCCCTATCTAGCCAATGTATATCCGGGAAATACAAGAGAAATCGGTATTGTATTTGAAATCCGAGACGGGGCTATAGAGTACTTTAACCTGGGAGTCCGGCCAATCTTCCGGGAAAGCTATACAATAGGACAGGGTAATGCTACACTGAAAGGGTATCAGATCACAGAAGACTGTATCGGCTGCGGGACATGTATAGAGCACTGTCCTCAGGGATGTATAGAGGCCGGGCAGCCTTACCGGATACAGCAGGAGCACTGCCTTCACCGCGGAAGCTGTTTCGAGCAGTGTCCGGTATCTGCAGTGAAAAGACTGGGAGGTAGGGAATGATGTTTCCAAATATATTAAGAAAAGATCAGGAAGAATCGGATTTTCAGAAAATCCAGAGGTTCAGGAAGGCGCTGGAGGAAGCGGAGGCAGTGATCATCGGTGCAGGAGCAGGGCTTTCTACCTCTGCGGGATTCTCCTATATCGGAGAGAGATTCCAGAGATATTTTTCAGATTTTGCGCAAAAGTATGGTTTTCACGATATGTATTCCGGGGGCTTTTACCCTTATGAAACCCTGGAGGAACATTGGGCCTATTGGAGCCGGTATATCTATCTGAACCGGTATATGGACCCGCCCAAGCCGGTGTATGAAAACTTGCTGGAGCTGGTGAAAGAGAAAGATTACTTTGTTCTGACCACTAATGTGGACCATTGCTTTCAGAAAGCGGGATTTGAGAAAGAACGGCTTTTTTATACCCAGGGAGACTACGGACTGTTCCAGTGCTCAGAGCCCTGCTGCCAGGAGACCTGGGATAATGAGGAGGTCATCAGTGAAATGGTCCGGCAGCAGAAACAGATGCGGATTCCCACGGAACTGGTGCCCCGCTGCCCTCATTGCGGAAAGCCCCTTACCATGAACCTTCGTTCCGATGATACCTTTGTTCAGGATAAAGGCTGGTATCAAGCATCGGAGCGGTACAGCAGGTATATCCGAGAACATCAGGGAAAGAAAATCCTGTTTCTGGAGCTGGGGTGGGATATAACACCCCAGTAATCATCAAGAATCCTTCCTAACCAGCCCCACCCCCTCCATTCCATGAAGGATCAAATTGGTAGTCAGAGGAATCATATCTTCCATAGGGATCTGCTGCTGACCATTGGCTTCCCATTGACGGAAGATCACACCCAGACAGACAGAAAAATAGGTGATGATAAGGCTGCTCTCAAAAGGTCCGTATTTCGCAATATGGTCATATTTTTTGAACAGCTGCTCCTGGATCAGATCGGAAGGGCTCTTTTTTTCCGGAAAGGCTCCTTTTGTAGAAAGGACAATTTTGTCCACATTATCTAGGGAGGCCATGATTTTAAAGCTTCTCCGGATAATGATCTCTATATCTTCCGGAAAACTTGTCTCTGCTATCATCTGGACAGCAGGGTCCATAATTTCAAGCTGCAGTACAGCCAGAAGATGATCCAGAGAAGAATAGTGGAGATAAAAAGTTTTTCGGTTGATCTGAGCTCTCTGGGTAAGCTCTTTAATGGAGATTTTGGAATAATCCATTTCGCAGATCATCTTTCGAAAGGTTTCACGTATAAGATTTTCATTTTTTATAAAACGCAGATCCTGTTTTGAATGCTGTTTCATCTTTTGGCACTGCTCCTTTATACCACAATTTTTGAAAAATGTATAATAAGCCACAAATAAAAACCTGTGTCTATTGTTGTAATCGCTTTTTTAAATTATAATACTATAGTGATGAACAATCAACAGGAAGCCATTATTATATTTGTGAGAATTAATCAACGGATGTGGCTTAACTGTTAGAAGATAGAGGAGGTATAAGGATGAAATATCGATATATTACAATTGAAAGAGAATATGGAAGTGGAGGATCGACTATCGGAAAAGAACTGTCAAAGGTCTGCAATGTGCCTTGCTACGGACGGGAAATCCTTGAAACTGTAGCCCAGAAACGTGGTATTTCTGTAGAGCGGATTGATCAGTATGAGGAGAAGGCTACAGGAAGCCTGATGTATTCTCTTTTCCTTATGAATCGTGTTCAGGCAGGGGATGCTAACATGCTGCCGGAAGAGGGAAAAGTATTTTTGGACGAGCAGCTTGAGATCAGACGTCTGGCCCAGAATGGACCGGGGATTTTTATGGGACACTGTGCCGCATATGCACTGAAAAATCAAAGAGGTGTGGCAAAGGTCTTCATTTATTCCAGTGATGAGCAGGCAGTTAAGAAGAGGATTGAAAAAGAGTATGGAATTGACCCTCAGAACATAGATTCCACCAGGAAGTATTATAATAAAAAGAGAGCTGCCTATTTTCGGGCAAACACAGGAAGAGTATGGGATGATAAGAAAAACTATGATATCGTCCTTGACTCAGCAACCCTGGGTGTAGAGGGATGCGTGAAAGTGCTGAAAGGACTTTTTGAAGAATAAAAAGATATGAAAATAGAGAAAGGGCTGTCCCGCTGAACAGTTAAAGTTTAGCAGGGCAGCCCTTTCTTTTTATCCCTAGTTCTTCAGAAAGTTCAGGGAACCTGGCGGATTGCCGGTGCCTTGTTCCAGAAGAGAGATCAGAGCACTGATGGTAGTTTCGATTTCTTCTTTTGAAGAAGGAACCAGTGTGTTATCCATCTTTACCGTCAGAACGATCAGCACGATTTCTGCCAGAGATTCCGGGTCATCAAAATGAATTTCTCCTGACTCCACGCCCTGCCGGATGATTTCCGCCAGTACAGGCTTCAGCTCAGTGATAATGTGATTTACATATTTTTGATGAAGGAATATCTTGGCCTGGGTGCTGGAGTCTGTGCTGTCCTCTGATTTTAGAAATTCAGAGGAAGAATTCCTGCAGGCCTGGAATATCATCGCCATTCTTGTAAAAGGAGAGATTTCGGTTTGATATGCCAGAGCTTTTGCTGTCTGAAGAGGCTTTTCATAATTGCGTTCTACCAATGCCTGGAGGATTGCATCTTTTGACGGAAAGTAATAGTAGATGCTTCCTTTTCCAATCCCAGCCGTGTGGGCAATCTCGCTGACTGAGATATTCTGTAATTCCTGGTTTTCCAGAAGCGTCTGAAGGGCATCCAGGATCTTATGGTATTTTACCGGATTTGGCATATACATCACCTTTCTGAGTTTCCGTAATAATAAAGATAATATAACACATACAGATGAAAAGGACAAACCATAAAAACTTACAAAAAAACAAAAGAAACCTAGGAATATTTTGCAAGTACCGCCAGTTGACCGCTGGCCGAAAAAGTGTTAATCTAACATAAAAAGAAATATGACCATTGGTCGAAACGGGCCGAAAAAGGTCGAAAAGGAGGATGCTATGACCTACGCAGATATGTTTTCAAAGGTGAAAGGGATGCTCATGGACGCAGATGTAAGCGACATTCAGGAACATCTGGCATATCAGTTCAATATCACAGGCGAGGCAGAAGGGATTTTTTATGCTGAGGTAAAAGAGGGAAAGCTGTATGTGGAACCTTATGAATATTTTGACAGAGATGCGATGTTTACCTGTTCTGCAGAAACCCTGTTTAAGATCGCAGATGGGAAGGCCGATCCTATCCTTGCGGTAACTCTGGGAAAATTAAAAGTGGAAGGCAATATTGACAAAGCCTTAAAACTGAAAGATCTGATCAACAGTAAAAAGAAGAACAGCAAAAAATAATTGAGTAACTGAAAACAGGATGTTCAGAAAAGCAGGTGAAGAAAATGGGTAATTTACTGAAAGGAGCAGCAGGACTTCTGGGAGCTTTGGCGGCGGCAGAAGCAGCCGGCACCGCATATTTTTACAGAAGGACCATGAAACGCTATAATGCCAAGACAGAACGTACCATGAAGATGTCCGGTGTGGACTGGGAACAATATTTTCCCATTATGCACAAGAGAAGCGCCTGGATGATGAAACAGCCACATCAGGAGGTATGGATCCGATCCAGAGATGGCCTGAAACTCCACGGCACCTATTTCAAAGGTGATGGAGGGACAAAGGCAGTCATCTGTTTCCATGGCTATACCAGCAAAGGGTTGAATGACTACGGCAGTCTTTCTTATTATTATCTGAAACATGGATTCCGGATGCTGCTGATTGACGAAAGGGCTCACGGAGAAAGTGAGGGAACATATATTGGCTTTGGTACCATGGACCGGTATGACGGAATGGAGTGGATCAAATGGATGATCCAGGAGATCGGCCAGGACGCCCAGATTCTTCTTCACGGAAATTCTATGGGAGGCGCTACTGTCTGCATGATGGGAGGAATGGAACTTCCGTCCCAGGTGAAGGGAATTGTCTCTGACTGTGCCTTTACCTCCGCAAAGGATGTATTTACCCATGTACTGCACAGCATGTATCATCTTCCGGCTTTTCCCATGATCCAGATCGCAGATAAGCTGAATAAGAAAAATGCCGGGTACGGCCTGGATGAGTGTAATGCCGCCAGGGAAGTGCGCAGGGCAAAAACGCCGTTCCTTTTTATCCACGGAGAAAAAGATGTTTTTGTTCCCTGCTGGATGTGTGAGGAAATCTACAAAAACTGCGCAGCGCCGAAGACGAAACTGATTGTAAAAGATGCAGGCCACGGAGAGAGCTATTATAAGGATACGGCAGCATATGAAAAGGCCCTTGATTCATTTATCGGAGGAATAATGAAATGATGAGAACAAGAAAAGGACACAAAGTATACCCGTTGACTGTAGCACAGAAATTCCATCTGTACTACCTGCCTTTCTGCCCCAGTGCAGCAGTGCTGAATATCGGTACCAGCGTGACGATTGAAATCGAGATCGACTGGGACCTTCTGGCAAAATCCATTAATAAGGCTTATGCAAGAAGCGAAGGCATGCGGATCCGCTTTGCAAAAGATAAAGAGGGAAACTGGTATCAGTATGTGGCAGACCCGGAAGAGATGAAGATTGAGTTTGCAGATTTCTCTAAAGGAACCATGGAAGAGGCTGAATCCACCATGCAGCAGTGGACTACAGTACCTTTTAAGATGGAAGATTCCCAGATGAGCCGGATCGTTATGATCCAGATGCCTGACGGATTTAACGGAATCTATTTCCTGGTACATCATATGATTGCAGACGCCCAGTCTCTGATCTGCTTTATGAAAGACATTATTGAGCTCTATTGTAATGAAAAATATGAAGGAGTTCCTTATCCGAAGGATATGGCTTCCTACATCGACCAGCTCAAGAAAGATCTTGACTATGAAGCGGGAAGCAAGGCACAGTTAAGAGATATAGAATTTTTCCAGAGAGAGATAGAAAAAGGAGAGCCTATTTACAACGGCATCCATGGGACAGATAAGCTGGAGGCTGCCCGGGCCATGTTTAAGGACCCGAAACTGCGCACTGCATTTAACGCTTCTGACGATACAAAGTCTGCCCTGGACATCTTTCATCTGGAAGCAGATCCTACTAAGAGACTTATGGATTTCTGTGAAAAATATCATGTGTCTCTGGCCTGTCTGCTCCTTATGGGACTGCGTACATATTTCCAGAAGATGAACGGTTTTGAAGATGTGTCTATCAATAATGCCATTGCAAGGCGGGCTACTCTTCGGGAGAAAAAATCCGGCGGCACAAGGATCCATTCCTTTCCTATCCGGACAGTCTTTTCCGAAGATATGAAATTTATTGACGGAGTCTATGCTATCCGTGACAAACAGAATGAGATTTTCCGCCATGCAAATTATGACCCTACGGCATACTTTGCTTACCGTTCCAAAATCTATCCCCAGCCTCATGCAGGCCTGACCTATGAACCGATCTCCCTTACTTATCAGCCGATGACCCTTCAGGAAAATGGCCTTACAGAGCTGGGGGATATCCGCTATAAAACAAAATGGTATCCCAATGGAACCTGCCCTCAGGGAATGTATCTGACGGTTATGCACCGTCCGGAAGACAACGGACTGGACTTTAATTTTGAACATCAGATCAAGGCAGTGTCCAGAGAAGAACTGGAATATCTCTATTATTATCTGTGCAAGATCATGTTCAAAGGAACAGAGAACCCGGATCTGACTATTGGTGAGATCATCAAGCTGATATAAAATAAATTGAGAAGGAGAAAAGCTCATGTTTGAAAAATTAGTTGATATTATCTGCAGTTATGTAGAAGTGGAAAAAGATAACATCCGTCCAGAATCCCGGTTCATGGAGGATCTGGGATTTACTTCCTATGATTTTATGAGCATGCTGGGAGAAATTGAGGATGAATTTGATGTAGAGGTAGAGCAGGCAGACGCTATGAATATCCGTACTGTACAGGAAGCCGCAGATTATCTTGAAAAACTCACTGCCGGGAATTAACCCTGCCCGGAGAAAGGATGGAAAGAAATATGCTTTGCAGTACTGTCCGCCAGATTCTGGTCAATACAGAGCAAAAATACGGGCCGGAAGATGCCATACGTTATAAAATAAGCAAAAATGAAATAGAATCGAAAACCTATACCCAGCTCAGAGAAGACAGCGAAAGCTTTTCCTGTGTTCTCAGGGATCTGGGAGAGCAGGGAAAACATATAGCAGTCATCGGAACCACTTCTTACCCCTGGCTGACTGCTTATTTCGGTACAGTGAACAGCGGAAGCGTGGTGGTGCCTCTGGATGTAAACCTTCCCGCAGAAGATGTATGCGACCTGATACACAGGTCGGATTCCACCGTTCTGGTCTATGACGAGGCAAGAAAAGATGTGGCAGCTATAGCAAAAGAGCGGTGTCCACAGCTGAAAATCCTGATCTCTATGCAGCAGCAGGACCATAATGAGCAGGCCTATGCTTTCTGGAAGCTGCTGGAAGAGCACAGGGGAAGCTTTGACTATATGCCGGACCCTGATCAGCTTTGTACCATTATGTTCACTTCAGGAACTACCGGAAAGAGCAAAGGGGTTATGCTGACCCACAGAAATGTAGCAGAAAATGCTACCTGTCTAGACATGAAGATCCCTGAGAGGATCGTTATTATGACGGTGCTTCCTATTCATCATGCATACTGTCTGAGTATGGACATTCTGAAAGGGGTATCTCTGGGAGCTGTGATCTGCATCAATGATTCTCTCATGCGTGTGGCGAAGAATATCAAGTTGTTTAAGCCGGAGATGATCCTCATGGTGCCTCTGATGATCGAGACCATGGCAAAGAAGCTGGAGGAGGCCGCCCTTCTTCCTGCAAAGATCGTAAAGAATCAGGTCTTTGGAAAACAGTTCCATACCATCTGCAGCGGCGGCGCTTACCTGGATCCTTCCTATATAGATTTATTTGCGAAATATGATATTATTATCCAGCAGGGCTACGGTATGACTGAGTGTTCTCCGGTGATCAGCACTACTCAGAAATGGAATATCCGAAAAGATGCAGTGGGACAGCTGCTGCCCAACTGTCAGGCAAAGACTGTAGACGGAGAACTCTGGGTAAAAGGCAGCAGCGTTATGCAGGGATATTATAAGATGCCGGAGGAAACAGCAGAGACCCTGGAGGACGGCTGGCTGAAGACCGGCGACCTGGGCTATGTAGACGAGGATGGTTTTGTCTATCTCACTGGAAGAAAGAAAAACCTCATTATCACGAAAAACGGCGAAAATGTTTCTCCTGAAGAGCTGGAAAATGCCCTCAGCACTAACCGCCTGGTAGGAGAGGTTCTTGTCCGTGAGCATAATGGTGTGATCGAGGCAGAAATCTATCCGGATCAGGATTATGTGAAGAAAAAACGGATTAAAGACGTAAAGGCAAGTCTTCAGGAAGTGATTGATGAGTACAACAGGACGGCGGCTCCTCAGAAAAAGATTTACAGTCTCATTGTCAGAGACACAGAGTTTGAAAAGACCACCACAAGAAAAATTAAAAGATTTTAGCACAGCAGGGGCCGTGGGAGAAAGCCATTTTAGTCCCTGATAGATGAGAGAATAAGAATCCCTTAGTTGGACGAGCTGTTTTTGACAGTCCTGCTAAGGGATTTTTGATAACTGCGGCCTGGAATGAGGAAATCTTGGGGGAGGAGGCAGAAAATGCCAGGCAACTGCGGCCCAGTGTGACTTACATGAGCTATACGAGCCACTCCATTCAGAGGGGCGGCAGAACATGCCCCTGGAAATTTCGGCAAAAATGTGGTATACCATTATTCTGTAAGATTTTTCTTTGCAGGCAGGAGAATAGCTGTTCCAAGCTATCCCAACAGACAGGGAGGCCTGGCCTGCTGCTGCAAGGACTATGGACTATTTGAAGACTGGAGGATATAGGATGTGGATTGCAGACAAATACATTGACCATGTAAAAGAACAGACAATGGAACATCCCGGGGAAAGCTGGGAAAAGATGCTTCTTGGATTTAAGGCAAACAAGCTCCGCACAAAGCTCCTTCCTAAAAAAGGTATCTCCAAAGGCTATCAGAAACTGGAGGCCATGATGATGTCTTTTGTGGCGGATTCTTTAGGAAAGCCGGACAGTTATGTATGGGGAAATATTTTTGCTCCCTCTGAACTGATTGGATGTTTCGGCCTTAATACACTTTCTATCGAGTGCCTTTCCTGCTATTTCAGCGGTTATCATCTGGAAGACTTTTTTATAGACTATGCCCAGAATACAGGGATTGCCCCGACTCTGTGCTCTTATCACAAAACTTTTGTAGGGGCCATTGACAGTGGGGCAGTTCCGGTTCCGGAGTATGCAGTGACCACTTCTCTTTCCTGTGACGGAAACCTGAATACTTTCCGGTATCTGGAGAAGAAGAAAGGCGTCCCCTTTACTTTTCTGGATGTTCCCTACAGAGACGATCCGGAATCTGCAGACTATCTGGCAGAGCAGTTAAAAGATTTTGCCAGGGAGCTGGAAAGCCGCTTCGGCAGAAAATTCGAGGAAGAAAAGCTCCGGGAGGTCATAAGGATTGAGAATGAGACCAGAAGAGCCCTGATGGAATTCTTTAAGCTCCAGAGCGAGAGATACTATCCCGGAGAACTGATCAGCCATCTTTATATGATGATGGGCATGCATCTTCTCATTGGCAGACAGGAATTTCTGGATCTGATCCGATTTATGATCCAGGATATTAAAAACTATCCTAAGTTTGAGGGAAAGAAGATCCTGTGGATACATCTGCTGCCCTTCTATCAGGAAACTCTTCAGAGCTACTTTAATTCCAGCCGGAAATATCAGATCATTGCCAGCGACATTATTATGGATTCTATGGAAGAAATGGACGAAACAAAACCGTTTCACGCCCTGGCTAAGAAGATTATACGGAATCTTTATAATGGTTCCTATTCTCATAAAGCAGAAATGGTAGGGGAACTGGCCCGGACTCTCCAGCCAGATGCCGTGATCCAGTTCTGCCACTGGGGATGCAAGCAGTCTTCCGGAGGCAGCGTGCTTCTGAAAGAAAAGCTGCAGGAGATGGACATTCCTATGCTGATCCTGGATGGAGATGGAATTGACCGGAGGAACAGTCATGACGGACAGATCAAGACCAGGCTGGAGGCATTTCTGGAAATGCTTGGAGCTGGAGATACAGAAGAGACAGTCGAGAAGGAAGAGAAGAAAATATGCTAGGATATATTTGTAAGTATGCTCCTGTGGAGATTTTTCAGGCTATGGGAGTGGAAATGGAGCGGATTGAGCCCGATGTGGCAAATTTTAACCAGGCGGAGATCCGAATGCACCCTAATATCTGCAGCTTTGCCAAGGGAGTTCTGGAAGAGGTCATGAAAAAAGACTATGAAGGCGTTATCCTCACTACCTGCTGCGACAGTATCCGCCGCCTGTATGATGTGCTGAGAGAAGAATTCCCTGAGAAGTTTATCTATATGCTGGATACCCCCAGGATTACCAAAGAGGCGGGAATTGCTCTTTATGAGCAGCGGATCCGGGTGATGATCCAGGAGTATGAAAAATTTTCCGGGAAAAAATTCCAGGAAGACAAGTTTCTGGAATATCTGAAAGAGCGGCAGGAAGAACAGCAGTACGCTATAAAAAACAATTCTGTCAATATCGGTATTATCGGTGCCAGAGCCAACGAAAGTATTAAAAAAATCCTGGAAGAGAAGGGGGCCAATGTGGCCTTTGATCTGACCTGTACCGGACTTGGAAGAAAGATTCTGGCAGATGAAAAAGAAATCCTGGGCGGCTATGTCCGGGGACTTTTAAGCCAGTTCCCCTGTATGCGGATGGAACTGGCATCTAACCGGGATGAACTGATCCGTCGGTTTGCAGGAAGTGTGGACGGTATTATCTACCATACAGTGCAGTTCTGTGACAATTATGCCTATGAATATGCCTGGGTGAAGGAATGGCTGGACCGCCCCATGCTCCTGCTGGAAACAGATTACACCCGGCAGAGCAGCGGACAGATACGGACCAGGATCGAAGCTTTTCTGGAGTCTCTGACTCCGGATATACCACAGCCGAAAAAAACAGGAAAGGGAGACAAGACAATGTATGTAATGGGAATAGACAGCGGTTCCACCTCTACCAATGCGGTGATCATGGACCAGGACAGAAAGATCAAGGCATTTTCTGTAGTGCGTACCGGGGCAAAATCAGGAGTCAGCGCCCAGAAAGCCTTAGAGGAGGTTCTGGAGAAAGCAGGCCTTTCCAGAGAAGATATTTCCTGGATCGTTTCCACCGGATACGGACGGGTCAGCATTGACTTTGCAGACGAAAATGTAACAGAGATCAGCTGCCATGGTAAAGGTGCCCACTACTTTAACCCAAAGATCCGCACTATCCTGGATATCGGCGGACAGGACAGCAAGGCTATCCATCTGAACGAAAAGGGAGAGGTAAAGGACTTTGTCATGAATGACAAGTGTGCCGCAGGAACAGGTCGCTTTCTGGAAATGATCGCTCGTACCCTGGAAGTTTCTCTGGATGAGCTGGGAGCGATTGCCCTGACTTCCACAGAGAAGATTGAGATTACAAGTATGTGTTCTGTTTTTGCAGAATCTGAGGTAATCTCCCTGATTGCCAACAATAAAGAGAAGGCGGACATCGCAGAGGGAGTCTGCCACGCCATTGCCAACAAAGCCTTCGGGCTTTTGCGCCGGGTAGGCATGGAGCCGGACTTCATGATGACAGGAGGCGTAGCTAAGAACCCTGGTGTGGTCCGGGCTGTGGAAGAGAAGATTGGCGCCAGTCTTTATATCTGTGAGGAACCGGAAATCGTGGGAGCTGCGGGAGCGGCCCTTTATGCTTTGGAGAAGTGTGGGTTCTGCAGCGGAACCGGGAGAGAGAGGTTCTGATCCAGACTGGAGATACTGTGGTCAAAATACCGGTTTCTCAGATCCTCTATATTGAAAAAAGCAAAAATTATCTGGAATATCATACAAGAGACCAGGTATATCGGATCCGGGGAACTATTGCCGATGTGGAAGATGCTTTCCGGAAAGAGGGCTTTTCCAAATGTATCAGCGGGTGCCTGGTAAATCTGAAGTATGTGACAAAAGCTTCTAAAGACACCGTATGGCTTTCTGATATAACACTGCCTATCAGCAGGCAGCGGAGAAACGGGTTTAAGGAAGACCTGATGAGATACATGGGAGGTGGGTACTGATGGAGGGTATGGAATTTATTTCCTGTATCCGATTTTCCATACAGCTTTTTATGGCTGAGGCCTTTTTTACTTTTGAGTGGGAAAAAAGACACCATTTTCCACTGCGTCTGGCAGGAAGCATGGCAGGCTATGTCCTTTGTTCAGGCCTTGCGTTTCTTCTTTTTTCCAGTATTCCTGGGAATATGCCCATTGTTTATACAGCATATTATATGAGCCTTTTCGCCCTGTCTCTTGGCGTTCTGGGAATCTGTTTTGAAATCCGTGGAAAGGAGATTCTTTTCGGGGGAGTCTGCGGATATGCTCTTCAGCATATAGGCTTTGCCCTCTCCATGATCATACAGGAGGTAAGGGGCTGGAGCCTTACGGGAATCTGGGATTTTCTTTTCTTTCGGATCCTGCCTTACCTGTTTATTGATATCCTGGTTTATTTGCTGCTGATCAGGCGGTATGAAGGGCAAAGGGAACTGAGAGAACGGGATATCCGCATGATCCTGCTGGCCCTGGCAATCCTTACGGTGGTGATCTTTTTAAGCGTGTTTGTAGACAGCCGGTATTTTGAAAATGACTCCGGGCTTCTCAGAAATGTTCTCTGTAAGATCTATGGAGCCTTCTGCAGCATGATGGCCATCCTTATCGCTTTTAATCTTTCCAGACAGAACCGGATCCTTCACGAAAAAGAGATGATGGAAAATATGCTTCACAGTATGCGGGAGCAGCAGAAACTTTCCCAGGAAAGCATTAATATCATCAACGTTAAGTGCCATGACCTGAAATACCGTATTTCCAAGATCCAGAGGATTGAGGATGCCCAGGACCAGAAGGATTACATTGAAGAGATTAAAAGGGCAGTGGCAATTTATGACAACATTTTCCAGACAGGGAACGACGCCCTGGATCTGGTGCTTACAGAAAAAAGCCTTCTCTGTGATGAGTACAAGATCAAACTCAGCAGCATGATCGACGGAAAGGTGCTGAACTTTATGAACACCACAGATGTCTACGCTCTTTTCGGAAATCTTATGGACAATGCCATCGAAAGTGTGATGAAAGAGGAAGATGAAGAGAAACGGGTGATCAGCGTGAAAATCGCCAGAGAGCCGCAGGGATATCACATTCATATAGAAAACTACTGTAAGGATAAGGTGGAGTTTGCAGACGGACTTCCTGTGACTACCAAAGAGGACAAGAACTTCCACGGCTTCGGCGTAAGGAGTATCCGGTATCTTGTGGAAAAATACCGGGGGGATATGCTGATGCGGGCAGAGGAAGAAAGATTTTTGGTAGACATACTTTTTTATGCCGGGTGAAAACCCGGCTTTTTCTTTCTGCCAATTTTACCTTCCTGATGACCAAATACACCAGAAAAATTCCTTTTTTCTTTTTTGTGCTATGGTAGGACTATCAAAGAAGGAAACGGAGGAAAGAAAATGGGTAATGTAACAGTTGCATGGGAGGACGTGATCAGTGTTATCCAGATGGTGCGGACCCACCTGATCGTTATCGGTGCGGCCCTGGTGTGCATGATCCTGCTTATGGTCCTGGCAAGAAGATGGGCAAAGCCATTAAGAGGCTTTATCCGCTGGCAGTCGTTTATTGGATTTCTTTTGATCACTGTCATTGTTGTCAATGTGATGCTGACAGGAGCACTGAACAACACGCTGAACGTAGTCCTTGCAGACAGAGGAGAATTGTCTCAGGAAAATGCAGATAATTCCAGACAGGTGATCGAGGAAATCACTAATGAAGGCGTAGTAATGACCAAAAATGACGAGGATTTTCTGCCGATTGAACCTCAGAAGATCAATGTATTCGGCTGGGCTTCCACCAATCCTATTTACGGAGGCACAGGCTCCGGAACTGTAGACGCCAGCACGGCGGTAGGAATCCTGGAAGGCCTGGAAAACGCCGGATTTGAGACCAACACAGAACTGTCGGATATGTACAGGGAATACAGGGAAGACCGTCCGGCTATCAGTATCAACGACGGACAGGACTGGACCCTTCCGGAGGTTCCCGTTGCAGACTATTCAGACACAATTATGGAAAATGCCAAAGCTTTTTCCGACACAGCTCTCATTGTTCTGTCACGTACAGGCGGTGAAGGCGCAGATCTTCCCCATGACATGGGCAGTATCATGGACGGCTCTACCATGGACGTGGGAACCAAGTATTTAAGAGGCTCTTATACCAATAATTCTGACGAATATGCAGACTTTGAAGCTGGACAGTCTTATCTGGAACTGAGCCGTACAGAAGCTGACCTGGTAGATATGGTGTGCAGCCAGTTTGATAATGTCATTGTGGTATACAACGGCGCCAACACCATGGAGCTTGGCTGGACAGAAAATTATGACCAGATCAAAAGTGTCCTGCTCTGTGCAGGAGCAGGAGCCACCGGATTTAACGCCCTTGGAAATATCATTTCAGGAGAGGTAAATCCTTCCGGAAGAACTGCAGATACCTGGGTGAGAGATCTGACCCAGACACCTTATTATAACAATATCGGCCATTTTGCCTATACCAATACAGAGGACGTGGCCGCAGCGGCCCAGGCAGCCTGGGAACAGGCAGACGGCATTGTATCCTTTGTAAATTATAACGAAGGAATCTATACCGGCTACCGTTTCTATGAGACTGCAGCCGAAGAAGGACTGATCAATTATGAAGACACCGTTATGTATCCTTTCGGCTATGGAATGAGTTATACTACCTTTGAACAGACCATGGGAGACCTGAATGTAACAGAAGGCGCTATTACCGTAGATGTGACGGTGACTAACACCGGAGACACCCCTGGCAAAGATGTGGTACAGTTATACTACACACCGCCTTATACTAACGGCGGGATTGAAAAATCCAGTGTAAATCTCGTTGCCTTTGACAAGACAGACATACTGGAGCCGGGAGCTTCCCAGACTCTTACCCTGTCTTTTGATGAGGAAGATATGGCTTCCTATGATACATACGGAAGAAGGGGGACAAGCTGACAGTTACACTTGATGTGAAAAACACAGGAAAAATGAAGGGAAAAGAAGTCGTACAGATTTATGTCCGGGATAAAAAGTCTTATCTTTTCCGCCCGGAAAAAGAACTGAAGGCATTTGCAAAAGTGGAACTGGAGCCAGGAGAAACCAAAACCCTTGTACTGGAGCTGGATGAAGACGCTTTCTCCTATTATGTGCCCCATCTTGAACGCTTTGCAGTAGAATCCGGGGAATTTGACATCCTGGCAGGAACCTCCAGTCAGGATATTCGGCTGGAAGATACGGTTACATTTCTTTCAAAGGATGAGGTGCGGCTGCCTTTGGGTATGACAGACGCCTTTAAAGATTTTCTGGAAGACGAAAGATATACAGAGTATGCCCGGCAGTTCCTTGAGGTCCTTCACGTAGACGAATCCCATATGTTTTATCAGATGCTCATGGGAGTAAATCTGATACAGATACAGGAACTTATGTCGATCATGGGAATTGACGATAAGACTGCGGGAGAAATGACCGAGAAATTAGTGAAGCGGCAAGAGTTCGCTGCAGCTTGTCAGACTTCAGCCAAAAACTGAAGATACTTTATCAGATAAGGTAAGAATTCTATACAGAAAACGCCTTGAAAAAAGATTACATCTTTGTAATATATTACAAATAGACGCCTTTCGCAGTGTCATGTTAGAATAGTCTCAAAGAAAGGAGGCTCTTCATCACGGAAACAACGATTGCAAAAAACATTTCTACCGCTGATGAAAAAGCAAACTATGATGCGTCCTGCAAACGCCTTCTGGCAGAAAAGATCATTCTTGCATGGATTATGAAGAGCTGCCTTTGGGAGTACATGGACTGCGATATCCATGAGATTGCAGAAAAGTACATTGAAGAGAAACCACAGATCGGAGAGATTCCTGTGGCACCTGACGAAAGACAAAGCGCTCCTGTGATACAGGGAACAGGAGTGGAAGACACTACGATAACAGAAGGCACAGTTACCTTTGATATCCGTTTTACTGCTGCTGTACCTTCTGACTATAAAAGCGCGGGAAGTCCTGACAGAGAAAAAATAGGCCTGATTCTCAATGTGGAAGCCCAGAACCAGTTTTATCCCGGATATCCTTTGGTAAAAAGAGGAATCTACTATTGCTGTCGGATGATTTCCAGCCAGTATGGGACGGTTTTTACGGGCAGTCATTATGAGAAGATAAAAAAGGTGTACTCTATCTGGATATGCACCACTCCCCCAAAGAACCGGGAACATACCATTACAAGCTATGCCCTGGCAGAAAACAATTTTGTCGGGCAGGTAAAAGAGGAGCAGAAAAACTATGACCTTTTGTCTGTATTTATGATCTGTCTGGGGAATCCTGAAACAGAGGTGGAATGTGGGATATTAAAACTTCTTTCTGTGTTGTTTTCATCAGAGCTCAAAGCAGTGGAGAAAAAGAAGGTCTTAGAAGAAGAATTCCATATCCAGATGAGTCAGGCATTTGAAGAGGAGGTGTCACAAATGTGCAATCTAAGCGAAGGTGTAGAACAGAAGGGCATTCAGAAAGGGATGCAGCGGGCACTTACAGAATCTATTAAAAATCTTATGGATACCATGAATATGACAGCTAAGGAAGCTATGGATGCCCTGAAGATAAAAGAAGAGGACCGTTCTCAATATACAGAGCTGTTGAAAATTCAAAAATAAGCATAAAGTCCCAGTGTACTGACACGATTATAATTCAACTAATGATTTGTCTAAAAACATATCATTACAAAACCTAAAGTAGCTATATATCCTATAAAATGGGTTATGGCTACTTTTTTCATAACAATAGATAGTTTGCAGGGTGGGATTTTTGTCTGCACAGGAACACAAGGCAAAACTTTACTACGGTTTTAATAAGACAGAAACGATCCGTAAATAAAACGGAAATGTGCTTTCTTTATGATAGTTTCATCAAGTGATAAAACTGAAAAATAAGAAAGCGAGGTCTGTTCTATGGGAAAAACAGTATATTTAGTAACCGGGGCAGCAGGATTCCTGGGCAGCCATGTATGTGAGAAACTTCTGAAACGGGGAGACTATGTAAGAGCTCTGGTCCTTCCGGGAGACAAATCTGTGAAATATATTCCAAAGGAAGTGGAGATTTCAGAAGGGGATCTCTGTGATGTAGATTCTCTGGAGAGGTTTTTTGCCATACCTGAAGAGGACAGCTCCATTGTGATCCACTGTGCCAGTATGGTAACCACCAATCCAGACTTTAACCAGAAGCTGATGGAGGTCAATGTTGGCGGAACGAAAAATATGATTGAGATGTGCCTGAAACATCCGGAGTGCAGGAAGATGGTCTATGTCAGTTCTACAGGAGCAATTCCGGAACAGCCTAAGGGCACTCCTATCAGAGAGACATACCAGTTTACGCCTGTTGATGAAAGCAGGCAGGTGGGCTGTTACAGTCAGTCCAAAGCCCTGGCTACCCAGGCAGTTTTAGATGCTTTCAGGGAAAGAGGATTAAAGGCCTGTGTAGTCCATCCCAGCGGTATCCTGGGACCAAAAGATTATGCGGTGGGGGAGACTACAGGTACAGTTATTAAGATCATGAACGGAAAAATGCCGGTGGGCATGGGAGGCTCCTTATTTTTACGTTCCCATCCGTATGGCCTATGTACTTGCCAGATATATGGAGAAGAAGGCCAGAAAGACCGGAGAGAAACCTCTGATGACAAATTTTGCAGTGTACAACCTTGCAAGGAATAACCAGTTTGATTATTCTAAAGCAGAACGGGAACTGGGATATCATACCAGGCCTTATGAAGAAACGCTGAAAGACGAGGCCCAGTGGCTGGTAAAAGAAGGCTATATTGCGCATACAAAGAACCGGAAAAAGGCTGTAACGGGACATGGAGTACAAACTGCCTGATATTTATTCTATACGAATCCGTACTCTTGTAAGCTGCCCCTCTTTTTGTGAACTGCCCACTTCATCAATGAGACGTTCCTCATAGGCATCCCCTATAATGCGGCAATCTTTTTCTTTTATGAAGGTAAATATACGGTCATATATTTCTTCTGTATTTTCCAGTCCGCCCTTTCCAAAAGCAGTTGCATAATATCCTTCAGAAATCATATTGTTTGCATACCGGATATCATTGACGTAAACCATAATATTGGAAACCTTCGATATATGTCCACTTGAAAGCGTTTCTCCTTTTATGAGATATCCTTCCGGATAGCCAAAAGAAACATGATTTTGCTTACACTTTGTATAAAAATTAAGCCATATATCATCAGGAATAGATTTACGGTCTGCCAGGAAAGGATCGCTGATGAAAATGGGAACTTTTTTGAAGCATTGTATCTGAACTCCGTCAACCCTGGCAGAAACACCTTCTTCCAGTTTCTGCAGTTTCATTCCAAGCATATCCTGAATGGACTGGAGCTCCTCAATTTTACTGACTAAATTCCTTTCCTGCTCTTTTAAGAGAGAGATTGCATTTTCCGGAGAGATATTCGCTGTATATTCTTTAATTTCAGATAATGGCATACCCAGTTCCTTTAAAAGATTAACTACAGCAATCACATAAATCTGATCATGGGTGTAATAACGGTAACCGTTAGGGGCAGTATATTTTGGTGAAAAAACCCCGGTATTGTCGTAAAAAATCAAAGCTTTTCTTTTGATTTCAGAGATGCGGGAAAACTCACTGATGGTCAGATAATTGTCTTTTTCCTGTTTTTTCATTAAAAGATCCTTTCAAAAACTGTCTGGTATATATACAGTGTTGTACTGAGATTGTCAATGGAACAGTTTATTTGTCTGCTTTGTTATCTGCCCTACAAAAACAGCTGCAGCTATAGTTCCTTCTCTTACCCCACTTAGTTCACCGAGAAACAGAAATGATAAAACAATAGAAATGCAGACTAAAATGATGTCAAATATCATTTTCATATTTCCAAATTTAATGGGTGTTATTTTACAAATGGAAAGGACTACGCCTTCACCAGGCGTGGTGACCAAATCAGCATTCACCTCCAGACTGACCCCGAATGCTATTAGAAAAATTCCTAAAATACAGAATATCCATTGCTGAAAATAACTGGAACACATAATTGGATGTATGATACGCTGGGCTAAGTCAATTGCTGTTCCAAATAGAATAGCTGCCGGAAATTGTAAAAGCTGAAACCAGTCATACTGTTTCCGCAAAATTGCTATCTGCATTAGAACAAAAATAAAATTCATGATAATAGTAGTTGTTCCCACTGACAGTCCGGAAATTTCAGAGGTTACATAAGGGACACTGGAAATGGGAGAAGTACCCAATCCGGCCTTAATAGAAAAGGCGACTCCAAAGGCCATGATAATAAGTCCCAGACACAAAAACACAAGACGCTTTACCGAATGATTCATTTTGCTGCTGATATTTTCTTCCATGATTTTCCTTCCTTCCTATAATGTCAAGCCTAAAAACATTGATTTTTCAAGCTTTTTTTAACTTGTTACCTCATATAAACAGAGCCAAAAGTGATGAACAGTCATAGTATCTTGTACTGAATAGCTATA
>NZ_NFHH01000028.1 GCF_002161285.1 Blautia sp. An81 | reverse complement strand
TACGGAGTATAAAAATGCGTAACTGTTAATAACATACATGATGCATTGGCGATTTTAAATTGACTGAGATTGGCGTTTTTAATCCGACTCTGAATGGTGAAAATCGCCCGACGCTAACATCGCAATTGATGAGTCCATTATACCACTTCCATAAACAAGATTACAGAAGAATCTATTTCTCTCTTAAATGGATATATAAAAAATTCATAATATTTATAGTTTTTTAAACTCCTTGCATAATTTATCTGTTTACTCCATTTATTATTCACAGAATTTATGCATATAATATATAAAATTTTTCAGGAGCGTATAGTATGGACTACTCAAGGATTGGCTCAAGAATCAAAGAATATCGTGAAAAACAGAAAATGACGCAGCAGATGTTAGGGGAAGAAACAGACTATTCTGTCCAGCATATCAGTCATATTGAAACAGGAAAGACCAAGCTCAGCGTACAATGTCTTCTTGATATTGCTAATGCGCTCCATGTATCCGTAGATGAACTGGTATGTGGATATAATACTGCTTCCTCTGTTATTCTGGACCAGGAAATTAAAGAACTCCTGGATGACTGTACCCCTCAGGAGAAACAGATTATTCTGGAAACCATGAAAAGCCTAAAATCCAGCTTAAGAAAAAGCAGCAATACTTGAACATCTTTATCGAGCAAGAAAGATATTTCCATATGAGCATTTTTTTAAACAGGGGCTGGCGCACTTGATGCGTCAGCCCCTGTTCTCTCACTTACTGAAAAACAGCCTGATTTTTGTAATTTAACGCAATATAGCTTTTTCCTCTGTTAATGGAAATCTCCTGACCGGACTCATCGTAAAATCTCAGGTAGGAACTTTCATTATTGTAGTCCTTAGACCAAGTAATTTTCTGAACGCCTCCATTGGATACATAATATCCTACAGAATCTGTTCCTCCATCCCAGTCAATCTCTTTATGTCCCACACTGTCTCTCACAGAAATATCTGTTTCCAATACAAATACATTAGTAAAGGCCAGCTGTTCTCCGGTTTTTCCATCTACCTGGGCATCGCCATTGATCTGCTTCAAATAAACCTTATTCTCTGCATCATAAGTAAACTGTGAAGACTGCGCGCCGAAGTTAATCTGTACGCTGGTACAGTCACTGCCCTCTGGCTTGAGCTGTTCCTCCAGGCCGTTGAACTGGAAAGCAGGCCCCTTCTTGTCCTCATTCAGGTCTGTCCTCAGGCCCTGAGACTCAATATAAGAAACCAGCTTTGTTCCGTCAAAATATCCTGTATGTTCCAGAGAATATCCCTGATTCAGCCTGTCCTGGTCCCTGCCGAAAAGTCCGCCGGTATTGGTAATCCCTTCAATCTGGTCCATATTCAAAGCTTCCAGATAGTCCGCCATAGTATCATCAATTCCCCAGTTTACATAGAATGCATCAAATCCCTGGGAAAGAGCCGGGAAATAATAACGGCAGCTGCGGATGGGGCAAATTTGAGGCACCTGGGTATAATCGCCGTAAAGAGCCATAAATCTGGTAGCATCTCCCTCAACAGGAATTTCAAAAATAATATCTGCCTGTCCTACGCCATACTGAGGCATTGCGTAAGAAACATTATTGACCATAACAGCTACTGGCCGTTTTCCAATGGCCCCGTCTGTCAGGTCCGGCACTCCTGTAAGAAGGTTCTGATTAGCAGGAATCTCTTCCTGAGGCTCTACTGCAGAACCCTGTACTGCCCCCTGATCATCTTCCGTCTCTCCCTGTGAGGATTTTTCGGTCTGAGCAGTCTCATTCTGGCTCTGTTGTGTATCGTCCTTATGGCTGCAGGCTGCCATGGAACCTGCAAGAACAAAAGCTGCAGTGATCAGCATAACTTTTTTGAATTTCATTTATATTCCCCCTAGTATAATAATGGTGTAGTCAATAAGACTACTCGGTTAATAAGTTTCTATGATTAGATAACAGAAGAAGGTGTTCTTCCTTCATCAGATGTTATCCTAAAATTATCATGTCTGACGGTTCCTGATAGACACCAGATAAAACGTATACGGTAGTATACGATAAACCATGAGTACTGGCCCATTTTTTGACCGCCGTTTCCGACGGCCTGGTTTACAGCTTGGTTGTTTTTGACTCGCTCCGGCAGATCTCTGGTAACTGATCTGACCATGGAAGCAGGTTGATTATTCCGGGGCTCTTTGAGCCACCTGTCCGCACTGTAATATTCAATAACAAGCCTTTTGAAATCATTACTCCTCGAGAACATATCAAACAATATAATGCTGATAAATACGACATAGCTGCATAAAATACTGCAAATCCAACGAATCAATATCTTTTTAAAAATGATATTATCACCAAGGGGAAAGTCTACCCTTTTTTCTGATGAAAAATATTTTCATTTATCTATTGGCATTTATTAGCTGGACTTTACATAAGCATAAATGATACCGTACAAATTCATCCTTTTGTTTCATTCAGATTTGTTTCTCCACATATATAGATAGGTCTCTTCTTGGTTTCTAAATACGTCTTTGAAAGATACATACCCAGGATTCCCATACAGAGAAGCTGAATTCCCCCAAGCATAAGAATAATACAAGTCATTGAAGGCCATCCGGCTACCGGATCACCAAAGCACAATGTCTTCAAAAGAATAATCACTAAAAATAAAAATGCCACCAAGCAAACCAGAATTCCTAAAGCAGATACCAGGGCAAGAGGCGCTGTAGAAAAACCAATGATTCCCTCTAGACTGTATTTAAATAATTTCCAAAAAGACCACTTTGTCTCTCCTGCCTTTCTTTCTATATTTTCATATTCTATCCATTTCGTTTTAAAACCTACCCAGCCAAAAATTCCTTTTGAAAACCGATTGTATTCACCCATTTCCAGTATAGCATCTTTAAACTGCCTGGTCATTAACCGAAAATCCCGTGCTCCATCCATAATCTCGGCTGTAGAAATCCTTTTCATTAATTTGTAAAAGCACCTGGCAAAAAAGGATCTAACAGGAGGCTCTCCCTTTCTGCTCACTCGCCTAGTGGCCACAGAATCATATCCCTCCTCTACAATTCCCTTCATCATTTCCGGAAGTAAAGAAGGCGGATCCTGAAGGTCTGCATCCAGCATAGCGATATAATCCCCATCTGCATGCTGAAATCCAGCATAAATAGCGGCCTCTTTTCCAAAATTTCTGGAAAAAGAAAGATATTTTACTCTATCATCTCTGGCAGCCATTTCCTTAATAATAGACAACGTTTTATCTTTAGAGCCATCATCCACAAAAATAACTTCTGTGTTATAATTTTTCAGTTTTGATGCAACTTTCTGAAATTCTTCGTAAAAAAAAGGAAGGACTTCTTCTTCATTATAACAGGGCACGATCAGTGTCAGCTTTTCCATATTCAATTCCTCCCCAATAACCCTAGTTTTTATTTTCCTGGGTTTTGCTTGATTTTCTAAATACCCAAAATTTACTAAAAATATAATTTAACACTGTTACCAAAACCTGATTCATCAATTTTACAATATTATCATCTATCTGACATATCTGGACAAAAAAATACATACTGAGGATTTCTACCAAAAGAGAAGCAACCCTGCTGGATATAAAGCTGGACATTTCTTTTACCGTATTATGCATTCCAGAATAGCGGGATTTAAACACAAACTTTTTATTCGTCACATAAGCAAATGCTACCGCCAATATCCAACTTATAATATTTGCAGTCTGATAGTATAATCCCAACGGATTTGCAAGGATATAGTAAGACACCAGCGATACGATCATAGTACAGACTCCTACGATCACATACATAACCAGTTCTTCGTATTTTTCATATAATTTTTTTATTAGCTCTATCATATCTCATCCTTTTTCATTTTTCTCACTAATTGAAGCCGGAATTCAAATTCCTGGCGTTCCTTTTCGGCTAAAGTAGATAGGATCAGACCAGAGAACAAAGATTCTAAGGCCGCAAGGGTAATAAACCCACTGACAATTAAAGTGGGGAAATTAGGGACCAGACCTGTTCTGATATAGACAGCCAATACAGGGATAAACATCGCCGCAGAAATCAGCAGTAATACAAGTGCTGCAATTCCAAAAAACTGCATCGGCTTGTAATTTCGGTAAAGCCGCCCTATCGTTTTTAATACTTTCAGTCCATCTGAGTAAGTATTCAATTTCGACTCGCTTCCCTCCGGTCGATCCCTGTACTCAATGATGATATTTTCAACATTCATATTCTTGTCTACTGCATGAATACTCATCTCTGTCTCAATTTCAAATCCCTTTGACAACACAGGAAAACTCTTAACAAATTCATAGCTAAAGGCTCGATATCCTGTCATAATATCCCGGATATTACTATGGAATAACTTATTAATAGCTGCTCTTACAAGACTATTTCCAAAATTATGAAATGGTCTTTTATTTTCTTCAAAATATGTAGAGGAAAGCCGGTCACCTACAACCATATCAACATTTCGAGTCATTATCCTCTCTACCATCTCCCGTCCAACTTCTGCTGGATAGGTATCATCTCCATCGATCAAGATATAACAAAAAGCGTCAATTTCGCGAAACATCCTTCTGATCACATTGCCTTTGCCCTGCTGATATTCATATCGAACTATGGCTCCTGCAGCTCTGGCAATTTCATCAGTATGGTCTGTAGAATTATTATCATACACGTAAATTGCCGCTTCCGGTAACTCTACTTTCCAATCACGTACTACCTTCTCTATTGTCTGACTTTCATTATAACAAGGAATCAACACTGCTATTTTATCCATCATTAGTTCCTCTCACTATTTTTCATACCTAGTGTACTGTATCACTCACATTTTTCATAATGACTTGCCTGAACTTCCATCTGCGGCGTTGTCGTCAATCAGCGTAGCCACCGCTACGCCTCATTCCTCCGCCTTGTAGAGTGAAAAATTCATTCGTCGTCATTATGCTGAAAGTGAATGATACAGCACACTAGGTTATTTTACTACAGATCAGAAAAAAATAAAAGTCTTTTACCAGTATAAACTTCATCCATTCACATTCTTCCTGCAAGACATTTTTTACGATTTATTCTCTTTATAGAATAGACTGCAAGATATACTATGAATCCTCCGGTAAGGATATCCCCTATGCGATATAGCTTATTTTCCTTGTATATTACTTGAACCACGCCTTCAGTCATTTCCTCAGGAATACAGATCAGAATACGATTTTTATCATCCTGTCCATAAGAGATTTTTTCGCCGTTAATGAATATTTCATATTCATTATAGTCATATAAAGGTAGATGCATATCTTTATCCTTGTCTTCCGGATTCTCAAATTCAAATGAAAAGGATAGATCTGTTCCCTTTCTTCTAAAGGAAGAAATTTTCACATCTGCTTTTGTATCAATTTTATTTCTTTCTTGCCACATCCAGTCATACCCTATCCCTGTATCGTAATAGTCAGCATAGTAAGCAGAAGTATATGCCTGTGTCCTGCTCTTTAAAAAAGTCGTACCATCTGTTTGGTAACTGTCCATACTCATTACTGCCATCCACAGCGACAATCCTGTCATAGCTCCCGCGATCAGTACTTTTTTATCCTTTAGGAGTTCCTGTATGGCAATCCCTGATACAACAGCCAAAAATAAACTGGCAAATCCCAGCATTCTCCAGGGATACTGTATCACACATAGAAGACTATCCGCCACTGAAAAACTCTGAATCCAGTCCCACGGAAACCATGTGCTGGCCGCATAGCAGGAAAGTATGCCAAGCAAAGCACATACATCTGCGATCCTGTAAACATGTTTTCCTAACTTATCTGTAAAAAAACGATATCCCAGATAAATGATCAGACCAATAAGCAATACCAGTCCAATAGTTTCTGGCATTTCACCTTCCGCGCCATAAAAAACGTTCCCTCCCTGCATTTTAAAGCTTGTCTGGAACATCTGCTGCCAATAAACAGTACTTCTCGACAGCACATCGTCTGCGCCGGCAATAGCTGTCTTTCTTCCCATTTGCATGAAAAGAGGAAACAAAAACCAGGCATTAGCTAATATACAGGCTCCCGCCGTTTTTCCCAAAGCTATGATCCTATATATACATACTTTCTTTTTTCGTATCTGCCAGATTATGACAGGTATAGCAAAAGCCGTCACAAAAAGCACAGACAACTCAACTGTCAAAATATGGCTCTGCACGATCCCCGTAGCTGCGATTGCTGTAATCCACCATTTTTTATAGTCGCCACAAAACAGTTCATAAATCCCATATAAAAGGAGCGGTAAAAACATGGACGCCAAAAGTTCTCCTAATGCAGCCCTCAAATAGAGGTTCGTCAAGTGATATGGATTCAACACATAAAGCAAAGCACAATATAGTCCTAATCGTTCCGATTTCAGCAATCCGCGAAATCCTAAATATGCTAAAATCGCCGAGAAAATATTTATGAAAAAGATAAGGATCTTGTAGGCATTCAGCAGTGAACAGCCCAGTAAACAAAGTATTGCGGCAGGATACAGGAATAAGTTCGGATAATAGATCGGATCCAGAAAACCAAGCCCTTGATTCATCACGGTATCCATGCGCACCGGAAACTGTCCCTGACTAAGCCCCTCCGCAATCCCTTCTATTCTTGCCAAATGGAAGAGAAGATCATGCCCGCTTTGGAGATAATCTCCAAAAAATGGCATTGTCAGGAAAATTCCCGATGCTGACATAATCACATAATTGCGTTGCTTTTCCCAGTCCCAGACCATAAATAATGCAAAAATAACTCCTGCCGCCGCCAAAAACAGGAATAAACTATCCGTATACTCATCCTTTATCAGGGAAATGTTCCAATTTTGCACAGAAACATCCTCTGAGTCAGAATAAAATGTAAAATACAAACTATCAGTATTTTTTTCTATGGAAAAATCTATCTGGATTTTTTCCCCTTCTCCCGCGGGATAGCTTCCTTCCTGAAGAACTTTTCCTCTATAATTATTCCCGTCATTTTGATTCCTGTCCTCTATTTTCCATATGCCTTCCTGACCAGCGGAATAAGACAGTTCTAATTCATATTCTCCTTTATTAAGGGCCAGGATCAAACAAGGCCATCCCTTCTCCCCCTTTTCATTTTCCTCCCAATAGACGTCAGGGCTGCTTCCGCCATCCCAATATCCATATCCTAACTCTTTCATGAGAAAAACTCCGGCAAGGATGAGCAATATTATCAAGAATAAAAACGATTTCTTAGCTAATCTTTTCCTTTCCATCTTCCACTTAGTTCTCCTTTATCTTTTCACAGCAAACCCCAGCTATCACAGGAATACTTACCATCAGAGGATACGCATATCGCAGGAGCACCACCGGTGAAACCATTAATGTCAGCCACAAAATTCCCAAAAGCACAAATGACAGTAATTTCCCAGATCTTTTAATAAAGATAAGATACCCAACTGCCAGACAAAGACACCAGAAAGCTGATCCAGGACTAAACAGCATGGATATTACCGGATATTTCTGATAAACCCCGCCTTCCGTCCAATCCCTGTAGAACTTTTCCAGGCCAGGCAGCAGGCTGTTTCTCTCAATGAAAATACCCTCTTGTGAATATTGGTCTTTTCCTTCTTCCGGGGCATTTTCATAATCTATATGAGACATATAAGCTCCAGGATCCGGATATACCATATCAGGATACCAGAAGCCAAGATTCATAGACAAAAATGCGTCTACATAACAGCCAGGGTACTTGATCCCCAGTTCTGCCCAAAGTCTAATAAAGCCCGCCGGGTTTTCTTCAAAGGCACTTTTATTAAAGCTAGCCTTTACATTATCAGCAACTCTAGGTGTATACTTTTCATAATCCGGGATATAAGTCCTGACCTGTTCCTGAAACTCTTCTGTCTCATCCTCCTCTCCGTATAACATAGCTCTTGAAATCTGCTGCATGGGAACGCTTAAAATCTCTGCCGGGCTTCCTTTCTCCACATCCAGTGCTTTATATACAGGTCCCGTATAGATCATCCATATTCCGAGCACTGCTATGGACATCAGCAGAATCCTTTTCCAATATTCTCTTCCGAAAATCAATAATACAGGTATCATACAGGCAAAAATATAGATGCCTGTATTACGAAATGCACAGGCCAGCAGCCAAAGACCCCCATATAAAACAATCTTTTTCCAATTCTTCCAAAAAATATTCTTATCATCCGCCATTTCTGCAGTCTGAAATACAACCAGCAAAAAGAAGCCAGAGAAGATCACATCCTTAGTCGCTGTAAAAGAGAAGACTGCATGATAAGGCAAAATTCCATATAAAAGAAGAAAGACTGCACACAAAACTAATGGCAACTTTTTCTTAAGTTTCAACAATGTATAAGAAAAAACCGCCGACATAAACAGCATCTGAAACAGAGAATATAAAAATACACCTGTTTCATAAGAGTGAAACACTGCTTTTCCTAAAGATAAAAACCAGCCGATCAAATATGTATGGAGCACGGGATGATGGGCCAGCATCTCGCCGGTAAAGTACCATTTGGACTGAAAAACTGTGTCGATCACATAAACCCCGGGATAAGCCGCGGCAATTCCAGGCAGCCAGCAGACAAAAATTATTGCCCAGCCGATCAGAAAAGTTTTACCAGCGCTGCACTGTTTTTTCACAAGCCACCGCTCAGCTGCACTGCTTTCTAATTTGCACATCCACACAGGCCATGCTTTATAAAGCGCTCCTACTATAATCGCCATGAAGGGAGTAACTGCCGCTATCATCAAAAAGCCATAAGTTCCTCCTATTTCATCATACAAATAATAGTTGGATCCGATTATCAGTGCAGCGGAAAAAATAAATCCTAAAATCCATAATATAACAGCATTTCTATTGAGAATACTCCGCCAATTCTTTTTATACACAAAAAAAATCACTGCAAATAAAAGAATGGATACCACACTGTTTCTGATCGGAAGGGGATCTCCTCCCAGACGGATCGCATATGGTATTGCCACGACACAGATCCATGACAGAACCATCAATATCAAAACTCTTACTGTCTTTTTCATAAAGCAGCTCCTTTCCTGCGTATTCTTTTATTCGTTAGCAGAGCGGCCCCTGCGCCCACCGCCGTTATAATTATTCCCGGCAGGACGCCCGGCACATGATACTCCATAACAATCTCATGTCTTGCTGCGCCATCGGTCGAAACAGCCAAAAGGCTTCCATTTGCAGACTGGGCCTCTGCCTCTTTTCCGTCCACACTGATCTCCCAATTTTCATCATAAGGTATACTTGTGATAATATAGCCATCTTTGTCAGATTCACAGGAAAATTTTACTTTTCCGTCTTCAAACTGTGTCACTTCTGTATTTCCTGTATTTAACCGATCTACAACGTTTTTCCACACATCCATATCCAAATACCAAAAATGTGCGCCAACTGAAAAATCCCCCTGATCTTTACAAAACTCAACAGAATGTTCCTGGCTTGACGACCCGATATTAAAAACAAGATAACTAAGCCAGGTATTATACACACATCTTTTTTCCCCGTCTATTTTAAGGATCAGATCCTGCTGTTCGGGACGCGCATATCCATAAATAGGATTTTCTCCCTCCAGCTTCTCTGTGTCTAGGATATATCTGACCCCATCTGCTGTATTCTCTTCATCACATGGGATTTCCTTATACAATTGTGTCTCTTCGCCCAATATAAGGGAAAAAAACTGATTTTGATACACAAAAGGATTATCCGTATCTTCGACTATCTGCAGTACTTTTTCAGAAGCAGGCATAGCCAGGGGCAGTACATATGGATTTTCATATACGCTTTTCCCATTATATTCTGGAATACTTTCTATCTCAGCATAAAAAGGGATTGCAAAGTCAGACAGTACATACTTAATCCCAAGAAATGCGTCTGATGCAAGAATCGGCTCATCATATATAGTCAGATCTATGGAATCTGAGTATCCCAGTTTAGAAATAAATTCAGATACAGGATAATCATATGAAGAAGAATATTGAGATATCCCATAATAGCCATAAGCCATATTTTCAGAATAATGTGCATGGATCCTGTCTCCATTTGCATCACTTCCTCTGGCAGAGGTCTGTTCCATCCGGTAGAAGGGTGTATCATCATATTTCTCCAAGGCCTCCTGTGTCTTATTTGCCTCGCTGACATACTCCTGATAGGCCTGCGCAGATCCTGAATATTCTGTTATCATACGAAGTACCAAAAATCCGTTCAATCCCAGCTCTATACATACAAGAATACACAATGCATACCTTTGATAATGACGGTTCCAGAAAATCAAAACTCCTGTTACCAGAGCTATCCCACCGGAAATCCACAGATACTTTGGATGCTCCAAAGGCATCCATATAGTCAAAGCTCCTATAAGCACATAGAAGACGATCAATAAAAATAACACTTTCTTCTTATCACGAGGTTCAAATACCTCCACCCCTTCTGAGGCTGTCAAAAGAAAGGTAAAGATGATCAAATAACTGAAGCGATATGGATAAGAATACACAAATCTGAGACCATTAAAAATATTTTCAAGTAAATTAAAATGGCAGGTCAGAATCATCCCTATCAGGAAAATCCCCATGGTAGCCTTTCGTCTCCTGCTGATCTTTCCTGAAACGAAAAAATATAAAGCAAAGATCACTGCCAGCATGCCGCAGAAAAAAGATGGGATCTGACGCACACCAGGATTTGATCCCACAAGAAATCCCTCTAGGAACGCCCATGGGGAATTATTTACTGATAAATTAAAAATCCTGCTGTCGAACACAGATTTTCCATTAGACAAACTAATAACAGCTGGAAGAAACAAAAAGCCGCTGCACATCACTCCCAAAAATTCTGCCCACAAAAATAGAAAGAACTTACCAACTGCCTTTTTTAATGTTCCTTTTTTATAGTACCGTCCAATATACTGTGCCAGGTAATAAAGCACAATAAAAAGACAATTCATATACGCGGTATACCAGTTCAGGACAATGCAGAAAGCTGTAAAAAACACGGTTGCAAGAATCCTGCCTTTTTTTAAAAACTGATCAACCGCCCACAAAATCACCGGAAGGAGCAGGACCCCATCCAGCCACATAATATTCGACATCTGTGAAAAAATATACTGCATCAGAGCATATCCCATAGAAAGCAAAAATACTCTGCTCTTTTCCAGCTTTCCATGGTGCAGGAAAAAAAATGCCGCTGTTACTCCGCATAATCCAACCTTGATCGCAGTTATTATATAAATAAATAATGGTATCTGCGTATCTTGAAAAAATACCACCAGAAGATTCAGAGGCGAAACCAGATAATAGGCAAACACCCCCACAAGAGAGCCCCCCAAGGACTTCGAAAAAGA
Organism: Blautia sp. An81; assembly: GCF_002161285.1. GTDB lineage: Bacteria > Bacillota > Clostridia > Lachnospirales > Lachnospiraceae > Blautia > Blautia ornithocaccae. Next base: position 35,898 of record NZ_NFHH01000028.1, on the reverse strand, counting down.
ATATCCTATATGGGCTTCTCCCGTCAATACATTTTTCAGATACTGAAAATAATCTGCGTACTGTACATCCTGATCCCACAAAAGCCATGTTTTTTCTCCAAAAGGATACAAGTTATTTGCAGCTGTGATCAATGATAGAATAACAATAGGGACCATAAAAATCAGAAGATAAAAAAGGCCTTTTTTTCTGATCCAATCTTTCATCTTATAACCTCCTCCTAAGGAAACACTCGTCTTAATATCGGGATTTTTTTAACAATAAAAACGATTGCCATACAGATCAGATAGATCCCTACTGCTCCTACCGTCATCCACCGGATACCGTTATGCTCCGGGTTCTCCCATATCAGCGGAGCTATAATCCGCATTTGGATCAAATAAATACCAAAACTGGCGCCTGACATCGTTTTGATCGTCCTGCGGATTTTTTCTTTTTCTAAAAAACTCCAGTCGTGATATCTGAACCATACGAAGACTGCCGCAGCCATGCCATAAGCAGTAAGCCCGCTAGAATCAAAAAAAGTATAAGAAAATGTCCCATCTCTGCCTGACTGCAATAATGTATATACAAACATTAAAGCAAAACATAATACACCAATCCCATAAATAAGACACCGCATTTTTTTACCTAGATTTTCTTTGCTTAACAGCCATCCCAGCACAATATATCCTACAAAGCCATTAGCTAATGGTGAAAAAAGCGCTGCATTATAATAAATTTGAAAATGATCTGGAAGATACGCCAAGACACAGCTGTATCCCCCAGCGATCATCAATATATAATAAAGGATCTTTTTTCCCCCGGCTCCTGTCAGCATGGAAAACACCGGTATCAACAAATACATTCCAAATAAAGGATAAAAAAACCAATAAATACTCTCTATTCCATTTCCAAGATACCAGCTGACAGTAGTCTTCCAGCTTTCCCAAACTAATTCTCCGGTACACAATTTCCAGATTAGAAAAACAGTACTCCAAATTAAAAATGGCCCTATTACATGGATAAATCTTCTCTTAAAATAAATTTTAGTGGAATACTTTTCTCTGTAATTCATCAACGTTGCGCCGGAAAGCATTACAAAGATCGGGACGGTCCAGTAAAAGGCCACCTGCATAAGCAATGAAAATATCCATGTATGATTTAATCGGTAATCAAATACCGTATTGCTGCAGTGGAGGACCACCACACCAAAACATGCAGCAATATTTAACAGATCAATATATAAGATCCGCTTTGGTTCTTTTTTCTCCACACTTTTTGCTCCTTATCATAGATTTATTCTTTCAGTGCTACACCAGCTTCTCTAAATTCGGACTGCAGCTTTTCGCCTTTTACCAGCAGCAATTCATCCTCATCTAAGACCAGATATGCATACCCTTTAGATGTCCACTCATAATAATCGTTATCCGTGTACACCATATTCGTAAAGAAAACAGCTTCTTCCACCGTATCTTCCGGAACTTCCGGTATGATCGTATACCGGTTCAGAAGAAATTGATACTCATAGTAGGTAAATTGGTCTGTCATCCAGTCCCTGGCGTCCTGTACATAAATTGTATCTGGTATATCTATTTTCTCCTCCAAAGACTTGATAAGTCCATAGCTTTCATCTGCAATTTCCCAGTTGTCTTTCATAAATTCTCTGTCCCATGCAATACCAATAAAAAAGTACACTTCTACAAATATCCCGCAGACAAATAAAACCGACGCCCATTGCTGTTTCTTTTTCACCATGACCCAGCACAAAATAAAGGACAGGAAAAGGATTACTGACGCCGGCAGCAGAGCCAGCAGCCTTGTTTCTTTATCCAGCGTCCACAAAGAAAACGGAAAATAAAAATTAAAAACACCAATCTGTCCACAATGATAGATATATGGAACAATGCAGATCATCCAATAAGCTTCGCATACCATCAGAGCAGCCAAAGCCGGTCTAAAATATTTAAGGATCTGCTCTCTACGTTTATACATCCAGACGCAGCATATACAAAACAGTGGGCCGCAGAAAGGTCCAAAATACCGGAGATACCCATAAGCTTTTGTCGCATAAAGATCATTTTCAAATCCTGCGGCAATCACTTCTCTGGATCCTGGCAGCCAGGAAAAGGACTGACCCAGCATAGTCATAGCAATTCCTGCCATACAAAATACGATAACCGGAAAGGTCCCCCTCTCCACTGCAGAAAGATCCTGTCCCTGTAATTCTTTTCTTCTCCAAAGCGCTTTCCAAAGTAAATGTGTAAATATCACAAAAAATAGAATAAAAATGCCGCCGGTAAATACTCCTGCCGTATGTATCTGACCGATCACAATATTGGCCCATGCCTGCCAATTTTGTGGATCCAAAAGCTGAAGCGGCCCCCCAGAAAGATGAATTTCAGCATTTCTCATACTGGAAGCACTGTCTGCTATCCAAAGTTTTCCCTGTATATACTGCACATACCATGTACCTGCCGCCGCAAATACGCCTCCGCTGATAACCGCAGCCGGAATGGAAATCAAACATCTGTGATAGAGCCAGGCATAAAACACCACTGCAATTCCCACAGCCAGCCAGAAAGCAATAGCCCTTGTATGGAGAGTCAGGCTATATCCTAATACTAAGATTAAAAGCAAAGTGGCTCTTATCTTTTTCTTCTTATTATCCAGATTTTTCTGGAGATACAATAAAATCCAAGCTATGATCCATGAACACAGCATAAGAGGATGTTCATTAAAAATAATGATAGAACAATCCGTTACTAAATAAGAAGAAGCAACTGCGGCTACTGCCACAAAGAGTATTTTCTCTATAGAAAAATATTTTGTAAAAATTCTATAGGCGATCAGGGAGGAAGCCCCCTGAAGCACTGCACAGACCATTCCTATCCCTCTGTAGATGATCACAGGATCATCGGTAGCCATAAACAGCGGAGCCATAAGCGCTGTGAAACCTGTGCCATAATATCCTGCATGCTGTATTACCTGGGACCAGTCATATCCTGCCAAATATGCTCCCCCAGAAATCGTTGCAGTTTCATCGGAAAGCACTCCTACTGGGATCATGAAGAAGCAAAATATAACTCTTGGAAGAGTTGCGAGCAAAAAAATCATGATTGGAATACAAAGATTCTTTTTTTTAGTATTTGTTTGTATTTTTTTCATATCTTTTTATTATCCTTCTATAATTAGAAATCATATCATACAGAAAAAGCTTTCGACAGACAGTCTTTTTTATCTCCCTGTCTCTCAAAAGCCTTGTCAGTTCATACGCAGCACGTAATTATGACGCAATAAAATCCTGCATATTAAAATTATACTTTTATATTTATTTTGAGTATTTTAATCAATTACAACTGCACCTTGTTAATATACTCTTTCTAAAGAGATGAAAAAGCATTTACCGCAAGAACAAAAAATAAATTGTACTTTATTTTCTTATTAAATTCTTTATATCCTCTCTAAATAACATACAATATCCTGCTATTATAATAACTGCTATGCATAAAGGAATCAATAACAAATCTCTCATCAAAAATCTCCAAGCCAAAAAATACCCTAAGAGACTACCTGCCATAATATAGATCTTGCAACCTATTTTTAATAATCGTATTTTTACTAAAATTACCGCAGTAATCAAAATCGCTATTATATAGCCTACTAATGTTCCTATTGCAGCTCCTTCGATACCAATAAGCGGAATTAAGATATAATTGATTATTACATTAACGAACGCGCCAATAACTAATGCCAATAAATTATACCACGTTTTTTTTATTACTATAAATTGATTCACTATTACTTGGAAAAGCATAAGCATGAGCGGTGCCAAAAATAAATACGGGGCAACTACATAGCCTTGTACATAATCCCCGGTAAACAGTATTTTAAAAATAGTTTTACTACATGCAGCCATCAATATCCCTGCACCAAATGCAATTGCAGTTAAATATTCAAAAATATGAGAGGTCATATCAACCTGATCTTTATCCTTCATAGTAGAAAAAGCAAAAAACTGCCATCCCCCAGCAAAGGCTGTATAAATCAACTGGCTAACTTGTCCAACTTTTCCTCCAATGGCATAAATACCATTATAATCCATACCAAGCATTTGAGCTATCATTAATCGATCACATGAATTAAAAACCCAATATACTAAAAAATTAGGGAATAATGGGATTGCTATTACTAATAAGGGTTTCAAACAAGAAAAATTAATACGTCTAATTGAAAACCAATTACGATTTAATATTGCAAAAATAACCTCTATTGTCAAGGCCGAAATAACCGCAGCTAAAGGAAGTGCAACAACATACATTCCCTTAACCAAAAGCGGTATTGAAATAGCATATGATATAATCGGACTAAGGGTATTAGTTACAAGAAAAATTTTTCTTTGATTTCTCATTCTCGTTGGTGCCGAAACAATTGAGTTAGTAGCACCAATTAAAATACTCATTGCCGATAAAATCAGCAAATTAACGAAACGCCTATCTGAGAAAAAAATTTCAGTCCAAAAATTTCTAAATAGAATTAACACACAAAACACAAGAATAGACAAACCACTTGTAAACGCCAAAGTTGTAGAACAGATAGTCTTTCTATACTCTTCATTATCTTTGTCAAAGAATAATCGAAACATAGCATCATACATTCCTAAAACAGCAATAGCTGAACCAAAAGACACTATAGTGGTCGAAATATCATTTAGCCCAAAATAGAATGTGTCCGGCATTAATCGAGTAATTATAGGTAACATTATTAACGGAACAGCCTTACTAATTACTCCACCAAGTCCATATACTAAAATATTTTCCAAAAAAAGCTTAAAACGACCCATTTACTTAATTCCCATCTTCATATGATTCTTTTAAAATTCCAAACCAAAATAAATCTTGGAAGCTGCCTCTTATATATTTATGTTTTTTAAAAACCCCTTCTTGTGTAAACCCCATTTTTTCATAGAATGCTCTTGCTCTCATATTTTCTTCTAAAACGTTTAAATAAACACGTTCTAATTTCAAAGTATTAAATGCATAGTCTAAAATTTCTCTCGTTGCTAGATTGGAAACTCCAGTTCCATGAGCCTTTTTTCGAAGGACTACTGCATATTCAGCATTACGATCTTTTAAAGAAATATTTTTTAAACTGATTGTACCTAAATACTCATCGTTTTCATCCACAACTGCAAAGTGATGATTTTTTTCATCAAAACTATTTAATATAAAATTTCTTGCATCTTCTATTAAAAAAGACTCAAAGTTTACATTAAACATACTATTTATATGTGAATCATGCATCCATTCTAACATAAATTCCGCATCTTTTAAATGTAATCTTCTTAACATACTATTCTCTATGATGCCTGCATAATACCAAACACCATTTTCCCTTTCTCTTAATTTTGTTTCATAACCTGAAAAATTCAGATACTACAAACATATTAATCTTTGCCTTATATATTTATCGAATAATAATGTAGTCGAAATTAAGTTTCCCCCAACTCTATTCAAATTAGGATAATTCAGTACAATTCGCATATATGTTTTGATATGTTAAAGTTTTGCTCCGAAATATCAGTTCTAAAAAAAGCTGAAGTATCAATTATATTTTCATTTAACCAATATTTCAATAAAATTCCAGCGTTTTTAGAAATACATCGCCTGAACTATATAGTAAATTCAAAAAATCTAATATTTCACTATATGCATTAATATACATCATAAGAAGCAACAGAATAATACTACATTTAAACAAAAAGTAAGAATATAAGAAAGCCTACCATTAAAGTTATACTTTATACTGTAATATCTAAAACCATTGCACAAATATCCATTTAACATATATAATCATCCTCTTTAACTCTCAACTCTAATTCCGTCTTTCCCATAATATTTTCCTTCATACCAAGAATTAACAACCATTTGTCCATTTCTTTTACTAAAAGCATACCAGTTCCCATTTATTTTTTTTGTTCCAAATGTCAATGTTCCATCCTCATTATAATAATATTTATTCCTTCCAACTTCTCTCCAACCTGTAAGCATAGTTCCATTTTCTCTGAAATAGTACCATGAACTTCCTATCTTAGTCTCTCCTAATGCTAATTTTCCATCCGTTCCATAATAATATTTATTCTTTTCAACTTCTCTCCAACCTGTAAACATAGTTCCATTCCCTCTGAAATAGTACCATGAACTTCCTATCTTAGTCTCTCCTAATGCTAATTTTCCATCTGTTCCATAATAATATTTATTCTTTCCAACTTCTCTCCAACCTGTAAACATAGTTCCATTCCCTCTGAAATAGTACCATGAACTTCCTATCTTAGTCTCTCCTAATGCTAATTTTCCATCTATTCCATAATAATATTTATTCTTTCCAGCTTCTCTCCAACCAATTGTTGCTGCGCCTTTACAATTCATATCAAAATAATACCACGCACCATCAACTTTTTGTTCTCCGTATAGCTTATCACCTCCAAAATAACCGTAATATTTTCCTCCTTGAAGCAATACCCTATATTTTTTTATTGTTCCAAAATCCATATTAATATCTACATTTTCACTAATTCCTTTAACATTTCCTATGTCTGTACATTGCCACATAGTATAATTACCTGTATATGTACATGTACTATTATATTGGGCCACCCATTTTTCTACAGTATCAAAAAAAGGATCTATCAAATAATTACTAAACCAATCTGTATTTGCATATATTGCTACATTATATCCTGCTTCCGATATTATATCGCAAAATGTTTTTGCTATTTTTGCGATTTCACTAGTTGACAATTTTTGTCTAACAGAATTTTCTTCTAAATCATAATAAATTGGATATTCTAACTTATAGTTTTTTATTAATCTTAAAACATGTCTTGCTTCACTTTCTGCTTTTTCGACACTATCCGCATATGAATACAAATATGCTCCAAATGGAATTCCCAATCTCGTACATTCAGACGCATTTCTCTCCCAATATTTATCATCTTGATTCTCTTGATTCATCCCATATCCACATCTAATTATTGCATATTCTACATCTGTTTTTTTTACCGTATCCCAGTCGATTATCCCCTGCCATTCGCTAACATCTATTCCTTTGGAAAGTGCTCCTTCAATTATTTCACCTCTAGAATTAATATAAAAGCCATCCACTTTAGTCCATGCATTTTTACTACTAATGGTCCGTTCTTCACCCGGCTTGTCTAATATCATTTTTTCCCCATTAAAATATCTCCAACTATTTGCCGGACCTTCTATATTATTCCCTTTACCATCTTCTTCATTATTACTTTGATTTTCGGTTACTTCTTCTTCCATACTTTCTTCTTGTTTAATTTCAGATTCTTCAGAATTACTATTATCTTCTGTTTTGTCTTCTAAGTTCTCTTCTTCCTGTTTAATGTCAAACTCCTCATTATTACCATTGTCTTCTTTTTTGTCTTCTAAATTCTCTTCTTCCTGTTTAATGTCAAACTCCTCATTATTGCCATTATCTTCTTTTTCGTCTTCTGTCAATTCTTCTTTTTCATGTTTAATTTCAAGCTCTTCACTTTTACTATTATCTTCTATTACTTCTTCTGCTATATTCTCTTCTTTATTATTTTCAATTTCATCGCTATTACTTCTATCCTCGGCTACTTCTTCACTTTCTATATTTATCTGTTCAAATATATCATCTGAATTTTTATCATTTTGATTTGCTGAAGCATATATTGGATTTATAGAAATCATAAATTGTATTATAACTAAAAGCATCACTAAAAGGCTATCAAAACTTTTTTTCATTTCATATTCCTTTCAACTAATAAATCTATTAGGCGTTTGTGAAACATCACAAGCCGCATAAATACGGCATTTCCTGCTACCTAAAAACAAATAACTCCTCACTGGATATGGTATAATAGAATTGACTAAAAGCCAAAATACATACCCAAGAAAGGAGTTATTCTGATGCCTATGATACCATATAAACAACTTTCTTTGGCAGATATTTTTTCAGATTGCCCCAAAATTTGAATAGGACAAACCTGCTTTTCTTCCTCTATTAGAATCCCATATCGACCTTGATGAAATAATTCCGATCTCCTTTCGAAATCATTTCTATGCTTCTACAGGCAGAACCCGTAAATATCCTTTGCAAGCTTTTCTGTGGGCCTTGATCATCCAACGTATTTTTTCTATCCCCACAGACCTGCATCTCTCAACTTTTCTCGCTTACTCCAACCCGCTTCGTGAGTTCTATGGCTTCACCAAGGTCCCCATGCTTCTAAGATCACCCGTTTCAAACAAGACTTCCTTGATGATCTACATCTCGTATTCGATAAACTCGTTGATCTTACCGAACCCATCTGTCAGACTATTGATCCTGCAAACACGGAGATGACTACCTTTGATTCTTCAGGTATTGAAGTATTCATTACCGAGAATAATCCGAAGTATGCAAATAAGATCATCAAAAAATTAATGGCTTTTGCAAAAGCTCCTGGCTTTGATCGATCTTATGATTCTTATAAAGCCGCTTATGTTTCCATGCCCCATGCATCTGCAAATCCGGAGATCAAACAACTGTATATCAGTGGCCATTTTTGCTGTGTCTTCAAGTTTGGCATTGTCACCACCGGTCTCGGTATCTCATCCGTCATATCGCTTTCTATAACAAGTACTTTATACTGTCCCATCCCGACATTGTTGTTGAAAAGAGATCGGATTCCCCTGACGAAGATAAATCCATCCATGATTCAAAGCTTTTGATACCAACACTGAAAGGTTTCTTTTCAAAACAGCCACTGATCGATCCGAAAACATTTCTCGGTGACGCGACTTTTGATACCGTAGAACTTTATAAAAGTATTCTTACCGGCAACGCTTTTAGGAATAACCGGCATTTCCTGAAATTTTATATTCCTCTAAATGCAGGATCCGGACTTAAAAACCAGGACTACACCACCAATGAGGATGAGGGCCCCTGTTGTCCCCATGATCCTTCGCTTCCCATGAAGCAGTAGGGCAACAGATCGAACTTACGAAGCGGCATACCTACTTTTAAATTCGCCTGTCTAAAAATGAAATGAATCTACGATAAAACCACTCAAAAGTCTCACAAGCACTGCATTTGTGAAAATCCCTGTACCTCTTCCCGATGTGGACAGATGATCTATATCTGTCCCCCAAAAACCTGCGTGCGTATCCAAGAAGGATCTGCGGGGCCAAAGGATAGGATGGCACTTATAAAACTAGGACTGCTGTCGAAAGAGACCTCAATCACATCAAGGATCATCTATGCCTTGCAGGGCGCCGGAATCAAATTGAGAAGACTTTATATGCTAATCTAATCCTTGCCGACATCACACAATTCATTACGGTTGTCCTTGCAGATAAGATCGATCATCATAAATTCTTAAGAAGCTTAAAGCCCTTATAGTATAGGACTTACCAACTCCATAAAGCCTAAAGCTTATTAAAGTGTGCCTAAAATGGCCGGTTATTCACATTTGCTCGTATAATTTGTACTCTGCATAAAATCACCCTTGTTTTGGTTCAGAATTACGAATGTACTTAATGAGTTTCGCAATTACCTAAATAAATCTATAATATTTCAATAACCATCAACTTATATTTCATATAGGAAAGAAACTTTTTTCCAAAGAGATTTCCTAGAATTGGCATACCTATCATAAGTACTAAATAAACCGGAATTTTCAGAATATACGGAATCAACAAAATATTATTGTTTACACATTCTAAAATTCTTAAAATAAGCATATGATACAAATAAATATATAATGAAAATTCTCCCAACCATGATAAAACGTTAATTATGCTCTCTATATATTTATTCTGAATTTCACATATGGCCGAAAAAAAGGAAAATAAAAATATTACAACCCCCATAGAATAAAGAATGAGCGAAACTCCCGGGGGATTTAAACCATCTCCGAACCAAAAAAATCTTTCTATTTTCAACTGATCATGATACAAAAACATAAAACAACAGATAGTATACAACAATGAAAAAATTGCCAATCCTATTTTTTTCCTAAATGTAATTGATATTCTTCCATAACTGGCAAAAAGCATTCCAAAATAAAATATTATTAAATAACTACCACCGAATAGATATTTTCCTCCTCCATATATATTTATAATATATGTATAATTAACACTCAGAACACAAATCCCCAAAATAATACATCCTAAAGCAACAACATACAAAAGTTTCCTTTTTTTATTCATACATATCATTATCATTCTATAGAGGAGTGGACTTATTATAATTAGTTGCAAGTAAACCAAAATATAATAAAAATGGCCACTAATGTTAAAATGCAGTAAATGATATATAAATGTTTTTAAATCCCAAAAACGATATGTAGCAAATTGATATATCGCTGTTGCTACAATATATGGAATAGCAATCCCCTTAATTCTTCTTATTAAGTCTTTTAAAAAATTGTCTTTATAATGGCGCTGATTAGAATAAAATGAGGTAACACCAGACAAAAAAATAAAAACTGTCACTGCAAAGTAAGACAGCCACGCAAAAATAGGATTATCATACAAAATACCATTTACATGATCAATGATTACTGCCACGATTGCTATAAATTTTGCTATATTAATCCATTTAATTGTATCCCGTTTATTTTTTTCCATAGTCTACCTTTCCTATAATGTATTAAATCTACCATATAATTACCAGAGTAAATATTTTTATGGTAAATTATGAATATAAAATTTTTGTTTCAAATGACCAACGATATGCAAACAACTATAGATAAACATTTGATATTTTAACGCTAATTATATAAATAATTTTTCACATTTTTATTATTCATCCTCTTAAACATTAGATACAACTTTTTATATCAAAACGTAGTTCCACGGTCTAAATTCAACAATCTTCTCTCTTCACTAAATATATTCTAACATTTTTATCAAATTACATGCCTTTTATTCCCATCCTATATTTTATAATCTACTTAAAATTGTTTACATTACTAACAACATAACTAATTTCCTTATCAGTCATTCCATTATACATTGGTAAAGAAAGCACTTCATTTGCATATTTTTCAGTAATTGGCAAATCTCCTTTTTTGTATCCTAAATATTTATATGCTTCAGACAAATGTGGAGGTATTGGATAATGGATAAGTGTATTAATATTATTACTTTCTAAATATTCAATCAATTCTTTACGCCTATGTGTATGAATCACAAATTGATGCCATACTGTTGTAGCCTCTTCTAATATTTTCGGTAATAAAATATTCTCATTTTTTATCTCTTCTAAATATCGATTAGCTATATAACTTCTTTCTTGATTTATATCATTAAGGTGTGTCAGTTTCACACGTAGTAAACCAGCTTGTAGCTCATCCAGTCTAGAATTTGCCCCCACAACCATATTGTAATATCTTTTCTCACTACCATAGTTCCGATAAATTCTCATTAAACGATTTATTTCTTCATCATTTGTTACTATGGCTCCCCCATCGCCAAATGCTCCTAAATTTTTCGATGGATAAAAAGAAAAGCATCCAATATCTCCAAATGATCCTACCATTTTCCCTTTATATTTTGCACCATGGGCTTGAGCACAATCTTCTACTAATTTCAAATTGTATTTTTTACAGAGTTGTAATATTTTATCCATATTTGAAGCCTGACCATATAAATGTACAACCAAAATTGCTTTTGTCCTATCGCTGATTTTACATTCAATTTTTTCGGTATCAATATTATTATATTGATCTGGTTCTACGAAAATAGGTGTAGCCCCATTAATTGTAATCCCCATGACACTGGCTATATATGTATTACCCTGAACAATCACTTCATCCCCTTCTTTTATACCTAGGATCTTAAAAGCTAGCCATAAAGAATCCAGACCACTAGCCAATCCGACACAATATTTTGCCCCGATGAAATCTGCAAATTCATTTTCAAAATTATTAACTTCCGGACCCAACACATACCAACCTGAGCGTAATATTTCTAAAGCTTTACTTTCATATTCATTTTTATACTTGCTATATCCTCGATCCAACCTATTAACTTTAATTTCCATTATTTATAACCTCACTTTTATCATTTTACAATACTGCTCATAATCTCGAATATATTCTTCTGAATCATAATATTGATCAGATAATACTAATAAGACAGAATCCTCAGAGAAATCAAACATATCTTTCCATATCATGGATGGTATATATATTCCTTTATTAGGACGGTCTAAGACTATAACTTCTGATTTATCTCCGTTATCAACTCTTATTTTTGATGAACCACTTACATTTATAAGAACAAACTGCGATTTTTTATTAGCATGTTGTCCACGAATAACATTTTTCTCCGATCCGTACATATAAAATATTCTCTTAATTTCAAATGGAATATCCTTTAAAGCTTCAACTACAACTAATTTTCCTCTTTCGTCTCCTTTCTCTATAAAATCAATCATTTTAGCTTCTTTTCTTTTCATAACCATTTACCTCTTTATCAGTCTTTATAATATATATCAAACACTAATGTACTTTCTATCTCTCGGATTGAGTTATTGGAAATATTAGTGCCTGGATCAACTAATATAAGCGCACTTCCATTGACATCATCTTCGGAATCTATTGCTATAATATTTTTATGTTCTAGTAACAATTGTAAATATTTTATCGGTATATTCATTTCATTAGCCTCATCATCATTTAAATAATAGAGATCTACTTGATCATATTGTTCTATAACTTTTTCCACCTCATGATATTTCTGATAATTCTCCTCTTTCATAGAAAGTTGTTCTGCAATTGGATCAATTCCTAAATAAATCCAGTACACCATAAACATCCCCATAATACATAAATATGTATAAGGCTTCAATTTTTTATATTTAAATAAAGAAATTATAATTTCTAAGGCGCATAAAAATCCACACGTAACAATTACAACTTTCAGCAATGAAAAACTCAAATCTACATTTTGAATATAAAACTCGAAAAATCCTCCCATTGCGACCGCGCTACTAGTTCCGAACATATTGCTCTCCGCAGACTCCATTCTTTCTAGAATTATCGGAGTAGCAAACATTACAAAAAACATAAAAACATAATTTAAATTTTTCCATCTATAGTTATACTTATATTGCTCAGATAACCAATACAATCCTATCGCTAATATTGGTCCAATTATATTCTCCATATAACGTCCATAGACTATGGTCTCCGTTCTAACCATAGTTGTTTTATTTGTCGCAAACGCTACTATATTTATCAATAATACAATGCCTAAAAATAGATATACTCTCTTCTTTATTCCATCTTTTGTCTCATGAAAACAGATACAAGCCTTAACCCCTTCATATATGCATACTATGCTTCCTACAAAAAAAGCTATATTTCCGGCAACAAAAAAATAATATAACTGGCCAATAAGACCTTTGAAGAATGGCAAAAACTTTTTAAATATATCCATAATTCTACCTGCTATATCTAAATTAGTATTAATACTATTAATAGCAGTCTCTGTTCCAAACAAATTATAATGCCACTGTTTTGCATATTCAAGCAATATTAATCCTATTCCTATAAAAATAAAGATCAAAAAAAGATTATACCATTTTTTCTTATCTTTAATGGTTCTTATAAATAAAAATAAAACTGTTGCCATTACAATAACCAATGTTCTCAAATGAACTAATAACATATAAACTAGAATTATACCTAGTATAATAAAATAGTACCACTTGTCATTCTCTAAAATTTTATTTATACAAAACAAAAGACTCCAAAACAATGTATATAATAATGTTTCAGCTAAAGCATCCTGCATAAAATAAATATTACTCGGATATAAAATCAGCACTGAAGCGATTAAAAAAAGTTTTTTATAATTATTTGTTTCAAAATGCTTTTTTAAAAAAACATACGACAATAAAAAACTAATACATAACAAAATTCCATTTAGAATAATTATCAAACGATATATAATAATAAAATCATTTATAAAATAAAATAAAGGAATCCATAAAATCCCTATCCCAATCCCATAATATGGAAAATTTCCAGAAATCCCACCTTCTGACCAGCCACATATTTTTGCCGGAAAAGATAAATATCCTAATTCATCGGTTGTAACACCTATAAAATGAATATTAATAGCAAAAAATATAGATAACATTAAAATACATAAAAATCCAAATACTAAATATTTTATTTCTATAGTAATACCTTCTTTTATATTTTTTAATGAATCCATCTTATCTCCTTTGTTTTCTTCTGTTTTGTACTCTAATTTTCAAGTTCATCAAAGCACAATCATATACGTTTAAAAATGCATATTTTGCTGCACTCTCTATTTTTCCCTGTTTTTTCTTTAAAATTTCTTCCATAATATTATCTATTTGATAATATTTCTTGCAAGTATAATACGATTTATAGCAGTGTTCTCTATATTGCCAATCACTTTTTTCTAACTCCTGTCGTATACATTCTTCAAATGTCATACAATCATGTGCTGACAACTGAATATTACCTCCAACATTGTCATATTCTTTATCAAAAAATCCAACCGTGGAATCTCCATTTTGAAAAGCTGTTGCAACTATACTAGGAAGACCACTCTTTGAGGCCTCTATCAATGTTGTTCCCATTCCTATATATAAACTAGCATTGTCATAATATTGTTGTAACTCGTTATATGCCACTTCTCCAGTTAAAGAAATTTTCTTTCTAATGTCTAATGGTAATTTGTTTAATGCCTCTTTTACTAAATCATTATTAGGCCCATCTCCTACTATCACCAAATTTAAATTCGGATATTCTTTTCCCAATATCCCCATCGTATTTATCAATCCTAAAATATATCCTTTAAAGGGAAAATCAAATCTTGCAATAGTTAATATAATAAAATTATTTTTTCTGTTTTTGATCCTGATTTTTATTCTTTCCTCATCTAAATTGGGGAAAAAACTTCCTACTCTATAATATTTTGAATTTTTAACTTGAAGTGAATAATATTCTTCACAAAATTTTTCTGTTTCTCTATCCATAAACAGTATATTATTCAGGTTATCTCGAATTAATTTTCTATATGGCAAATTAAAAAATTTATGCTTTTCTACAACTGTTGCATGGGGATGCAAACAATAGAAAAAGACTTTCATATTATTATATTTATTTAAATTTTTGTAATAAAACATTCTAAAGTAACAGTGGAGATCTGCTGCTATACAAATCACCTCATCATACTTTTCTATTTCTACATTTTCTAACTGTTTTACAGGTATATCATATCTTATAATATTTAATCTTAAATCGTCCACTTGTTTTTTCCAAATCGTATATATTTCCCTGTTTTTAGGAATTAGCAAAGCTTTATCAAATCCTTGTGAAGCTGCCCATTGAAATATTCTCATAAAATAGGTAGGAACTCCTCCCATAACAAAATCATATGATGTTCCGCAAACTATCAGCTTATTCTTCATAGTTAACTTGTATGATGTATATAGAAACTTAAACACCATATTTCCTTTCTTTTAATCTAGTATCGTGGTCCACCAATACATTCAGATTCTGTGGACTTTTAATTTGATCCTGTAGCCTTGACTACTCTATAGGAGTTTATTGGCGCTACCTTTATCTGAATTGTTTATGTGCCGGATGTTATCGGAAGTATTTCTATTGAGTACATATTTCAATCAAGTCTACGATGATAATCGCTGGTGGATATCACAGTATCAGACTTTAGAAAGGGAGGTACTGCCTCATGATTTACGTTGGTATTGACATTGCCAAACTCAACCATTTTGCGTCAACTATTTCTTCTGATGGCAAAATACTCATGGAACCGTTTGAATCCTCTAATGACGCTAAAGTTCTCCATATATTGGTATCCAGACTCGATTTACTCGAATCTGACAACACCATCACTGGTCTTGGATCTACGGCACACTATGGCGACAACCTTATACGATACCTTGTTGCCAGTTCCTTTAATGTATGTGTACTTAACCCGACCAAGACGTCTTCCATGCGTAAAAACAATATACGCAAAACGAAGACGGATAAGTTCGACACTTACATCATTGCTAAAACTCTTATGATGCAGGATTCCTACAGGTTTGTCACTTTTTATGACCTTGACCTGACGGATTTCAAACAACCTGGCCGCTTCCGGCAAAAAGCCATTACGCAGCGGACACGTTTGAAGATCCAGCTAACTTCTTATGTGAATCAGGTATTCCCTGAACTGCATTATTTCTTCAGATCAGACCTGCACCAAAAATCTGTCTATGCTCTTTTGAAAGAGGCACCTTCGCCTCAGGACATTGCTTCCATGTACATGACTCATCTAAGCCATCTCCTTACGGCCGCCTCACATGGTCACTTCAAAAAGGAGCAGGCAAACAAATTAAGAGTTCTCACACGGAAGTCTGTCAGTGCTGACGACAGTGCTTTATCTATTCAGATCACTCAAGCCATTGCCCAGATTAAGTTACTGAATAGCTAATTAAAGAAGGTTAAAACCGAAATAACTGAGATCATGAAGTTCCATGACTCTGTCATCATGACGATCCGAATATCGGTTATATCAACTGTAGGACCATCCTTAGTGAAATCGGTGATATTCACCGGTTTTCCAACCCCAGTAAGCCGCCGGCGTTTGATGGTCTGGATCCATCTGTATACCAATCCGGAAGTTTTCTGACCATGCGGATACAGATGTCGAAACGTGGCTCCTATGTTCTCAAATATGCTCTGATCAACACAGCTCACAATGTAGTAAAAAACAATGCCACCTTTAAAGCTTACTATGATAAGAAGATGGCAGAGATCCAGACTCACTACAATGCCCTTGGGTATTGTGTCGGCAAACTTGTCAGAGTTATCTAGAAAATGCTGACTGACAAAGTAGAATTTAACCTCGATTAAGAGATCTGTATACCTCAATATCGATAGATTTTTTTAAGCACCCTAAAGGAGCTCTATTAAAGTTACCCTTTTTTACCATCGATACCTAAAAGAAATATTTTGCTAATTTATACTTGGCTTTTCGTAGCTGGCCGCCTAGTATATTTTTTTAATCCCAAGCATTTCCGTACTCTTTTTCTAATCCATCTAGTCCATACCCTGCTTTTATAAGTAAATCAGAATAATCTTTTTTATTTTTAAACTCATCCATATGTAAAATAATATATTTTGCCCAAACCTCTGGACTATCTAAACTAAAAAAATTTGCTAAAGGTGTAATCGCTAGTTTTGGATCAATCACATCTGAAAACATTGAATAGGTACCCGATGCTTGCGATTCTATCCCCACGAAAGGTAATCCCTCATATATTGATGGAAGAACAAAAAGGTCAAACATTTGATAATACTCTTCTACATTCTCCACTCCATCTACAAAAATCACTTTTGAATCCATTTTTTTTTCAGATACTTCTTGTTGGATCTTATTTCTCATAATACCATCTCCAATAAGTATCACTTTTATATTTATATTATTCTTCAAATTCAGCAAAGCTTCTAATATTCTCAAAATAAATTGCTGATTTTTTTGTTCTCGAAATCCACCTATATGTCCTATAACTAATTCATCTGTTATACCATATTTTCTTCTTAATGCGCTTCTTATTACTGGATTATAAGCATATCTTCCTATATCTATCTTATTTTTTATTACAACAAAATCAGTATTTTTTCCATACATATATTTTCCAGCTTCCAAAGAGCAAGCAAACAAGCGATTACAACGAACTTTTATAATATTAGATAATATCCTCTGCAACAATTTATGGTTTCCTGTAGAATTATGACTATGAAAAAAGATTTTTTTATCCTTTGAACACCATATTGGAAATGTATACAACATACATAAAGCATGATTTGCATGACAATATATATATTCATATTCCTTATGAATTTTATAAAATTTGTACATTTCACCAATGAATTCAAACGGTTTTTTTATATAATATGGCATAAAATAGAATCTGCATCCGTCTGACTGAAATTTTTTTAAAAACTTCGAATCCCATTTTCTATATAGTAAAAAATCGATTCTATATTTATTTTTATCCATAACTTTATAAAAATTTTCAATAAATCTCTCTGTTCCTCCAAGCATACCATTTGGTGTAATAATTAATATATATTTCATCATTCTCCTTAGTAATTCATTCTTATTTTTAATTTTTCTAGCAGGAAATCATATACCTTTCCCATAATTCTAATACTATCAATATTAATATACGAAATTAAAGCTAATAATCGACTACTATTTTTTGCATTTTTATTATATAACATTTCTTTTCTGTAGAGTTTTATAATTTCTTTTAACTCCTCGACCTGATTTTTACTTACTCCAAATGGTATAAGTCTAAATATTTGGATAGCACTAATAAATATTCTATTATGAGCCGCTTTAATAAGCTCCTTTTTATTATCGCTCACATAATTTACGATTTCATTTGAAATCTCAATTAAATCCCATTTTTTTATATTATATTTTGAATGTTGATAACTTCCTTTGCGTTGCAAATAGTAGTAGCCTTCATACGTAATATAACCAACCTTTTCTGCTCTGCCATACCATTTATATACTGCTCCTAAATCCTCATATAATTTTCCCTCCGGAAATAGTCCACTAACAACTATAGACTTTTTTACAATTTTTGCACATGGGCCTGAAGTTAAAATTTTACGATATAACATTAATTCCAGAGCTTCATCTCCTGCCATTATCCTTATTTTTTTCTCTGCTAATTTTCTTTTTCTTTTTCTTTCTTTTGTGATATCCTCATATGAATATATTTTTCTATAACCACAAATCGCTATATCTAAATTATATTTTTGTAAGTAATACATTAAAATTTTTATATAGTCTTCATCAATAACATCATCTGCATCAACAAATGCGATATATTCTCCTTTTGCATATTTAATACCCAAATTTCTTGCTTTAGCAACTCCGCTATTTTTAATATGAATATACTTAATCTGTGAATTTTTACTTTTATAAAATTCACAGATTTCCCCTGAATGATCCTCCGACCCATCATTTACAAGAATTATTTCTATATTTCTATAAGTTTGTCTTAGTAAAGATTCTAACATTATTTTCAAACTATCTTCTGAATTGTATATAGGAACTATTATACTTACTAATTTTTCCTCCATCTAGATATCTCCATTAATAATATTTGTGTACATTTTTCCCACTTTATCATAACTATATTTTTCAGCAGTTTTTATCGCATTTTTTGAAAGTCTGGATGATAATTCAGAATTTTCTATAATGTTCCTTATACAGTGTCCAATAGCTTCAACATCTTTTTCCTCTGTTAAAAACCCATTATATCCATCCTGTACTATTTCTGGTATCCCGCTGGAATTACTGGCTACTACAGGTAAACCAGATGCCATTGCCTCTATAATCGTTGTCGGTACCCCTTCTTTATCTCCATCAGCAGCTGTAATAGACGGTGCTACAAACAGATCTGCCGAAGCATAAATTATTGGTAATTCATTATGACTTTTTGGCCCTAAAAAAATAATTTTATCTCGATATTTTTTAGCTTGATTTCTAAGTTCAGTTTCTAATGGACCTGAACCTACTATAACCAAAAGGATATCAATTTTTTTAACGGCCTCTATTAAATATTTAACACCCTTTTTTTCTGCAAATCTGCCCACAAATAAAGCAACTTTTTTATCATTTTGAGAAAAGAAATTATTCACTTTATTTTGTTGACTAAATTTTTTCAAATCGCATCCCATAGACTGTACTAACACACTAACGTTAGGCACCATTTCATTTATGGTCCTTTTCAATGCATTAGATACCACAGTAACTTTTTGCGCTCTGCTTAAGCACCTTATTTTCAAATGTTTTATTATTCCGAAATTTAAAGAAGTAACATCTCCTCCGTGACCCGTAATTATATATGGTTTTTTAAAGAAAGACTGTACAATTCCCTGTGGAATAATCCAATGTGCATGAACCACATCAAAGTCATTAATAATACGATGTAGTCTCATCCATAGCCCCAAAAACACAAATGGCACTAACAAGACTCTAATTTTCTTTTCTTTTATTCTCGGAACAATAGCACCTGGATAGCATAATGTTTCCCACTTATGAATAGGGAAATAATGATATCGCATTACTTTAACACCCTCTAAAATTTCTTCTTCTTTTGCTCCGGGGCATGCAGGTACCAAAACTGTAATATCAAAATATTCATTTAATGCTTTACATAAGTCTAGGATAAATCTAGGTTCCGTATCTCCTTCCCACCTCGGGAATGTGGAGGCTGTTACCAGTAATTTTTTCTTCATCTTTTCCTTGCACTCTTTCCTTGTATTTTATGCAATCTCACTATGCTCTTCATAATAGACCACATCTTTGTTTGTATTTGTATCCTTGTCCTTCACTTCGGCTTCCTGCTTCATCGCTTCATGTCCTTTTCCATAATCCATTCTTCTCAGTTCAAACTGGATTTCTTGAAGCAGTTTACGATTTGCCGCAATCACGTCTCCCAGACATGCGATCACTCCCGCCAAGACGCCGATAATGATCAACATACTTGCCAGGATCAGCGAAGGGATATGTCCTCCCCCTTGTCCCATAGCCATGTAAACGATATATCGTATTCCCAGTGCAATTCCGCCCACGCTGAATACTGCTGCGATAGCTGTAAAGAATGCCAGTGGCTTATACATCATAAAGGCCCGAATGATCGTCAGCATTGATTTTTTCACATAACCAAACATACTGCTGAAAAGTCTGGAAGGACGCAGTTCCTCGTTAGTTCGGATCGGTACAGAAGTCACTGCCATTTTATTTCTTCCTGCCTGGACAATCGTCTCCAGGGTATATGTATATTCATTGATCACATTCATACGCATAGCTGTATTTCTGCTGTAGGCTCGAAATCCGCTGGGAGCATCTGGGATATCCGTTCTGGAAGCTTTCCGCACTACCCAGCTTCCAAAATGCTGCAGTTTTTTCTTCAATGGAGAAAAATGCTCTGTCTGGTCAATAGGCCGCTCGCCCACTACCATTCCTGCTTCTCCCCTCAGGATCGGCTGCACCAGCTTTTCAATATCTGCCCCGCAATACTGATTATCTGCATCTGTATTCACAATAATATCCGCACCATTTCGCAGACAGGCGTCCAGGCCGGCCATGAATCCCCTGGCAAGGCCTTTATTGTTTCTGAAGTTTACTACATAGTTTACGCCCCATTTTTTTGCCACTTCTACTGTTTTATCTGTGCTTCCGTCATTAATGATCAGATATTCGATCACATCAATGCCATCGATATGTTTTGGCAGGGCATTTAAAGCCACCTCCAGGGTTTCTGCTTCATTGTAACATGGTATCTGTATGATCAGCTTCATTCCGTTTCTCCATTCTTAATTAATATCGTTTACAGTTCTTCTTCCTACAGATCCGTAGGTGATCCCGGTATTTTCAAACCTCTCCAAAGGATAACAATTACGTCCGTCTAACACAATCGGCCGCTTCATCAGTTCTTTATACTTTCTCACATCCAGTTTCTTCACTTCATCCCACTCTGTAAAAATCAGACAGAGATCTGCATCCTCTAATGCTTCCTCTATAGTATTGCAGTAGCAGATATTCTTTTCTCCTATCCTCTTTCTAAAGTTTTCCATTCCCACCGGATCCCAGATCCGCAGATGAGCGCCGTCCTCCAACAGAAGAGGAACATTTACCAGCGAAGGAGCTTCCCTCAGGTCATCTGTTCCTGGCTTAAAGGTACAGCCCAGAATAGCAATATTCAGGAATAGAAAATCATCATAATATTTTTTAGCTTTCTTTACCAGCTTGAATTTCTGGCTTTCATTCACCTCAATTGCTGCCCGGACTGTTCGGATTTCCTTATCGTTAAATCTGGCCAGCCAGCTCAATGCTTTTGTATCCTTAGGGAAACAGGAGCCTCCATATCCGATTCCTGCATTGAGAAACCGATTTCCTATTCTCGGATCCAGACCCATTCCCTTTGTTACCTCTTCCACATCAGCCCCTACAGTCTCGCACAGATTTGCGATCTCATTTACATAACTGATCTTCAGCGCCAGAAAATCATTTGAGGCATATTTTACCATCTCAGCGCTCCGTCTTCCCACAGTCAGCTTGGGTGCCTCAAATTTCTCATACACCTTTAAAAGTACCTGTTTGGGATACTCCTCCTCTGTTCCGATCACGATCCGGGATGCGTGAAGAGTATCTCTCACAGCCGTGCCCTGTGCCAGGAATTCTGGATTGGAGGCAATGTATATCTTTATATCTTTATTTTTTTGTTTGTCATGGATATAGGATTCCAATTTATCATTGGTTCCAATAGGAACTGTGGACTTTATCACCACCACACAGTCCCTGTCAGCTGACTGCGCGATCTGTTTAGCCACCTGGTATACATAGGTTAAATTAGCAGAACCGTCTGATTTCTCTGGAGTCCCTACTCCCACAAAAATAACCTCTGCATCTTTATAGGCTTCAGCATAGTCTGTGGTAAAAGTAAGATTTTCCATACTTTCCATCATCAATTCAGAAAGTCCCGGTTCGTAGATCGGAGACACCCCTTCCTGCATAATCTTTACTTTTTCCTCATCTACGTCCACGCATGTTACCCGATAGCCCTTACTGGCCAGACATACTCCCGTCACCAGCCCAACATAACCGGTACCAGCCACTGCAATCTTCATCTTTACAAACTCCTTTTAACAATTTATAACGCATATAGATAGGCAATAAATTCTTAATGACCTTATAACATTTTAGCATATATTATATTGTATTTCTACAATTTCCATATTTTTTTAATGCCAAAAACTGCAGAAAATAATCCCTTTCTTAAACTTCTTAAAAATAGCAAAAAAAAATCTCTTTTTTGCCAAAAAATTTCTTAAAATTGTAGATTTTCACATCTATAATTTTAAGAAAATTTTAAAGTGGCAAAATAATGTTTTTAGCCTTCTCTATTTTCTCCGAAATACCGCAGCCCTGAGCAGCATCCAGAAAAATGGTCTTGTTTTCTTATAACATCCTGTTGCCAGGAAGGAAGAGATCACTTCTGTTGCCAAAGTAGCCACTGCTGCTCCTACAGCACCATATTGAGGGATCAGCAGTGTATTTAATATCAGATTGATCAGAGCGCCTAATCCGATAAAATATTTAATATATTTTTCATATCCTTCACAGAGCATCCACATGCTTCGTACTAATCCAATAAGTGAAAATAATCGGGACCATATTAAAAGAAGCAGAACTGGAACAGAGGCCATATATTCTTCTCCGTATATGATCCAGATAACAAATTTACCGGCAATACTGAAGAAGATCCCTGCCAAGATACTGATCCAAATGATTCCGATACACAAAAGTCCCAATCTGCTTTGATACTCTTTTTCATCTCCAGCCGCTTTTCTGCTCATGATCAACGGCCGTCCAGAATCAATGATCGCATTTGGCACAAAGATCCACAAATTAGCGATAGTCATACCAGAAGTGTAGATACCAACTTCCCACTGATTTCCCAGACCACCTACCATCAGTTTATCCATTTGTGTATAAATCGTCACTAAAAGATTTACCAGAATAAAGTGATAGCTGTGTTTTAACAGATATTTGGCTGTCTCCCAAGAAAAAGATATCTTGGGACAGTTTTCTTTTCGATAAAAATAAAATAGGACAATTGCAATAGTCAGGGCATCTAAAACTGTTGCCCACCCAAACCAGGTTACATTCCTTTTTGCATAAATAAATACAAGCCGCAAAAGACACACCAGCGGATAGGATATACTCCTGGCTATTGCCGTATATTTTGACTGCAGACGAGACTGAAAATAAAAATCTAGCGTATCAAAGGCCACAAACAGCAGAGAAACTGACTGGATCAAGGTAACCGCTAATATCAGCATCTTCCCCGGATTCAATATCCAGACAAAAATTCCAGTGATCACTAATGAAAGCAGACTAGAAAGCAGACGCAATACAGTAGTTGTCCCCAACAGTTCTCCTGCCTGGTCTTTTTTCCGGATGATCTCATTTACCAGAATGCCATCAATCCCAAGTTTACAGACTATAGTAAATATCTCCACGAAAGCCAGGCCATAATTTAAAATCCCATAGTTTTCAACACCCAGATACCGGGCCATCTCCCTGGTAACCCACAAAGAGAGCGCCATATGAAAAATCTTATCAAAAACAAGCCATCCTGTATTTGATAAAAACTTTGCAGCAAAAGGATTCTCCATAATTTTATCTTTTATTCTGTTCATGCTAATTCAATCTTCCTTTTAATATGTGAAAAAGGCCGGCATATTTTGTCTTCAATATTCTTTTTACCCAAATGCAGGATCGCATCTGAACATACCGCTGTTTTTCATACAATCTCAGCACCAACTGGGTATACCGTCCTGTAGCCTTTCTATCTTTTTTCAACATGTAGGATACTAATTTCTTTTTCTGAAGTTTCTGAAAATATTCATTCTGCTCTTTCCAGCTCTTTTTCCAGACTGGCAGACAAATATTTTCCAGACAGCACACAAAATCGTTCTGGAAATAATCGATCATGCTTTTCTCACTGTCCGCTCTTTTATATCCCCATTGTTTCATGGTCTCAAAATACTGTAATACAAATATTTCCATAATGTCATAAAAATCATAAGGCAGTTTTCTCAGCTCGACCTGCCGACTTTCTCTGTATCGGTGAAGTATTTGATCCAAAATACTGCAAGAATTGCAGTACTGGAAATAAAGCACATTAAAAATACCATCTTCCAAACGTCGCATTTTAGGAAAAGAAATTTTATTTTCTTTTATGATACTTGTTTTATACAGCTTATTCCAGGGAAAACCCAGCAATCCTTCCGGATAATGCCGGACAAAAAAATCTCTGACCTGCTCTTTTCCTCTTAACTGCCGGCGAGGATAGCACACCCGTTCTCCTATGGTCTGCGTCTCCTCCAGCAGTTCCTCATATCCGGCGATCACTACATCGTAATCTTCTTGTTTTTGTTCCTGGATAAGGCATTCCAGCATTTCTGGAAGATAACAGTCATCTGAATCCAGAAAAGTCAGGAATGGAGTATCCGTATATTTTACTCCTGTATTTCTCGCTTCACCGCCGCCTCCTCCGTTTTCCTTATCTATCACTCGGATCCTGTGATCTTTTTCTGCATATTCCCTGCAAATAAGACCGCTTTTATCCGTTGATCCGTCGTTTACCAAAATCAGATTCCAGTCTGTATAAGTTTGTTCTATAACTGACTGGATACATTCTCCTATATATTTTTCACAGTTATATACCGGAACGATCACTGTAATCTCTGCCATATCATATACTCTCCATTTTGTTTTCTTCTTCATCCTTCTGGGCAAAATACATTGCATATCCGTAGATTAAAAAGAAGAAAACATAAAAAATCCCCACCCGGTAAAGTATCCTAGCCTCCATCATTTCCATTCCTGCAAACTGTGCCAAAAGAAGCACCACACCTCTAAAGTATACATTTTCTTCCAGCCCTCTTTTTCGAAATCCATACCGAAAAAATTTTTTCAATGTTAAAATTATAAAAATGGCCAGAATCGTAAATCCAACAGTTCCAGAAGAAACCAAAACGGTCAGATAAATATTATGAAGCCCCCCTACATCAAGACTCGACTGCCAGGTCTTATCATTCAGATACTGTTGGCAACTGTCATAAATATTTTCTCTTGACACTCCAAAGATGGGGGCTTTTAAAAATCCCTGAACACCTGCCTGCCACAGATCCACCCGACCTGTCAGCAGTCCCCCGGCCCGTTCCTCTTCGGTTTCTTTCCGTGACAGGTCCACTTTCTTTGGTGAAGCTTTTACATTTTTATCTTTTCCTGTATCTGCCGCTTTCTGTTTTGTCTCTTGGGATCCCTGTCCCTGTTCCGTTTTACCTACTACTGTTTCTGCAATAATCGGAGGAAGATAGCTTAATCCGCTCCGGAGGACATTTTCAGAAATCATCAGCAATGAAAAAGTTAAAATCCCGACTAATACTGCTTTTCCATACCTCCGTCCTTTTTTCTTCCAGCCCTTAAATCTTGCAAAAGCAAAGAAAACATACACTGCTATCCCGCCTATTCCTATCAGGATCGGTGCCCGTGAATGGGTAAGGATCAGACACAGAATCTGTACTGCCATATTGATTCCAAGAAGGATCCTCACCAATATTTTTCTGGTCTTACAGCTCTCCCAAAGTATCAGCGAGATCATAATCGACATTACATTCAGTGTAGCTCCTGTATTCGGATTGTACAATCCCCATAGCCGATTATCATACATACCGATATGCATGGGTGTTTCCCCGTCCATATAAGTCAGGTTATATGAAAAAAGATAGGTAAAAAGGCAGATACTGGAAAGTATAAAAGTAGCAATCATAACACTGCTCAAAACAACTCGCAGTTCCAGTGTTTTTCTTTCTTTCGGCATTTGGGGATCAAAGCCATAAAGTGTAAGGAAAATAATCCCCATATAAAGCAAAGCCTTTGCATTTTCAACGAAATGAAGCTCCCTGTTTATAAGAATCGTGATCCCATAGGAAACTGCAAATAAAACAAGGGTAACCACACCTTGGGCCTTCCACAATTTTCTTCCGCCAAGAACCAGATCATACAAAACTAACAGCACCCCTGGCACAAGTATGATCCGGATATAAGGAGATATGATCTCATGAATAAAAGGTACTGCGCTAAGCATCATCAAAATTATAAAAGCTACTTTGTAGGCAATGGTAAAGTAGTAGACTCCCTGTTCTTGTCTCATTTTTATCCTCTCCCCATGATTTTATCCAGCTTTTCTGAATCCACTCCCAGAAAATGCAGGATAAGAGCTTCATAATATCTCTTCCGTGTTTTTCTCTCATGATCCGGATAATTTTCTTTCAAAAATTTCCGAAATTCCTCTGCCTGCTTTCTCCCCGCTCTCCTATCTTTATTAAAGATCAAGGAAATATTATACTGGGTATGAATGATCAGGTTTACTTTCCGCTCCAGATATTCTCCTCTTTTTCCGGTAAAGCCCTGTTCTTTTTCATAACGCAGCAGTTCTTTTGTAACAATATCATGATGACCATATCTTTTTACATAATTCTGACTGGATACACTTTGATTTACATTGCCTACTAAATATTGATAGATTTCCAGAGCAAAAAAAATAGCAGTCTGACATAGACAGGTGGCTTTTACGATAAATTCATAGTCTACATAGAAAACATGTTCCTGAAGTTTTATCTTGTTATTCTTCAGAAGTTCCGTTTTAACTGACAGAGTATGTATCATGATATAAGATCCAATATCCTCTCTAGTACATATCTCCTCAAAAGAACAGCTCTGATCCACTGGAACATAAGATGGGATTGGAAAAAGTTTTGTTTTCCCGGTGACCATATGAACCTCTCTCTTTTCATCGATCACCATGTCTGTGTCAATTTCCCTTAATTTTTCCAGAAATATAACTAAATTTTCTGTATGGACCCAGTCATCTCCATCAATTACTCTAAAATATTTTCCAACAGCATTTTCAATACCAGCATTTACAGCAGATCCATGGCCCCCATTTTCCTTATTTATCAGCCGGAAAATTTCCGGGCATTTTTCTACATATTCTCTTGCTATTTTTTCTGTAGAGTCAGATGACCCATCATTAACGATCAGGACCTCTAAATTATCTTTCAGCCGTTCATCAAAGTAAGACTCTAACCCTTTTCGCAGGTATTTCTCTACATTATAACATGGTACAGCTATTGACAAGAGTTTTCCCATTGCTCCCCTTCTCCTTATAATTCCTTTTCTACCAGCTTAAAGGCGGATTCAATTACTTTATCCATGTCATAATATTTATACTCTGCCAGCCTTCCGCCGAAGAGGACATTTTCTTCTTTATCTGCCAATTCCTTATACTGCTGGTACAGGTTCTGATTTCTTTCGTCATTGATTGGATAGTAAGGCTCCATACCCTCCTGCCAGTCTGCCGGATATTCTCTGGTGATGACCGTTTTCGGCTGAGTTCCAAATTCAAAATGTTTGTGCTCAATGATTCTTGTATAAGGAGTTTCTCTGTCTGTGTAGTTTACTACTGCTACACCCTGATGATTTTCCTCATCCAGCACTTCTGTCTCGAATTTCAGGCTTCTGTATTCCAGTTTGCCAAAACAGTAATCGTAGAAAGAATCAATGGTTCCTGTATAAAGGATTTTTTCTCCCAGTTTCTTATATTTTTCCCTGTTTTCGTTGAAATCCACGCCAGTCTCTATATCGCAGCCTTCAAAAAGTTTCTCGATAAGCACATTATAACCTCCGATAGGGATTCCCTGATACAGGTCATTAAAATAATTGTTGTCATAGGTAAATCTCACAGGCAGTCTCTTGATAATGAATGCCGGCAGATCTTTACAGTCTCTTCCCCACTGTTTTTCTGTATAGCCTTTCACCAGTTTTTTGTAAATATCTTCTCCTACCAGACTGATGGCCTGCTCTTCCAGATTTTTAGGTTCCCCCTGGATGCTGGCTTTCTGTTTCTCTATAATGGCCTTTGCTTCTGCCGGAGTGCTGATATTCCACATTTTGCTGAAAGTATTCATATTAAAAGGCATATTGTACATTTCTCCATGGAAATTTGCCACCGGAGAATTGGTATAACGGTTAAATTCCACCAGAGAGTTCACAAACTGCCATACTTTCCGATTGCTGGTATGAAAAATATGAGCTCCATATTTATGCACATGAATGCCTTCGATGTCTTCGCAGTACAGGTTTCCGCCTACAGTATCTCTTTTTTCGATCACCAGACATTTTTTTCCTGCCTTTACCGCATGATAGGCAAAGACCCCTGAAAACAGACCGCTTCCAACTAATACATAATCATATTTTTTCATCTCGTTTACCTGCGCTTTCTTACTTGATTTTTCTATTGTCCTGCCGGTTTTTTCTGCCGGCATAAGAATCTTATCATCTCTGAGACTTTACTTTTGAATACAACATCGGAAGGCTTCCTCTTACCAGATGGACTGCCCTTCCAAAGGCAAGACACAAAAATACAGATTTTGCCTTCATACAGGTGAGTGCCAGTTTTAAGGCTCTGCTGTCTCTGGCCTCCGCTGCCGGTATCAGCCTTTTAAAAAGAGGATCTGCAAAGATCTCCCGGCAAAACTTTTTCCTGTCTCCATGATTCATTTCTGCCCGTTTATCACAGTTCCTCTCCAAAGCGGAAAGAATATATCTCCCATACAGACTGCCCAGCACAGAGCAGCTTTCCCGGTTATCCAGTCCCCAGTATTTCTGCTGCTCATAGAGCATGGCGATTCTTCTCCTGTGAAGGGGATAATAATCAGGCACAAATTTCGTAGTCAGACTTCCCTCCATCCTTTTTGCATAGTGATAGGGGGTAATGTCCAACAGATTCATAGTGTCAATATCCATACAGTATTGAATATTAAATACAATATCCTCGATCAGCCGAACAGTTTCATAGCTCAGCTTTTTTTCACGGATATAGTCTAAATCGTAAATTTTATTCCAGGCATATCCATAAAGGGTCTCCTGCTCCAGAGGAAGGATTTCTTTCCGGACTTCCGCCTGATTTCTGCAGAGCCGTCTCCTGGGTTTTACCGGATGGGCGTAGGAAAAGCTGCCGTCTTTTTCATAATACTCTTCCACATGTCCAAACACTGTCAAACGAGCCGGATTTTCCTCCAGAGCCCCCTGGACCTCCTGAAGAAGGCTTTCTTCTACAGAATCGTCCGGATCCATAAACCAAATGTATTTTCCTCTTGCCTGGCAGATTCCGGTATTTCTGGCTTCACTGAGACCTTTGTTCTTCTCATGATGAACTACTCGTATCCGGGAATCCTTCCCTGCCAGACGGTCTGCCAGCTCCCCTGTCCGGTCTGGAGATCCATCTTCCACAATGATCAGCTCCCAGTCTCCAAAAGTCTGGCTCCGGATGCTGTCCACTGCTTTTTTCAGATATTTTTCCACTCCATAGGCCGGCATAACAACTGTAAAAAATGGTCTGTCCATATCAAGTCAGCTCCTCGATCAACTCAATTATCTTCTTATAGGATTCCGGTCTGTCAAACTGTTCTTCTGCAATCTTTCTGGCCTTCTCTCCCATAATCCTGCAGCCGTCTCTGTCTTCATAGAGTTCTGCAATGGCATCTGCCAGGATTTTCACATCCTCCGGCAGAATATTGATGCCGAACCCGTCATTTTCCACCTTTTGGCGGAATTCCGGACTCATACAGGTATTGATCATTGGCTTTCCTGCTGCCAGATAGTCGCCGATTTTTGTTACAATACTCTGAGGCGCCTTTTTTACAAAGGAGTTCACCAGAATGTCGGACTTGGCAAGATAGGCTGCCATTTTAGGATAAGGAGCGTATCCCACAAACTCCACATTGACACAGCCCTGTTCTTTTGCCAGATTTTCCAGTTCATCTTTCAAGGGGCCCCCTCCCAGAATCTTGAATTTGATCTGAGACATTCCCCGGTCCAGAAGCTCCTTGCCTGCCAGCACCATAGTACGGATATCATAGCTGGTACCGATGGTTCCTGCATAGGAGACCCAGAACTCTCCTTCTGGTTTCTGGATTTCCGGTCCGTATTTTTCCACGCCTCTGTCAAACTCTGCAATTTCATTTCCCACATAAACAGTTTTTCTGGGAACATCCAGCTTCTGATTTTTTAAAGGTCTGTCCCTGTATTCATCGGAAGTTCCAATAATGCCGGACACCAGAGAATATACCTTTTCTGCATCTCTCTGGAGAGGATAAAACAGGATATCGCTGACCACAGGAATATCCAGGACCATCCTCATGGCTTCCGGCCACAGATCGTTTACATCAGGTACAAAGGGTATTCCCTTCTTTTTTGCATATTCTGCCGCTGCCAGGGCAACATCATTAGGCGGTATCTCACAATAGATCAGGTCATAGTCTCCTTCTTTTTCCAGAAGTTTTGTAAGATTTTTTGCCGCAATGCTGTGACTGCGTATTCTCCTTAAATCTATGTTTTTCCTATATCCCGGTTCATAGATAAATTTCAGCTGAAATTTGTAGTCTTCTTTCTTAATGGCATCTATATCCCGCTGAGCTTTCTCCCAGTGCTGAAATGTGGTGGTGATCAGATCTACCTGATATCCTGCATCTGAAAGAAAATCTCCGATATAGCGGAAACGGCTGTATCCTTTCTCACCGTTTAGCTTTACTCCCATGGAAATTACTGCTATTTTTTTCTTCATAACTATCTCCTGTCTATCTTATTACCGCCAGGGCTGTGTCTATCATGATCTTCAGATCTCCCAGCACGCTGAAAGAACGGATATATTCCAGATTATACTTCATTTTTTCCGGCAGAATATAATGAATATAGATTTCTTCTGTTTCTTTCCCCGTTTCTTTTTTATAACGGTCAATTTCTGCCTCTTCATCTTTATAGGCAATGCTGGTCCTGGAAGTAATCCCTGCTGGAAGGAGAAGAGTGGCCATCATTTCCGGCGTATAGCTGTCCACATATTTCTGGACCTCAGGCCTGGTTCCCACAAAACTCATTTCCCCTTTCAGCACATTGAAAAGCTGAGGAATCTCATCCAGACGGCAGCTCCGCAGTTTTCTTCCCATTCTGGTGATCCGGGAGTCTCCCCCTCTGGTGACCAAAGGACCTTTTTTATCTGCGTCAGCCACCATTGTACGGAACTTAAAGATCCGATAGGGCCTGCCATACTGGGTAATCCTCTCCTGGCGATAAAAAACCGGCCCCTTGCTGTCCAGCTTGATACATATTGCAAGTATAAGCATTACGGGCGACAAAAGAACCGTTAAGATAAGTGCCATAACCACGTCCAGAAAACGCTTGGCAGCAAGTGCCGGGCGTTTCCTGGAAAGTTCTCTATAATATTTTTTTACCTCTTCCTTCTTCATTGATTCAGGAAGGCTGTTCCAATCCTTCAACATGGCTTACAGCTCCTCGATAATTTTTCTATAGTTTTCTATGATATACTCTACCTGTTCGTCGGTCAGGCAAGTATGAAGGGGCAGAGTAATCTCATTTTCAAACATATGGTAGGCATTTGGATAGTCTTTTATATCAAAGCCCAGATTTTTATAAGCAGTCATCATTGGCAGCGGTTTATAGTGTACATTGGTGGCAATGCCTGCATCAGCCATTTTTTCAATGACCATATTACACTGCTCTCTGCTCTTTCCAGGCAGTCTGGTCAGGTACAGATGTCCGCTGGAAGTATGTTTTTCTCCATAGTGCTCAAGTACCTGGATATCCAGATCTTTAAATCCTGCATTGTACCTTTCTATGATCTCCCTGCGTCTCTTCAGCAGAGCCGGATATCTCCGAAACTGAGCCAGCCCCAGAGAAGCCATGATATCCGTCATATTGTATTTATAATAGGGGGCTACAATGTCGTACTCCCAGCTTCCCGGCTTTGTCTTTGCCAGGGCGTCTTTGGTCTGTCCGTGAAGAGAGTAGTCCATAAATCTTTTATAAAGATCATCACTGGAGATTCCCGGAATTTTCTTCCATACTGCAGCGCCTCCCTCAGCCGTTGTGAGATTCTTTACTGCATGGAAGGAAAAACTGGTAAAATCTGCAATCTCTCCGCACATTTTTCCATCATAGCTGGCCCCAAAGGCATGGGCTCCGTCTGCCAAGACAGCCATTCTGCCCAAAGCCTCCTGTATTTCTCCGGAAGGCGTAAAAAGACTCTTCTTTTCCTCTGCGATCTTGTAGATTTCTTCATAATAAGGATATACGATTCCGGCAAGATCTACGCAGATTACCCCTTTAGTCCTTTCTGTAACTGCTTCCCGGACTTTCTCCGGGTCCATATCATAGGAACCTGGGATCGTGTCTACCAGAACCGGAGTTGCGCCTACATGGCAGATCACGCTGCAGCTTGCAGTATAGGTATATGCAGTTGTGATCACCTCATCTCCCGGACCGATTCCCAGTATCCGGAGGCACAGCTCCAGAGAGGCTGTGGCGGAATTCAGACATACGGCTCTTTCTGTATGGCAGAATCCGGCTATCTCTTCTTCAAACTTTTTTGTTTTTGGTCCTGTAGTGATCCAGCCGCTTCTTAATGTATCTATAACCTCATTTATTTCTTCGTCCGTGATATCCGGTGGTGAAAATGGTATCTTCATGATTCAATATCTCCTGAAATTTTTCGCATACTTAAATATATTATACCTTGTTTTCCTGTAAAAGCAAGGTATAATGAAAAAATATCTGGGCCAGGTCTTCCTGGAAATATCTGACGTCAAGGGTACATTCTGAAGTATTGCCTTCCTGATCTATGGAAAAGTCAAACTGACGGTCTCCTATGATCAGGTATCCTCTCTCTGCTGCCTCGTCCAGATTCAGGGAAACTGTCACCAGACTGCCTTCTTCTGTCACTGTATAGTCTGCATCCTGAAGAGAGATAAACTCATCTCCAAAAGCCTCTGTATCAAGTTTTGGATTCAGTTCCTTATTCTCCAGAGTTTCATAAGAAAAGTAAGCTCCATTGGTCGCATATTCTGCCGTCTCCAGGATCACGCAATCCGGCTGGAAAATATTAAAATAATAGTCAAAGTCTAAAAAGTTCTCATAGTTATGCACTGCGTCATATTCCTGGAAAGCAGACTGCATGTACTGGGTTCTCTCGTTATAATAGCTGCCCTGGAAAACAAGGGCTCTGGGAAGTTCCTCTGCCCCTTCTTTGTGATTGGCAAGACAGAACAATGCATTATAATTCTGGTCCAGTTTCATACTTCTGTAATTTTCTGTAAGGTCCTGGATATTTCCCTGATTTTTATCCCAGAAGGCCGGCACGTCTTCATCAATGGCAAAATGAGAAACTGAAAGACTGTCCTCGTGAACTGTTCCTATTTCAAATTCTGTCAAATCTCTGGGCTGTACATTTGGAAAATATTCCGAAACCTTTTCCAGAATATGATTTGTGCCATAAAAGGCTCCTAAATCGTTCCAATGGCCTGCATCGTATTTGACATTATATACCTGTTCTGTTTCACTTTTTTCTTTGAGCAGGTATTCGTTTGTAATATAATTTACCCCATACTCTTCCAGCTTTTCATACATCATCTGGTTCAGCTTGTCCTGATAAATATATCCATCGGGGAGATATTGCTGATATATGGTGATCTTGGAGGGGTTCAGACAATAGATGAAGGGAACACCCCGCTCTTCGCAATAGTCCTGAACCTGTCTCAGATACGCGCAGAAAAGTTCTACAAATACAGGGTCCGGATTTTCGTAAGACATCTGAAAAAATACATATCCGTCTTTTCCATAAGTGTAAGTAGGGTGGACCATCATGCCAAACACCTTATCATTCAGTTCTGTATATGCATCAATAGCCTCTGTCCGGAATCCAATCCGGTCATTGATATAGGACTCCACCATTTCAGTTACATCTCTACCAGCAGGGTCCCACTCTGTAAGCATTCGGTTATCAATAGGTGATGCATAATTCTTCTCAAAATTGAAAAATATAAGAGGCAGCACCAGAGCCACGCATAAAATCCCCAAAAACAATATTTTTATTTTTTTCATTCACCGGCCTCCTAAAACTGAAAGTATAAAAAGGGTTGATAGCCCTCAGAAACGGAAGTAACAAAGCAAAGGAACAGGCATCCCAGAAGGAATACATATTTAATCCCATTAAACACCTGGGACTCTTCATTCCACTTTATCAGCTGTACCTGGACCTTTTTCCTGCTGAAAATCAGAGTCCCTAATATTACAACTGCCCATAAAGTCACTAATCTAGGTGTCAGGTAAAACAGCCCTGTAAAGGAAATAGGCGTTCCCATACCGAACAGGTATCCTAAAAACTCTGTAAATTCATCAAATTTTGTCACATTAAAGGTTATCCAGCCAATATTCACAATAAAGAAGGTTGCAGCCCATCGGAGGAATACCGGTATTTTTTCATACCAGCTTTTTTTCATAATGTATCGTTCCACAACTACACAGACACCGTGCATGGCTCCCCAAAAGAGATAAACCCAGGCTGCACCGTGCCAGATTCCAGTTGCCAGAAATACCACAAACAGATTCAGGTATACATTTCCTTTTCTGCTGCCGCCCAAAGGAAAATAAAGATACTCCCGGAACCATGCTCCCAGAGACATATGCCATCTCCTCCAGAATTCGGTTATTGAAGTGCTGAGATAGGGGAAATTAAAATTCTCCTTAAATTCAAATCCCATCATAGCAGCCATGCCGATGGCCATATCTGAGTATCCGGAGAAGTCCATATAAAGGCTGAAAGAATAGCTGATAAGAGCAATCCAGGCAGTTCCTGCATCCATCCCCATCCCCATACTATAAAAAATGCTGCTGGATGTCTGGCCTAAAATATCTGCGATCAATACTTTTTTGGAAAGGCCCATAATAAATCTTTCCAGCCCTCTGAGAAACTTGTCAAAAGTTATAGTACGGTATTTCAGCTGTGTCTCCATATCCTTGTATTTCACAATAGGTCCCTGAGAAAGTTTTGGAAAAAAAGAAATATAAAGGGCGAAATCCAGAAAATTTCTGCTGGTCTGAGCCTTGCCCTGATATAAATCCATAAGATAAGAAATACACTGGAAGATAATGAAAGAGATTCCTAAAGGTGCTATGATCTCCCAGAGAAAGAAATCTCTGTGCAAAATATCATTATAAGTAGTGATGATCAGATTTAAATATTTATAATAGAATAAGACGCCCAGAATCAACTACCCCGGTGCAAGCACTCAAGCACTGTGCTCGGCTCCTACGTCGCCGCTCACAGCACTTGCCTTTCGCTCTTGCTCCCGCAAGCGCGAAAGCGGGGTATGCGAATTTGTT
>NZ_NFHH01000027.1 GCF_002161285.1 Blautia sp. An81 | reverse complement strand
AACTGTATACAGCATCACGGAAACAGCCATGCTGAACGGGCTGAAACCCTACAATTATCTCACCTATGTGATGGAGCAGATGAAAGATCTTAGTCCATTCCCGGAAAAGGAAGCTATGCTGGAACTGCTTCCATGGTCCAACAGCCTGCCGGCTGACTGCCGCAGCAAACTGAAAAAATGAGAGACTAATTTTCCCCCGGTAAATACTGGGGGATTTTCATATTTTGTCAAGATACGGATGATTACCTACTTACGTGGAAAGAATAAGTGATAGAAATTGGGCTATAGGTATGAGGCTGTAACAGCTGTCTCAGACAAATTCCATATTAGCATATGGAAAGGCGTATGAGCTTGAAGCAAATTCATACGCCTTTAAAGATACTACAATTCCATATCATATGACTTTTTCTTAGTCCGAGCAGGCTGATTTCGCCGAATTTCCTGTTCTCTCTGATATTTAAGTTCCCATGCACGATGGGAGAAGACATTCGGATCTTCCACATTGAGATAATCCACCTCATTGGCTGCAATATCACGGCGGTGATAGTCATAATATTTACCGAAAGTACCTTTGAGCTGCTCTATCAGCTTGTCCCGGAAATCAGGACGTATCTGGATTCTGGTATCCAGCAATTCTGTGTATTGTTCTGGATCAGGACGAAATTTTTCTTCCCGGAAAGCAGCGGCGTCTTTTTCAAGCTGCTTTTTAAGGGAGATGTCCTGAGAATCTAGGATATCAAGATTGTTATTCATCTGGTCATATTTCTTGGATAGATTCGTCATATCTTTATCAGTAGAGCATTGTGCCTGGAAGATTAGCTGCTCTTTCCTTGATTTCAGTTCTTCAATTTCTTCGGTAACAGTGGTAAGCTGCTGATTCAATTTTATATGCTGGATGGGATTCAAAATACTGGTTTTCTCTTTTTTCACATTCAGTTCTATCCGTTCCGTAACTTTAGATTTGAGTTTCTTTTTAACGGTGTTGTATTTATTCAGTATTGGATTAAAATGATTCATCCAATCATGAATTACTTCTTTTTGCATCTCATTATGAAGTAAATGATACTGTGTAAAAATCATATGATTGCGGATCGCTTCTAACGTTTCAGCTATTATTGGAATAGATTTTTCTACAGCCTGTGCCAGTTTTGCTACCTGTGCTTTTAATTCCCGGAGCATTTTGTTATCTGCACGAATCTGACGGTTGATTTCACAGCGGTCTGCTATCATGCCATTCTTTTCCATATTCTGGGCAATGTAGCCTTCATGGATGGTTGGCTGTTCGGTGATTCCCTGATCTGCAAAGCTGCGGTGATCAATGGTAGCATTTATCTGATTACGTGCAAGCATTTTATTTACGGCATCTGCCCAGTTTACCCGCCAGATGCAGAGTTGTTCATCACTGTTCCATTGTTCGGAAATGGGATTCTGTCTGCCATACCGGCTACTCTTGGGGTGCTTATCAATCCGTTCATATCCTTTTCCCTGTGCAACAGAGGAAGTCAGATATTCTTTCTTTTTCCCAACTTTATAGCGATATTGCTTTTCCCATCCCTGTTTTTGAGCAGTTTTAAATTCAGAAGCAGTAAATCCTTTTTCTTCCCCATCTTTGATACAGAGATATTCTTTTTCTGTTTTATACTGCCATGTTCCATTTTCATTTAGTGGTCGGACAGTAAGAAGAATGTGTGCATGGGGATTGTGACCATCTGTATCGTGAATGGCAAAATCAGCACACATCCCCATATCTACAAAATTCTTTTGAATAAAATCTTGAAGAAGAGAAATATTGCTGTCTTTATCCAACTCAACGGGGAGTGCGACAACAAATTCTCTTGCCAGTCGGCTGTCTTTTGTCTTTTCGGTTTCTTCCACAGCATTCCAGAGTTGTTCCCGGTCATTCCATTTGGATGGAGCCATTGGAGGAAGCATCACCTCCTGATAAATCAGACCCTGCTTTCTGGTATAGTCATGCTGGATGCCATCGTAATCATTGTACATGCGGCTACAGCTCATATAAGCAGAGGCAGCAACAGCAGACCGACCGGAACCACGGCTGACGACTTTGGCTTGCATATGATAAATTGCCATATCTGGCACCTCCTTTCGATGTTGCCTGCAACAGCGGATATAGCCCTCGGCAGAGCGCACGAGCCCCGAAGGGGATACCACTGCCTGATTTATCAGGTGGTGAGTAAGTGCGCCCTTCGGGATTGGAATACGTACAAAGATGCTTAATCATGCTTCTGAAGATGAAAGCTGAGAAACTGACGGAGTTCCTCACGGCTCATTTCCCTGACTTCCGGAACAACATATTCCAGTTCCGCACCTTCCAGGATCAGCCTCCTGGTCCTTGTATTCCGCTCTTTTCTCCGGTCTCTGGCCTGTGCGGATTCCAGCCGGTGCTTTGCCTGTAACAGGGCTTTTTCTTCTGGTGTCATTGTTTTTTTATCTGCCATATCTGGCACCTCCTTTGTGCCCGTATCCGGGCTGTTTTGTTCTTGTTTGGGTTATTCCTGGTACTGCTTTTTATCTGAACAGGGACAGATACCCTTATCCATATTTCAAGATACAAAAAGTAGTATCTATCCCGGTGTATTGTGGCAGTCCTGTAGTATTTCATCTTCCCATTGCTGGTGCTGCCCGTCATTCAGAGTAATAATCTTTTCGCTTCCTCCAGGTTTTTGGATGCATTGTCTTGCCGGATGTTACGGTTGTTGATCCGGATGGGGACACAGCGCTCAAGGATTCGGTCATAGATCCGTCTGTGGGCTATATCCGTTGGGGTATTCAGTTCCGTCAATGTGAGATTCGTGGTTACGATCAGCGGTTTCCTGCTCCGGTAGCGGCTGTCGATCACATGGAAGACCTGTTCCAGGGCGAATTCGGAATTACGTTCCATTCCCAGGTCATCGATAATGAGCAGGCTGTAACGGTTCATGCTGTCAATGAACGGATTCCTGTCCTCAGAGTGCATACCTGCCAGTGTATTGAGGATCCGGGCAAAGTTCGTCATCAATACGGGAATGCTTTTATCCAGAAGTGCATTGGCAATACAGCCTGCAAAGAAGGTCTTTCCGGTTCCGACATCTCCCCAGAGGAGAAGACCGGAAGACCGTTCTTCCATGTTGTCCCAGTTTTCCACATATTTATGGGCAAGCGCCATTTCCGGATTGACTCCGCTGTCTTTGGCAAAGGTATAATCATAGAATGCCTTATCCTGCAGGCCGTTGGTCTTCATCCGTTGGATCTCCATTTGTTTTTCCTTAAGTTTTCGTTTGGCTTCCTCCTGCTCATAGAGTTCCTGCTGGCATCTGCATCGGATGGGCGGCAGGAATACCCGGTTCTGTAGGGTATATCTTCCCTGCCGTGGTGTATGGCACCTGGCACAGTAGATCAGATGGTCGGATGGATTGAAATATTCATCCGGCTGCAACTCTCTGGCTGGAATGGGATCGGTTCGTTTTTCTGTGAACTTTTTCATAATGTTTCGTACTCCTCACTTTCATAGAATTTTTGCCGGGAAGGGGGATTGTCCTGTAGTGCCCAGCTGATGATGGTGGCTGCATGGTTCTGGTATTGCTTTCCGGTGGAAGCCATGTAGCCGGATAAACGCTCGATATAATCCTGCCAGTTGGGGACGGTCTGTCTGACGTTCTCCAGCTCTTTTGCTGACAGGAACACATTCTGAAAGTTTCCATAGGGAGAGCGGTTCTCCTGACTCTCTCTTTTTGATAGATCGTTCTTTTTTATCTCTTTTTTATTACCGGACAGTTTTTTGTCTGTCTCAGGGAAAGAATCCTGTCTGTCATAAGGACAGTTTTCTGTCTGTCTCGGGGACAGGATCCTGTCTGTCTCTCTGAAAGCATCTTCCGGAAATTTTACATAGATTCGGTTGGGGTGTCCGGCGCCCTGGCGTTTTCTCAGGATCAGCCCGTTGTTTTCCAGTACGGCCAGTGATATTTTGATGGTCATCTGGCTTTTGTGGAGAACATTTGCCATTGCTTCGATCGTAAAGTAGAGGAACACATGACCGGATGCATCGGTCCAGCCTTCGTTTCTCAGGGAGAGCCTTGCCCGATCCAGCAGGACCATATAGAGCAGTTTGGTCGTCTCATTCAGCTCCATATCCAGAAGGAACCGGGGAAAGACCAGATAAGGCGGCAGACTGGTATCGACAGTCAGAAATTCCGTCATGTGTACACCTCCTCCCGGTTATTCTCCGAGAAAATCCCAGTCTACCTCTGCCTCTGGCTCCGGTTCTTTGGGAAACGGCAGGGATGCCTTGTTTTGGGGCTCCCTTTGTACCATCCCTGCTGTCAGGCCGGAAAGGAAGAGGGGAAGATACTGCTCGAGACTTTTTTCCACTGCTTTTATGATCTGATCCACAAAACGTTCTTCCCGTTCTCTTGTTTCCATATAGGGGTCTTCCTGTGTGCGGTAATAGTGGTCAAAATACTCGACCAGGGCAAGAGCAATCACCTGACTGTAGGATCGGAATTCCTGCTTATCCATGGTCTGCAGGTATTCCCAGGCTTTTCGCTGAAGATCTTTTTCCAGGTTAAAGCGCAGGTTTGTGTTCCGGATGTTTGCTGCCATGGATCATCCCCTCCTTTTCAGGCTCATATAAGCCAGATATTCATATCCCTTGGCAGTGGCACAGATGTCATCAAGGATCGTGACACGGGACCTGTCATACTTCCCGAAATTACGGAGCAGGCATCCGCCGCCGCCCACCACATACAGCCGCATCAGATCGGGGTTGTATTCATATTTTCGGAGTGTGGCAAAGATATCAGCCACATACTGTCTGGCGACTGCGGTAATGCAGTCCAGGTATGGGGCCGAGATATCAGCTGTTCCAAACCGCAGGATCTGCTCTACGGTAGCTTCTTCAATCTTTACCCCGAACTGGTCGAGAATGGCATTCTTGGCAGTGATCATGCACTGGTTCACCCCGAATTTCTCTGTCCAGCAACGGCTTTCCTGTGCTTTTTTGTTGGTGATATACAGGATGTTCATGGTCCCATTCCCGATATCTGCAAGGAGATTCGTACCTTTCAGCTCACCCATACGGCTCACAATGGCAGGGTATCCCTGTGGATACAGGCTGCATCCGACCAGGCGGACGTGGTAATCCTTATGATTGAAGCGGTAACGGATCTCCGGATTCTGGAGAAGATAAGAACGGAATTCTTCCCGCTGGTTCCGGATCCAGGTTAATGGAAGCCCGGCAGCCAGATGGACATGTGCTTCATGGACGGAATGAAGATTCAGCTCCTGTGCAATGGCCATCAGTGTCAGGAGATAATAGTCCCTGTCTATGGCTTTGTCCGGTATAAATTCCTTGTGTTCTTCCCCGATCCGGTAATAGATACCGTTATATTCCAGAATATTTCCGGTAAAGATCGGCTCTGATTCATAGGCAGTGATACCCGTAGGGGTGACCGTATTGGCGGTCTTAATGTTGCCGTATCCATGATCTACGGCAATGATCTTTGTGTTATTGATCTCTCGCATGAAAAAATCCCTCCATTCGTATTTGTTTTATCAGCAGCTTGTACCGGTCTGGTACTGCTTTGCTGTGGGATAAGCATACAAAAGATGGAGGGATAAGGC
Organism: Blautia sp. An81; assembly: GCF_002161285.1. Taxonomy (GTDB): domain Bacteria; phylum Bacillota; class Clostridia; order Lachnospirales; family Lachnospiraceae; genus Blautia; species Blautia ornithocaccae. Next base: position 47,848 of record NZ_NFHH01000027.1, on the reverse strand, counting down.
ATTGAGTGGAAATTGAGGATAAATTGAGAAAAAAAGTTGTTAAGATGCAATCATTGAAGTGTATTATGGTAAACACTTGAAAATTGTTGTAGGTGAACATTTAGTAGAAGTTGACTTGCATGAGTGATACAGAGAGTGTATTATACTTTTTGGAGGCAAAAATAATGAAGGTTATAATTTGTGATGATGAAAAAAGTACATGTTCCGAACTGGAAGAGATCATACTAAAATATGCGAGAGAAAAGAGTGTTCCACTTGTGACAGAAGTTTTTTATTCCGGGGATACTTTGCTAGATTATTTGAAAAGAGAGAAAATAAACATCCTTTTTTTGGATATAGAGTTGCCAGGAAAAGATGGGGTGATGGTTGGCAAATATATAAGAGAGGTTCTTGAAGAAGAGAATATATTTTTGGTATATATATCTTCAAAAGAAAATTATGCATTACAGCTTTTTCAAAATCGTCCATTTGATTTTCTGGTAAAGCCAATAGAACAAGCGAAGATATATCATGTTTTGGATAATATCTATCGCATATCAGGAAAAAATTGTGTGGGGTTTGAGTTTCAAGCTCAAAATAGTACATATCGCATTTCGTATAAAGATATTTTGTATTTTCAAAGTACAGGAAGAAAAATTAATATTGTAATGAAAAAAGAGGTCAAAACATTTTATGGAAAATTGAATGAGGTTGAAGAAAGGCTTCCAGAAAATGTTTTTTTAAGAATACATAAATCGTATTTAGTGAATAAAAGTTATGTAAAGGAATTTACATACGAGTGGGTAAAAATGTTGAATGGAGATGTACTAAATATAAGTAAAATTAATCGTGCAGATGTGCGAAGAAAGATTTTAGAGAGTGCCGCAAATGAGTTTAAAAATGTTTAATGGTATTATAGCATTACTGGCAAATGCATTACGTTTTTACGCATTAAAGTATTTTGTTGGTATTTTTGTGCAAAAAGAGGAGAGTAGATGGAAGCATGTCTCTATTTTATACATCATGGGCTGTGCATGGACAAGTGCGATAAGCATGCTCTTTTCCTCTCCGGCTATGAACATTTTGTCAAACATTACAAGCCTTTTTTTGATTTTTTTGCCATATCGCATGAAGAAAACAAAAAAATGTTTGGCTGTATTTATTATATACGTGATCAATGCGTTGGTTGACAGCATTGTTATTTTATCTTTGACAAAATATACGATAGGACAGACGGTAAATCAAGTGTATGAATGTATCACAAGCTTTGTCCTATTATTTATTGCAATTATTATCCAGAGGACAACAGAACCTGAAAAAGAAATTACATTACCGACATTAAATATGATTGCACTTTTAATGGTTCCTGTTGTCAGTATTGCATACATATATTTTCTGGTTATTGTTGAGCATCAAATAAAAGGAATTGTTATTTTTGCAGCTATGGTGCTTCTTTTCATTAATATTCTCATTTTTTATCTGTATCATTCATTACTTAAATTCTACTCTGCACGCATGAATGAGCAGGTATTTAAACAGATGCTGAAAGTTTATTCTTATCAATTAGATATAGTCAGGGAATCAGAGGAGAGGGTGAAAGCATTAAGACATGATATAAAACATCATATTATTGAATTATCTGCAATGGCTAAAAAAAATAATGATCATGACATGATAAAATATCTCAGCGGTATGAAAGAATTTATGTTAAATCCAAAGGAATATTCAACTACAGGAAACCGGGAAATAGACGGAGTATTGAACTATATGCTGCAGAAAGCAAACAAGACTCTGAATCATGTAGATGTTCAGATAAATATTCCAGAAGATTTGTATTTGAATAACTTTAATATTTGTGTGATTTTAGGCAATCTAGTAGATAATGCAATAAGAGCAGCCAGTAAATCGGAGGAAAAGTTACTGACTGTAAAGATGCAAATAAAACAAGAGATATTATTTATTTTTATAGAAAATAGTTACTCGGGAAAAATCCTTAAAAAGAAAAATGGATTGCAGACAACGCAGACGGAACTTGCGATACATGGTATCGGATTAGAAAATGTAAAAAAAGTGGTTATTGCCAATGGAGGAGAAATTAAAATAGATTATACATCCAATAGATTTTTCGTTCAGGTTCTTTTATATATGTCGCATATCAAAAACTAAGAGACTTGTTATGAGTCTCTTTTTTGTATATAAAAGTAAAGTCTAATTTTGACAAAATCATGGGCGAATTTTATCAAGCGTGCAAAAAATCAACAATTATATGCTACAATTCAGTAATCTCAACGGGAGGTGCAAGATAATGAGTAAGAGAATTTCAGCAAATGGGAAGAAGGTATTGGGGTACATAGTAAAACTAAGAGGTTTTTGTCTGATATTATGCGTATGTCCGATTCTGGCTGGATGTAACAAGAATAGTGTAGACGTTAAAGAAAAGGCTGAGGAAGAAATAGTTTCAATGGAAGAAGCAGAATATAGTTTCCCGGAAAAGTATGAAAAAAGTTCTGATTCAGGGAAGGTGAAGTTTAATTGTAAGCTGGAAGTGCCAGAAAACATAAAAGGACAAGCCATAAGCACAGCTGCTGTCAAGGGATTATATAGCTGTGACAGAGAAAAAGCATGGTCTATATTTGGCGAAGGAAAAGAAGTAATTGAAAAGCCAGAAACACCAGTAGCTGAAGGGCGCGCGCCGGAAGATTATTATCTATTTGCGGATGATGAAATTCTTGATATAAATGAAGGCATTACTTATGGAAGCAGCAATAGTAAATATTATTTAAATATCGGCGTAAGTAATCCAGACAATGAAGCTGTATTTGAAGAAACGGGAGTTTCTTTTAAAAACGGTGAAGAATGTATTACAGAATTAAAAGAAATAATAGACGAATTGGGGTACCATCCAGAAGACTTTATATTTGCTTGTTATCCTTTGAATTTCCAGGTAATGAAAAATTTAGAAGAACAATATTTACAGGAAGATTATTTAACAGAAGAAAAAAGAAAGGAAAGTTGGAGTCAGGAAGATGATGCGTATTTTATTTATGCATATCAAAAATATGAAGGTATTCCTATATTTCATGAATTGATGAGTATTGCCAGAATCATGGCATACGATACTCCGGATAATGCCCCGATTCAGGCGATATATTCTACTCGGGGAATAGAACAGCTGAGTATCAACAGCGTTTATGCCTTTGAAAATGGAGAAATGCAGGTTTCACTGAAACCTTTTGAGGATATTGCTGCTGTGGTTGAGGAAAAATTTGAAAATATTTTAAACGATGCTGATTATGAAGTAACAAGAGCAAAATTTTATGAGAGAGTATATCTGAACGAGGAACAAAAATATGAGGCAGATCCTATCTGGTATTTTGAAGTCGTTGAAAATAATACAAGTAAATCTGTAACCTTGATCAATGCAGAAACAGGCAAGGAAATATTCTTGCAATAAAAAATTAGCGAAAGGGATGTTTTATGAATAGATCCACAATTCCTTATTCGATTTTAGAAGAACGAAGACGGCTTAATAAATATATAGAGAATGCCACGAATGAGTGTGAGAAAGAAATATATAGAAAAATCAGAGACATGAAGATTCCTTATGACAAATTGGAGGCAATTCTCGAAACAAGCGAAGAGCTGATTGAAAAAAAAGAAAAACAAAAAAAAATAAAAAAAGGGATGCTATTTCTGATAGATGTAAGCGGCTTTGCTGTAGGTATTTGCATATTTATTTTTTTCTGTAAAAGAGCTGTTTACAAAAGGAGAGAAACGGATGAATAGAGCACATTATTTAAGAACAGATATCCGTCGTCTGATTAAAAATTATCCAATATATTTAGCTATTGTGGGTGTTGCGTTATCCATATGGTTTTCCCTTGAAGATTGTGCATTTGAAGAGGGAATGGTAAATGGAAATGTGCTAGACACATACAGTTTTGCTGTTAATATGTCCGGGATAATGATTCCTTATGCTTTTTGCGCATTTTCTTATGCAACTGTGTTTTGTGAGGACTTGGAGCATAAATATGCCAGATATAGCATTAACAGGGGAAATACATGGAAATATGTGGTATCCAAGGCGGTGGTTGTCTATGGATCGTCTGTGATAACTATGGTTTTGGGAAGCCTTTTGTTTGTTGCGGCTATACGGTTAAAGATACCCTGGACCTCAGAGTCACTACAAGATATTAATCTGGTGGGAATGTACAGTTCTCTGATTTCCGGAGAACATTACTGGGCTTATGTTTTCTTATGTACATTGCAAATGGGAATGCTTGCAGGAGTATTGTCATTGGCGGCTTCATTTTTGTCTATGTTTGTTTCAAATAAAATGTTGATATTGATCACGCCTATTTTAATACAGCAGATATTATTGGAATATCGTGGAAAGGGCTGGTTCAACGTAATGTTGATATATCCGAACTTGAATCGGTTTTCTTCGGATATACAGTATTTTCTTATAGTCTTTGGCTGCAGCTTATGTTTTTCTGCGTTGTTTACCTGGGGTATCTACAAAAAAATAAAAAACAGATTGTAGAGGTGGGAATATGAAATTATTGCAGTATACCTGGAAAAATTCCATACTGAAAATCATCAATAGTAAAATGGCAGTTTTTGTAATATTGATGCTCGTAGTCAGTCGATCATATGTGAGGGCTATCCGACAGTTTTCGGTTGCAGTAAACTATCCTTCCTCATGGTGTGTATTCCCATTTGCAATGTGTAGTTTTTCTTATTTAATTATGTTTTGGTTTGGGGTGATTTATGTGAACACGGATGTGCCCTTTATGCAGCATGTGAATATGTATCATGCAATCCGTGTAGGAAGAAAGCGTTGGGCATTAGGGCAGATAGGAGGAATTTTTGTCAGATCCGTAGTTCTTACTGTTGTGGCAGTCATCTGTACAATACTTCCTCTTTTGCCGGATATAGAATGGAGCAATGAGTGGGGAAAGTTGCTGAGGACAGCTGCAATGACAAGGGCTCTTACACAGTTTGACAGTTCTGTGTTTATTTATTACGAGATTTTCTCCGAATTTTCGCCATTACAGCTTATGGGACTGCAGATCTTTCTTTGTGTTTGTATCTGTACATTTATAGGAACTCTGATGTTTTTGTTAAGTTTGTTTTTAAATAAGATTGCTGCAGTTGCAGGCAGTCTTGCCTTGGCGATCGCTCTGTTTCCTGTATTGAATATACATCCTATGATACGTCATAAACTGGCATTTTTTATTCCGACGATATGGGCTGAACTTGCAAGGATTGCGACTCCGGATTATGGTTATTATTGGCTGCCGTCCATATCTTATATGTTTGGGTTCCTAATAGTAGGGATTCTGTGTATGACGGTCATTATTTTAATAAAAGTAAAAAAAATAGAATTTAACTGGGAAAATGAGGATATATAGGAGTGAAATATATGGACAGACAGGATTATGTAATTGAAGTATCCCATGTAAGTAAAAGCTTTAAAGATAACAAAGTTTTAAAGGATGTTTCACTTTTGTGTGAAAGTGGTAAAATTTATGGTCTTGTAGGGCACAACGGTTCTGGAAAAACTGTTTTGTTTAAATCTATTTGCGGTTTTCTTTCTTGCGATGAGGGAACGATAACTGTCAACGGTAAAGTAATGGGAAAAGATAAGGATATGCTGACTGATGCGGGGATTATTATTGAGGAACCCGGTTTTTTGCGTACATGGAGCGGTTATCATAACTTGGAATTTCTTTATACTTTGCGAAACAAAAAGAATAAAGATTATCTTTGCTCTGTTCTGAGAAAGGTTGGTTTAGATCCTGCATTGAAACGTCCTGTTGGAAAATATTCACTGGGTATGCGCCAGAGACTTGCCATTGCACAGGCCATCATGGAAGAACCGGGAATTTTAATTCTGGATGAACCTATGAATGGTTTGGATAAGAACGGGGTGAGAGAGATCAGAGAGCTTCTGTTAAAAATGAAAGAAGAAAACAAACTGATTATCCTGGCCAGCCATAACCGGGAAGATATAGAGGTTCTTTGTGATGAAGTTTATGAAATGGAGGGAGGAGTGATCAGTAAAGTGAAAGATGAAACAGATTAAAAGCGGAAGGTAGTTGTAAAAAAAGTAAAGAGAGAAGATTATATATACAATTTTTATAGAGGGATGTATCTATTTTTAGTAGGAAAATAGGAATAAAGGAATCGAATTTTTTAAAAGTATAAATAAAAGTGTCCATTAGGTTTTGACATTGAGGACGTTTTTATGAAGTGGGAAAAAACGGCGGACAATTTGTCCGCCGTAAATTATACTTATTTAGTTAAAAGATTGGATAGCTTTTTTCCAATAGAGAGTCCGATTTGCGGATATAACGCTTGAATTTCCTGATATTTTGCTTCAATTATTTCCGGCTCATCAGCCCAGATTTTTTCATAAATCTTGAAAGCCCTTTTAAAATGTGCTTTGGCCTGGAGAAGATCGGCAGTCATCAGATAGATGGTTCCAAGGGTTTCCTGTACTGTAGCATAATCCAGACAATCATCAGAATGATATTCCTTGATGATGCTGGATAATTTTTGTAATTCGGATATTCCTCTTTCAGGTTCTTGCTGTTCTGCCAGGAACATTGCATAATTGGCAATCTGTGGTATGCTGTCATTAATATTAAGCAGTTTATACTGGTTAAGTAGCAAGACACTTTTTTTCATATGTTCTCTTGCAAGATCTGCATAACCGTTCATGCGGTAAAGCCCTCCAAGATTGGCATGAAGGTTGGAAGCAAGGCGGGCATTGTCCGATGTGATATTTTTAATCTGGGCAAGTGCATCTTTTTCCAGTTTAATTGCTTTTTCAGGATTGGTTTCAAGTGTTGCCTGAAAATCCAGTAATAATGCCCGGTCAGAAGCAGTACCAATATTCTTTGCCTTTAAAAGATATTTCAATTCCTGAAGTATTTCTTTCATGCCTTTTTGATAATCATATTTTTGCATATATGGAAAAGTATTTTCCAGAAAAAGTAGATACATAGACATATCATCTTTTTCAATCAATTCTACGATATTTTCTATTGTCTGGAACAATTTCTTGTAATAGTCAACTTCAATTCCATGCATTAAGCATAGTTGCTGTAAGGAATCCAGAAATGTATGGCAACTACTTACAGATGGCTTTGTCTCTGAAAGTGTAATTTCCTGAATCATCGGATGCAGGGAAATGGTATGGCGTGTATTAGCCTGGATAAATCCGGCTTCTATCAGGTCGTTGATTTCGTTCAAATTGGATAAATGCATCCAGTTGGCAAAAATTCTTGCTGACAGACCAGACGATGGAAGAAAACACATATTTGACATCAGATTCTGCTGAAATTCCGAAAGCGTATAGAGGGAGAACAGTGTGTGAATATGACAATAATAGGTTGCTTTACTGCTTTGCCCGTCTTTAATAATCCGAATGTTATCTTCACTTTTCAGTGCTGCTTTTTCTTCCTGCAATTTTTTTAATAATTGAGCTGGTGGCAGAATACCATTATTCAGAAGCTTGGCAGCCAGTTCCACTGCAAATGTATGTCGGTGTACGGCTTCAATAATTTCTTCAACAACAGATTTATATTCGGACGCTTCTGGATAAAAAGCAGAAACCAGTTCAAATAGTGACGAAGAATCTGATATTTCAATTAATGGAAACAGGGCATAACCAGTAAGATTGCTTCTGGTTGTAAATAAAATCCGGCAATGATATTTCATGACAACAGAAAGAAAATTGTCCTGTGTGGCAGTCACATTGAAATTGTCAATGATGAGTAGGGTATCTTCTCTCAGGGAACGAAGGTAGCGGTTGTGGTTTTGAAAACGCTTTTCTTTGCTGATACCTGGCATATCATCTGTAAAGTCCATGTCTGTAACAGACTGGTGTAGATCTCCGGTGTATTCGATATAAAGGATGTTGGTATAGTATTTTTTATACTTTCTGGCATATGCTTTGGCCAATTCGCTTTTTCCAATGCCTGGTATGCCATAAAGAAAAACTTTGGAATTGTTTTCCAGACACTTATGTAGATTTTCTATTTCAGATTCTCTTCCTACAAAATGGTGACATGGTCTTGGAACTTCGCTGTCAGCAATATAGCCAAGAACAACAGGAGATAAAGAGCCACCGGCAAGAAGCTTTTGATTTTTTGTATCACGTTTGACAAAGGTACGTTCCATTCCAAAACAGATGATCTGTGTAAGAAACTGAGTCTGCGTGTCTGCTGAAAGATACAAAGATGAAAGCTGTTCTTTCTTTTTGTCAGAGATACTGGGGTCTTGTATAAAAAGCAGATATACATCTGATAAAGCCTTATCCGGATCAAACATCATGGGCAGAATCATTTGTTCCAGAGTATCTGAAAGTTTCATTTGAGAGCTTTTTCCAGAATAGTAGTTGATAAGTTTGGGACTGACTTTTGCCTGCCCGCTCATCCAGCGGCATACAAGTCCATTATCGAAAGAAAAATCAGCTCCTTCTGGACTGGAAAGAAAGTCATCAAATACTTCATATAAAAATTCAGACTGATTCAGCTGATTGTTTTCCCGTATGTAGCTTCGTAAAATTGTCATAATAGAACTAAAATCACAGCGATTCAATAGGCATTTCCTCTTTTCTGTAAATTAAAACTTGTGAATAGGTTGGTTGAATAAGTAAATCATATCACGAACATATATTCGATTCAAGAAAAATGAGATATGTTTATCAATGTTTTTCTCAATTTTTGCTCAATTCTGGTTCAATGCTGTTTATAAGTGAATTCTGTAAAATAACCTCAGATCAAAACAATGACAGGAGGAACTTATGCAACAGAATATTGAATTTGAGCGGTGCATCAATTTTCTGGTACGGATGATCGATAAGTACGGCGATGAAGTCCTCCGGGAGTTGGAGGAAGAAAAACAGAATAAAGAAGAAAAAGAAGCGACAGTTTCCTAAAATACTAAATGTAGATCAGACTGTCGCTTTTTGTTCTATATCAAATAAATTTCAAAAGCTGATGCAGAGTGTGCGGCTCATTATTCTGGGAAGCTGTAATACGAGTATCAAATGGCTTGAAACGATTCTGTGTATAAAAGTTCAGAAGAAATTCATTATCCTCGCATTCAAGAAATTCTATAACGCCGCCTACGGAATATTTGAGATTTGATATGGTTTCCAGTGCAAATCCCAGCAGAATATTCCCGGAAATCCGTTTTTCTCTTGGAAGAGAATAGTTCTTTCCCAACGGTGCGATCAGGTAGGCTGCTGTGGTATAGGAGTGTGTTTCTTCATCCAGGATACTGACACGGGAAAGTTTTTTTCCCATTGTCTTGCTGATGTTTGAAGCACGGATAGAGATAGGCTTTACTGTAAGAGAAAAATAGCCAACCAGAGATGCGTCATCTGCGTCAAATACCAGATAGGTAATGGATTGATCTTTCTTTGTAAATTCAATCGCATTATGTAATAAAAAGTATTCTACATCGGGGTTATGGGGACAAGAAAAATCGGAGAGCAAGTCGTAAAGACTTTCCTCCCCGATATATGTCGGTTGGCCTTTATCCAAATATGCCCGGATATTAACGGTAAAATATTTATCAGACATGTTGTTTTTTCCTTTTTGCCATTAAAGCTAAGATTTCCTGTGGGTTCGTTAACTGACGTCCTGGAAGTGTCGGCTTTGGTGTTCGGTCACGATCAGCTTCGTCAATCGCTGCGACAAACCGTTTTACGCTATTGGGCTTGGATACGACAAAATTATGAGTAATACTTGAAGTAGCCATACTAACACCTCCTCTTTTTCTGGCTTTTTGTGTATTTATAGTATATGAAATGTGTGATGAAAACACAATGTCGAAAACATAAATATTTTCTAAATAATTTTTATGCCGGACATTTATTAGACGCTTACGGTGAGCGGGTAATATTTCAAACTGATCATTTATATGCCGCCAGCGGTGGGTGGACAATATATTGATAACAGATACTCACTGTACCTATTTTAATTATACGATTGACAGAGAAATGAGTCAATAAGGAAAATAAGTATTGAAAAATGTTGGAGTTAGCACTAAAATAAAGTTGGGACAGAAAACGGAGTTATATAGAGAGGAAGATTATGCAGAATAAAAAGATTAAATGCGATATATATACCAGAGTATCCACCACCATGCAGGTAGATGGATACAGTCTGGATGCCCAGAAAGAAAAACTCAAGAGATATGCGGAATTTCAGAACATGGAAATCGTAAATGAGTATTCAGATGAAGGTAAATCTGGAAAAAGCGTAGAGGGCAGACCGGAATTTCAGAGAATGCTGGATAACATAGAGAATAGTACAGATGAGATACAGTTTGTACTGGTGTTTAAGCTTTCCAGATTTGGACGTAATGCGGCAGATGTTTTAAACTCTTTACAGAGGATGCAGGACTTTGGAGTAAATCTGATCTGTGTGGAGGATGGCATTGACAGTTCCAAAGACAGCGGAAAACTGATGATTTCGGTATTGTCTGCCGTGGCTGAGATTGAACGAGAGAACATTCTTGTTCAGACAATGGAAGGACGTAAACAGAAAGCCAGAGAAGGAAAATGGAATGGTGGATTTGCTCCCTATGGTTATGAATTGATCAATGGAGAATTGCAGATTGCAGAGGATGAAGCAGAGATTATCCGCCTGATCTATGATAAATTCATTCATACCAATATGGGAATTGCTGCGATTGCCACATGGCTAAATCAACACGGATATAAAAAGAAAAAGAGACATAATAATACATTGGATGCATTTGCTGCTTCCTTTATAAAAGGTGTTTTGGATAATCCGGTTTACTGTGGAAAACTGGCTTACGGACGAAGAAAGAATGAGAAGGTTTCCGGAACGCGAAATGAATATCGTATTGTAAAGCAGGAAAATTACATGCTGTATGCTGGTATCCATGAAGGGATTATTTCAGAAACAGACTGGGAACTGGCACATCAGAAAAGAGAAAAAACCGGAGTGAAATATGAGAAGATACATAGCCTGGATCATGAACATATTTTATCTGGAATCTTGAAATGTCCGCTATGTGGTAGTGGGATGTACGGAAATGTGAATCGAAAGAAAAAGAAAGACGGAACTTTATATAAGGATTATTTTTATTATGCGTGTAAACATCGCCGCCTGGTAGACGGTCATAAATGTGGCTACCACAAGCAATGGAATGAGGATAAGATTAACAATGCGGTTGAAGAGGTTATCCGAAAGCTGGTACAGAATCCTAAATTTGAAGAAGCAATCCGAGAAAAGATCGGTTCAAGGATTGACACAGCTGAAATTGAAAAGGAAATCGAAAATTTGGAAAAACAGCACAGACAGCTGACAGGAGCAAAAGCAAGACTTGGTCAGCAGATGGACAGCCTGGATATTACGGATAGATTCTATGAGAAAAAATATCAGGATATGGAAACTCGTTTGTATCGACTGTATGATGAAATCGAGGGTGTGGAGAGCAGCATCAGTGAGGTCAAGAACCGTCTGCTGAATATCAAACAGAAGAAAATATCAGAAGAGAACATCTATCAATTCTTGTTGTATTTTGATAAACTATATGATAAGTTCACTGATCTGGAGAAAAAAGAATTTTTAAACAGCTTTGTAGAACAGGTGGACATTTATGAGCAGGAGCAGCCGGATGGCAGATTTCTGAGGCACATAAAGTTCCGTTTCCCGGTATATTTCAATAACGGGGAGACGACAGATCTTTGTTGGGACAATGAAAGTACCGTTGAGACTGTGGTAGGACTACAAAGGAAAAATACCTAGAAATCCTTGAATTTACGCACTTTGTTGACTTTTTCAGTTTCAACAGATTAGAGGAAAATCACAAGGAAAAGGTACTTGTAAGCAAAGTGACCGTTGTGGTTGCCTTAGACCTCGGTACGGGGAACACAAAAAATCCTGAATTATGAAAGTGAATATAGAGCTATCAATATATTGATAGAAGATAGGGATACTTGCAGCAGAGTGTCCCTATTTTTTATATAAAATTTTAAGATTCAGGAGGAAAAGCAAATGACAAAGAACACAGCGTTAGGAGCAGAAAAGAGTAAGGAAAGAAAAATTACTTTTAAGAACAAGGAACATGAGAAATTTTATAATACCTATCTTTCTAAATGTCGGTATCAGGACACAAACCATAAAGCACTGGTTTATTGCCTTGGACTGTCAGAAGATACCAGACGAAATGTAAATAGGATCTATGACTTTAAAACAGGGTTTATAAAGCCGGAGTGCCTTCAGGAAGGCTGGCAGACCAGTGGGAGCGAGAAGATTGTCCGCATTGCATTTAACCTTTATACAGATGGGACACCTACGACAGATGAATATGATGATACGGAGGAACAGATTGTTGAGACAAGGCTTTATTCCGTCAGTGATGTCTTTTGTACGGGAGATGCCAGATATTTTTGGGAAGCAATTAAAATCCGGTATCCGGATTACTGTTTCTATGTAGATTGGGAGGAGATGTTTTATGCTGAAGATTAGGCTACAGGGAACAGTGAGAGACATTCGCTGGTTTAAAAGGATTCTGGAGAAAAACCCGGAAATCCGGGTTCTCCAGACATCAGAGATATTTTCCAATAAGGGGACAAACCGATATTTTCGCTCTTATGCAGAAATTGAGAGAACAGAAAAGGAAGAAAGGTAGGTAAGATATATGTGCAGGATAATCGCAATCGCTAATCAGAAAGGCGGCGTGGGAAAGACAACATCGTGTGTAAATTTGGGAATCGGACTGGCAAGAGAAGGTAAAAAGGTACTTCTGGTGGAAGCAGACGCCCAGGGCAGCATGGCAGTGAGTTTGGGGATTCAGGAACCGGACGAGCTGGATGTTACTCTGGTCAATATCTTGGAGAAGGTTATCAATGACGAAGATGTAGAGCCGGGTGAGGGGATTTTCCAACATGAGGAAGGAATTGACTTTATCCCGGCCAATATCGAGCTTGCTGGTCTGGAAACCTCTCTTGTCAATATGATGAGCCGGGAACAGGTGCTTCGCATGTATCTGGACGAGGTAAAAGAAGTTTATGACTATATCCTGATTGACTGTATGTCCTCTTTAGGAATGCTCACGATCAATGCCCTGGTAGCGGCGGACAGTGTGTTGATTCCGGTGGAGGCGGCCTACCTGCCTGTAAAGGGATTACAGCAGCTTATCAAGACGATTGGAAAGGTACATAGACGGCTGAATCCCAGGCTGTCCATTATGGGGATTCTGCTGACAAAGGTTGACCGACGGACAAACTTCGCACGGGATATTTCCAAACAGATCCGGGAGTTTTATGGAAATAACATTCATATCTTTGAGAACTGTATCCCTATGTCCGTGCGGGCGGCAGAGACGACAGCAGAAGGAAAAAGTATTTACCGCCATGATCCGAAAGGAATTGTGGCAGAGGGGTATCGTCACCTGACCGAGGAGGTGCTTGCGGATGAAAAGTAAGAGTGCGGAGAAGATTAAGCTGACTTCTTATGACGATCTGTTTGGCACAGAAGAAAGCAACGTAGAGGGAAAATATACAAATGTTCCATTAAACCAGCTTCATCCCTTTAAAAATCACCCGTTTAAGGTACTGGATGATGAAAAAATGCAGGAAACAGTAGAAAGTATTATTCAGCACGGCGTGATCCAGCCGGGGATTGTGCGTCCTTGTACAGATGGATATGAGGTGGTGGCAGGACACCGGAGATGGCGGGCCAGTGAGCTGGCAGGAAAGACAGAGATGCCAGTGATTATCCGGGAATTAGACGATGATGCCGCCACCGTGCTGATGGTGGATACTAATATCCAGAGGGAAAACCTTTTGCCCAGTGAGAAAGCCAGAGCTTACAAGATGAAATATGAGGCGCTGAAACATCAGGGAAGCAAAGGGGACAAGCACACGGCAGATGCCGTGGGAGAAAAGGCAGGGGACAGCGGACGGACAGTGCAAAGATATATCCGGCTTGCAAGCCTGATTGACGGACTTTTAGAGCTTGTAGATGCGGGGAATATAAAAATGGTAGCCGGGGAGCGTCTGTCCTATCTGAAAATGGAAGAACAGGAGCTGGTGTTGGAAGCGGTGGCGAATATTAGTATTTATCCATCCCCGGCACAGGCGGAACGGCTTAAAGATATGAGTGAGAAAGAAACTCTGTCAGAAAAAAGTGTTTATGCGCTTCTGGTAAAAAAAGAGAACAGCGGACAGAGTGTAACGATTTCTTCAAAGAAGATCCGGAATTATTTCCCGCCGGCATATACGAAAGCGCAAATAGAGGAAGTGATTTATTCGCTTCTGGAACAGTGGAAACAAGGAAAGGAGGGGGAAACAGATGCAGGAAATACAGTTTGATTACTTCGGTGGGATGGAAGCGGAACAGTACAGTTTTTACCGTGTCCCGAAAGTGCTGTTTACAGCAGAATGTTTTAGATCCCTCTCCTGTGAGGCAAAGGTTTTATACGGTCTGATGTTAGACCGTATGAGCCTTAGCATTAAGAACCGATGGTTTGATGAGGAAGATCGGGTGTATATCATTTTTACCGTGGAAGAAATAGCAGAACTTCTGAATTGTGGAACACAGAAAGCGGTAAAGCTGATGAAAGAACTGGACAGTAATCAGGGGATTGGACTGATTGAAAAGAAACGCCTGGGGCTGGGAAAACCGAATGTAATCTATGTGAAGAACTTTCTGGTAAAAGAAAAAAATTCTTCTGAACAGGAAGAAAAAACACTGGAAAACCCTGAAAATACACAGAATAGTGAAAATCACAATTCAAGGAATGTGAAAACCACAATTCAGGAATTTCCAGAATCACAATTCAAGAATAGTGAAAATCACAATTCAGGAATGGTGAAAACCACAAATCAAGAATTTCCGGAATCACAATTCAAGAATGGTGAAAATCATACTTCAAGAATAGTGAAAATCAAAACTCAAGAAGTTCCAAAATCACAATCTAATAATACTGATATTAACAAGACTGATTTTAGTGAGACTGATCCTATCCAATCTTATCAATCCCTGACTGCGGATGAAGTGTATCCTGTGGAAGAAGATGTGATGGAGAAGATGGAAACCTACCGGGCTTTGATACAGGACAACATTGATTATGAGTGCTTCTTGGATAAAAGGGAGCGGGAGGAAGTAGATGAACTTGTGGAGCTGATGGTGGAGATCCTGATGTTGCCGGATAATCGTGTAGTGCGGATCGGCGGGGCGGACAAGCCGGTGTCAGTAGTTAAGAGCCGTTTTTTAAAGCTGACGTATTCCCATATCGAGTATGTACTGTTCAGCCTGCACCGGAATACGTCCAAAGTGGCGAATATCAAGGCATATCTTTTGGCGACGCTTTACAATTCGTCCATGACAATGAACCATTACTACCAGGCGGAAGTGAATCATGATCTGTACGGAGGTGGCTAAGATGTATGAATTTGTGAAAAAGGTGATTGTTCCGGTAGGAGCGGCAGTATTCCTGTCAGTGCTGTTTTATCCCCTCTGTGTGGAACAAGGACAGTGCGATTATTTGAAATTGTGAATGTTTGTCGGGATTCCTTTTGGCGTACATAAGATGTTCCTGTGGATTATCCCGAAAGGCTTTGACATTGGCGGAACAGTGGGGGTGTTTGTATTTAACCTGCTGATTGGCGGTGTGATCGGAGGCGTGATCCTGACGGGACGGCTGGTTCTGGCGGCCTTTTATCTGGCGAAAGCTGTTGCAGCAGGTATATGCCGGCTGGCAAAGATCAGGACAGTATGAGAAAGGGAGAATTTCCCATAGGATGTTAAACTGAATAGAGAATTTAAAAAGCAGCTAAGTCTATGTACCTGGCTGCTTTTTCTGCCTATGTGCAGAAAACTTTGCGACACGATGGCGCAAAGTCATATTTGGATCGAGAGGAGGGACTGTGTTGGGAAACCGTGCGGGATCGCAGGAGTTGATCCAGTTGGGGGAACGTATCCGACAAAAGAGAAAAGACAGCCATTTATCCCAGGAGACTCTTGCAGAGAAAGCAGGTATCAGTGTCAACACAGTGAGCCGCATTGAGGGAGGGCAGGCGGCCATGTCTATTGAGATTTTCGCAAAGATGGTGGAGGTACTGGATGCTGACGCAAACGAGTTATTGGGAAGGAAGCCGGGAGTAAAGAAAAATCCCGCCCACAAGATGATTTCCCGTGTCCTGAACCTGCGTCCAAAGGAACAGAAAGTCGTGATCCAGACCATGAGCGCCTTGATAGATGGGATTGAGGGAATACGGTAAAATCCACAGATATGAGGGGAAATCCTGTGAGTTTCCCCATATCTGCAAGGGAAAAATAGTCGGCAGAATGATACATTGGATATGCAAAGCACAGATATGTGGAAGGAGGGAGAAACTTGACCAGGGAAGAAAACCTGCTCTATCGGAGAAGCTGCCCTTATGACGCAATGGGGGATTATTCCTCGTTGATTGGGGAGGAAAAGAAAAAAACAGAACCATTGACGCAGCATCTTCAGGAGCAATCGAAAAAGGAATTGATCCGGCAGTACCGGTGATAAAATAAATGCAGGCTTTTGCAGGCAGTAGGAGGAGTTCCAGACTCCCGTTAAAAAAAACGGGCGTGTCGGGAACCTTTTTTGCTGCCTTTTTACTGGATTTCTGTGCGCTGCCATCTGGCCGCCCGGAGCCTATGGGCGGAAAGGTGGTCGCTATGATGACGTTACAGGATTTAAAGTGGATTGTGAAAAAGCCAAAGTCAGAGAAAAAAGTTCCCACAGCTCGGCATTTGCTGGAACAAGGAGAGCGAATTGTGAGCATGGGAAATGGTGGGGAAGTGCAGCTTTTGGTGTTTCGGGAAGGGTATGCACTTTACCGGATAGGAAAATATACCACTGTTTTTCCGGTACATAGCTGCGGAGATTACTGTTATGAGAATAATGGACGGCAGATCTGCGTGGACGCATCATTTTTTGAACAGCAGGAATGGTATGTACGCCTATTGTTGGAAGGGGAGGATCGTCTGGTAAAGAATCGAGAAACGTGCCATAAGGAGAGGGTGGTTTCCTATCATGCTGTCTCTGAGGAATGGTTTTTCCTGGCTTCGCCGGCACTGCCACCATTGGATCAGTTGATAGAAAAAGAGAAGATTCAGGAGTTGATGGGGCTTCTGACAGAACGGCAGAGAGATATCGTGATCCTGTATTTTTATTATGGTGAAACACAATGGGAGATTGCTAAGGAGCTTGGCATTACACAGCCCACGGTTTCCCAGACGCTCATGTCGGCACTTCGCCGGATGAGGGTCGGTCAGAAAGATATTTCCTCCAGAAAGACAGTAGATTCTGGGAAAGGTGGAGTGCTGTATGTCGGGTAAGCGTCCAAAGGAGCGGAAATGTTATGTACTTCGTGCTGGAGATGGTACAGTTGTGGAAGTAACCAGGGAAGTCTATCTGGAATGGTATCAGTCCCGGAGAAGGGAACGCTACCAAAGGGAAAAAGAACGGAAATATCAAGTGTCCAGCCTGGAAATGCTGACAGAACAGGGAGCTATCCCGATTGGTGCTGCAGATGGTGTGGAAGATACTGTGATCCGGGAAATATGTACAGAAAAACTGCGGTCAGTTATGGAAAAATTGGCGGAAGAGGACGCTTATCTATTGTATCTGCTGTATTTTGAGGAAGTCACTGTAAAGGAAGCGGCACAGATCTGCGGGTGTAGCAGAAAGACAATTGCTAACCGGAGAAAGAGAATTTTGAAGGAACTGAACGGAAAGCTGAGGGAGATGGGGATTATAGGAGGCTGTTTTTAACACTCCGTTTTCGTTTGGCATGCAGACTAACCCAGCCACTTTGTGACACAATGTCGCAAAGTGGCTATCACATTATAGGAAGTTCTTTGGATAAAATGGGGATGTAATTCTTAGTAAAGGGTGTTAGAATTATTTTATTCTACAATATAAGGGGGAACAATTGCGTGATAGACAGAATGGAAAATAGGAAATTAACGGATGATGATATTGTTAAGGAAATAATTAATTATGTTGATGAAACTTTATATAACTATGCCGTAATGATTGATGGCGAATGGGGATGTGGTAAGACATATTTCATTAAAGAGCGGCTTTGTGAAAAATTAAAAAATAATGAAAATGAACATTACAATTCGGATCAGGATTATCAACAGAGAAAAATTATATATATTTCTTTGTATGGGGTAAAATCTATAGAGGAAGTAACAAAGCAGTTGTTTATGGAAGTTCTTGTAGCAAAAGCAGGAAAAGGGCAAGGTATTATAAAAAAAGGAACTGAAGCAATCAGTTCAATGCTCCCGATAATGTTTGATATTTTGAAAAATAAAGGCATAGAGCTTAATCTTGATAATATAACTGAAGCAACAGAAAAATTTGTTCCAATTAAAAATTGTATTTTGATTTTTGATGATTTAGAACGTTGTGATTGCCCGACAAATGAAATTTTAGGGTATATTAATTCATTTGTAGAACACGAGAATATGAAAGTTATTATAGTTGCTAATCAAAAAGAAATAGGTAAAGGGATAAGTTTTGAAAATCAAGAGTTGAAATATCTGGTGGCGGCTCATGATAACATTATATTTGAGAAAGAACAAAAAAGTGATGTGATAAGTCAATATTCGAATTCGGAAAGGAAAAATGAAAATAAAAATTCTGTGGACATAGAGACTGTAAAAGATAGAGTACAGAAACTATTCGCAGAGGATAAGTTATATGATAAAGTAAAAGAAAAACTAATTGGAGTAACAATCTATTATCAGCCAGATTTGCAGACCGTTTTTAAAGAACTTATTAGTTCAGCAAAGTTAGATGATAGTCTAAAAAAATACTTATATGATGATATAGCCTTTTTTGAAGAATATATGATAAATGAAGCGCATTCTAATATAAGAACGTTTCAGTTTTTTTTATCGAAAATAAATCAGTTATATAAAAAAATTGTACAACTAGAAGATGAAGGACGAGAGGCTTTCTTAAAATATATAATTAAATATTCGTTTAAAATAAGTGTTTCCTTCAAAAACGGAGATTATAAATACGAATGGAAAGGCACAGAAGAATATGCTTTTAAAAGTATAGGCAGTATTGACATTTTCGGAAATCAATTATCGTTTCGGTTTGTAGACGATTTTATTACTAGGAGTATATTAGAAGATAAATGTATAAAAGATATGTTTGAGTTATTTGCAAATGAATATCTTAGAAGTAGAAGTCCAGAAAAAGAAGCGTTTGCGGAATTGGATTTCAATTGGTATACGCTAACAGATTTAGTGATTGAGGAAAAAATCGACATTATTTTAAAAGGCCTAAAAAATGGTGTATATGATGTTAAGGATTATCCTCGGATCATTAATCGTTTCCTTGAATTGCAAGAGCATGGTTTCCCAGAGGAAAATACAGTAAAAATGGTTGAGAATATGAAAATCAGTTTTTCTCAGTTATCTTATCATGTAAATCTTGATAATGGTTATGGATTAATGTATGAAGGAGAAAGAAGAAATAAATATCAAAAGATAGTAATAGAATTACAGAAAGATATTGATCAGAAGTTTCAGAATAATTACTCAAATATGTTAGATTCATATTTAACAATGCAGGAGGGGTGGGGAGAAAAAATGGATACATACGTTTACCATAATAAAAATGAAATTTGTTCATCAGGAGGGTTCCTCAGAGAATTAGACTTTGAAAAGTTATGCAAACGAATCAAAGACGGTACATCAAAAGATTTGAACGCATTTAGAAGTTGCATTATAAGTTTGTATATAAGAAGTAATTGGGGGAAAGTCTTAGAGGAAGAAAGCATGATGTTATCGAAATTGAGAGAATATGTAGAAAATATAAATACGGAAGGATTTGATCGTATCAAGAAAATGCAAATCGAATTTTTGATTGAAAATTTAAAAGATGGAGAGAAAATATATTCTGTAAAATAGTGTTAAATCCCTTAATTTGATATAATGGATTATGTTATAGGCTCATGCGATTCTGCATGGGTCTTTTTTATGATTTATTTCTAAGATTTTAAAATGAATACCTATATTTTCCCCTCTAAAATCTGCCATTAGTGAGAGGGCAGAGTTCTAAGAAACATTCTTACATTTCCCCTTTCGCTGAACCTTGAAAACTTCATTGCCTGTCCAGACGGATACCCAGCGGATGAGTATGCCTTCTTTTGCGTACCCTGCCGGAGAGAACGCTGCGGAAAGTGAGCCGGAGCAGGAACGGGTCTGGAAAGAGAACAGGCATAACGCTCAAAAAAGTTTTCAGCCTGCAGACGCAGGCAGGATAACAGCAGATACCATGCGGGGAAGTCTTTTTGGGCTTCTCCGTATTCATGTGCTGTTATCAGCGCAAATCCGGGAAAGGAGGGGAAGGTGCTATGAAACGATAAAAGATACAGGAACTTATTGATACAGAAATGAAGAAAGAGAGGTTTAGTCGATGAAAGGGAAAGGAAAACGACTGCTTTCCGGGTTACTCTCATTGTTGACGATCCTGACTTCTGTGATCCAGCCTGTGGTTACTTATGCCGCAGAGCCGGAGCCGGCAGGCTATGAAGCACAGTATCCGGCGCTGGAGACCGTGCGGGAGCTTCTGGATGCGGAAGAAGTGGTGACTGCAGAAGATTATGAAGTGGAAGCAGGGAGCAGTTTTGATGTGAAATCGGATTTTTCCGGTCTGGAGATCCATGATGAAAAAGTCCGGGTGACATTCCATGAAGCAAAGAACGAAGCCGGGCAGGATTTTGACGGGAACCATGCGGACACTTACAGGGTAGTGTACTTTGTGGAGCCATTAAGCGGCCATCCGTCTTATCATGTCTGCAGGAATATTATCGTGAAAGAGCCGGTGACAGAGAAACAGTCGGAGAGCCATTCTGACGGCGGAGGAACCGGTGAGGAAAGTACGGAAAGCGAGGATGAAGATTCAGAACCACAGCCGCAGACAGAAACAGAGGCAGCTACGGAAACTGACACAGAGACAGTGACAGAACTGCCGGAGGAGACAGAGATGCTGTCAGAGGAGGATCTGGATGCGGCGTTAGAAGAAACAGAAGGACAAAAGACCGTGGATGAGGAAAGCGGCCTGACGCTTGGGGAAGTGCTTCTGCAGGCGGAGGAGCAGGGCATTGACGTTCAGGGATTGGAGAGCGGTGAGAGTATTAGCTTCACGGCGCAGGCGCCTGCGGCACGGGCAGCCAGAGCGTCACAGTCCGTTACCATTACCCAGGGCAGCTATTACTATTATGCGGATTACGGTCTTGGCTCTTATGTGACCGCACCGTTTACCGTGTCTTTTGGAAATGTGACGGCTACTGCGTATTGTATCCAGCCCTCAAAACCTGGGCCAGGTAGCGGAACTTACCAGATCACCAAACTGGAAGGAAACCGGGAACTGGCAAAAGTATGTTATTACGGAACAGAGGCGTCCGGATCAGCATATTTCTTTGCAAACTACCATACGGATTTTTCTGCGGGGAAACGGTTTATCGTGGCACACCTTGCCGCTTCCTACGCCAATGGGAGCAGTGATGCGTTCTATGGTACAAACAGTACCGGGGAAGCTCTGGCAAAGGAACTTTATAATTATGCAGTCGGTCAGCCGGATATTCCGGATGTGGAAATGTCTTTTTCCAATGCCAATGTAACTGCCTATGTGGATGGGGAGCAGCAGCGGACAGAAGAGATCACATTCCATGCGGCAAGCCAGCAGACGATCACCCTGGATCTGCCGGATGGAGTAAGGCTCCATAACGTCAGCACAGGAAGGGTGAGCGCTGCCGGAGCAGCCGTGACCATTTCCGGCGGAACACGGTTTTACCTGACCGCCCCGCTGACACAGACGAAGGATGTGTCCGGTTCCTGGTCAGCAAAGATGCAGGGAAGCATTACAAAAGATTATTCTGCCTATAAGATCACCACGGGAAGCGATAACCAGGATCTTGCCCTTGTATTTGGCGAGGGCGTGGAAGATGAAAAGTATGTGAGCTTTTCTGTAAAGTGGCTGGAGCTTGCGAAGGTGGAAGTTATTAAGGTGGACTCCGACCACTCGGACGCAAAGCTGGCCGGAGCGGTGTTTGGCATTTATAGTGATAAGGACTGCACAAAGCTGATCACGCAGATGCCGGCAACGGATAAAAACGGTTCCTCTGTGGCGGAGATCATCAAAACTCAGGATACCGTGTACTTAAAAGAGATCACGGCTCCTACCGGATACCGCCTGAATACTTCTTCGTATAACGTGAACTTGGTGGCAAACCAGACCACTTCTGTTACAGTTCCGGATCAGGAGCAGCTTGGTGAGCTGACCGTTTACAAGGAAGGACAGGTTTTGGTTGGAGCAGATGTGACGGAAGATGGTGTGACTTTCCGTTATGAGAACCGCAGGCAGGAAGGAGCTGTCTATAATGTCTATGCGGGAGCGGATATTGTAACGGCTTATGGTGCTAAAGTTTACAGTAAAGGCGATCTGGTAAAAGCAAACCTGACGATGGATTCTAACGGGGCTACAGTTTTGAAAAATCTCCATCTTGGAACTTACACGATCAAAGAAGTGCAGGCTCCGGAGAATTTTTATAACGCCGGGGAGGAAAAGACCGTCACGCTGTCCTATGCCGGACAGAACGTGGAGACGGTATTCAGCGAGAGTACCTTTGTCAATGACCGGCAGAAAGCGGAAGTTTCCGTGCTGAAAAAGGACAAGGACACCTTAAATCCCCTGGATGGCGGCGTGTTTGGACTGTATGCAGGAAGCGATATTAAAAATGCAGATGGAAGTGTTGTGGTATCTAAGGGAACGCTGATTGAGAAAGCGGTGACTGGAGAGGATGGAAAAGCCGTATTTACGGCAGACCTGCCGATAGGATTTTCTTATGATGTGAAAGAAATCCAGGCTCCGGATGGTTATGTGAGAAATCAGGCGGATGTATATTCCTTTACGTTCTCTTATACCAATGACAGCGAAGCGAAAGTGATATTTACCCATACCTTTGTCAATGAGCGTGTAAACGCCACGATCCAATTACAGAAGAAAGACGCAGAGACGAACCAGGCAGCTCCACAGGGAGACGCCACACTGGAAAATGCGGTGTATGGCCTGTATGCCCGTGAGGATATTGTCCATCCGGACGGAGCAACTGGCGTGATCTATAAAGCTGGAGAGCGGGTGGCAACGCTGACCACAGATGCGAACGGGGAAGCGTCTGTAGAGAACCTTTATCTTGGGGAGTATTTTGTAAAAGAGATCACACCTCCTGCCGGGTATCTGGCAGATGAACAGGAACATGACCTGGTGTGCAGCTATGAAGGAGATCTGACAGCTACCGTGAAACGGGAGTGCGTATCACTGGAACAGGTAAAGAAGCAGCCCTTTGAGATCATCAAAGCGGCCAATAACGGGGAGACGGATGCTGACCTGCTTTCCGGCGCCGGATTTACGGCCTATCTTCTTTCAGACCTGACGGTAAAAGAAGATGGCAGCTATGATTTTGATTCCGCAGAGCCGGTGGTGATCGGGGAGAACGGAGCGACAGAGATGTTTACGGACGAGAAAGGACATGCCTGCAGCATTGCCCTTCCTTATGGTACATACCTTGTCCGTGAAACTACCACGCCCCACAATTATAAGCCGGTGGATGATTTTATCGTGCGGATCACGGAGCATAGTCCGAACACGCCCCAGGTATGGCGGGTGCTTCTGGACGAAGAATTTGAAGCGAAGCTGAAGATCATCAAGCAGGATGACGAGACGAAAAAGCCGGTACTGCAGGAAGGCACGGAGTTCCGTATCTATGATATGGACAGAGGGGAATATGTAAAACAGGTGACGACTTATCCGACAACAGAGGTTCACATATCTTTCTTTACAGACGAGGAAGGGTACTTGATTCTGCCAGAAAACCTGAAAATTGGTCACTACCGGATCGAGGAAGTCACGGCTCCAAACGGCTACACGCTGAATGAGAACTACTATGAGATCGCTGTGGATTCCGATACCGCTTACCAGGTGGACAGTGTTTCCAGAGATGTGATCATTGAGGTGGTCTATGAGAATCATCCGGTCAAAGGAAAGTTAAAGATTGTAAAACAGGGAGAAGTGCTGGACGATTTCAACAAGGACTTTGTTTATGAAACAGAGAACCTGGCAGGCGCAGTCTTTGAGGTTTCTGCAGCGGAGGATATTTATACCGCTGATTTCCAGAAAGATGAAGAAGGAAACCGTATTTTAGAGTATGCCGCCGGCGAGCTGGTGGGAACAGTGACTACGGATGAAAACGGGGAAGCGTTCCTTTCTGATCTTCCTCTCGGCAGTTACAGGATAGAAGAAGTCACGGCTCCGGAAGGTTTTGTTTTGAATGAGGAACCGCAGATTGTTACCTTTACTTATCAGGATCAGGATACGCCGGTGATCGAACAGGAAGCCGTCTTTACGAATGAACGCCAGAAGGTGGAAGTGTCTGTAGTGAAGAAAGACGCCGAGACACAGGCAGAAGTGGCAGGCGCTGTGTTTGGACTGTATGCGAAAGAGGATATCCTGGCACATGGAGAAATCATTGTGAAAGCAGACACGCTGATCGGAAAGGCATTGTCTGATGAAAACGGGAAAGCCGTATTCATGAATGACCTTCCTTTTGGACGCTACTATATCAAGGAGGAAGCGGCTCCGGACGGTTATGTTTCTTCCGATGAAGTTATAGAAGTGACTGCAGAGTATCAGGGGCAGGATATTCCGGTAGTGGAACTGTCCTCTGAATATGAAAATGAGCCGACAAAGATTTCCGTGAAAAAGACGGATCTGACAACTGGCGTGGAACTGGAGGGCGCAAAGCTGACAGTTCTGGATATGGATGGAAATATTGTAGACAGTTGGACTTCCGTAAAAGGGGAGGAACATCTGATTGAGCGGCTGACAGTGGGCGAGATATACACGCTCCGGGAAGAGCTGGCTCCTTATGGATATCTGAAAGCAGAAGAAATCACCTTTACCGTGGAAGATACCGCAGAGATCCAGAAAGTGGAAATGAAAGACGATGTTCCGACAGGAACCTTGATCATCAATAAGAAAGGCGAGTTCCTGGAGGATGTGACGCTTGCCGATACCATTGGAGGATGGATCAGCCACCTCTTTGAGTATATTACCGGCGCTCTGAAAGATGTAACTTTCGAGGTATACGCCCTGGAGGACATCAAGGCGGCGGACGGCGAGAGTGAGGACTATTACAAAAAGGACGAGCTGATCGCTACGATTACCACAGATGAGGCAGGGATTGCGAAGCTGTCTGACCTTCCTCTTGGAAAATACTATGTGAAGGAAAAGGAGACTGCGGAAGGGTATGTGCTTGACGGAGAAATCCGGGAGATCGACCTGACCTATGTGGATCAGGATACTGCAGAAGTTACCTGGTCTGGAGACTGGCAGAATAACCGCCAGAAAGTGGAAGTCTCTGTATTGAAGAAAGAGAAGGATTCAGACCGGGTACTGGAGGGCGCTGTATTTGCTCTTTCTGCAAAAGAGGACATTACCAATAAAGATGGAGATGTGGTTCTGGAAGCGGGAACAGTGATCGAGGAAAAAGCAACCGGCGAGGATGGAAAGCTGACCTTTGAGGCGGATCTGCCCATTGGATTTTCCTATACCGTGAAAGAGACTTCACCGGCTCCGGGATTTGCCACCACAGATGAGGTGCAGGAGTTTACCTTTACAGCGGAATCTTCCGAAAAAGCGACAGCTTCCTATGAATTTACCTTTGAGGACGAACCGACAGTCTTTGAATTTACGAAAACATCTCTGACTACCGGGAAAGAAATCGAGGGAGCAAAGCTGACGGTAACGGATGAAAACGGCGAAGTAGTAGATGAATGGGTGTCTGGCAAAGAACCACATATCATAAAAGAGCTGGTGGTCGGCCAGACTTACACAATGACGGAGCTTCTTCCGGCTCCAGGGTATGTGACAGCGGAGAGCATAGAGTTTACCGTGGAGGATACCGCCGAAGTCCAGAAAATCGAGATGAAGGACGATGTGACAAAGGTGGAAATCTCTAAGACAGATATTGCCGGAGAGGAACTGCCGGGAGCGAAGCTGACCATCCTGGACGAGAATGGAGAAGTCGTGGAGAGCTGGACTTCCACGGAGGAACCGCACTATATCGAGATGCTTCCGATTGGAAAGTACACACTCCATGAAGAATCCGCACCGGAAGGATATCTGGTCGCAGAGGATGTAGCGTTTGAGGTAAAAGATACCGGCGAGATCCAGAAAGTTGTAATGACGGATGAAGCAGAGCCGGAAGAAATACCGGAGACGCCGGAGACGCCGACAACCACGGTGGACGCACCAAAAACCGGGGATAACACGCCGGTTGCGGCGCTTATGATCTCCTGCGGTCTGGGGCTTGCGGGGGCTATTGCCGCCGCTGTCTGGATGAAAGCAAGAAAAAAGAAACAGGATTGATACGATAGGATTGGGCGTTTGTGGACAGCCGTGGGCTTTCCATGAGCGCCTTTTTTGGTTTTAAGAAAGAGGTGGAGAAAAATGAAATGGTTGATTGCGGCAGGCGGAGTATTTGTGTTCCTGCTCTTATTTGGACTGTACTGCTGTATTGTCGTTGCGGCAAGGGAGGACAGGTTACTGGAAGAACTGGAGAGGAAAGGCAGACAGGATGCAGGCGGGGAAAACGGATAGAGGGAAATATGCGTCGGATAAGCCCCAGGACTGTGCTTACTGTTACTTCTGGCATAGCAGGAAACGGAAATGTACAAAGAAACGCTGTTATTATCTTCTGCCGGAAGAACGGCAGGATAGCCCCGGCAGAGAAAATGGGATGCGTGGAGACTGTAAGGTCTGCCCTTATGGACGGCACTCTCCCTGTATTGGTTACTGCCTGCAGAAGATTCTTCAAGATCTGCGTCAGTGCCGTCAGAAGTGAGAAAGAAGGTGATCTGATATGCAGGATGAAGTCAACCAGAAGGTTGTGACACTCTGTATCAATGGCGGGAAGATTTCTGCCCGGATACTGAAAAATGCGCTGGTAAAGCTCCTGCGGAAGATGGAGCAGATGAAGCGGGAACAGCGGCAGGCTGCCAGAACATCCAGACAGCAGAAAGAACCGGTGGAATACCACGGAAAACAAAGTATGGAAAAGTTGATGAAACAGAACTGTCAGCTTACCAATATCGAAGTGACGGACGGGAACATCAAATCCTTTGAAAAATATGCCCGGAAGTACAATATTGATTTCAGCCTGAAAAAAGATACTTCTGTATCGCCGCCACGGTATTATGTGTTTTTCAAGGCAAAGGATGTGGATATTATGACGGCTGCTTTTAAAGAATATACCGGGAAGCAGCTCTCAAAAGGGAAAAAGCCATCTCTAAAGAAAAAATTGTCCCTGGCAAAAGAGCGGACGGCAAAGCACCGGGAGCGGGAGAAAGACCGCCGGAAGGAGCGTGGGCCGGAGCATTGATTAAGAAGCCTATAAAGAAGAATGATACATCAGTGAAAGAAACATTTAAACGGTTTTTTGAAAAAGGCGGGAGGAAACTATCGGAGACAGTCAAGAGCAATCTGCCGCCTGTTGACGGGAAGAGGCTCTTGATGATGAATATTCCCTATGTAATCGTATTCTATCTGATAGACAAAGTAGCATGGCTGTATCGGTATTGTATCGGGGATTCCCTGATCGAGAAGGTGGGGGTGCTTTCCCTTAATTTTTCCCTGGCATTTCAAAATATCCTGCCCAGCTTCCATCCCCAGGATCTTTGTGTGGGCGCTGCCGGCGCTTTGCTGGTGAAACTGGCGGTGTATCTGAAAGGGAAAAATGCGAAGAAATACCGACAGGGCGTGGAGTACGGCTCTGCCAGATGGGGAAACCAGAAGGATATAGCGCCTTTTATTGATCCGGTGTTTGAGAACAATATCCTTCTGACGCAGACGGAACGGCTGACTATGAACAGCCGCCCGAAGCTGCCGAAGTATGCCAGGAATAAAAACGTGATCGTGATCGGCGGTTCCGGCTCCGGTAAGACGAGGTTTTATGTAAAGCCGAATTTAATGCAGATGACGCCGAACGTTTCCTATGTGGTCACGGATCCGAAAGGGACAATCCTGGTGGAGTGTGGGAAGATGCTGCAGAGAGGTTCCCCGAAGATGAAAGACGGGAAGCCCCTGCGGGATAAAAACGGAAAGATCGTGTATGAGCCGTATAAGATCAAGGTGCTGAATACCATCAATTTTAAGAAGAGTATGCACTACAATCCCTTCATGTATATCCGCAGCGAGAAAGATATTCTGAAGTTGGTGAATACGATTATCGCCAATACCAAAGGGGAGGGAGAGAAATCTTCCGAGGATTTTTGGGTGAAAGCCGAGAGGCTTTTGTACTGTGCGCTGATCGGCTACATCTACTATGAAGCGCCGGAGGAGGAACAGAACTTTTCCACGCTTTTGGAGCTGATCAATGCTTCCGAAGCCAGGGAAGATGATGAGGAATTTAAAAATGCAGTGGATAAGCTGTTTGAGGAACTGGAACGGGAGAAACCGGAGCATTTCGCCGTGCGCCAATATAAGAAGTATAAGCTGGCGGCGGGAAAGACAGCAAAATCCATCCTTATTTCCTGTGGAGCCAGACTTGCACCCTTTGATATAGCGGAGCTTAGGGAACTGACCAGCTATGACGAGATGGAACTGGATATGCTTGGAGATCAGCGGACAGCCATGTTTGTCATTATCTCGGACACGGATGATACCTTTAATTTTATTGTGGCGATCATGTATACCCAGCTTTTTAATCTGCTCTGTGACCGGGCAGATGATGTGCATGGAGGACGGCTGCCTTATCATGTAAGGCTTTTACTTGATGAATTTGCCAATATCGGACAAATTCCAAAATTTGATAAGCTGATCGCAACGATCCGGAGCCGGGAAATCTCGGCTTCTATTATTTTGCAGTCGCAGTCACAGCTCAAAACCATTTATAAAGACGCCGCAGAAACAATTCTGGGGAACTGCGACACCATGCTTTTCCTGGGCGGCAAGGAGGGAAGCACACTAAAAGAAATCTCGGAGACGCTTGGAAAAGAGACGATAGACCTCTATAACACCTCGGATACCCGTGGACAGAGCCGTTCCTATGGACTGAATTATCAGAAAACCGGCAAGGAACTGATGAGCCGGGATGAACTGGCGGTGATGGACGGGAACAAGTGCATCCTGCAGCTCCGTGGGGTGCGTCCGTTTTTCAGCGACAAGTTCGATATTACCCGGCATAGGAGATATAAGTTATTGTCGGACTATGACAAAAAGAACAGCTTTGATGTGGAGGCATATATGAAACATTCGTTAAAGCTACGGATGAAAGAAGAATTTGACCTCTTTGAAGTAGAAGGGGAGGAAAGTGAATGAGTGATATTTTCCGGGATATGCAGGCAAAAATCGGCTGCCAGTATATTTCCGATCTTCCAGACCATAAACGGGCGGTCTGGTTTGAGCTGCGGCGGATGCCGCTTTCAGACTATGAGGAAAAGCAGTTGGAGGATTTTGCCCGGTATGTATTTGGGGTGCGGTATTCTATCTTGAAAGATGTGATGGCACATCTGGAAGAAACGGACTGTGCGACACGGTGACGCAAAGTGATACAGCCATGCTAACTTTACGACACGGTGACGTAAAGTTAAAGTGACAGGAAAACCTTGCGACACGATGTCGCAAAGTTGGAAAGGGGAGTTTATGGATTTTTTTACAGAGGCGGTCAATGTTTTGGCGGATATTGTCCGTGCGTTATCCTGCCCGGATTTTCCAGAAGAATGGAAGGAAATGTTTCCGGCGAAGGTAAGGGAAGCGGCTATCCTGCCGATGCGGATTAGACGCCTGTGGCCGCCAATCCGGGCGGAGCCGGGAAATTACAAGCAGGGACAGAGCGTGATGGAATAACAAAATAAAAGAGAAAGGATAAGGGAACCGGATTCCCGGAAAAGTTGGGCGGCTATGGAAAGATGGCGGCTCTTTTTTTGTCTCTGCCGATAAAGCCGGAAAGGAATCCGGTTCCCAGGTAATATATGGCTTTTTTTAGTTCCGCAATTTCAATTTTACAAACCTTAGTGGTAGCCATTGGAGCCGGCCTTGCAGTATGGGGCGTGATCAACCTGCTGGAAGGATACGGAAATGATAATCCTGGGGCTAAAAGCCAGGGAATTAAACAACTTATGGCCGGAGGAGGGGTAGTCCTGATTGGAACGCAGCTTATCCCCTTACTTGGAGGGCTGTTCTGACGTAGAAAGGGGACTCATTTATGTTCGATGGCATTTTCGAGGCAATCGAGAACTGGATGAGGGATCTTCTGACGGGGATGGTAACGTCCAACCTGACCACAATGTTTACAGATGTCAATGAAAAGACCGGGGAGATTGCGTCCCAGGTTGGACAGACGCCCCAGACATGGAACGGCAGTATTTTCAGCCTGATACAGAACCTGTCAAACTCGGTGATTATCCCCATTGCGGGGATGATCATCACGTTTGTGCTGTGCTATGAGCTGATTTCCATGCTGACGGAAAAGAATAACATGCATGAGATCGATACCTGGATGTTTTTTAAATACTTTTTCAAGATGTGGGTGGCGGTCTGGATGGTTTCTAATACCTTCACGATTACTATGGCGGTCTTTGATGTGGGACAGTATGTAGTCAATGCGGCGGGAGGTGTGATCAGTTCTGATACAGCGATTAATGTGGACTCTATGCTGGACGCTATGAATACTGCTATGGAATCCATGAATGTAGGGGAGCTGGTTGTGCTTGCACTGGAGAGTATGCTCGTCAGCTTATGTATGAAGATTCTGTCTGTCCTGATTACGGTCATTTTATATGGCCGTATGATTGAGATCTACCTTTATACCTCGGTTGCGCCGATCCCATTTGCCACGCTTTCCAACCGGGAATGGGGGCAGGTGGGAAATAACTATTTCCGTGGGCTTTTAGCTCTCGGTTTTCAGGGATTTTTTATGATGGTATGCGTCGGTATCTATGCGGTGCTGGTATCTACCATTGAAATTTCCGATAACATGCACTCGGCGCTCTTTGGCGTGGCGGCTTACACCGTGATTCTCTGCTTCAGTTTGATGAAAACGGCAAGTTTGAGCCGCTCGATCTTTAATGCGCATTAACATATAAATTGGGAAAGGAGTATATTTATGGCGTTTGTCAGCGTACCAAAAGACCTGACGAAAGTAAAAAATAAAGTAGTATTGAACCTGACAAAAAGACAGCTCATCTGTCTGTCGGCAGCGGCGGCCATTGGGCTGCCTTTTTATTTTCTCACACGGGAGTTGATCGGAACAACCAATGCTGCCACCGGTATGGTGCTTCTTATGCTTCCGGCGTTTCTTTTCGCCATGTACGAAAAGGACGGACTTCCCCTGGAGAAAATTTTATGGAATATCGTGACGGTGAAGTTCCTAAAGCCTGCCATCCGCAGGTATGAGGTGGAGAATTTCTATGAGATGGAGGAAACGCCGGCTGACCAGAAGAAAGGAGGGGAGCATTTTGGGAAAAAGAGAAGAAATCGCAGTAGATAAGCGGAGAAAGAGAAAATACTGCAGGCTGGCACGTTATGAGAAAAAGGCCAGGAAAGCGGCTGCAAAAGAAGCGGCGAAACAGAAAAAGGCCCGCAGAAAAGCAGAGAAAAGAGATAAACGGAAGCCTGCGAAGGAACAGAAAGGCGTATCCGTAGAACGGAGTGTCCAGGGACAGGGCAAGTCTCGTCCGGAGCATACTGCTCGTAAGAAAATTGTGGGCAGTACCACGAGGGGATTAAAGAAGAAGGCGGACAAAAAAGCGGAGGAAAAACGGCTGTCCGCTCAGAAATCCATCCCTTACCGGGAAATGGCAAGGGACGGGATCTGCCGGGTGCAGGATAAATATTATTCCAAAACCATCCGTTTTTACGATATTAACTATCAGTTGGCACAGAACGAGGACAAGAACGCTATTTTCGAGAATTGGTGTGACTTCCTGAATTACTTTGACAGCAGTATCCATTTCCAGTTGTCATTCATCAATCACCACAGCAACATGAAAGAATTTGAATCTGTGATCCAGATCAAGCCCCAGCATGACGCTTTTGACGATGTGCGGATGGAGTACGCACAGATGTTGAAAAATCAGCTCGCAAAAGGGAATAACGGCCTGGTGCGGACAAAGTATATCACCTTTGGTATTGAAGCCGAAAATATCCGGGAGGCAAAACCGAAGCTGGAGCGGATTGAGACGGACATCCTCAATAACTTTAAAGTGCTTGGCGTATCTGCTTATCCCCTGGATGGCCGGGAACGGCTGCAGATTATGTATGAGACATTCAATCCGGAGGAAAAAGTGCCGTTTCAGTTTTCCTTTGACCAGGTGCTGCGCTCTGGTATGGGGACAAAAGACTTTATCGCTCCCACCAGCTTTTTATTTAAAAATGGGAAGGACTTTATGATGGGAAATACCCTGGGAGCGGTGTCCTATCTGCAGATCCTGGCTCCGGAGCTGACTGACCGGATGCTGGCGGAATTTCTCGATATGGACAGGAACCTGATCGTCAACCTGCATATCCAGTCCTTAGACCAGATGAAGGCCATCAAGCTGGTGAAAAGCAAGGTGACGGACATCAACCGGATGAAGATTGAGGAGCAGAAAAAGGCGGTGCGTTCCGGATATGATATGGACATCATCCCGTCTGACCTGAACACTTACGGCGGGGAGGCGAAGCGGCTTTTGGAAGATCTCCAGTCCAGGAATGAGCGGATGTTCCTTGTGACGATTGTATTTTTGAATACGGCAAAGACGAAGCAGGAATTAGACAATGCGGTGTTCCAGACAGCGGGCATTGCGCAGAAATATAACTGTTCCCTGCGCCGTCTGGATTATATGCAGGAGCCGGGGCTGATGAGCAGTCTACCGCTGGGGTTGAACCTGATCCCCATAAAACGGGCGCTGACCACCACATCCACGGCTATTTTTGTGCCGTTCACCACTCAGGAATTATTTATGGAGGGGGAATCCCTCTACTATGGGCTGAACGCACTCTCTAACAACATGATCATGGTAGACCGGAAGAAGCTGAAAAATCCAAATGGCCTGATCCTGGGAACACCTGGCTCCGGGAAATCCTTCTCGGCAAAGCGGGAGATTACCAACGCTTTCTTTGTCACACAGGACGACATCATTATTGGAGATCCGGAGGGGGAATATTATCCCCTTGTCAATGCCCTGGGCGGGCAGGTAATCCATATCTCCCCCACAAGCCATGACTATATCAATCCCATGGACATTAACCTGGATTACTCGGATGACGATAATCCCCTGGGATTTAAGAGTGATTTTATCCTTTCCTTGTGTGAGCTGATCATGGGAAGCCGCAACGGGATTGAAGCGGAGGAAAAATCGGTCATTGACCGGTGCCTGCCGTTGGTGTATCAGAAATATTTTGAAGCGCCGGTGCCGGAAAATATGCCTATCCTGGGAGATCTCTATGAGTGCCTGCGTCAGCAAAAGGAAGTACAGGCACAGCGGATCGCTACAGCGCTGGAAATCTACGTCAATGGCTCCCTAAAAGTATTCAACCACCGTACCAATGTGGAACTGAATAACCGGATCGTGTGTTTTGATATTAAAGACCTGGGAAAGCAGTTGAAAAAACTTGGGATGCTGATCGTCCAGGATCAGGTGTGGAACCGTGTGACAGTGAACCGGGCGGCCCATAAATCTACCCGGTATTATATTGACGAGTTCCATCTTCTCCTGAAAGAAGAGCAGACAGCGGCGTATTCTGTAGAAATCTGGAAGCGTTTCCGAAAATGGGGCGGCATCCCCACAGGGATTACCCAGAATATTAAAGACCTGCTTGCCAGCCGGGAGATTGAGAACATCTTTGAAAACTCGGACTTTATCTATATGCTCAACCAGGCGGCAGGAGACAGACAGATCCTGGCAAAACAGCTCAACATTTCTCCCCATCAGCTATCCTATGTGACCAACAGCGGGGAAGGTGAAGGGCTGATTTTTTATGGCAGTACCATTATCCCGTTTAAAGATAAATTCGATAAATCCCTGCGTCTGTATTCGCTGATGACAACGAAAGTGTCGGATCTGGAGGAACAGGCGGATGGAAGGTGATATTTCTGTCCAGAAAGAGGGCGGATGGGAATGGATGAAAAATCAAATCTATTGCTGCGACTGTTTCTCTTTTTTTGAAAAAATACCGGATGGATCAGTGGATTTAATCCTGACTGATCCTCCGTATGGTATCCGTTATCAGAATCATTTTACAAAAAAGCAAAAGAAGCCGATTGCGGGAGACGAATCCCTTGATTTTTTTACAGTGGCAAAGGAATGTTACCGCGTATTGAAGGAAAACCGACACGCTTATTTTTTTACCCGGTTTGACAGCTATCCCCTGCATTACAAATATCTGGAAGAAGCGGGATTTTACATTAAAAACTGTCTCGTGGTTGAGAAAGGAACGGTTGGAGGAATCGGGGACTTGAAAGGAAGTTTTGCGAACAACAGTGAATGGATCATTTTCTGCCAGAAAGGACGGCGGATCTTTCAGCAGACGGGATTGATGAAAAACAGGAAACCGCCAGGTACGGTATTCCACCGGGGACGTAAGCCCAGCCGGGAATACAAATACAGGTTCAATAGCTGCTGGTTTGGCGAGGACTATCCGAAAGCCACCTATAATGCAGCTTGGCTGTCCAAACACCATATCCAACATCCTACCGTAAAAAATGTGGAATGCATGTCATGGCTGATCCAACTTTCTACACTGCCCCAGGAACTGGTCTTTGACCCTTTCATGGGAAGTGGTTCTACAGCACTTGCGGCTGAAAAAACAGGTAGATTGTATTGTGGGTGTGAGATGGAAGAAGAATATTGCCAGCTTATCAAGCGGAGACAACAGGGGGTGACGGAGAATAGAGAAGATACAAGAACAGGAATATAAAGCCAGGGACAAAACCGTCCGCAAGATGAACCGGGATGGGCTGACCGAGGAGAACCTGCAAAGCGGGGAAACGATCCGTGTCAGTCAGAGAGAACGGGAGGAACGGGTACTGTCAAAGCAGGCAGAAGATGTTTCCTTTTCCCGTTCAGAAAGAGATGCGGATCAACGGTCAGAAAGTGGAAAAAGACGGCAGAAACCAAAGAATCAGCCGGAGATGAAGCAGGGGGAGGCTCTTTCTGATTCCGGCGGCTTGAGAGCAGAGGTTTCAGCCGGAGCGGATTTTGATGGGCTGTCCGGCAATCTTATGGCAGCGGATCGGAGGGAAAGCCTGGAGATGGAGTCTGACGGAGAACAGGAAACCGTTCCCTCCGGTCACAGCGGTATTCGGGAGCAGTCCTTCCGCTCCGGCAATATCCGGGGGCATCCGTCCGGTACTTCTGCGTTTCTGGAATCAGCGGCGGAGACTTCCCATCTGCGGAAGAAAAAGCTGGTGCAGGAGTACGCCAGGAAAGAGAGAGGAAAGCCAGAGGATACCGCTGCCATGGAGGACTTCCGGGAGGAAATCAAAGAGAAAACCAAACGGGAGCAACTTCGCAAAGAACAGAAGAAGGCGGGACGTTTATCCTTTGGGGATGAGGAGAGCGGCATGGTGCGTGGCGCAGGCATGGGGATTTCCAAAAAGGCAGTTTCAACAGCGGCAGGCTCCGCCGCTGTTTACGTTCATGGGAAAGCCCACGAAGCCGAGCAGGAAAACGCTGCCGTGGAGGGGACACACCGGGCGGAGCTGATGGCAGAAAGTGCCCTCCGGTACGCCATGCACCGGACAAGCCGTGGACTGCACAAGAGAAATGCCCGCCTGCAGGAAGCCGGTTCCATGGAAATGGGGAAAAGCCGGCTTTTGTATGAGAAAGCTCAGGAAGCCGGTGAGAAAACGGCAGAGCAGGCAAAAAAGGGAATCCTGCGGAAGTTCTGGCAGAAACGCCAGTATCAGAAAGCATACCGGGCAGCGAAAAAAGGTGAGAAAACAGCGGCAGGAACAGCAAAAGCCACACAGACCATTGCTTCCAAAGCAAGGAGTGTGGCTTCTGCTGTTATCGGGAAAAGCAAAGGGATTTTAGGCATTGTGGCGGCTGCTGGTTTATTCTTTGTCATGATTGCTTCCCTTCTGGCGAGCTGCGGCGCATCGATCCAGGGTGGGGCGGCGTCTACGATTGCCAGCACGACTTACGGGAGTACAGATGAGGATATTTATGCAGTGGAAGATGCGTATTCCGAACTGGAAGCAGCT
This sequence comes from Blautia sp. An81, assembly GCF_002161285.1. Classification (GTDB taxonomy): domain Bacteria; phylum Bacillota; class Clostridia; order Lachnospirales; family Lachnospiraceae; genus Blautia; species Blautia ornithocaccae. The sequence goes on along the minus strand of NZ_NFHH01000027.1, from coordinate 11,565 downwards.
CTGAATGAGCAGATCAACAGTATGGAGAGCCGCCATCCCGGTTATGACGAGTACCGCTACCAGATTGACGAGATCTCCCACAATCCGTACCACCTGATCTCTTATTTTTCCGCAAAGTACGGGGAATTTACCTATGAGCAGGTAAAGGATGAGATCGAGGAAATCTTTCAGCGTCAGTACAGCATTACCACGGAAAGCACACGGGAAACCGTGACAGAGACAAAGATGGTGCGGGTGGGGGAATCTCTGGGGAAAGTTGTAACCAGTGGCTACTGCAGTTGCTCCATCTGCTGCGGACAGTGGGCCGGCGGCCCTACGGCAAGCGGCGTCTATCCCAAGGCTAACCATACCATTGCCGTGGATGCAAGCAATCCCTTTGTGCCAATGGGAACAAAAGTGATCATGAACGGTGTGGAATATGTGGTGGAAGATACGGGAGCCTTTGCACGGTACGGCGTACAGTTTGACGTGTATTACAGCGACCATGCCGCCGCATCCGCCCACGGACACCAGAAATGGGAAGCCTATCTAGCGGATGACAATGGCAGTCGGGAAGTGGAAGTGACCACAACACAGGAAGTGAACCGGCTGGACGTGACACTGACCAATCATGGCCTGGATGCTGTGCTGCGGGAATTGATGGATGAGAACGAAGAAGGACGCTATGACCTTTATAACGGTACATACGGAAACCGGGATTATCTGTTTGATACGGAAACCCTTCCGGGTGGCGGCGGTGACTTTGGCTATGAGATCCCTGCGGAAGCCCTGACGGATCAGAAGTTCGCCAACATGATCCATGAAGCGGAGAAATACCTGGGTTATCCCTATGTGTGGGGCGGCAGTTCCCCATCTACCAGTTTTGACTGCTCCGGATTCGTGAGCTGGGTAATTAACAACTGTGGCAACGGCTGGAATATCGGCAGACAGACCACAGATGGATTGATGGGATATTGTTCCCGTGTGTCACCATCCGAGGCAAAACCTGGAGATCTGATTTTCTTCCAGGGAACCTATGATACGGCAGGAGCAAGCCATGTGGGGATCTATGTGGGAGACAATATGATGATCCACTGCGGAAATCCGATCCAGTATACGAGCATTGCGTCCTCTTACTGGCAGGAGCATTTCCTGGCATTTGGACGTATCCACGGATAAGAAAGAAGGTGAGCGGTATGAACCGGAAGCTACACCGGGTTCTGGAGGAGATCCAGAGAACAGAAAAAAAGATTGCCGAGTGGCAGGAACACTTAAAAGAACTGAAACTATTAGCGGAACAGCTTGAGAATCAGGAGATTGTGAAAACCATCCGTTCTATGAAACTGGACAGCCACAGGATGTTAGAGCTTCTGGAGGGGATTCAGAGCGGAACGGTATCCATTCCCCTCCCGGAGCAAGAAGAAACAAAAGAAAGCAGCAAGGAGCAGACAGAAAGAATAGAAAAAGCGCAGGAAAGTGAGGTTAGGAATCATGAGGAAACTTAAAAAATGGCTGATGGCGCTTGCTATGGCGGCGGGGGTATTTTCCTCCACCGCCATGAACGCCTTTGCCTATACCGGAGATACCGGACAGACAGAAACAGCCGGGGAGGCTGCGGCAGGAGAGACACAGACGGTAATCCCGGAGCAGACGGAAAGCGCCGGGGAGACAGAAGCAGCGGCCCAGGAAGAAGCGTCAGGGGGAGAGGGGACACCATTTTCCATTCCGGGAAACGGGGAAGTGCTGGACGATAAGTCGGATGATGGAACGAAAGAGTTCCTGACCATCCAGACGAAAAACGGCAACACATTTTTTCTGGTGTTAGACCGCTCCAATAATACGGAAAATGTCTATATGCTCTCCATGATCGACGAGAATGACCTGGCGGAGTTTATGGATGAGACACAGACGGAGGAGATGCCGCAGGTGGTGATTCCAGAGACAGAGACAACTGTGGCACCGGAGGAAACAGAACCGGAGACGGTACAGCCGGAAGAGGACGGAGGCATGAACACAGGGGCGCTCCTGGCGATTGGCCTTCTTGCGGCAGGCGGGATCGGAGCTGGTTATTATTTTAAAGTTGTGAAGCCGAAGAAAGAGGAAGCCCAGGAAGATGGCGAGGACTTAGAGTTCTATGACGGCGGCACTTACGTTAATGAAGATCAGCCGGAGGAGGACGGTTCCACAGAGGAAGAAAATGAGGAAACATAAGCAAGAAAGATAAGGAGAGAGACAGACAGCCGGGAAACCGGCTGTCTTTTCTCATACAGGTGCAAGCCGGAAAGGAGTATTGGATGTATTTAGTATTAGGGGAGAAGCCCAGTGTGGCGTTAGCCTATGCGAAAGTGTTGGGGGCGGACAAGCGGCAGGACGGCTATCTGGAGGGAAATGGCTGGCTGGTAAGCTGGTGCCTGGGGCATCTGGCGGAGTATGTACCGCCGGAGGGCTATGAGGAAAAGTACCAAAAGTGGGAGTTTGAAGATCTCCCGATCCTGCCGGAAAAATGGCAGATGGCTGTGGCGAAAGAGAAAAAGGGGCAGTTTTCTGTGTTAAAAAAACTGCTGAACCGGAAAGATGTGGATTATGTGGTAAATGGCTGTGATGCCGGGCGGGAGGGGGAACTGATCTTTGGACGGGTCTATGAACTGTCTGGGAGCCATCTTCCCATTAAGCGGATCTGGATCAGCTCTATGGAGGATGGTGCGATCCGGGACGGATTTGCCCACTTAAAAGAGGGAGCAGAATACCAGAACCTCTATGAAGCGGCTGTCTGCCGGGCAAAAGCGGACTGGCTCATTGGGATGAACGCCACCAGAGCTTTTACCACAAAATATTTTAAACGCCTGGTGGTGGGACGGGTGCAGACACCCACACTGGAAATGCTGGTGGAGCGGGGAGAACAGATCGCCCATTTCCAGAAAGAGAAATACTATAATCTTCATTTAGACTGTGATGGTCTGGAGGTCGTAAAAGAAAAGCTGTTTGATCCCAGGGAGGTCAAGCGTATTCAGGAAGCCTGTGAGGGCGGGACTGCCACAGTGGAATTCTGCTCATCTGTGGAAAAGGCCGTCCATCCCCCGAAGCTGTATGATCTGACCACGCTCCAGAGGGAAAGCAACCGTTACTTTGGCTATACGGCAAAGGAAACACTGGATTTTACCCAGAGCCTTTACGAGCAAAAGCTGGTAACCTATCCCCGGACGGACAGCCAGTATCTGACGGAGGATATGGAGCAGACCGCACGGCAGGCGATTACAATGGCGTGTGAAAAATACGGATTTTCCTCGCTATATCCGCAGGAACCGGATGTAAAGCGAACGATGGATAACAGTAAAGTCTCGGATCACCATGCGATCATCCCTACAGCAGAGTTAAAGGGCTGTGATCTGCAGGAGCTGTCCAAAGGAGAGCAGGACATCCTGCAGTTGATCAGCGTCCGGTTGCTTTGCGCCGGGGCGCAGAAGCATGTGTTTCAGGAGACGGAAGTCCGGGTATCCTGTGCGGGGGAAAACTTCCAGGCAAAAGGGAAAGCTGTTCAGGAAATGGGATGGAAAGCAGTAGAAGCGGCGTTTCGTGAGCGTTTAGGCACAAAAGTCCGTAAAGACGGGGAGGAGCGAACCATCCCCGCTGTGACAGAGGGGCAGACATTCCACCCGGTTACAGCCAGTATATCGGAGCATTACACAACGCCGCCGAAGCCATACAGTGAGGATACCCTGCTGTCCGCAATGGAGACTGCCGGCAATCAGGAATTTGACGAGGAGACAGAGAAAAAGGGGCTTGGAACGCCAGCAACCAGGGCGTCCATTATTGAAAAGTTGGTATCTTCCGGTTATGCCGTAAGAAAGGGAAAACAGCTTTTCGCTACCCAGGACGGGGCAGACCTGATCTCGGTGCTGCCGGAGTATCTGCGGTCAGCCGCTATGACAGCAGAGTGGGAAAACCGTCTGCTCCGGATCGAAAAAGGAGAGCTGTGCGGGCAGGAATTTCTGGAGGGGATCGTAGAACTGATTGACCGGATGCTGCTGGAGTGCGGGAAAATATCCGTGGAAGAACAGAACCGTTTTTATTCCAGGGAGAGCATTGGAACCTGCCCGGTGTGCGGAAGCCCTGTCTATGAGAGTAAGCGGAATTTCTTCTGTGGGAACCGGGAGTGCGGGTTTTCCCTCTGGAAAGAGAACCGGTATCTGTCCGGGATGAAGAAAATGATCGACAAAAAGATGGCGGCAGAGCTTTTAAAAGACGGGCGGACGTATGTGCTGGATCTGTATTCGCAGAAAAAGGGACGCACGTTTGCGGCGTATCTTATGCTGGAGGCGGCAGATGGCAAGGCTGCTTTCCGCCTGGAGTTCCCGAAGAAGAAAAAATAAAACCTTCCCGCAAAGGCTGCGGGAAGGTCAGGCTTAAACGAGAGGAAAGCCTACCTTTAAGATGGAGATCCAGTCGCTTTTGGCATATAGGAAACGGATCACTGTCACCTGGTTTTCTTCTATCACGTAAAAAGCAAGATAGTTTTTGATCTGTGTGAAGCGGATGCCCCAGGCAGCCAGCAGCTTATCCTCTACAATGGGATGTTCCTGGGGAAACGGAAGCAAGGCATTGATCTTCTGATCCGTTTCCTCAAGGAGATCGTCAGCGGCTTTGGGATTTTTCAGGACAAACTCAATATAATCGGCAGCCTGGGAAATATCCCGTTCTGCAACGCTGGTGATATGCAGATGGTAACTCATCGCCTGCGCCGGCTCCGTATATCTGCCATTGCCTCAGAGAATGGGCGGGTTTTCCCGGAAGAAAGGTCATCCATGCCTTCCTGGAGAAGCCCGTATAACTCACAGCGGCCTGCGAGCTGTTCATACGCCTCAATGCTCATAACGGCAAGATCGCCTTTGCCGTTTTTGGTAATGAAAACAGGCTCCGCATATTCATGGCAGAAAGTGGAAATTTCGTTATAGCTGTTGCGCAGATCTGCGCTTGAACGGATATTTGGCATAAAAGCACCTCCTTATAAAGAAATTATAACTGAATTTCTTTATATTGTAAATGGGAAAAGAAAAATATCCGGGATTTTATGCAGAGAGAAGCACACAGAACTTTTATTTACAGGAGGATTTATATGGCGAAAATGAATGACATCCGTTTCCTGGCAAGGGAAACGGCAAAGGAAGTCAGCGGTTCCCCACGGGACTGGATGCGCTATCTGGATACTGCTTCCAGGCTCTACCGCTATCCTTTCTCTGATACACTTCTGATCCATGCACAGCGCCCGGACGCTACGGCCTGTGCGGAGCTGGAAGTGTGGAATGAGAAGATGCGCCGGTGGGTGAACCGGGGAGCAAAAGGGATTGCCCTGATTGACGATACCGGGCCGAGGCGAGTGCTGCGGTATGTGTTTGACGTATCGGATACCCATCCAGTGAGGGGAGGAAGGAGACCATATCTGTGGCGGCTGAAAGAAGATCAGCGGGAAATGCTTCTGAACCATCTGACAGATACTTACGGGTTAAACGGGGAGGAGGCTCCAGACCTGCCCTCTGCGCTGCGGCAGGTTGCAGAGGACATGGCGGCGGATAGTTTAGAGGAAGCCATGGATGGCATGGAGTATGCCATCCCCGGTACGTTTCTGGAGGGATTGGACGAGGATACGATCCGGGTGGAGTTCCGTACCCTTCTGGCAAACAGCGCCTTTTATACCCTGGCACGGCGCTGTGGACTGGAGCCGGCGAAATACCTGGAGGAAGCGGATTTCTTTGGGATCACGGATTATAATGATCTGTCTGTCTTGGCATTCTTAGGAAATGCCACCAGCCAGCTTGTGGAGCCGGTACTTCGTGACATTGGGCGCACGATCCGACAGGCCGAGCGTGAAGCGAGACAGAAAGAAAATCCAGAGAAAACGGTTGCAAAAAAGAAGGAAGTACCTTATAATAAATTTAACACGTTAATTCGTGAAAGCGAAAATGATGAAGGAGGGAAAACAAATGGAACTGACCTATCACCGCAAGGGAGACTACCTGTTTCCGAACCTGACACTGACGGAAGAACCGCAGACCATCGGGAAATACGGGATGCTGCGGAGAACATACCTGAGAGAACACAAGGAGAACCTGTACCAGAGCCTGCTGGTCAGCGGGAAGCTGGACAACCATCTGTCAGAGATAGAGAAAGCGGCGCAGGAGAGGATGGAGATCCTTCTGGACGGGCTTCTTACGGTATACCCGGCACCGGACAAAGAGACGGATCAGATGGCGTGGACAGCACACATGAACAGCCTGACACAGATGGCGGAGGAAACCGTGCTGACGGAATTGGTATACAGCTAGGGGAGGAAACAAGAGAACAGGATTTGAGTGAAGCAGAGGAGATAGAAGCCTCTGCTTTATCTTTGCCCGAATTTCCCACCGTGGAACAGCAGATCCGTTCGATTGAGGAACGGCAGGCGGCTCTGTATGCCGGGGAAACTGCCATTCCTGCGGATGTAATTGATGAAGTTTTAAGAAAAGGCGGCAACAAAGACAGAAGCCATCTGCGGATCATCTATAATTTCATGGTTGAGCAGACACCGGAGGAATACACGGATTTTGTGCGGCGGGAGTATGGCACGGGCGGTATCGGGCTTGTGATCGGTGGGAAAGAGTATTCTGTCTGGTATGATGAGCTGGGGATGCAGATCGCTGTGGGGCATACCGTACATGACCGGATTCTGGATAAAACATTTCTGTCCTGGGAGGATGTGAGCGGGCGGATTCATCAGCTTTTAAGGCAGGGGGAATATGCTCCCCAGGCGGTTCTGGATGCAGCAAGAGAAAACGCCATAAAAGAACATGCACAGGCGCTTGCCTTTATGCACGGGGATATGGCGGAAGGTGTAGCGGAGATTGTTTTTGGAACAGAACACCAATTTGGATATGGTTATCCTGAAAAGACAGAGCGGATTGAAAAGCTGATCGCACAGCCAGAGTATCTGGCAGAGTTAAATGAGCGTCTGGCGGGGCTGGCAGAAGCCTATGAAACTGACAAAGATTTAATGAGGTTTCACCATTACCGCCCGGACAAAGTGGCAGCACAGTTCCAGAAGTTTGCAAAGGAAGCAGTGCCTTATCAGTCAAGAGAAGGCTTTCAGTGGCAGGAACATGAAATTTTTATTACCCAGGATGAGATTGATTCGTTTCTTGCCGGGGGAGGCCCTTACTCGGATGGACGTTTAAGTACCTACGCTTTTTTTATCCAGGAGAAAACAGCAAAGGAAAAGGCAGATTTCCTCAAAGAAAGATATGGGATCGGCGGGTGCAGCCATGCCTTATCCGGGGCAGATGATTCCCATGCGGACTATGACGGGAAAGGGATCAAACTATGTCGGGGGGATTATTTAAAACCGGAAGCTACAGAACTTTTGAAGTGGCCCCAGGCAGCAAAGCGTGTCCAACAGCTCATAGACCAGGGGATGTACCTGAAAGCCGGGGACTACTCCCGTATGCCGGCATATGAACGGGAGGTTCTAGCCAGGAGGATCATCCGTTTTTATTCCCGGATGCCGGAGGAGATCGAGCGGCCATTTCAAGAAGATCTTTTGAACGAGGATGCAAGGAAACGTCTGCCGCAGCTTCTGGAAGAACCGGATACTGCAGAAGAATTGGCATCAAAGATGGACGCCGCCCTTGCTGCCTTACCTTTGGACTTCCCGGAGTATGAGGAAAGGGCGGAAACCCTCTCGGTGATCCATGATTATATTGACGGAACGTATACGATATTTCCGGAACAGAAGAAAGAGATAGAAGTGGAGGCAACAGGACAGCAGTTGTCTCTCTTTGACTTTATGGGAGAAAGTGTTCCGGAAAAAGAGCCACAGGAGATAATAGCGAAACAGACAGAAGAAGCGGAGACAACTTCAGAAACGGTAATAGAGCCGGAAAATGCAGGAGAAAAGGTATCTCCAGTGGAGACGCCGGAAACGGATGAACCAGGACAGGAATCGGAAAAACGGGAGCCGGGGCAGTTAGAGAGGATCTTGACGGAAGAAGAACAGGATGCCATTTATACTGTCCTTGAGGAACAGATCACGGAAAAGATGGAGAAAGCGGGGGTATCCTTTGATGTGCTTTCCCCGGAGCAGGTGGATGTCATCTATGCAGCCGCTGAAAAAGGACAGGATGTGACGCCGGTGTTAAACCCGGAGTTCTCCCCGGAACAGATGCAGTTGATCCTTGACGTACTGGAGCGCCTGGAGACAGACAACCAGGCGGCTGTAAAGAGGGAGCTGGAACATCTTACCACAGAGGTGATGTCCCTGGACACCATCAACATCATCCGGCAGTATTACCATATCCCTTTAGAGCCAGTGGAAAAGGAGCCGGCTCCGGCTTTAGGACAGCAGGAAAAGGCAGTCAATTTTCGTATTACGGACGAGACTATTGGAACCGGGAACGCAAAAGAAAAGTTCCGTGCCAACATGGATGCGATCCGTCTGCTCCACCAGATCGAACAGGAAGGACGGACAACCGCCACACCGGAAGAACAGGAAATCTTATCTCGCTATGTGGGATGGGGCGGCCTGCAGGAAGCATTCGAGGAACGAAATGAAGCCTGGTCGGAGGAATTTACAGAACTGTATGCGGAACTTGATCCGGAGGAATATAAGGCGGCAAGGGAATCCACCCTGAACGCCTTTTACACGCCGCCGGTGGTGATTAAAGCGATGTATGAAGCACTGGAAAATATGGGGCTGGAGAAAGGGAATGTTCTGGAGCCGTCCTGCGGGATCGGAAATTTCCTGGGTCTGGCGCCGGAGGGCATGGATGGGCTGAACATGTATGGCGTGGAGCTGGACAGCATTTCCGGAAGGATCGCAAAGCTCCTTTACCCGGAAGCGGATATTACCATCAGCGGATATGAAAAGACGGAGTTTCCGGACGGTTTCTTTGATGTGGCGGTGGGAAATATTCCCTTTGGCGGATATAAGCTGATAGACCGTCGCTATGACCGGCAGAAATTTTTCGTCCACGATTACTTCATTGCAAAGACCATTGATAAAGTACGTCCTGGCGGTGTGATCGCCTTTGTAACGTCTAATGGGATCAGCGGCGGAACCATGGACAAGCAGGATGCGAAAGCCAGAGAGTATATTGCACAGCGCTGTGAGCTGCTTGGAGCGATCCGTCTCCCAAACAATGCGTTCCAGGCCAATGCTGGGACAAGGATGAATACGGATATCCTGTTCCTGCAGAAGCTGGATGCTCCCCGGATGCTTGGGAAGGAGCTGCCGGAGTGGGTACAAACGGATGAACTTTTGCGGGAGGAGTATACCAATGACAAAGGGGAAACCTCCCATAACTTTGTCACCGTCAACCGTTATTTCCAGAACCATCCAGAGATGGTGCTTGGGGAGCAGAAGATTGTATCCGGCCCTTTTGGCCCACAGCTCACCTGTCAGCCTATTGAGGGTGCAGATCTGGCGGAGCAGTTAAAGGAGGCGGTCAGCCATATCCACGGCACGATCACAGAGATCGAGTTGGAGGATTCTGACTTAGGAGAGATTGACACTTCCATACCGGCAGACCCGTCCATTAAAAATTTCAGCTTTGCCAACGTGGACGGCGCTGTGTATTACCGGGAAAATTCCCGGATGAACCGGATGGAGCTGCCTGTCATGACAACAGAGCGTGTCCTGGGAATGATCGAGCTTCGTGACTTGACGCAGGCACTTCTGCAGTGCCAGCTAGAGGATGGAAGTGATGAAAAAGTCCATTCCCTGCAGGAGAAACTCAATCAGGCATATGACCGCTTTACCGGAAGATACGGGCTGATCAGCAGCAATGCCAACAAGCGGGCGTTCTCCCAGGACAGCAGTTATTGTCTGCTCGCCTCATTGGAAATCCTGGATGAAAGCGGGAATCTGAAACGGAAAGCGGATATTTTCACCAAACGGACGATCCGGAAGCCGGAAGCGGTGACTTCTGTGGATACAGCCAGTGAAGCTTTAGCCGTGTCCATTGGGGAACGGGCCAAAGTAGATGTGCCATTTATGGCGGAGCTTTGCGGGAAAACAGAAGAGCAAGTAACCGAAGATCTGACAGGAGTGATCTTCAAAAACCCGGTAACAGAAGCGTGGGAAACCTCGGATGAATACCTGTCCGGCAATGTGCGGGAGAAGCTGGCAACAGCAAGGACTTTTGCGGAGAACCATCCGGAGTACGAGATCAATGTTCAGGCATTGGAACGAGTGCAGCCGAAAGATCTGGATGCGTCAGAAATCGAGGTGCGTTTAGGTGCAACCTGGATTGATCCGGACTATATCACACAGTTTATGGGAGAACTGTTTGAGACACCGGACTATCTGCTTGGACGGAAGATTGAAGTCAAATATGCCCCGGTCAACGGACAGTGGAATGTAAGCGGGAAAAATGCGGACTACCGCAATCCCCGTGTGACTGCCACCTACGGCACACAGCGGGCAAACGCTTATCGGCTTTTAGAGGACGCCTTAAATCTGCGTGACACGAAAATTTATGACACAGTGCAAGAAGATGGCAATGAAAAGAGAGTCCTCAATAAAAAAGAAACTATGCTTGCACAGCAGAAGCAGGAGCTGATCAAAGAATCTTTCCGGGAATGGATCTTCCGGGATATGGACAGGCGGGAAACGTTATGCCGGAAATATAATGAGCTTTTCAATAGTATCCGTCCCCGTGAATATGACGGCAGCCATATCCAGTTTGCCGGGATGACACCGGAAATCACGCTGATGCCCCACCAGAAGAACGCCGTTGCCCATATCCTTTACGGACATAATACGCTGCTTGCCCATTGCGTGGGTGCGGGAAAGACTTTTCAGATGATCGCTGCCGGCATGGAGAGTAAGCGGCTTGGACTGTCGCAGAAGAATTTATATGTAGTTCCAAACCACTTGACGGAACAATGGGGCAGCGACTTCCTGCGGCTGTATCCAAACGCCAATGTGCTTGTGGCAACGAAAAAAGACTTTGAGCCTGCTAATCGGAAGAAGTTCTGTTCCCGGATTGCTACAGGGGATTATGACGCTATCATCATTGGACACAGCCAGTTTGAGCGGATTCCCTTGTCACGAGAACGGCAGGCATTGTCCATTGAAAAACAGATTGATGAGATCACCATGGCGATTGAGGAGGCGGCTGCCCAGGAAGGAACACACTATACCGTAAAGCAGATGGAAAAGACAAGGAAGAACCTGGAAACGAAACTGGAGCGGCTCAATGATCAGTCCAGAAAAGATGATGTGGTGACATTTGAGCAGCTCGGTGTAGACCGGCTGTTTGTGGATGAGAGTCATTTTTACAAAAATCTGTTTCTTTATACCAAAATGAGGAACATTGCGGGGATTGCACAGACGGATGCACAGAAAAGCTCCGATATGTTTGCAAAGTGCCAGTATCTGGACGAGATTACCGGCGGGTGTGGCGTGACTTTCGCTACGGGGACGCCTGTCTCAAACAGTATGGTGGTGCGCCCGTAAGGGGCTGTAATAATCTTACCTTGAGCAAGTAATAGGGCAAGGTATCAAAGCGGAATAATCCGCACCCTATCGTCACCCGACTTATCCAAAAGGGGAAACCC